>NZ_VFUH01000015.1:0-134185 GCF_006440475.1 Mesorhizobium sp. B2-6-1
GTCCGCTTCATCCCCAGCCTCCATCCGCTGGCGATAAAACCGGACAACTCACGTGCTACCTAATCCGGACAACTCATGTGCTTACGACACCTCTGTCGACTTCCTCTTGGCAATGAGCCGGCCGGCTTGTATAGAGCCCGCCACTCCCAATCCAACCAGACAAGGACGACCCAATGGCGCTCGAACGCACCTTTTCCATGATCAAGCCGGACGCAACGCGGCGCAATCTCACCGGCGCCATCACCAAGATGCTGGAAGATGCCGGTCTGCGCGTCATCGCTTCGCGCCGCGTTTGGATGAGCCGCCGTGAGGCGGAAGGTTTTTACGCCGTCCACAAGGATCGTCCGTTCTTCGGCGAGCTGGTGGAATTCATGTCGTCGGCGCCGACGATCGTGCAGGTGCTGGAAGGCGAGAACGCCATTGCCAGGAACCGTGAGGTGATGGGCGCCACCAACCCGGCCAACGCCGCCGAAGGCACCATCCGCAAGGTGCATGCGCTGTCGATCGGCGAGAATTCGGTGCACGGTTCAGACGCGCCGGAAACCGCCGCGCAGGAGATCAAGTACTGGTTCTCCGACACCGAGATCGTCGGCTGAGCCGACCCTGGCATTGTGACCGAAAAAGGCCGGCGGATTGCCGGCCTTTTTCATTGAAACGGATCGATCCGGCACTGCCGTTGAACCCTTGCCCGCGCTAAAGTCGGTCAGGCACAGGGAGCCGGCGAAGCATGACCAGCACCATTCCCGGCTTCTTCCAGGGCACCGAGATGCCATCGAGCGGCTGGTGGGAGGTGCTGTGGCCCGACCCCGGTGCCGTGCTTTCGTCAACGGGACTGAAGCCGGGCATGGAGGTGGCCGACCTCTGCTGTGGCGACGGCTGGTTTACGTTGCCCATCGCCAGGGTCGCCCGCCATGTCGTCGGCATCGATATCGATACCGACCTGCTCGACGTCACCCGTCGCCGGCTCAATGAAAACGGCACGAGGAATTTCGATCTCGTAGCGGGCGATGCCTATGAACTCGCGAGCCTGATATCCCGCCCCGTCGATTTCATCTTCATGGCAAACGCCTTCCACGGCGTGCCGGACCGGCCACGGCTGGCGCGAGCCGTTAGCGAAGCGCTCGTCCCTGCCGGACGCTTTGTTGTCGTCAACTGGCATCAGCAGCCGCGTGAACAAACCACGGTGCTCGGCGAGCCCCGCGGACCGAAGACCGAATTGAGGATATCGCCGGAACAGACCATTACGGCCGTCGAGGCGGCCGGCCTCAAATTCATCGAGCTGGTCGAGGTGCCGCCCTACCACTATGGCGCCGTGTTCGAAAAAATGGGCGGCTGACCTCCGCCGACAGGGTTTCACGGCATCAGCTCGCGGCGCTGAAACGCAGGATCTCGCGGCCGTTCCCGTCGGCGATGGTCAACTTGCCGGCATCGACTTTATACGAAGCCGCCTTTGCCAGAGCCTCGAACAGCGCTTTTTCCTCCGCCATCACCTCGGGCGCGCAGGCCTTGTAGGTCGAGCCGATGTCGCTGATCGCGATCTTCTGGCCATCGAGGTTGGCGGTGGCAAAATAGCTGTTGCAGGGACCGTTGCCGTCGGCCTTGCCTGCTTCACTCACCCGGAATGTCGCTTGCGATGCGGTGATGGCTACGCCGTCGACATAATCGAGAAGCCAAAGCTGATCGAGAACGGAAGCAGTGGGCTCGGGACTTGGCGTCACCATCTTGAGCATGATTGTTTGCGGCGCATCGGTCAGCGGATCGACTTGATGGCGCTCATCCGAGATGAACAGGAGCCTGTCGCCGACGGTGATGCGGGCCTGCAACGCATAGGTCATCCGCCGCTGGATCCGGGACGGATCGAATTTGACCGCAAAGCTGATCGGCACCTGGCCTGCCGGCGTCAGCTTCTGTTCGCCGACGATTTTGGCGGGCGCGTCGGCCAACGAGACATCGGCAAGCTGGACCGAGAGCACGGCATTGGGCGGCAAAGCGATGCGCTCGCGGTAGGTCACCTCGCCTTTCAGGGCTTTTTCGGCGGCCACGGAGAGTTCCGGCACGGCCAGTATACCGACGACCAGAGGCACGAAACCGAAGACGAAGAACTCCGCTATCCTGTCCAGCACGACCATCTCCCTTCCCCGGGCTGGCCACAGCCCAGGCTGACCAACAACGAATTGGCCAAAGGATTGCGGTCAATGCGTGGCTGATGCAAAATTATTCGGACGGTGGCCTTTTCCAGCGCCCTGCCGCCTGCTCGTCTTTCTCCTTGGCCTCGACCCAGCCGCCCTCGGAGCCGTCGGCATGATGCTCCTTTTTCCAGAAGGGAGCCTGCGACTTCAGATAATCCATGAGGAAATTCGCCGCCTCGAACGCGGCTTGCCGATGCACGGAGGCCGCCACCACCAGCACGATGTTCTCGCCTGGCCGGATCTTGCCATGACGGTGGATGGCGGTGATGCCCTGCAGCGGCCAGCGCTGAACCGCTTCGGCCGCGATGCGGGCGATTTCGGCCTCTGCCATACCCGGATAATGCTCGAGCTCAAGGGCCGAGAGCGTCCCCTGCTCGTCACGGCACAGGCCCGAGAAGGTGACCACAGCGCCGATGTCGGCGCGGCCTTGCGTCAGTCTGGCGATTTCGGCGGCGACGTCAAAATCCTGCGCCTCGACGCGCACGACAGGTACGACCGCGCCGGCCATCTCAGCCCCCGGTCATCGGCGGAAACAGCGCGATCTCGCGCGCGCCAGATATCTTTTCGCCGTGCTCGACATGTTCCTGGTTGATAGCGACGCGGATCACGTCGGGATATTGCAGCGCATGCTCGTATTCCTCGCCGCGCGACTTCAGCCAGCGCAAGAGGTCCGCGACCGTCTCGACGCCATGCGGCAAGTCCACGTCTTCGTCCGGCTTGCCGATTCGCTCCCGCACCCAGGCGAAGTAGATGAGCTTCGTCATCCTATTCGTCCATGATGTGCTTGAGGCCGGCACGGAAATAGTCATAGCCGGTGTAAAGCGTAACCAGGGCGGCGATCCACAACAGCACCAGGCCGGTCTGTGTGGTCAGCGGAAAAATCTTGTCGCCGGCCGGACCGGCGAGCAGGAAGGCGATGGCGACCATCTGGATCGTGGTCTTCCATTTGGCAAGCTGCGTCACCGGCACGGAGACCTTGAGCGCCGCCAGATATTCGCGCAGGCCCGAAACCAGGATTTCGCGGCACAGGATGATGATCGCCGCCCACAGCGACCAGCCGGCAATGCCGGCATGGCGGTCGGTGTCAGCGGCAAGCAGCAGCAGGCATGTCGCGACCAGCAGCTTGTCGGCAATGGGGTCGAGCATCTTGCCGATGTTCGAGGTCTGCTTCCAGGCGCGGGCGAAATAGCCGTCGAAATAGTCGGTGATGGACGCCAGCAGGAAAATGATCAGCGCCGACCAGCGGGCGAAGTCGCTCGACTTCAGATGCCCCTCGAGGAAGAAGCACAGCACCACCAGCGGCACCGCGATAATGCGGGCGTAGGTGAGGATGTTCGGGAGGTTAAACGCGCGCTGAGCCATATCCGGGGGAACTCTTTCTGCCTGCGTACTCAAATCAGAAGCTGATGTAGGGGGTCAACAGGCCAAAATCGATTGGCCAGCAAAAATAGGCCAATCTTGTCATCTCGCGGGCTACGCCGCGCCGCTCCTTGCTTCGCCCGGGAGCCGACGGTCGCTTTCGGGCGACATGCATCAGTTCTCGTGAAAATGGTTGTAAACCAGTCTGGCCACCTGCTCGGAAATGCCGTCGACCTTTACCAGGTCCTCGATTGCCGCGCGACCGACCGCCTTGGCGGTGCCGAAATGCATCAGCAGCGCCCGTTTGCGGCTGGGGCCGATGCCGCCGATCTCGTCGAGCGGGCTCTTGACCATCTCCTTCTTGCGGCGGGCCCGGTGCGAGCCGATGGCGAAACGGTGAACCTCGTCGCGTAGGCGCTGGACAAAATAGAGCACCGGGTCGCGTACCGGCAGCGAAAACGAGTCCCTGCCCTTGACGAAGAAGCGCTCGCGGCCCGCGTCGCGGTCCTGGCCCTTGGCGATGCCGATGGCCACGACCCGGTCCTCGATGCCGAGATCGGCGAGGATCTTGCGCACGGCGCTCATCTGGCCCTGGCCGCCATCGATCAGGATGACGTCGGGCCAGGCAGGGAAGCCGCCCGACATGTCGCCCTCATCGCTGTCCGCCTCGCCTGCCGCGGCATCATTGGGTGTCACATCGCCATGCTCCTTGAGCAATCGTGAAAACCGCCGCTCCATCACTTCGCGCATCATGCCGAAATCGTCGCCGGGCGTGATCTCGGTCGAGCGGATATTGAATTTCCGGTACTGGTTCTTCACAAAACCTTCCGGCCCGGCGACGACCATGGCGCCGACGGCGTTGGTGCCCATGATGTGCGAATTGTCGTAGACCTCGATGCGCACCGGCGGCTTTTCGAGCCCGAAGGTCTCGGCGAAGCCGGCGAGCAACCTGGCCTGCGTCGAGGTTTCGGCCAGCCGACGGCCGAGCGCCTCGCGGGCATTTTGCAACGCGTTGTCGGTCAGGTCCTTCTTCTCGCCGCGCTGCGGCACCGAGATCAACACCTTGCGGCCGGCGCGGGTCGAGAGCGCCTCGGCCAACAGTTCCTGGTCCTCCACGGCGTGCGACAGCAGAACGGCGCGCGGCGTCGGCTTGTCGTCATAGAACTGCGCCAGGAACGAGCCCAGCACCTCGGCCCCTTCCAGCGCCGGATCGGCCTTCGGAAAATAGGCGCGGTTGCCCCAGTTCTGGCCGGTGCGGAAGAAGAACACCTGGATGCAGACCTGGCCGCCCTCCTGATGGATTGCGAAGACATCGGCCTCGTCGACGGTCTGCGGATTGATGCCCTGGTGGCTCTGCACGTGCGAGAGTGCCGCCAGCCGGTCTCGATAGATGGCGGCGCGCTCGAAATCGAGGTCTTGCGAGGCCTGCTGCATGGCGGCCGAAATCTCGGTCTTCACCTTCTGGCTGCGGCCGGAAAGAAAATCCTTCGCCTCGGCAACCAGCTCGGCATAGTCGCTATGCGAAATCTCGCCGGTGCACGGACCGGCGCAGCGCTTGATCTGATAGAGCAGGCAAGGCCGCGTGCGGTTCTCGTAGAAGGAGTTGGTGCAACTCCTCAGGAGGAAGGCGCGCTGCAAGGAATTGATGGTGCGGCCGACCGCGCCCGCGGAAGCGAAGGGGCCGAAATAATCACCTTTGCGCGAACGCGCGCCGCGATGCTTGTAGATGCCGGGCGAGACATGGTCGCCCGTCAAGAGAATGTAGGGAAACGACTTGTCGTCGCGCATCAGCACGTTGAAACGTGGCCGCAGCCGCTTGATGAGGTTGGCCTCCAACAGCAGCGCCTCGATCTCGGTGCGGGTGACGACGAACTCCATCGTCGCGGTCTCGCGCACCATGCGGCCGATGCGGTTGGTGTGGAAGCGGCCTTGCGCGTAATTGGTGACGCGCTTCTTCAGGCTGCGGGCCTTGCCGACATAGAGCACGTCGCCATTGGCATTCATCATGCGGTAGACGCCCGGCGCATTGGGCAGCCGCTTGACCAGCGTCTGGATCACTTCGGCGCCGACCATGCCGTCGGCATCGCCGGCATGCGGCGTCCAGTCGATGGCGGTGAAGGCGACGTCCGGGCCGGCCGGTTCGACGGTCTCCTCCGCCGCCTCGTCCTCGAGGTCGATTTCGGGTGGCAGATCGTCGGCGCCGCCACGCATCTTGTGTTTCTGCTCTGCGGGACTCATTCCGTCATGCCTGTCACATCAGGTGTGCGCCATGCAAGATGCTGGCCGCCATCAAGCGCGATCATCTGCCCGGTAACCGAGCGGGCTTCCCAGAGATAGCGGATTGTGGCGCCGAATTCCGGCAATTGCGGGCCGCGTTTCAAAATGAGACCGGCGAGTTGCGCGGCAAAGTCGCTGTCGTCCTGGTGCGCGTTCTTCAAGGTCGGGCCGGGACCGATGGCGTTGACGCGGATGCGCGGGCCGAGCGCCTGCGCCATCATCTGGGTTGCCGTCCACAAGGCGGACTTCGACAGCGCATAGGAGAAGTAGCGCGGCGTCGGCCGCCAGACACGCTGGTCGATCATGTTGACGATCAGCCCCTCTCGCCTGTCCGGCAGGGCCCGGGCAAAGTTCTGCGCCAACAGCGCCGGGGTCTTCACATGAATAGCGAAGTGGCGGTCCCAGGCCTCCCAGTCGAAGTCAAGAACCGAATCGTCCTCGAACAGCGAAGCGTTGTTGACCAGCAGCGAGATCGGCCCGAGCGCGGCTTCGGCGCGGCCGACCAGGTCGCCGACCTCGGCCATGTCGGTCAGATCGGCGGCGACCACGGCGGCGTGGCCGCCGGCGCGGTTGATCCGCTGGGCAAGCGCATCCGCGTCGTCGCGCGAGCGGTTGCAGTGAATGGCGACGGCAAAACCGTGGGCGGCGAGATCCTCGACAATCGCGCTACCGATCCGTTTTGCCCCGCCCGTCACCAGCGCCGCGGTGGCTTTGCTCATCTGTTGTCAATCCTCGGTTTCGGCGCGAAGGAGGGCGCCGGCAAATTATGGCCCGCCACCCGTCAAATGGCGTTCGCAGCTGCGGCAACATTGTGGCGAAACGGCCGGTTCGGCATCTCGAGCCGGCCGGCAATGAGCCGGCCTCAACACAATATAGGAGGCTGGACTCCTTGCACCAAGCCACCTGCGGTGCAGCACGGCCAATCTGCTGACATTTCGCTGTTGCGAAGATGCAACGCCAAATTTCTGCCTCATTCGCGCCGGGGAATGACCCAAGTTCAGGTTCGCTTCAGCCGTATTTCGACACGACATTTGGAACCGACGAACGCCAGATCCGTTTCACCCCCCGGACGGGTTGATGGGCGATCGTAAGAACAAGCCTGTGTCCTGTGGCTTAAGGAGTAAACAACAATGCAAGCCAATCTCAAATTCGCACGGCCGCTGGCCGTAGCGCTCGGGCTCTTCGCCCTCGGTGGAACTGCCTATGCCGCCGATGTGGTCCAGGAAGAGCCGCCGGCGCCTGCCCCGGTCGCCGAACTGCCCGTCGCGTCCTGGGCCGGCCCCTATGCCGGTCTTAATCTTGGCTATGGCTTCAGCGGCCGTACCAAGGAAAAGGATTTCGACGTTGAAACCGATACCAAGGGCTTCATCGGCAGCGTCTTCGGCGGCTATCAGTGGCAGCAGGAGAACTTCGTCTACGGCGGTGAAGCCGAACTCGGCTACAACGGCGTCAAGGGCGACGATAATGGCATCGATTCCAAGGCCGGCTTCGAAGGCTCGCTGCGTGCCCGTCTCGGCTACGCTGTGACCCCGGAAATCCTGCTGTACGGCACCGGTGGTCTCGCCGGCAGGAGCCTGAAGGTGGAGGACAGCGTCCTCGGCGCCAGCGACCGCGCCACCATGATCGGCTGGACCGCCGGTCTTGGTACCGACATCAAGCTGACCGACAATGTGTTCGGCCGCGTCGAATACCGCTACACCGACTTCGGCAGCAAGGACTTCGATGGCATCGGCAAGGTCAAGGCCACCGACAACCGCGTCACCTTCGGCGTCGGTATGAAGTTCTAAGTCGTTCAAGCCACGACACGAAGAAGCCGGGCCTCGCGCCCGGCTTTTTTATTGTCGGCCGCTCACGCGGGAACGCAGGGTTTCAGGTCCGGGAATTTCTCATCGAAGCGCGCGGCCCAGCGGACCAGCCGGTTGCGGCCTTTTTCCCATTTCCCGGCGAAACGCAGCGCCAGGTAGCCAAGGCAGGCGCGCAGCGCCATCTGGCCGGCGGTGATCTTCTTCGGCAGTTTCGGCGGATTGGCGTTGAGTAGATCGAGCGCGGCGGTGATCTTCGCCCACTGGCGATCGAGCCAGGGCTGGTAGACCATCTCCTCGGGCCGCGTGCGGCGCTCATAAACCATCGACAGCGCACAGTCGCAGATGCCGTCCGCCAACGCTTCCAGCACTTCCGCTTCCAGCCGCTTGTCGGGATTGCGCGGAAACAGCGCGCTCTTCGACATCCGGTTGAGCTGCTGGGTGATGGCTCGGCTGTCGTGGATCGAGCGGCCGTCGTCGAGCACCAGCACGGGGATCTTGCCCAGCGGATTGGCGCCGATCAGTTCCGCCGGCTTGTCTTCGGTTTTGACAGGCGCCAGGTCGACCGCGATGCCGGCATAAAGGGCCGCCATTCGTACCTTGGAACTATAGGGGGACGTGGAGGCGTAAAGCAGCTTCGGCATGATCGGGTTCCTGTTGGCAGCCCGTCACTGTTGACCGGGCGCCCTCCCCCGCGCAACAGCCAGAAGCGGAAAAACCAGCCGCCAGCAGCCGGCGACCACTCCTGCATGCCCTGGTCTCTTGTACGCCTTGATCAGGATGCGCCACATGTGATGACGGCAACACTCCGACAGGCCGGACAAGACCAACGATCGTTCCGCCGCCGCACGATAGCGCGCAACAAAAAGCCCACCGGACTTCGCCCTGCGGCGAAGTCCTGGGAGCTGCGAAAGATATCTGACGTCCGCCCCTCTCGTTGCGCCCCAATGCCAGAGCAGAGGGCGCGAGGCCTCAACGGCACCTGCCCTCATTTCTGCCGACACGGTCCCCGGCGCGAAGAAACGTGACTACTTCTTCGCGGCCTTCACTGGCGCTGCTTTCTTGGCGGCTGGCGCCGCCTTCTTCACCGGTGCCGAAGACTTCGCCGCGGCAGCCTTGGCCGGAGCCTTGGCAGGGGCTGCCTTCTTGGCAGCGGGCTTGGTCGCGGCCTTGGCAGCCGGCTTCCTGGCCGGAGCGGCTTTCTTTGCCGGAGCGGCCTTCTTGGCCGGTGCAGCCTTCTTTGCGGATGCGGCGCTGGCCTTGGCGGGCGCTGCCTTCTTCGCCGCCGGTTTCGCGGCAGCCTTGGCTGCCGGCTTCTTGGCCGGTGCCGCCTTTGCCTTCGGCGCTGCCGCCTTCGGCTTGGCAGCGGGTGCTGCTTTCTTGACCGCGGTCGCGGCTTTCGCCGCCGCCGCTTTTACAGGTGCTTTCTTTGCCGGTGCCTTGGATGCCGGCGCTTTTGATGACTGCTTAGCCATGCGATGCCCCTTGCGTTATGCCGACGACCGTTAATGGCCCGGCGTGTCATGCTTATCTGACTCGCGCCTCGCTAGCCAGCGAAGCAATGATATGATTTTCTCAGCTTAAATTTTCGTTGCGATCGACACATGATCACACTCATCATCGCAAAAATATGGCGTTATCTTCCGATATCGCCAGCAATTTGGCATCGACATTCTCGATGCGCTGCGTGGGCGCGCCTGCCATGAAGCTGCAAAGATCAGGAAGCAGCTTCGCGCATTGATCTTCGGCTGCGAATATCATGAGCTGCGGCTTATAGAGAATGATCATCTTTTGCAGGCGACCGGTCCCTTCGGATTACAAGTGCAATGCGATGCGCCGATCTGGCGATCACCTTGTCAAGCCTGGCTTCATCACTGAATTGACAGATTACTCTGCATGCCAGAGTATTCTGACAAGTGTGTTCGATGTCTTTCACAAAGGCGAATGGTTAGTACTGCCCGAGCTGCAGAGCCGTAGGGTGACAGCTCAAGGTCCGCAGCGTTGGAGCCAATTGATGAGTGCCGACGACATCATCCATCAGAGTACGCGTCTCAGGATCATGGCCGCCCTGAACACGCTGGAAAGACGCGAGGCGCTGGAGTTCACGCAACTGAAAGCCATGATCGAAACCACCGACGGAAATCTCGGCGCGCATCTCGATACGCTGGCCAAAGCGGGCTACGTCGATGTTGAAAAGCTTTTCGTCGGGCGGCGGCCGCGGACACGGATCAAAGCAACGACGATCGGTCGCCGCGCTTTTCGCGGTCACGTTGCCTTTCTTCGAAAGATCATCGGTGAAGCCGAGGCGACGCGAGGCAGGAAATAGCACTGCGATTGGCAAACATTGTCGGCGCGTGCCGCGCGGCACATATTTTCGTCAGGGCCGATACCCCGAGTCGCAGAAAAGGGCCGCGGCTTGAGCCGCAGGCTCTAACGAAATCGAGACTGGAAACCGCCCGCTAGCGCAGGATGCGGCAGCGGCCGTTGTAGACCATCCAGCGGTCGAAGCCCGAGACGCAGAATTCGACATTGTCGCCGATCGAGGCAAAGCCCTGGCCTTCCTCGATCAGGTACCAGATGGCGCGGTCGCGGCCATCTGACAGGGCGACCGTGGCGCCGCAATAGCGCCGGCCGATCGGCCATTCCTCGCTGGCCGGCAAGTAGCGGTGCTGGTGGATGCGGTGGAAATCGGTGATCGCGACATCCGGCAGGTGCGGGACGTGCCGCACCTGATAGGAGAAGCGGCTGGTGATCTTGTTCAGCACCCAGGCTTCGCCGCAAATGCCGCTGTCCTCGTCAGAATAGACGGCAAGATCGGCGGCTTGCGCCGCCTGGGTGAAGCCAAGCGATGTGCCAAATGGCGTGCAGAGCGAGATCAGGGCGGCAAGGGCGGAGCGGGCGAAGCGAGTCATGGCAGCCTCTCAAGGTCGATTGCGTGCACTGTGCGGGATTCGCCGGGCGGCGGTCAAGCGATTGCATTGACAATGGTTTCCAGGGCGTGGCCGCCGGCTTTGGCCGCCGGCCATCAGCCGGGGCGCGCCGCCAGCAGCAGCCCGCCGATAACGGCGATGTTGACCAGGAAGGCGGACCTCAGCGCCTGTCTTTGCGGCCCGTGATGGCGCCAGAAGGGCAGGACGAGCAGGTTCGCCGCCACCGTGAACAGGATGAGCGCGCCGGCGGCATAGGGCACCGCGGCGCCGATGGCGAGGCAGAAGCCGGCCACCAATTCCAGCAGAGCGGAGCCGGGCCGGCCGCAGACCCGCTTTAACTGTTTGTCTTGGCGCATTTGTAAGGACGCCGCTCGCAGCCTGCATCCCGCTGCTACTCCCCTGCCAGCCAGTTCAGCGTCCAGTGGGCCGGCTTTTCCAAGACCAGCAATTTGTGCAGGGCCGGCAGGAGAATGCGCAATTCACCTTCCAGCGTGAAAGGCGGGTTGGCCACGACCAGGCCGCTGCCGTCGAGGTTGGGCTCTTGCGACGCGGGCCGGATTTCGAATTCGATGTCGAGCAATTTCGGAACGCCGGTTTCCTTCAGTGCCTTGCGGAAGCCAATCACCGCCTTGCGGTCCTTGATCGGATACCACAGCGCATAGATGCCGCCCGGCCAGCGCTTGTGCGCCTTCGCCAGCCCGTCGACGAGGCGGCCGAACTCGCCCTCTTCCTCGAATGGCGGATCGATCAGCACCAGTCCGCGCTTTTCCTTCGGCGGCAGGTGTGCGCCGAGCGCCAGCCAGCCGTCGAGCTCGATCACCCTTGTCTGGAAATCGCCGGCGAATTCCGTCTTCAGCTTCGCGACATCCTTCGGGTGCAGCTCGATCGCCGATAGCCGGTCCTGCTTACGCAGAAGGTGCCGCGCGACCAGCGGCGAGCCCGGATATTTTTTCAATGGACCGTCTGCGTTGCACGCACGCACCGCGTCGAGATAGGGAGCGAGCAGCATTGCGGCCTGGGCTTCGGGCGCGGCATCGACCAGCCGGCCGATGCCGCCTTGCCATTCGCCGGTCTTCTGCGCCTCGGGCGAGGACAGATCGTAGCGGCCGATGCCTGCATGAGTGTCGATGACGCGGAACGCCTTGTCCTTCTGCTTCAGATATTCAAGCAGCCGCGTCAGCACGACGTGCTTGAGGACGTCGGCAAAATTTCCGGCGTGATAGGCGTGGCGATAGTTCATGTGGAACCCCTGCCCCAACGTGGCGGCGGTGGCTGTGAATTCGGATTTTGCGGCCGGCCGCCGGCAGAACGCAAGGACAGCAGGAAGCCGATCAAGCCGATCGCCATCAGCGCGAAGCCAACCGGTCGCGCACGGCTGTCGGTCTCGCCCACACCGGAGCGCAAGACAAGATCGACCGCGCGTATCGGGATGTCGTCGGCGTCGCCGGGACCGACGGTGAAGACATAGGGGCCGGGGCCGACGGTCCGGATCACGCCAGCCTCATCGCGGAAGATCTTGTCGGGCAGTTGCGGGCTCGCCTGACGCGGATTGTCGGAATGATTGAACTGAAGCGTCGAGGCAAGCACCGTGCGGCCGCCGGAGGCGGCTGTCAGCGTCAGCACCGTGCGCTGCTGCGAAACGATGCGCTCGGCCCTCGCGGTCAAGTCGACCAGCACCCTGACCGGCGCATCGCGCGCGGCAAGCGGCACTGTGACCTGCCTGAAGCGGCCACCCTCATAGACCCGCCAGTTGCCGATCTGGTGACCGGAGAAATTGGTCATCGCCCATGGATAGATGGCGCCGACGCCGATGCCGGCGAGCAGGATCAACAGGAACAGAAAGCGCATTCAGGGAATCACCTTGTAATCGGACGTTGCCGGACAATTAGCCTGCATTGGCGCTGTCGCGCAGGCGCTCCATTTCGTCCAATAGCATGTCGAGGCCGAGTTCGAATGTCTTGTCGAAACCGCCGGTGCCGAAATAGGTCCCGGCCGCCATGACACTGGGGAAATCCTTCGCCAGTTGCTCGTCGTCGACGGTGGTCACCGCCGACGGGCCCTTGGCGTAGCCCGCTGTCTCGTCGAGGATCGCGCCCATGAGATAATAGCTGGCGGTGCGAAACAGCCTGGCGCTGAGTTCCGGGCCGAAACCGCCAGCCTCGAACAGGCCGATGACGCCGTTCAGCATCGCAAGGCAAGGCGGCGAATTCATCCGGTAGACGACAAGGAATGGCGCAAAGGCCGGATGCTCACTCGCAACACGGCGAAACTCATGCATGACCATCCGAATCCTGTCGCGCCACGGCATGCTGTCGTCGGGGATAACCATCCCGCTGACCTGGCGATCGACCAGCGCTTCATAGAGGTGCGCTTGCGAGGGGAAGTGATGATAAATGCTCATCGCCTCGCAGCCGAGCACGGCGGCGAGCTTGCGCATCGAAAAACCGGAAAGGCCCTCCTTCTCGATCACCTCGAAAGCGGCATCCTCGATCATCTCGCGGGATAGCCGTCCGCGTGCTCGCTTTTTTTTGATCGATGAGTCCATGGCCGCGCTTGACAACTTACAGCGTAAGGTTCATTTTTCGCTTCACCTTACACAGTAAGGCTAACAAAGACCAGAGGAGGAAAACATGTCACACCATCGCATTGCCAAATCCGTGCATTCGTCCCTCCATCGTGCGTTGGCTCTAACCGCCGTGGCCTGCGTCCTCGCCGCGGCCCCTGCCTATGCCGACGACTACGATGCAACCATAAAGGACATCCAGTCGACCATGGGCGGCGTGCCGAGCTTTGTGAAGCAACTTCCCAAAGCCGGTCTGCCCGGCGCCTGGGCCGAGGTCAAGGCCATCGAACTCAGCGACAAGACGGCGCTGCCGCCAAAGGTAAAGTCATTGATCTCGCTGGCAGTGGCGGCGCAGATCCCGTGCAACTACTGCATCTGGTCGGACACGCAAAACGCCAAGCGCGCCGGCGCTACCGATGAGGAAATCCAGGAGGCGGTGGCGATGGCGGCGCTGACCCGCCATTGGAGCACCATCTTCAATGGCATGCAGGTCGATTTCGACACGTTCAAGAAGGAAATGGGCGGGCAGTGAAACGACACCCGCGGTGGTCCGCGCCTGCGGGCCACCGCAGAACTGCCCTCATCCGACAGCCATCATCTTCGCCTTCGATTGTCATCCAGCGGGAAATGCCGCATTGAAAGTGCAATCGCAAAGCATGGACGAGGCCGCAAATGGCGCCGGTCAAGGTCGAGCCCGACAAGGTGCACGAATTCGAGGACGCCGAGAGCTTTTATACCTGGCTCGGCGAACATCATGACAGGGAAACCGAGGTCTGGATCAAAATCCACAAGACTGGCTCGGGACTGAAGTCGATCTCGGCAAAGGAAGCGATCGAGGTCGTGCTGTGCTGGGGCTGGATCGACGCGGTGCGCAAGGGGCTCGACGACAAGAGCTTCCTGCAGCGTTACACGCCGAGGACGAAGAAAAGCATCTGGAGCCAGATCAACATCGACAATGTCGCCCGGCTGATCGACGACGGCCGGATGACGCGGCATGGGCTCGCCGAGGTCGAAGCCGCCAAGGCCGATGGCCGCTGGGCGCGTGCCTATGCCAGCGGCAAGGACATGAAAATTCCCGATGACCTGCAGGCCGCGATCGATGCCGAGCCAGAGGCTCGGCAAATGCTCGAAAAACTCAGCGCGCAGAACCGCTTCGCGCTCGCCTTCCGTATCCACAACATGAAGACCGAAGCCGGGCGCAGGAAGAAGATCGAGAGTTTTGTCGAGATGCTCAAGCGCGGGGAGACGATCCATCCGCAAGTGAAGAAGTAAGGCTGCTCATGTGACGAGCGACAGGTTTCTTCCGGCTCGATGATCGCGATCCACATTATCAACAAGGCAGTGATCAGCCGCCGCTGACGTCCCTCAGGCCTTGCGTTCCCAGCGGCGGTCGGGCGTCTGCTGCCAATACGTCACCGCGTGGCCGGCGTCTTTCATCGTCTTCCAGTGCCCGCGGGCGGCCTCGACCTGGGCCGCATCGTGGCCGTCGAACAGGAACACGGCGCGCTCGTAGCCGCCAAGGTCCGGCGGCGCAGCGCCGTCCACCAGGAAGCGTATCTGCGCCGCGTTCGGGTTGCCTTCGCCGGTGGTCAAAAGGATCGGCTGTTCAGCGGGATGGGCTTCGCGATCAGTGGCGTGCGCGAGGAAAGAATCGTCACGGAACGTCCACAGATGCTGGTCGAGCGCGTCGCGCCGCTCCTCGGTGCCTGTCTGCACCACGGCGCGCCAGCCGCGATCGACGCTGCGCTCAAGGAGGCCGGGCAGCGCATCCTCCAGCGTCGATTCGGTCAGGTGATAAAACAGCACGTCGGCCATGGGTCCCGATCAGCTCTCGTAGTGGTCGCGCACGAGCCGGTCGAGCAGCCGCACGCCAAAGCCGGAACCCCAGGACTGGTTGATTTCGTTCGACAGCGCCCCCATGGCGGTGCCTGCGATGTCGAGATGCGCCCAGGGCGTGTCCTTGACGAAGCGCTGCAAGAACTGCGCGGCGATGATGGCGCCGCCATAGCGGCCGCCGATGTTCTTCATATCGGCATTCTTGGAATCGATCAGCTTGTCATATTCAGGACCGAGCGGCATGCGCCACAGTCGCTCCTGCGTCGACTGCCCGGCTGTCGCCAGGCGTTCCGCCAGTTCGTCATTGTTGGAGAACAGGCCGGCATAGTGCTGGCCGAGCGCGACCATGATCGCGCCGGTCAACGTCGCCAGATTGACCATGAACTTCGGCTGGAAGCGGTCATTGCAGTACCAGAGCGCGTCGGCCAGCACCAGGCGCCCCTCCGCATCGGTGTTGAGCACTTCGATGGTCTGGCCCGACATCGAGGTAACGATGTCGCCGGGACGCTGCGCATGGCCGTCGACGGCATTTTCCACAAGCCCGATGATGCCGACGACATTGGCCTTCGCCTTGCGGCCGGCGAGCGCATGCATCAGCCCGGTCACAGCCGCGGCCCCGCCCATGTCGCCCTTCATGTCCTCCATGCCGGATGCCGGTTTCATCGAATTGCCGCCAGTGTCGAAAGTGACGCCCTTGCCGATGAAGGCGACCGGGCTGTCCTTGGCCTTGCCGCCGTTCCACTGCATGACGGCCATGCGGGCGCCGCGCGGCGAGCCTTGCGCAACACCGAGCAGCGACCCCATGCCGAGTTTCTTCAGTTCCTTCTCGGCCAGGATCTCGACCTTGACGCCGAGGGCCTCCAGTTCCTTGGCGCGGGCGGCAAACTCGACCGGTCCCAGGACGTTTGCCGGCTCGTTGACGAGGTCACGTGCCAAAAGCACGCCGTCGATCACCGCCTCGGTCTCGGCGAAGGCCTTCTTCGCACCCGCCGGATCGGCGGTGTGGATGGTTATCTTGGCCGGCTTTTTCGGCTCGGCCTTGTCGCCTTGGCCATCGTCCTTGTCTTTCCTGGTCTTGTACTTATCGAAGGAATAGCTGCGCAGAAGAATACCCGCGGCAAGGCTGGCCGCCTGCGCACCGCTTGACGAGGCGCCGACCACGTCGAGCACCACCGCCACGTCCGTCGCCTTGCGTAGCGACCCCGCGATGGTGCCTCCAAGCTTCGTCCAGGCGTATTCGTCGAGCCCGGATACCTTGCCGGCGCCGATCGCGACCAGCCTGTCGAGCGAGCTTGCCTGTGGCGTCAGCACTTCCACCACGCTGGCGAACTTGGCCGTGAATTCGGCCACAGGGAAGGCCCGTTCCAGCGTCTTGCCGGGATCATACGCCGCGGCGGTTTCGCTCAGGCCACCATCATCCGCCGCCAGCACGAAGACCGTCCCCCTTCTGTTCGCGGCGGTCTGCGGCGCGGCGAATTTTGCGAAGGCGATCGAGGGTCTCTGGTTCATCATGTCCTGCTTTCGGGGAATGCGCGGCTCGCGCGAAGCGGTTGGGAGCGATCCGCGACATTTGGTCGTTTTCCGGCATTTGGCAAGACTTTGCCAAACGGGCTCCCCATATGGCACATGAATCGACGGCGATTCGTCGCGGCACGGCTCCGCTTTTTGGCCGCAACCTGTTGTTAACCATCGATGTTCGCCCTTTCTTATCCAATCCCGCCGACACTCCGGCCCAACGTGGCGCGCGATGTGGGACGGGAACCGGATCGTCTGCCTGACAGAGCCCGACGCAGCCAGTTGTGCGGGCGTCGCCGGACGGCTACCCTTATCCGGTGGCATGATGCCGTTCGAGAAAATTGAGAAAAGCCTTCATGAAGGTCGTTGAACGCTACATCATGCGCCGCGCTTTCGTGGTCTTTATTGCAGCGCTGGCCTGGACGCTGGCCATTGTCTGGACGACGCAGGTGCTGGCCAAGATCGACCTCGTCACCGACAGCGGCCAGTCGGCGCTGACCTTCTTCGAGGTTGCCGCCCTCATTCTTCCCTCGATCATTCCGATCGTGGTGCCCTTCGCGCTTGTGGTGGCGGTTGCGCAGACGCTCAGCGTCATGAATTCGGATTCGGAGCTTGCCGTCGTCAACGCAGCGGGCGCCTCGCGCTGGACCATCGTGCGGCCGATCATGATTCTCGCGGCCGCAGCCAGCGTCTTTTCCTTCGCCGTCGACAACGGCATCGACCCTTACGCGCGCCAGAAGAACCGGATGCTGGTGGCGGAGTCACGCGCGGATCTTCTGTCGCTGATCATCCAGGAGGGCACATTCCGCAAGATCGATGATGGGCTGTTCCTGCAGATAGGCGAGCGGCTTCCCGACAACCGGCTGGGCGGCATCTTCGTCGCGGATTCGCGCGAGGAAGGCGTCAACCTCGTCTACTATGCCAAGACCGGCAGCATCGTCGAACGCGGCGGCGAAAAGGTGCTGATGATGAATGACGGCGTCATCCATCGAAAGACGCTGACCGGCGACCTCTCGGTCATCCGCTTCACCTCTTACGCCTTCGACATGTCGGCCTTCATGGCGGCAGCGTCGGAGGTGACGCTGATGCCAAAAGACCAGACGACCCAGTACCTGCTCAACCCGAGTGCCAACGACAAGGTCTATCAGCAGCGCCCGAACGAATACCGGGCGGAGGTCGACCAGCGGTTCTCGGAATGGCTCTATTCCATGGTTTTCGCCCTGATCGCACTCGCGGTCGCCGGAGACGCACGCTCGCATCGCGAGGCGCGCGTCAATCCGCTGATCACGGCCATCGCGATATCGCTGTTCGTGCGCTGGCTGGGCTTCTTCGCCGCCAGCAAGGCCGACGAGGTCCCGCAATATGCGTATATGGTCTACGGCGTGCCCATCGTGTCGTCGGCGGTGGCAATCTGGTTCATCGCATCCAACCGGACGATGGAACTGCCAGTGGCCTGGGCAGATTGGCTGACGAATCTCGCCAGCCGGATGGCTGACGCCTGGAATGCCGTCAAGCTGCGCCTGTCCAGGCGCAGCGCCTCGGGCCAGGGGGTCAGCTGATGGGCTGGACGCTGGGACGCTACTTCTTCTTCCGCTATGTCACGATCACCGTGTGGTTCTTCATCGGCCTGCTTGCGCTGGTGTTCCTGATCGATTTCACCGAGCTTTCCGGCCGCACGACCGGCCTGCCCGGCTTCACCTATGGAACGGCGCTGGCCATTTCCGGACTCAGGATGCCGATGATCATGCTGCAGACCGTGCCGTTTGTCGGTCTCTTTTCGGCGATGGCGACGCTGGTCTCGCTCAACCGCAGGTATGAACTGGTCATAGCGCGCTCAGCCGGCGTTTCGGCCTGGCAGTTCCTTTTGCCGTGCTGCATCGGAGCGCTGTTGTTCGGCGTCCTGTCGGTCGGTCTCATCAATCCGCTCGCAGCGCACGCCTTTTCCTGGTCCGAACAGATCGAAACCCAGTTGCGCTCGGGCAAGTCGAATACGGTGTCGGCCGACGCCGCGCCCTGGATCCGGCAGAAAACCAGCTCCGGAGACACCATCATCGGAGCGCGCGCCATCCTCAACCAGGGCCTGGAGATGGCTGACGCTGTCTTTTTCATCCTCGACCCGCAAGGCGATATCGTCGAGCGCAAGGATGCCGCGCACGCCTACCTGCGGGACGGCTACTGGGAATTGCAGGACGTCAAGACCTTCAGGAACGGCACCATCCAGCCTGCGGCAAACGATCGCGTGCCGACCAATCTGAAGCCCGAATTCGTGCAGGAGCGGCTGGCGCGCCCGGAGACCATTCCATTCTACGATCTGCCGGGAAAAATCGAGGTTGCCCGTTCCTTCGGCCTCAAGGCAAATGCCTTTGCCATGCAGTTCGATTCGCTGGTGGCGTTGCCGTTCCTGCTCGTCGCCATGACGCTAATTGCGGCAACAGTTTCAATGCGATTTGCGAGGATGGGGCAATCGGCAACGATGATTCTGGGTGGCGTCGTTGCCGGGTTTCTGCTTTATGTCGTTTCGGTGCTGGTGAAGGCATTCGGCGTGGCGGGGTTCGTGCCGACTGTCGTAGCTGCCTGGGTGCCGGTCGTGGTAGCTATGTTCTTCGGGGTGACTTTCCTGCTATACAAGGAAGACGGCTAGTGAGGGAGGCCTTTTTGCCCAGTAACAGGCAGGCCGGTTTGGCGCGCCTTTATGCGGCGACCGCCTTGGCATGCCTGTTTGCATGCGCGGTTCCGCTGCCTGCGATCGCGCAGG
The DNA here is from genome assembly GCF_006440475.1 of Mesorhizobium sp. B2-6-1. Taxonomy (NCBI): domain Bacteria; kingdom Pseudomonadati; phylum Pseudomonadota; class Alphaproteobacteria; order Hyphomicrobiales; family Phyllobacteriaceae; genus Mesorhizobium; species Mesorhizobium sp. B2-6-1. Next base: position 19,227 of record NZ_VFUH01000015.1, read on the forward strand.
ATGTCGGCGACATGGCGACCAAGGTGCCGTCCGGCTCGCAGATGCTGCTGGCGGCCGATACGCTGGTCTATAACAACGACAATCAGACCGTGACCGCCGTCGGCGGCGTGCAGATCGACTATGGCGGCAACCGACTTGTCGCGCAGAAGGTCGAGTACAACCGCAACACCAAGCGCATGGTCGCAAGCGGCAATGTCGAGGTGATCAACAGCGACGGCACCAAGATCAATTCGGATCATATCGACATCACCGACGACTTCGCCGACGGTTTCGTCAACGCGCTCCGCGTCGAAACCATCGACAAGGCCTATTTCGCCGCCGAAAGCGCCGAACGCATGGGCGGCGTGCTGACCACCTTCCACAATGGCGTCTACACTGCCTGCGAACCGTGCGAGGACAAGCCCGACAAGGCGCCGACCTGGCGTGTGAAGGCCAGGAAGATCATCTGGAACGGCGAAAAGAAGACGGTCCGCTTCGAGAACGCGAATTTCGAATTCTTCGGCTTCCCGCTAGCCTACCTGCCGGCGTTCGAGATCGCCGACCCGACGGTGAAGCGCAAGAGCGGCTTCCTGATCCCCGGCATCGTCTTCAAAAGCGATCTGGGCGTGGGGGTGAAGGTCCCCTATTATTTCGCGCTCTCGCCGACCTACGACCTGACCGTCACCGGCACCGGCTTTACCAAGCAGGGCTTTCTTGGTGAGGCCGAGTGGCGCCAGCGCTTCAACAATGGCGAATACAGCCTGAAGATCGCGGGGATTCAGCAGCGAGACCCCGATGCCTTCATCGACGCCGCCGGCCGCAATATCGATTCGGGCGAGGCCGGCGATCCCAACAAATTCCGCGGCATGATGGGCACACAAGGCCAGTTCGCCATCAATTCGCGCTGGAATTTCGGCTGGGACGTGCTGCTGCAGACCGACAAGAACTTCTCGAACACCTACGCCATCGACAAATACAACGGGTCCGTTCACCAGTCGTCCGTTTACCTGACGGGGCTCGACGGCCGTAATTATTTCGACCTGCGCGCCATGCATTTCGAGGTGCAGGAAAACACACTCGACAGCAGCATCGCTGCGCGAAGCGGCCAGCAGCCCTGGGTGCTGCCCTCGCTCGACTATGCCTACATTCCGGATACATCGGTCGCAGGCGGCCAGTTGTCGTTCAACGTCAATTCGCGCGTCATTCGCCGCGATGACCTCGACGAGACCTATTTCACCCCTTACGACCCCAATTCAGGCACCCAACGTGTGCGCGGGATCGAAGGCGAATCCGGCCGGCTCACCGCCCAAGCCGAGTGGAAGCGGTCATTTGTCACCGATGACGGGTTGGTGCTGACACCCTTGCTGGCGCTGCAGGGCGACGTCGACTATGTCAACGCGTCATCAGCTTCACTCGCGGCCGTCAACCACATGGCGACGAATTTGGGCGAGCAGGATGATATGCGCTCGTCTTTCGCCCGCTATATGGCAACCGCCGGACTCGAGATGAGCTGGCCGCTGCTGTTTTCGATGGCCAGCGGCTCCAGTCATGTGTTCGAGCCGATGGCGCAGGTCTTCCTGCGCCCGAACGAACAATATGTCGGCGGCCTTGCCGTCCCGAACGAAGATGCGCAGAGCATGGTTTTCGACGCGAGCACCTTGTTCGAGCGCGACAAGTTCTCTGGCTATGACCGCATCGAAGGCGGCTCGCGCGCCAATGTGGGCCTTCGCTATTCCGGTTCCTACATCAACGGCTGGGGCACCAACGCCATCTTCGGCCAGTCCTACCAGATCGGCGGCGAGAACTCCTTCGACGCGCCGGACCTGGTCAATGTCGGCGCCTATTCGGGCCTCGAAAACACCAAGTCGGACTATGTCGGCCTGTTTGGCGTCAGCAGCCCGAACGGGTTCGCCGCCTCGGTCAGCGGCCGTTTCGACGAGCAGAGCTTCGAGGTTCGCCGCGCCGAGGTAAAGGCCGCCTATTCCGGCCTACCGGTGTCGCTGAGCGCCAAATACGCCTTCATCCAGGCTCAGCCGCTCTATGGTTTCACCACCGACCGCCACGAGGTCACGCTCGGCGCGTCCACGCATCTTGCCGAGAACTGGCGCGTGTTCGGGACGGGAACCTATGACCTCGAGGAAAGCCTGCTGGTCAAGGACGGGGTCGGTTTCGCCTACAATGATTCCTGCTTCACCTATCTGATGACGTACTCGCAGTCGCGCGACCTGCACACCAGGGAGGTGACGCAGAGTGTCGGCTTCAACCTGTCGTTCCGCACCCTCGGCGATTTCGGATCGTCGAGCAGCGCCTTCGACACCACCCAGTAGTCCGCGACATCGTTTCGCCGCATAGGGCTGGCAGGGACTTCACAAACCCCGAAGAAGGATGAAGTTGGGCGGGACCGGGATAGAATTGGGATGTTTGCGATGAGGAAATACCTCTTTTCAGCAGGGTTGGCGCTGCTTGTGGTGGCGACATCCGTGTCGATGACCGTCATCACGCCGCCGGCGTTCGCCAGCGAGATCAAGTACGTCGTCAACGACATACCGATCACCAGCGGCGACATCGCGCATCGCGCCGCCTTCCTCAAGCTGCAGCGCAAGAAGGGCGACGCCGGCCAGGAAATGATCGATCAGACCTTGCGCATGGCCGAAGCCAGACGGCTTGGGATTCACATCAGCGACGCGCAGGTCGAGGCCGCGTACCAGCGCTTTGCCTCGAGCAACAAGATGCAGCTCAGCCAGCTCGACGGCGTCATGGAAAAGTCCGGCGTCAGCAAGGGCCATTTCAAGGAGTTCATCCGCGCCCAGATGGCCTGGAATCAGGCCTTGAGCGCGCGGTACCGTTCCGGCGAGGGCGGCAGCGTGACCGAGCAGGACGCGGTCAGGCGCATGCTCGACAAGGGCGGCTCCAAGCCGAGCGCCACTGAATACATGCTCCAGCAGGTCATCTTCGTCGTGCCGGCGGCCGAACGCAGCGCGACGCTGGGCAAGCGCAAGCGCGAAGCCGACGCCATGCGTGCCCGCTTCAACGGCTGCAACACGACGCGGCAGTTCGCCAAGGGCCTGATCGACGTCACGGTTCGCGATCTCGGCCGGGTGCTGGCGCCGCAACTGCCGCCGGACTGGGCCGAGCAGATCAAGGCCACCAAGGTTGGCGGCGCCACGCCTACCCGCCAAACTGAGCGCGGTGTCGAGTTCATCGGCATCTGTTCGTCGCGCGAGGTGTCCGACGACAAGGTCGCCCAGATGGTGTTCCAGAGCGAAGGCTCCAACGACAAGGCGGCCGACGATCTCAGCAAGAAATATGTCGACGAGCTGAAGGCAAAAGCCCGCATCGTCAAGCGCTGAGGTGGACAGGGCGATGCGCGCGCTGGCGTTGAGCGTCGGCGATCCATCCGGCATCGGGCCGGAAATCGCGATTGCCGCGTTTCTGGCGCGTACAGCCGCAGCCCTTCCGCCCTTCTATCTCCTCGCCGATCCCGCGCTGATCGCCTCGCGGGCGCGCCGCCTCGGCGTTTCGCTGCCTATCGAGGAAACGACGCCAGCGCAGGCAACCGAGGTCTTTGGCCACGCACTGCCGGTCGTTACGCTGGCTGCCCGCTTCATCGACAGCCCCGGCCAGCCGGACCCGGCCAATGCGGCGGGTATCATCGAAGCGATCGATCGGGCGGTGGCCGCTAGCCTCGCCGGCGACGCCGCGGCCGTCGTCACCTGCCCGATCGCCAAGAAGCCGCTCTACGACGCCGGCTTCCGCTTTCCCGGCCACACCGAATATCTGGCGTATCTGGCGGCGCAGCACAGCGGCGTGGAAGCGATGCCGGTGATGATGCTGGCAGGCCCCGACCTGCGCACCGTTCCCGTCACCATTCACATCGCGCTGGCCGAAGTGCCGAAGGCGCTGACCACCGACCTGATCCTCGCCACGACGCGGGTCACCGCCGCCGACCTCAGGGACCGCTTTGGCATCGCCAACCCACGGCTCGCCATCGCCGGCCTCAACCCGCATGCGGGCGAGGATGGCTCCATGGGCCTGGAGGACCAGCGCATCATCCGACCGGCAATCGAGATCCTGCGAGCCGAAGGCATCGACGCGTTCGGGCCGTTGCCCGCGGATACCTTGTTCCATGCCCGGGCCCGGGCCGGCTACGACGTGGCGCTGTGCATGTATCACGACCAGGCGCTGATACCGGCCAAGGCGCTGGCCTTCGATGAAGCGGTCAATGTCACGCTCGGCCTGCCCTTCATCCGCACCTCGCCCGACCACGGCACCGCCTTCGATATCGCCGGCAAGGGCATCGCCCGGCCCGACAGCCTGATGGCGGCGCTGCGGCTTGCACGGCAGCTGGCCGACACCGACGCCAAATTTGTCACGCAATGAGGCTCAACTCATGAGCATGGATGGGCTGCCGCCGCTGCGCGAGGTCATCGAGCGCCACGGCTTGCAGGCAAAGAAGGCACTGGGCCAGAATTTTCTGTTCGACCTCAACCTGACCGGCAAGATAGCGCGCGCCGCCGGCAGCCTGGCGGAGACGACGGTGATCGAGGTCGGCCCTGGCCCTGGCGGGTTGACAAGGGCCCTGCTTTTCAACGGCGCGCGCAAGGTCGTCGCCATCGAGCGCGACGAACGCTGCCTGGCGGCCCTTGCCGAGATAGCGGCCCATTACCCCGGCCGGCTGGAGGTCGTTTCCGGCGACGCTCTGAAGATCGACTTCCCGACGCTTGCCGCGACCGCCGGTGACGGCGGTCCGGTCAGGATCGTGGCCAACCTGCCCTACAATATCGGCACGGAACTGCTGGTCCGCTGGCTGACCGTCGCGGATTGGCCTCCCTTCTATGCCTCGATGACCCTGATGTTCCAGCGTGAGGTGGCCCAGCGTATCGTCGCCGCGCCTGGCAGCGAAGCCTATGGCAGGCTCGGCGTGCTGGCGGGGTGGCGCACGCAGGCCAGGATAGCGTTCGACGTGCCGCCCCAGGCGTTCACACCGCCGCCCAAGGTGACCTCCTCCGTGGTCCATCTCGAGCCGCGTGTGACACCGCTATGCGCCGACGTGAAAAAACTCGGCCGCGTCACGGAAGCCGCCTTCGGCCAGCGCCGAAAGATGCTGCGGCAGAGCGTGAAGAGCCTCGGCGGCGAGGCCCTGCTCGAACGCGCCGGGATCGACCCGACCCGGCGCGCCGAGACGCTCGATGTCGAGGAGTTCGTGCGGCTGACCAATGCGGTGTAATGCCGCCGGCCGTGGAAGCGCGGCGCAATCCGATCCTTGTCGGGCGCATGCTTCGAACTACACGCCCAACACCGCTTTCACGCGCTCGCGCGTGTAGGGCAGGTCATAGATGCGTTTTCCCGCCGCATGGCGGAAGGCGTTGGCGATCGCGCCGGCTGTCGGGCCCTGCGCTGCTTCCGCGACGCCGAGATAGGGCGTGCCGGGATTGTCGACGACATGCACTTCCACGCTGTCCGGAACGGCGCTGAAGCGCAGGATCGGATAGGCTGACCAATCCGCGCTCAGGATGCGGGTGCCGTCGAAATGGACGGCCTCGTAAAGCGTCCAGCTTAGCGACTGCAAGATACCGCCTTCGGTCTGGTTGATGATCGAATCCGGCGCCACCGCTTCGCCGCAGTCGACCGCCGAGACCACATGCGAGATGGCGATGGCGCCGCTGTCGCGATCGACCTCCGCTTCAAGCGCGACTGCGAGATAGGCGGCGTGATTCTTGTACTTGGCGAAGGCGAACCCCCGACCGCGGCCCTCCGGCATAGGATCATTGCTCCAGCCGAATTTTTGCGCCGCAACCTCGATCACCTTCCTGGCGCGCGGGTCCTTCATATGCCTCAGCCGGTATTCCACCGGGTCGGCGCCGGCCGCGAGCGCCAGCTCGTCCATGAAGCTTTCGATCGAGAAGACGTTGCAGTAGGCGCCGAGACCGCGCAGCGACGAGACGCGCACCGGCATGTCGGCGACGAAATGCCAGTTCACCCGCTGGTTCGGCACGTCGTATAGCGGGATGGCGTTGCGGTCGCCGTTGCCGAGCGGCGAAATCTGCAGCTTGGCCGGATCAGGCGGGAAATGCTTCGCCACCAGCCGGCCGGCGATCAGCGAACCTGCCGTTCCCGGCCGCGTGCCGTGGCTGTTGCTCCACAGGTCATAGTGCCAGTTGACGATCTTGCCGCCGGCGTCGAGCGTTGCGCTGGCGCGCGTCAGCATGCCAGGGCCATAGGGCTCCCACAAATGCTCCTGATCACGCATCCACTGCACGCGCACCGGCGTGCCGGGCAGCGCCTGCGCGATCAGCGCGGCGTCGGCCGCCGCGTCGTCGGCGCCATTGTGGCCGTAGCAGCCTGATCCCTCGGTGTGGATGCAGCGCACCTTTTCCGGTCCGACGCCGAGCATCTCGGCAATCGCCTTGCGGTCTGGATAAACGCCTTGAGTGTGCGTCCACACCGTGATGAGACCCTTGTCCGACAGGGCAACGGCAGCCGAGGGGCCGATCGACCCGTGCATCTGGTAGGCGCGGGTGAACTGCGCCTGCAGCGTCTTTGCGCCGGCTGCCGTGTCCGCGCCGACCGAGGTCACGGTGCCGACCTCGGCGACCGAGCGTTCGAGGAAGGCGGGGATATTGTCCTGGTCCGGCAAGGCCGGCTGCTCCTGCCACTTCGCCTTGGCGGCCATGGCGCGCATGGCCTGGACCGCCTGGAATTCCTGCCTGGCCACCACGGCCAGGAAGTCGCCGTCGCGGATCACCGCCAGCACGCCCGGCATCGTCTTGATGGCGGCCTCGTCGACGCTGACGAGCTTGGCCGAATAGCTTGGTGGGCGAACGACGCGGGCATGCACCATGCCGGGAAGCCGCATGTCCTGAACATAGGCCTCGCCGCCCGTTACCTTTGCCGGAATATCGACGCGGGCAAACGGCTTGCCGATCGCGTGATAGCTGTCCGGCGATTTCAGCGCTGTGTCGGCCGATGCGTCCACATGCAGCAAATCCGCCACCACCAGTTCGCCATAGCCCACGGACTTCCCATCCGGCCCGGTGATCCTGCCGCTTGCCGCCTTGAGCTGGTCGGCCAGAACGCCGAGCTTCTCGCTGGCCTTGGCGACCAGGATCTGGCGCACCTGCGCCGAGGCGTAGCGTATGGCGGTGCCGCTGTTCTGGATCGTCTGGCTGCCGGCGGTATAGCCCTCGTTCGGCGTCAGCGCGGTGTCGGCGGTGATGAGCTTGATGGAAGCCGGCTCGACCTCCAGTTCTTCGGCGGCGATCTGGCGTAGCGACGTCCTGGTGCCTTGGCCGAGCTCGGCCTTGCCGGTGAAGACGGTGATCGAACCGTCGGCATCCAACCTGATCCAGGCGTCGAGCGAGGGGGTATCGGCAAGGCTGCCCGGCAGTTTCTTGGCCGGGGCCGGCGTCGCGGGCGTCTGTGCCGAGGGCGCCGCCTCCTGAGCCTGCACGGGAATGGTGAAGGACACGACCAGCGCGCCGGTCCCGGCGAGAAAGCCGCGTCGTGTCAGGTCGGGAAAGGTCGGCGCGTTCATCATGCCCTCCCTGCGGCCGCGGCCGGCGCGAGGCCGGCCGATTTCGATTTCATCAGGTCGCGCGCGCGACTCACTGCCCGCAGGATGCGCATATGCGTGCCACAGCGGCAGAGGTTGGGCTCCAGCGCCTGCCTGATATCGGCCTCACCGGCATCGGGTTTGGCCTCGAGCAGCGCTTGCGCCCGCATCATCATGCCGGCGATGCAATAACCGCATTGCGCCGCCTGCTCCTCGATGAACGCTTTCTGCATCGGACCCGGGTTCTCGATCGTGCCCAAGCCCTCGACGGTCTTGACCTCGCGGCCCTCCACCAGCATCGCTGGCGTCAGGCAGGAGAAGACGGGCTTGCCGTCCACCATCACCGTGCAGGCGCCGCATTGGCCAAGGCCGCAGCCGAACTTGGCGCCGTTCAGCTTCAAATCGTTGCGCAGCACGTAAAGCAGCGGCGTCGCGGGATCGACGTCGACGTGGTGGGAGATGCCGTTGACGTTGAGATTGATCATCTGTCCTTCGCTCCTACATTGTCCGGGCCGCGCTCGATGCCGTCCGAGGGCCGGACGCTGACTTGGTATTTTCCGCTCCTGGTGTCGGCGATCCTGGCGGCCGCATCCTGCCAGGCCGGCTTGCCGGCAAAGGCATCGCGCAGATAGGCCAGCAGGTTATTCACCTGGTCGTCCTTCAGCGTCGCTGCGAATCCCGGCATGATGGCGCTCGGGCGCCCACTCGCCGCCGGCAGGCCAAACAGCACCGTGTTGATGACGTTCTGCGGATCTGGCGCGTTGACCGCGCTCGACAGATGGAAATTGATACCGCCGAAAGGCGGCGGACGGCTGCCGTCGTGGCAGGTGGCGCATGCCGCCTGGTAGATGACGGCTCCACGCGCCGCCGGCGTATCGGCGGATGTCGGCGCCACGCCGGCGGTCGACGCCGGGTCGGCCGCGGCGCGGCCGCGGATGGCCCGCGCGGCGGCCGTCCGTTCGGCGGATGGTTCGCCCATGAGCGACATGACGTAAGTGGCCATGGCGTCGATGTCGGCATCGGGAAGCCGGCCGAGATTGCCCGTCACTTCGCCCATCGGGCCATTGGCGACGCCGTGGTCGGCATGCCAGCCTTGCCTGAGATAGGCAAACAGGCTGTCATGCGTCCACGGTATCGGCGCCGGTGAAGTGCCCTCGAGCGCAAAGGCCGTCCAGCCTTCGGCCTCGCCGCCGGCCATGTGCGACCCCTTCTCTTCCGCGCCGAACCGATTGCGCGGCGTGTGGCAGGCGCCGCAATGACCGAGCCCATCGACCAGATAGGCGCCGCGGTTCCACTGCGTGCTTTGCGACGCATCGTTTTGATAGGCGCCCCTGTCGAAGAACAGCAGCTTCCAGCCGGCCAGCACCAGGCGCATATCGAGCGGGAAAGGCAACTCGTTCGGAGGCGGCGGGTTGTTCACCGGCTGGCGCGTCATCAGATAGGCGTAGAGCGCGCGGTTGTCCTCATCGGAGACACGCGTGAAATGATCGAATGGGAAGGCCGGGTAGAGATGCCTGCCCTCGCGGTCGACGCCTTCGCGCATGGCGCGGTTGAAGGCTGCCTGCGACCAACGGCCTATGCCGGTCTGCGGATCTGGCGTGATGTTGGTCGAATAGATGGTGCCGAACGGCGTCGGCACGGCGAGCCCGCCGGCATAGGACTTTTCACCGGGCCTGGTGTGGCAGGAGGTGCAATTGCCGACCGAGGCCAGCACAGCGCCTTTCTCGATCAACGCCGGGTCGAACGACGATCGTTGCGGCGGCTCGACAGGATCGATTGCCGGCTTCCAGGCATAGGCGAAAAATCCGGCGCCGCAGACAATGATGATGGCAAGAACGCCCAGCCAGAAGCGTTTCAAGATCTGCTCTCCCTCATGGCGGTACGCTGAAACGCTGCCGCCCCGGCCGTTACCGGCGCCGCGGACGCGTTCGTGCGGGAGAAACTAGGGGCGCTGCCCTCTTCGTCAATTGTCTGATTTATGGCGCCGAAAAGCGCATCTTGCAGGCGCGACCTGCCCGGGCACATCGTTTGGTGCTGCCGGCCTTCGGCTTGTCCGCCGGCCCATCTTCGTGGGCAAAGGAAAGGCTAGCTCGTCTTCTCGTCCAAAAGTCCCGAGACGAAGTCGAACAAGCCGGGCCGACGATCGCGCCGCAACCGCTCGGCGACAACGATGCCGCGCACTTCGGCGAAGGCGCGATCGAGATCATCGTTGACGATGACGAAATCATACTCCTTCCAGTGCTCGATCTCGTTGCGCGCGTTCTTCAGCCGCGTCTCGATCACCGCTTCCTGATCCTCGGCGCGGCGCTTCAGCCTTGCCTTCAACTCCTTCATCGACGGCGGCAGGATGAAGATCGAGACGATGTCGGCGCGCATCTTCTCCTTGAGCTGCTGGGCGCCTTGCCAATCGATGTCGAACAGCATGTCGCGCCCTTGAGCGAGCGCAAGTTCCGCCGGTTCGCGCGGTGTCGCGTAGCAATTGCCATGCACCTCCGCCCATTCGAGCAGGGCGTCCGAATCGCGCAGCCGCTCGAACTCGCGCATGGTGCGGAAATGATAGTGAACGCCTTCGATCTCCGAGCCGCGGCGCGGCCTGGTGGTGACGGAGACCGACAGTTCGAGGCTGGAATCGCTCTCCAGAAGGTTGCGCGCAATTGTCGACTTGCCGGCGCCCGACGGCGACGACAGCACGAGCATCAGGCCCCGGCGGCGAATGCGGGACCCTAAATCCCTGGCGACCATCGGCTACTCCAGATTCTGGACCTGTTCACGGAACTGATCGACCACGGCCTTCAGTTCCAGTCCAATGGCGGTGACCGCGGCAGCGTTCGACTTCGAGCACAGCGTATTCGATTCGCGGTTAAATTCCTGTGCTAGAAAATCGAGCTTGCGTCCGATGGCGCCGCCGCCGGAAAGCAATGCACGACCGGACGTCACATGCGTCTTCAAGCGGTCGATCTCCTCGCGAATATCGGCCTTGGTGGCGAGGAAGGCGGCTTCCTGGTGCAAGCGGCCGACATCGAGGTTGGCCGAAGCATCCATCAAGAGCCGCACCTGTTCGGCGAGGCGCTCGCGGATGGCCGCCGGTTCGCGCGACGGATCCGCTTCAGCGCCCAGCGTCAGCGCCTCGATGGCGTCGATGTGGCCCAGCAGAAGCGTGCGAAGTGCCGCGCCCTCACCCTCGCGGGACCGCTCCAGCCCCTCCAGCGCCACATCGAGGGCCGCCATGACGGCGTTGTCGAGCGCCGTGCGCACATCCTCGGTTTCGGTGGTCTCGGGAATATCGAGCACGCCGCGCAGCGACAACAATCCGTCGGCGGTCGCAGGAGCAACACCAAATTGTTCCTCGATCCGCTTGGCGAGCCCGGCCAGGTCCTTGAGGAAGGCCTCGTTGACAACGGGCTGGGACTGCATTCCGGCGGCGCGCGTGATGGTCAGCGTCGCCTGAAAATTGCCGCGCGCGAAACGTTTCTGAAGCGTCTGCCTGATGGCCGGCTCCAGCCGCTCGAAGCCCTGCGGCAGCCGCAGCCGCACCTCGACGCTCTTGCCGTTGACGGATTTGACCTCCCAGGCAATCGAGGTGCCGTCATGCTCGGCGACAGCACGCGCAAACCCGGTCATGCTCTGCAAATTCATGGTGCCTGCATACCCCCTGGCGCGTATTACGGATACTGCTTGATCCGGCCTCGCGCACCTTCAGAAAGCCGAAATGCCCGCCTGCCAATCGGCTTACGAGGCGCCCCGATAAATCCAAACGCTCCTGTCTTCAACCGATAGCGTGGACGAGCTGGAAAAACCGTGCGCCGCTACTGGGCCGCCCCCGCGTCGCCGTCAATGGGCGCGTCGGTCTGCCCCTCCACCTTGGCATCAGCCTTGGCCGCGTCGTCGACTTGCTTCTTCTGCTGGGCTCGATAGCGCGCAACGTTCTCATTGTGCTCGTTAAGCGTGGCGGCGAAGACGTGTCCGCCAGTGCCGTCGGCAACGAAATAGAGGTCGTCGGTCTTTGATGGATTGGCTACCGCCTCCAGCGCCGCGCGGCCGGGATTGGCGATAGGCGTCGGCGGCAGGCCGTTGATCACATAGGTGTTGTAGGGCGTCGGCTTCTGGATGTCCGACTGATAGATCGGCCGGTCGGCGGGTTTGCCCTTGCCGCCGAACAGACCGTAGATGATGGTCGGATCGGATTGCAGGCGCATGCCCTTGGCCAGCCGGTTCAGGAAGACCGCGGCGACGCGCGAGCGCTCATCGCCCTTGCCTGTTTCCTTCTCGACTATCGAGGCCAGCGTGACGAACTCGTCAATGCTGGCGAGCGGCAGGTCGGCGGCGCGCCGCTGCCAGACCTCCTCGACCAGCTTCTTCTGGTCGGCCAGCAGCTTGTCGATCATCTGCTGGCGCGTGGCGCCGCGCGTGAAGCGCAGCGTATCGGTGGCGAGACTGCCCTCTGGAGGCACGGTGGCCGGCATGTCGCCGCTCAAGGCGGGCTCGCCTGCGATGCGCGCCAGCGCCTGCTCGACTGTCAGCCCTTCGGGAATGGTCAGCGAGTACATGACCGACTTGCCGCTCTTCAGCAATTCCATGATGTCGCGCATGGACGCCCGGGGCTTGATCTCGTATTCGCCGGCCTTCAGCGCCGAATCATTGCCGAAGGCCCTAACGCCAAGACGGAATATGCGGGCGTCGCTGATCAGGCCGCGCCGCTCGAGCTGGTCGGCGATATCCTGGACGCCGGTGTTCGGCTTGACCAGGAAGGTGTCGCCATTGGCCGATGGGCCGGGCTCGGTGAATTCCTGCTTGCCGAAGTAAAGCGCGATACCCGCCGCCAGAACCATCAGCATCACCAAGGAGATGACGAAGTTCATGAACACGACGACCTGACTGCGCGAAGCACGCGAGCGCTTCGGCGGCGGCGTGCCGGCCTCCGGCCGCAAGGCTTCGGCGGCTGTCTTCGGTACGATCGGCCCCGATGTCGCCTGCCCTTGCCCGAACTCTCCGTTGCCGGCCGGATTTGTGTTCATTTCGCCCTACCGTTTGATCTCTCAACGAATCCCCTGCGGCAGAGTAGGGGCGAATATGGCAAAATTGACGACACGCCGAAGCGCCGTCCGGCAGGCGGACGGTCAGCCATTGTAGCGCTGGAAGACCAGTGAAGCGTTGGTGCCGCCGAAGCCGAAGGAATTGGACAACGCCACGTCGATCTGGCGGGCACGCGGCTTGTTCGGCACCAGGTCGATCGCGGTCTCACGCTCCGGATTGTCAAGGTTGATGGTCGCCGGCGCGATGTTGTCGCGGATGGCGAGGATCGAAAAGATCGCTTCGGCAGCCCCTGCCGCGCCGAGGAGATGGCCGATCGACGACTTGGTCGACGACATCGAAATCTTCGATGCGGCATTGCCGACCAGCCGCTCGACAGCGCCGAGCTCGATCGTGTCGGCCATGGTCGAAGTGCCGTGCGCGTTGATGTAATCGACATCGGCGGGCGTCAGCTTTGCCCGGTTCAACGCCGCCGTCATGCAACGGAATGCGCCGTCGCCATCTTCAGCCGGTGCGGTGATGTGATAGGCGTCGCCGGTCAGGCCGTAGCCGGTCACTTCCGCATAGATCTTCGCGCCGCGCGCCTTGGCATGCTCGAGTTCCTCAAGCACGACGACGCCGGCGCCCTCGCCCATGACGAAGCCGTCGCGATCGCGGTCATAGGGCCGCGAAGCCGTTTGCGGCGCGTCGTTGCGCTCGGTCGAGAGCGCACGGCAGGCAGCGAAGCCAGCGATCGACAGTCGCGTCACCGGCGCTTCGGCGCCGCCGGCGACCATGACGTCGGCATCGCCCCAGATGATCAGCCGGGCTGCGTCGCCGATCGCATGCGCGCCGGTCGAGCAAGCGGTGACGACGGCATGGTTGGGGCCTTTCAGCCCATGCCGGATCGAAACCTGGCCGGAGACGAGATTGATGATCTGGCCGGGGATGAAGAAGGGGCTGATGCGGCGCGGGCCGCGCTCCTTCAGGATCATCGCGTTCTCGGCGATGCCTTCGATGCCGCCAATGCCCGAACCGATCAGAACGCCGGTGGCGCACTGCTCGGCATGGGTCTTCGGCTGCCAGCCGGAATCCTTCAGCGCCTCGTCGGCGGCTGCGATCCCGTACAGGATGAAGTCGCCGATCTTGCGCAGTTCCTTCGGCTCGAGCACCGCCTCGGGATTGAAGGTGGCGTTGCTGCCGTCACCACGCGGAACGACATGGGCGATCTTGCAGGCAAGATCCTCCACCTCGAACTCGGTGATGCGCTTGGCGGCGCTGCGGCCGGTCAGAAGTTCCTTCCAGCTGTGCTCGAAGCCCATGCCGAACGGCGACAGCAACCCAAGGCCCGTGACGACGACACGCCTCATCGCAGGTCCTCCCCGGTGATGACTGCGGAAAGCGTCAGGCCGAAGCCTTGTCGATGTACTTCACGGCATCGCCCACCGTCAGGATGGTTTCAGCCGCGTCATCGGGGATCTCGACGCCGAATTCTTCTTCAAACGCCATGACGAGTTCGACCGTGTCGAGACTGTCGGCGCCCAGATCGTCGATGAAGCTCGCCTGCTCCGTCACCTTGTCGGCATCGACGCCCAGGTGCTCGATGACAATCTTCTTGACGCGCTCTGCGGTGTCACTCATTTGGGGCATCCTCGTCTTTTGGTTGTCTGTCTTCGTTAGCGGGCGGAATGCCGCTAATCAAGCTGAAAGATGGTCCCGCCGGAAACGCAATGGCCGCAGACCGGTTTTTGCCCGAACCGCCGGGTTGCGGGCCGCATTTACACGAAAAATCGTGGGCGTCCAAGCCGAAATGGTCCCTTTTCACAGCCCGCCCAGGCGTTGCCTGTCGCCGTCTCAAAGCCACCGCGAATGCCCGGGCCCGGCCCGAAATGCATGCTTTGGCCGACCCGATCAGATCATCGCCATGCCGCCGTTCACATGGATGGTTTGGCCGGTGACGTAGCCGGCCTCGTTGGAGGCAAGATAAGCGACGGCGGACGCCACTTCGGCGCTGGTGCCCATGCGGCGCGTCGGGATAGCGGCCATGATCGCCTCCTTCTGCTTGTCGTTGAGCTTGTCGGTCATCGCCGATTCGATGAAGCCCGGGGCGACACAGTTGACGGTTATGCTGCGGGTGGCGATCTCCTGCGCCAGCGATTTGGAAAAGCCGATCATGCCGGCCTTGGAGGCGCAGTAGTTGGTCTGGCCGGGATTGCCGGTGACGCCGACCACCGAGGTAATGTTGATGATGCGGCCGTGGCGACGGCGCATCATCGGATGGGTCAGCTCACGCGTCAGCCTGAACACGGCCGTCAGATTGACTTCGAGCACGCTGTCCCAGTCGGCGTCCGACATCCGCACGAACAGCCCGTCCTTGGTGATGCCGGCATTGTTGACCAGGATGTCGACGCCCTCGAGATCGGCCTCCGCTTTCTGGCCGAGCGCCTTGACCTCATCGCGGTTCGACAGGTCGGCCGGAAACAGCTTCACCCGGTCGCCCAGGTCGGCGGCCAGCGCCTCCAGTCTCTCGACGCGCGTGCCGTGCAGGCCGACGATGGCGCCTTGCGCATGCAGCACCCTGGCGATCGCCTCGCCGATGCCTCCCGACGCGCCGGTGACAAGTGCCTTGCGGCCGGTCAGTTCGAACATGTGTTTTCCTCTTTGGTTTCGGAAGCTCAGCGAGCAACCTTATCTGTATACGTCTCGCGGGTATCCGATTGCCATCACCAACGGAATATCTTCAGCGATACAAGCCGCGCCATCAAATTCACACGCGGCGCCTCACCCGAGCGCCGCCAGTGCGGTTTCGACCTCGGCCGCGGAACCGACCGATGCCGTGGCGATTTCGCGGTTGATGCGCCGGGCCAGCCCTGAAAGCACTTTTCCCGCGCCGACTTCATAGAGCGTGGTGACGCCGTTCGCGCCGAACCACTCCACCGTCTCGCGCCAGCGCACGCGGCCGATCACCTGTTCGAACAGACGGCGCGCAATGATTTCGGGATCGCTGGTCGGAGTGACCGTGACATTGGAGACGAGCGGCACGACAGGCGCGTTCTTGGTTACCCCGGCCAGCGCCTCGCGCATGATCTCGGCGGCGGGCGCCATCAGCGCCGAATGGAAGGGCGCGGAGACCTGCAGCATCAGCGCTCGCTTGGCGCCTTTTTCCGTGCACAGTTTGGCAGCCAGTTCGACCGCTGCCTTGGCGCCGGAAATCACCAGCTGGCCACCGCCATTGTCGTTGGCGATCTGGCAGACCGATCCTTTGGCAGCCTCGGCGCAGGCGGCTTCGACATCGGCCTGCTCCAGTCCGATGATCGCCGCCATGGCGCCTTCGCCGGCGGGCACCGCCGCTTGCATGGCATTGCCGCGGATGCGCAGCAGCCTGGCGGCATCGGCAACCGAGACGAAGCCGGCGGCGGCAAGCGCCGAATATTCGCCCAGCGAATGGCCAGCGACGTAGGTAATCTTGTCCTTCAGCGAGAAGCCGCGCGCTTCCAAGGCCCTGATCGCGGCCAGCGATACGGCCATCAGCGCCGGCTGCGCGTTGGCGGTGAGCGTCAGCGTCTCTTCCGGCCCTTCCCAGATCAGCCTCGACAGGTTTTCGCCGAGCGCGTCGTCGACTTCGCTAAAAACCCTACGCGCCTCGGGGAAGGCATCGGCGAGGTCCTTGCCCATGCCGACAGCCTGGCTGCCTTGTCCCGGAAAGGTGAATGCAACGGCCATGTGTGGGCTCCCAAAGCTCGGTTCTGCTTGCCTGATACACGAATTTTCCTGCCTGTGACGCAACGCGGCCTGCCAAGTCAAGCCCGGTTCGACCCGGCCCCTTGGCAGCTTTGCCGGCCGAGTGCCTGTTCCAAAAGGCTTTTTGGCGATCACACTCGATGAATCAATTAGCCACCCTGTCTTCAGCAGTTGGAACATCAGCCGCTCCAACTCGAAGCCGAGGAGCGCTTATTCGAAACACGGCCATTTCGGCTCGCTGACCTCTCATCAGTCAATTCCATCCGGCTTGGGAGCTTTTCCACGTTTCGGTGCCGTTCGTTGACTGCTTCCGATCAAAACTTTCAGATTCCAACATATAGATTCGGATTCAACCTATAGAATCTTGTTTCCAACATATAGAATCAGGTTTCTGAACTATAGAATTTTCAATGCATTGACATCGCCGTAACAACCGCTACATGGCCTCCAGATGTGCTAGGGATTGGAACCATGGACGAAGCAGATACGCAGCATTGGACTGAGTTGGCAGAGAAGTACTGGACTTCGTTAGACGAGCGCTATTCCGCACTCGCCAAAGATTGGGATATGCTCACCCGCTGGTATGACCGCACCAAGAGTTACACGGCAAACAGAGAGCCTTGGGCGGAAACCAGCATTGAAGATTTCGAGAAGATTCTGAAACTGGCTTCAAAGCTGATCAACTCAGTGAAGGATTATAGGAATTACGGACCACCTTCCCCGCCACCACCGCCACCGAAGCCGCCACGCATTGGCAAATATGATCGTCTGTTTGAGCGCTTCCAAGCTTTGATGTTGAAGCTGCTGGCACACAAACCAAGCGAACTTAGCGGGAAGAAACACCAGAAAAAGAAAGACGCCATGACATGGGCTGAATGTGTCAAGCGGGTTTCAGATGAAATTCGTGACTGCCATTGGGGCGATCGAAGTTTCGGTGATGTGGATCCCTATATTTGGGGATTCATCACGGAATATCGTGCCGGACGCTGGATTTGGCGAGGTGAAACAGAGGAAGAATGGGTGGAATGGTACGATTGGTGTGTGTGGATTTTGAATCAGATTGATGATGCGTGGAGCGCTGCGGACTATGGCGAAATGCGGTGGGAGGATGGTAAAGAAGAGTGGGAACCAGAACTGTCACCGATGATGGCCGTGTTCAACCGTGAACTAATTCTCGGGAAGTACGGCAACGATGAAAAAGCCGATGCGTTTTTCGATGCGTGGTTCCAGAGAATGAGGCGAGCATTTCGCAAGGAATGGGTAGCGGAAGGCAACGAACCGACTCCTGCATTCAATCACATTCGGAGTCGATGGTGGTGACGATGACACCAAGCGCACAATTGAACCGCCTTCCGACTGCCCGGCCATCTCACGCCACATTTCCGCCCTAACGAGTTAAATGCCTCAGAAACTCGTCCGGATTCAGCAACAGGTTCCAGTAGGCGTAGGCGCAAGACAATGCGGGAGGAATGTTGGGATATTTCGAGCGCACGACGGTCTCGAAAATCCGACCGCTACTTAAGGAACCAGCGAGATTAGAGAACGCCACGGTCCCCGTATCGGTTCCTTTTTCGGCCATTATTGAGATAGCCCTCTTTTCCGCCGCATCACAGGCTGAGGAGCTGTTTTCAGCAAAAATCGGAAAGCCAAATCCGAACGCCGCAATCAATGCAATTATGGTCAAATCCCTGAGATACTTGGATCCCTTGCTCGCTCTATAGGCATTATTGTGCTTATCCGCAGCCGTGCGGGTCTTGCCGTTCCTCTCCTCCATTTTGCCCGCATAAATCAAAGAAGATACGGTTTTCTCAAATTCCTTCTGGTCAACGGTTTTGTTACAAAGCAGCACGTATAGTTTTTCAATCTCTTCCGAGATTTTGATACTCTTCCCGCTTGTCAGAAGCGATCTTGCATAATCGTGCCCACGCTTAGATATAATTCCTCTCTCTCTTAGAGAGGCCAACTTCTCGATCTCGTCCGCAACTTCAACATTCATTGGCAAATCCCCTGCCCGCTTTGCTGTCTAGCTTTGTCCGGAACTCTTGGCTGAGAGGCTGAATGCCAAGAGCCTCTCTCAGGAGCCAATATCGCTCCTTTCTGTTGACCCGCTCCAGAGCGGCTTCGAGTCCTGCCATCGCCCCCCTCTAGGTGCTGCTCGGCTCACTGCTACCGCAAGTTCCGCTCTATTCCGAAAGATAATCCATCGGATCAGCCAACCGCTCCTGCTTCACCGCTTCTGCATCAACTCGATAACCCAACCGCTTTGCCTTCGAAGCCATCTGACCATAAACATCAGTGATTTCGATATCGTGGCAGGCGGCGAGATATTCCGTGTATGCCGACTCGTTGTAGCCGAAAATCCCACCTGGATCGTTAGGGGATAGCGTCGAAACAACCCAGCTATTTTCTGCGCTGTCGTGGAAGATCGTGGCCGGACGAGTCAGCGAACAGAACGCATACCAATCGCTTCGCCCATTGTCTTTCAAAGGAGCCGGCGTGTCATAGGTGCCTTCAGGATGTTTTGTTTCCCAATGCCGACTTTCAACCTTGTACAGGACACCATGGGGCACACGAGCGGCGACACTGCGCCTCTCGATACTAAACCAACCGCAATAATCCATGTGACAACGGCCTTGTATCCGTCGCCCGACAATGGAATTCGACATCGTGGCGGCGCTACCTTCCGGTGGCAACTCGCTTCGCATGGTAAGGTTTAGGAGCTCGGCCCAGCGATTTTCGGTCGCAGAGATCAGGCAACTGATCTGCATCGCCTTATCGCCCCGAAGAAGGCACATGCTTCGTGTTTCCAGCCAATCCTTCTGATCGGCCAGAAGAGCATCCTTATCGTCGGATTTTTTGCGAGCCGCCTTAAATGCGTCCGCCATCTGGCCGTCAACGTCCGACAGATTCCGGTTTGTGCAAATCAGGCGCTCCTCCTTGCTTGAGGCCTTTCGACAATCGAAGCTGGCCGCAGCACCAATGCCCATCGGCATTAAACAGAACGCAAGAGCCGCACCCAGAAGCGCTCGTAAAGACGGATGCGTCGGATCATTCAACAAAGCGTCCGCACCCCGTCCAAACATGGCCCTTTTCGTCCGAGAAGCTATTTCCGCTGAGCTTCTTCCAAGCGACCGTGTCGACCGTGCTTTCGCCCTCGGTCTCGCACACCTGCTTAAATTTTACGGCGTTCCCTTTGACTGAGACGCCTTTCACTGTGCAGGATGTCTCATAGTTCGAAAGTTCGCTCCCCCGAATGTCATACAGGGTGAATTCGGATTCACCGTAGGCTTTTTCCCTGCTCATTTTGCAGAACTTTGCGTCGGAGGCATATGAACCGTCTGGAAAAGGGAGCTTGTCAGCAGCCATGCCCACTTGCAACGACATTCCCATTAGCCCCATCGCAAAGATAACGACTAAAGCGCTTTCATTCCGGCCTCCAAATTGCGAGCCCAAGCTATTGAAAACTGACATCATAGAACGGCGCCTCCGAGTGGTTACCGGAACGCTGCGGAGCAGCAGGACCATCAGTTTGCATTTCTGCCAGTGGTGTTTTTTTGGATAGGCCCAGAACGAGTTCAAAACCCCAATCGGAACCAACGCAACGAGGGCCGCCAATAGCGCCAAATCCCGATCAGTGCAGAAATCGCATTCATTGCGGGGTATCCACGTCCATATCCATATCGTGCCCTCCTTCCGAATATCCTGATTAAGCCAATATGTTCTTGATTTGCGCCTTTCTAAGCCAAGGCCGCCGGCGATCGAGCATTCGATGGCAGTTTGAACAGACGACTGCCATATCCTCTACCCTGCTTTTGTCCCTGTCCCTCAGAGTGTGGACAGGGATGGTGTGGTGAACCTCAATGAAATTGTGCCCCAGTTCGCCATAGAAAGCCCCAAAATCAAATCCGCACACTTCGCAGAAGAGTCTGCCGTCGTTTTCTCTTTTGAAGATACTCTTCGTACGATTAATAAGCGCTTTTGAACGCTCTCGGCGCTTATGCCTCGTTTCAAAGAGCTTCCCTTCGGGGAAAGACTCATTTTGCGTCGAACGTCTACCGTAAACCGCCGAACAAGATTGCTTTATCGCTGCGTATTGTTCTACCGAAATTCGGGTTGCTGTTCCAAAATGCTTCCCCATTCGCTCAATTCCGTCAAAGGTAACCTCCAGAGGCGCTGGAAGAAGGACGGCTTGGCCGACTGGAACCACGATGCGTGACGATTTACTGGCGTTTCGTACGTAACTCCGAAACTGCGGCAGCGTATATGTACGGTAGGGGTCCGAGAGATGGCGACGTATGACGTGCAGCGATTGCGCCCGTCGCTCTATTATCTCATCGGGAAGCATTCTGCCGCTTTCAGCGAAAATGGCATCTTCATAGAAGCCGGCCACACTCCATCGTCCACCAGTTTCGTAAACAGCAAATACTATGTTGTAGTCGCCTTGGGGCTTTGCCGGGTGATATCGAGAGTAGCCGTGCAAATTTCCTTTGACCGCATCAGCGAAGGCAAAATTCCAGTCGTCGCCTGCGAAGCCAGTGGAGTTTAAAAATCCTCTGTCAATTTTGGCAGATTGTCTGCCCGGTGACGGAGAGGCCCAAGCGTGTTCGTTGTGGACGATTCGCTGAAAGAGATATGTGGTCATCGGCTAGCTTCGGTCCACTTTGACGCAACCGCAGCAAGCAAAAACGATCAGAATCAAAAGATCCACTTCGCCGCCCCCAACAGCCCGGCTGGACAGTAGAGCGATCTAAAGCATTCTGCAAGACTCACTCACCCGTTAGGAGTGCGCTTGCCAGCCTTGAGCGTGGCCGTGGCGCCTTGTTCACACAACATTCGAGAACCGGGCCATCGTATTGCTTGCCGTTCATTGGGCACGCCTCTAAGTCGCCGAGAACGATTTGCTCACCAAAAGCTAGCCAACGGCCTCATCAGGGTCGGCAAAATGTGTGGCCGGCCTTAGTCAAATTCCACGTCCCCTGCTCCCCAGCTCATATGCCGGCTGCGGTCTCCATTGAGAGCCCTTGCCGGCTTCAAGCCCTCAGCAGCCTTTCGCACGTGCCAACGAAGGCGCTCCAAAGAACCGGTATCAAGCGCACGCTGGCCGGTCAGCATGCTGCTGAAGAAAACTGCTGTCGGCTTGCTATCCATTTCCAGACGATGAAACCCAACCTTGTCGTCAAAGGGAAGATGGCCTTCAAAAAGCAGCTTAAAGCACTTGGAGGCGTAGGCGTTCGCAACCACGATGATTGCGGGTTTCAATCTGCGGATCGTCGCCTCGAATAGCCGGTCTAATCTAAGCTTGAGGGCGGGTCGCCCGTCGAGGAAATCAATCGTTTGTTGCTGGTTCGTGTTCCGCCAAGGGTAAAGATCAAGATGAGCCCACTTCATTCCGACATGCTCGGCAATCTCTCGCATCGGTGCAAAATAAGGGAAATCCTCCAAAAATCGATGCTGAATATCTTGCATCTTTGGAATCCGTTCGTCGATGAATTCACGCCACCTGTAAAACTCGCCCACATCGACATCGGGGGCCCGTGCCTGCGTTGCTTCGATTTTGAACGACGGATTGAAACCGACGAACAGCAATTCTGGCGGGCCATGATCTGGATAGAAAAGAGGTGCGAGCACTCCCTCCTCTTGGACCGCAAAATGCTCCCGCCAGATCGCCAGTATCTCTGCGTTTAAAACATCCCAAGCCAAGCCGCACTCCTCCCTATCAGTTCGGAATGGGACCGCCTCGGAGATTGGGTCCCATTAGCCCCTGCCCTTGTGGGAATGAACTTATCTATGGAATGGCGTCCCACAAGAGCCACCTTGACTTTTTGAGACATTTGTCTCACAATGTCTAGGACTCTTGTGGGACAACATTGATGCTTATTGGGTATGCCAGAACCAGCACCTTGGAGCAGCAGGCCGGTTACGAGGCGCAGCTCCGAGACTTGCAATCTCACGGCTGTGAGAAGGTCTTCAGCGAACAAGTCTCTTCGATCAACGCACGCCGAACGGAACTTGAACGAGCCATCGAGTTCGTACGTGACGGCGACAGTCTTGTGGTCACGAAACTCGACCGCCTTGCCCGTTCCGTTGCCGACTGGTGCCAGATTATCGCTCGGCTTGAGGCCAAGAAGGTCGGCTTGATTATCCTCAGCATGAAAATCGACACGGCCACGCCAACTGGCCGGCTGATGTTGAACATGCTTGGTTCAATCGCCCAGTTCGAACGGGAATTGATGCTTGAGCGTCAGCGTGAAGGTATCGCCAAGGCCAAGGCTGAACATAAGTTTCGTGGCCGTGCACCCACCGCCCGGCGCAAAACATCTGAGGTCGTCTCGATGCATCGGGCAGGCAAGAAGCCAACTGAAATCGCCAAGGCAATCGGGGTGGGTCGCTCGTCGGTTTATCGGATTTTGGCTGAGGCCGCCGCTTGATGGCTCAAACGGCGATTAGGGCACTGCTGGAGCAGTTGCCGGACAATGCCAGGGCGTGGATCGGCAACCTTCCCCTGCCCGCTCGTGCGGAGATTGACAGGCTGCTGAAAGAGACGGGAGTTGAAAATTTCAAAGCCCAGTGGCGAGAACACAAAGCCGATCTTGACGAACTGGAATGCAGCTTCAGGGCCAAGCCCTAAAGCCGGACAGCGGTGTTCTCGCCACCGGTTTAAGGTCGAAGGACTGCTATTCGAATTCGAAGCCACAACTGGCGGCCCCGTCAAGTTTAGAGTTATCGGTGGCGCTACGCCGATAAAACCCTACACCGAAGGTTCATGGTTGGCTTGGGATGACGAGTTGGCACCATTCAACGAGGGCGGCTACTTTCGGAGCGGATTTCCGGTGCTGCGGCAAGTGGCGTCACTGACAACCGAATGGGTGTTGCGGGAAAAACCGTACAGCTTTCATTTCGAAGCCACAGATCGAAGGAAGCACGAGATTTATCGGCGACTTGTCGCCCGGCACGGCATGCTCGCTGATCAACCGTACATGCACTACATTAGCGGACCGCAATTCTTTTTTGTCCGCCGTGCGGCATAGATCAAGATGAGAGCGTCATTACGTCAGCATCCGACCAAATAGCGAAATTTTATTCCCGTTCTACCGATCAAAAAGCAATAATATTTCGCAGTTTTATTAAGCAACATGAGATACATACTAATATTAAATCGTATTACGGTAACTATATCGTTGATGATTTGAAGCGCCAAGCGCTTTGTTATGTACATTTTTGAAAGGCACTAAGCCACCAACTCTATTACCTCGTCCAAAGAAAGCAATGAATGAAAACCGAAAAGATTACTAACATATCAAACAACAAACATTGTCAATGTAAAGAACTAAGAACAAGCGTTGCAAGAAGTGCATTTGGGATCGACGGAGACGAATATTACATCGATCAGTTGATCAAATCATGTCAATTCCAAATTAAACAGGTTATAGAGCGCAAAAATAGGAGCTCATATATGATTAGGCTCGAAAATGCGGTGAGAGAACTCAATACTCTTGCTAAAAACATCACGATTGTTACAGAAGAATTGCAAGCGACTGACTTTTCTCCACTCGATGATTAACGTCCGTCTCGACCCCACCACGCACAACGCCCTTGCCACACTGGCAAAACGATCCGCTTCAGGAAACACCAGCGCCTTGGTCCGAAAGATCTTCGAAGACCATTTGGCCAAGGCCGGCACTGGCATAGCCAAGGAACTCATCCTTGGCGAAGTGCAGAAGCACGATATGACCCAATTCGTCACGATTTCTTTCGTGGCATCAAACGATCCTGAGGCAGCGTACCGGCGACTGTCTGGCAAGACCAAGGAAGGGACAATGCCGGTGAAGGCATTTGCTCTGTCCGAGAGGGACCGCCCGACAGGAGATCGCCTCGTGAGAGCCTATTTCTCAGCCATGCGCAGAAAATTTGGCTCCGACAGAAAGCTGCCGGCGCTGGGCGTCTGTGAGACGATCAAAAAGAACGGCATTGATGACACCTTCCTTCATTATCACTGCCTCCTTGCCGTTCCCTGTGTCAAAGAGAGCCTATTTCAGGAAGCATCGCAGGACTTCTGGGCGAAGATAGGAAAGCGCCATTTTGGCGCTCCCATCGTGTGCAAGGCCGAGCGTGCAAATTCCAAGGAAGCCGTCGCTCGATATGCGTTGAAAAACGTTGACGATCACTACCCAATCGATTCGATCATCATGGTGGGTTTCGACCGAGCGCCCAGCTAACGCCGTCTGTCAGCACCCATTGAGCGCACGTATCTTGCTGATCAGTGTCTTGCCGTACTGATAGGTGGTCTGCACCTCTGCCTTGCCTTGGCAGGCCGACCCATCAGCTCGGGCGTATGTATAAGCGACGGCGACCTTATCCGCACCACGCCGTGAAACGGCTTGAAGTTGCAGCGGAGAAGAAAGCCCCCCGAAATACGAGTGAATAGACGCTTCGTTGAAGGGACCGATGCCACGTTTTTCCGGAACTACCAGTGCCGCTGCGGAAGTGCCATCGGCATTGGATAGCGCATTGTAGAAGGCGGCGGCGACCCTCATAGGGTCGTATGGCTCTGGAGCGGTTTGCGTCACCACCGTCGCTGGCGAACCGGCCTGTGTTTGATACGTGGCGAATTGCACGCCCAATTCGCCCGCCTGTTTCCCTGATAGCCAAGCCATTCCCTCAGGCGGTGCAGAGGTGACAAAGACAATCGCATCCTGCGAAAGGCCGAGCTGATTCAAATAGGCGCCTATCAGGGCATTCCCGACGCCGGTTTCGCTGGGAGTCCCATCCTTGACGACATATGAGGCGTGGAATCCGATATTAGCGCTTTGGCCTGCATATCTTGGCGCACCAGCAAGCCACGTCAGAGCACACGCAGAGGCGCAGAGAGTGTCGCTCGCCACGGCGGTGGCGAAACCCTTCAGCCTGATAGCTCGGCCAATCTCAAGGGCCGGCAATACGGCCCCGCCCTCGCTGTTGAGAACAACAATCGCTTGTCCGGCCGTGGCGGCGACTTGATTGAACTGGAGATCGTCGTTGGGCTCGATTACGCCTGTAATCGTAATCAAGTCCGGCGAACCCACCGCCTGAGGCCCCTTCTCGATAACCGCCGCAGTCGCATTTCCCACAAACAGCGTCGCCGCTACCGACCAGAGCAATTTGCCCACTGTGTCCTCCCACCCCTGAGGTTTGCATTCTGCCAAGAGCTATAGGGTAGCGCAACACATCGATAGGGGATCGTCAGAAGACATCAGAAGGATTCCTGATTCCGGAATTCAATAGCTCTGTTGGGAGTTGTCCAACGTATGAGGGGAACCAACTTCCGCCAAACAGATTTGCACCGATTTCTTCCAAGGCAATTGTGGTTCAAACCACTTTTAAAATCGAACGGTTGGGCTATGTTCGATACCGGGTTTGGGAGAGCAAAATGAAGTCTGGTATCGTTGCATTCATTCTTTGGTGTGGTGGATTTTTCCTGATTTGCGGCCTGCATAGGTTTTATACCGGCAGGACAGGATCTGGTATCCTATGGCTGCTGACCTTCGGGCTGCTCGGGATCGGACAGATTGTCGATCTGTTTTTGCTCGGGTCCATGGTCCGGCAGGCGAACTTGATGAGGGGCTTGGCCGGCGCAGGTGCAACTGCGTATGCGCATAATCACAACGTCGTTGCTCCTGTTATAAACATACAAATCGACCCTCGGCATCTGGCCGACCCCAACAAGCCTGGTTGATCACAACACAGAGGCGACCTCCGATTTTTGGACCGAAGATGGGAAAGTGCCATTTGGCGCTCCCATCACGTCCGAGGTCGAACAGGCAAATTCAAAGAAGCCGAAATTGCTATTGGATTGCGGAACGCCCTACTTGCTCAATCCTAACTCTTTCGCTTGCGCCTGCAACGTGTCCACCACGTCTTCAAACTTTCTTAGAGCGTCCTTGACCCCCTCCCGACGATCATCGGTCGTGGCTTGATCCGCCAGCCACCCGAATTCCTGCCCAATATCCTGCAACACGTATTTCCGCATTTCGGCGGCTGTCTCTGCATCCTCTGGAATGAGGTCGGCCATCTTGGATTTGTGAGAGTTGGTGACCGCAAAGGGTTTTCGTGGGTTCGAATAGTCCACATAGACGAGCCGAGAACCACCGCCTGCAAAGTCCACTAAGAATGTCGAACTAAACTTGCTGGAGCGATCCCTTTTCAAGGTCACAGATTCCACAATGGTCCTGATGTGCTCAGCAACTTTTGCCCGCACCTTGGCATCTTTTGGCAATTCTACCGGCAGCAGTTCGGATGACGCCCTGCGCTCCGCATGCATCTTTTTTCGTTCGTTTTCTAGAACCTGTACCTGTTCGTTGATGGCATTCAGCTTGGCTTGATCTTCATCTATGGCTGAAGCATACCTTGCTGCGCCTATGCGATTCTCACGGATCAAGTCCATAAAGGTTTTGATGTTCCGTTCGAGCTCTAATCGCTGACCGCATAAGGCCTGAAGCTGCCTTGTGATTTCGGCCAACTTTGACTCCGAACCACCATCAATGATTGCCGGGAGATCAATCTCACGAACGAACGCTAGGAAGGCGGTTTCAAACACGTCATAGTTCCACGGCTTGTGTTTGCACGTCTTCACGCCAGCACCCTTGCAACGCAATTGGAGGGGCTTGTTAGGGGTCCTCTTGTTTCTGCCGTTCTTGATGTTCATGGCTTCACCGCAATAATGGCACTTGGCGATGCCTTTAAACAGGTTGGTGTAGCCCTTCCCGTTCCTGCCCCTTGTGGTGACGTAACGCTTGGCCCTTGCTGCCTCTGCCCTGTAAAAATCTTCCTTCGAAACGATCACCGGGAAAATGCCGGGAATAGGGTCAGCCGTGTTCGGGTGATAGTCGCCATACACAGCCTTGTAGCGAAGCAGATAGGCAACGCTGGTGATGGTCCAGAAGTTTGAACGGTTCTGGATCGTCTTGCGCTTGTGTAGGGCCAATGGAGGCACATCAGCTTCGTTCAACGTCTGGGCGATTGCTGTCAGCCCGAGGCCGGAAATGCACATGTCGAATATCCATTGGACGATTGCCACCTTGGCTTCATCCATCTGCAAATCCCCGTTGGCGTCATAGTAGAGCCATGCAGGAAGGTTGCCGGGGATCGGCTTGCCGGTTTCCCGTGCCAGCTTGGTCCTGCCAACCCAACTGTCTTTCACACGTTTCGAAAGCTTCTGGACGAAGCGATGGCTGGACTTCATTTCGTCGATGGCGTCTTCCAAATCTCGTTCGTTGATGTCTTCCCAACGGAAGCGCTTTTCGTCGTCTTCCCCGAGCGTGACGAGCACGATTCCAGCATGGATGATGTCGAGGAAGATTCGCAGCACTTCCACGGTGCGCATGCGGCTTAAGCGATCAAGCGACTCCAGCAAGAGGAACGAACCCTTTAGAATGCTGCCGGCCTTCGCAGCGGCCACGAATGCGCCCAAGGCACCTTCCTTCAAGTTCTTGCCCCGGTATGCCGAGATGCCGGCATCGATCATGATTTTGTCATCGGCCAGCCTGATGCCGTTTTCCCGGCACCACTTTTCAGCCATGTGCTTTTGACGACGCAAAGAGTCCCCATCGCCTTGGATGGCTGATGACCAGCGGATGTAGGAATAGGCTAGTGGACTACCTGCGGTAGCCAATGTTTCAACATCTTCCGTATATGAATGAGATTTTAAAAAAGACAACGATTTCATTGGCTTCCACCAGTTTAACCGCCATATGGGAAGCCAGCCGGGACATACAAGCCTCCCCGTGGTGGTAGAAGCTTTACTTGATCACTCCTGATGAAAACCGCTCACGAATCGTTTGCTGGCTCCTCTTATTTCCGCCACAGGCGCTAGCTTTGCGTGACAATTCCATGACAATCGAGTGACGGGTCTGTCGCTGGGTGGGGAAGTTAAAGTGGCTAGGATTTCGAAAGGCGCAGGCAAAGCCGCGCCACAGTTTCTGGAAGACGATCCTTCCACCGGCTACCTGCCGGGACGGAAGTGGCCGACCATACGCTATGGGCTGACCAGCCTGCTGATCGCGGCCGTCCTGGTGTTCGCCATCGAATTGATCGTGCGCGGCGACTTCGCCGGCACGGTTTCCTTCTTCCTGCAGCCGCTCAAGCCGGGCTGGACCACGATCGTGGTGTTCGCACTGGTTCTGGTCGGCCTCGATGCCGTTTTCGGCCGCAGCTATCAAAGCCTGATGATCGTCGCGCCGCTGACGCTCTCGCTGGCTTTCATCGGTCACCAGAAATCGCATTATCTCGGCGATCCCCTCTACCCGACCGATTTCCTCTACTCCCGCCAGATCGTGGCGCTGCTGCCGCTTCTGGTGCGTGACCGCCCGATGACTGCCCTTGCCATGATTGTCGGCATCGTCGCCGGCCTGTCGCTGCTCATCTATGGCTGGCGGGTCTGGCGTCGAAAGGTGCCCATACTCAGCCGCAAGGGCCGTCTCGCCCGGCTGACGCTGGCGGTGCCGCTGCTCGCCTTCTTCGTCTCGATCATGGACTATGCCACCTTCTCCTGGACCCGGGACCGGCTGCAGATCATCCCGATTATGTGGGACCAGAAGGAAAATTACGCCTCCAACGGCTTTGCGCTCGCCTTCGCGCTCAACGTGCCGATGGCGCATGTCTCGGCGCCGCCAGGCTATTCGGAAAAGGCGATCGCGGCCATCGACAGGCCGCAGGTGACCGCCTCGGTGCCCCAGGAAAAGCCCGACATCATCGTCGTCATGAGCGAATCCTTCTGGGATCCGACCAAGCTGCCCGGGGTCACCATCACGCCCGATCCGATCCCCAATGTGCGGGCGCTGCGTTCGGGCTCCATGTTCTCACCCGAATTCGGCGGCATGACCGCCAATATCGAGTTCGAGGCACTGACCGGCTTCTCCAACGCCTTCCTGCCGGCCGGCAGCATCCCCTACCAGCAATATGTGCGCACGCCGACGCCGTCGCTGGCGACCTTCCTGAAGAGGGAGGGCTACAGGGCGCGCGCCATCCATCCGGGCACCAACTGGTTCTGGAACCGCGGCGCGGTCTATGCCGATTTCGGCTTCGACGACTTCAGATCGGAAGAGACGCTGCCGCCGATGCAAAAGCGCGGGCCGCTGGCATCCGACGCGGCGATGACGGACGAGATCATCAGCGAGGCCGATGCCAGCGATGCCCCGGTGTTCTTCTTTGCCGTCAGCCTGCAGAACCACGGCCCTTACGAGCCGAACCGCTACTATAATCCGACCCACACCGTGCAGGCCCCGATCAGCCAATGGGCGCGTGAATCGCTGCTGAGTTACACCGAGGGCTCGGCCGACGCGGACCGCGGTCTCGAACGCCTGGTCGAATGGGCAAAGAAACGCTCTCGCCCCACCGTCATCGCCTTCTTCGGCGACCATCTGCCGCCGCTTGGGCCGGTCTATGTAGAGACCGGGTTCATGAAGGACAATGTCGCGCCGCGCAAGGAGGCTTCCGCCGAGGCGGCGCTGGAGCATCATCAGACGCCACTGGTCATCTGGTCGAACCGCACAGGCCCTGCCAAGGACATGGGCGCCGTCAGCCCCGCCTTCCTGCCCTATCACATCCTGAAAACGGCCGGCATCACCCACCCCTACTATACCGGCTTCCTGGGCGAGATGCGCGAACGCTACCGCGTGGTCGACCGCAATCTGCTGCTGACGCCGGCGGGAGAAGCCACGCCCGATTGGGCGCGGCAAAAGCAGATCGACCCGGCGATCCGCGACTTCCGGCTGCTGCAATACGACATGATGTTCGGCAAACGCCACGCGGCGCCCGACTTCTTCCCCGAAACGGTGGACAAGGTCGTCGCCCATATGAGCTGAAATTCGCGGCATCCTTCCAGGATGCCGCCCAGCGGGGTCGAGCGTTCAATTCGTCAGTTGCAATTTCGAGAATTTGTTGGCGATCTGCTGGAACACGTTCGGCAATTTGTTTGGATCGTTGACGGCATAGTAGTCGCTGGGATCCGAGGCGCACGCGCTGTAGAGCGTGCGGTTGGCGGCGGTGTCGGATTGCAGCACCATCGTGTAGATTTCGGCGCCCTGCTTCTTCAGCTGCGTGCAGACGCTTTTGGTCCATCCGTCGACATTGCGCGCGGCGGTGGTCTGATTGTCCGATCCAAGCCGACCGGCAGCGCCATAGGCTGAGCCCGCGAGAAAACCATAGGACGTATAGTCGGACTTGGTCGTCTCGTTGCTGGCGCCGTAGACGACATTCTCGCCGTCGGTGAGCAACATGACGATCTTGCTCACCCCAGGCGTCTTCCAAGGCGTCCCCTCGGCATATGGCGCACTCGGCGACAACACTCGCTGGCCCCAGGCCAGGCCCTCGGAAACATTGGTGCCGGACCCCGCCCATGCAAGCATCTTGGCGGCCTCGTTGCGAAGTTTTGTAAAGTCTTCGGTCAAGGGGACGATTGGCGAGGGACAGGACCGGTTTGGCCCCACCGTCAATTGCAAGGCGTTTGGATCGTTTGTGACCGCGGTGGCAATGGCGGTGTTCTGCGGCGCCACATATTTGGCGACTGTTTCAAGATCACCCCGCAAAAGCCCGGCAGCACTTCCGAGCAAGCCGCTCAGATCTATTCCGAGAATATTCAGTCCGCCATTCCGAGCAAGTTTGGCCTCATCAGGGGCGTCGTCGATAAAGGAATTGTTGTAGTGATAGGCATCGTTTGAATAGCCGCTGGAAGGTCTCGTCCCCTTTCCCGGACTGTCCGGCGCGAAATAAGGCACGAACAGAGTGTCAGGGTAACGTGGATCAGGCGGCGTATCGGCGATATTAAGGACACCAGGCCGCGCCTCGACGCAGCCTTTCCAACCCGTATCCTCCCCCTTGCCGTCCTTCCACCCCGTCAATTTGGCGGCAGAGGCCGGATCTTTCATCAACTGCCTGAACAGCGCCATATGATTGGGACGCTTGTCGTTGATGACGGGGAAATTGATTCCATTGGTGGATGACTTGCCGTCCATGTCGATCCAGGACGGGTCGAACCCGTCGCCGTTGACATTGACAGCCGTGACGAAGGGTACCAGCGCCACGCGGACCTTGCGCGTCGGTGATTGCGCCGCTTCCAGATATTTGAGCAGATTGTCCGTCGCTGTCTTGAGGGCAGCAATTTTGGCGCCGGCCATCGAGCCGGTGTTGTCCAGAACCAGCACGACTTCGAGCTGGTTGTTCGATTCGACCGCCGAGGCATCGACCACGATGTGCCTGCTCTCACCGAGCAGGAAGGCGAAGTTCAAATCGACGTCAGCCGAGGCGACGGCCTTCGTCTTGACGAAGTTGACGCCCCTGTCGACCGTCAACGTGGCCCGCGCATTTGTGAGTTCGCCATGTCCGGCTACGTTGGCCTGGAAATAGCGGTTGAAGGCGTCGGTGCGGGTGATGTCCAGATCGCCGAGATGCGAGGAGGCGAGATTTGCCGCGTCGAGCGCATTCTGCAGGTTGCTCTTGGCCCGCATGATGGTGGAGACATCGGCTGCGAAGGCCACCGCCGACAGGATGGCCGGCAAGCCGATCCCGAGCAAAAGCGCGAAGTTGCCGCTTTTCGAGCGCCAGAATTTCTTGAGAAGCATCCTTACCCCCGGAAATGCCTAGCCCGTTGCTGACAGCGGGATGCCGCTTTTTGCGCCAGACATGATGAATCGGCGGTTGATGCCGGGGCCGCAACCCCATACAACCTGTCATGGTGGTTAAGACCTGGTTTCCGGGAACCACGGAGTCCTATCGCCGCACATGCCGGTTTTCCGGCCCTGCGACATCCGGGATTGCCGCCTGCTCTTGCCTTCCACGTGGATTGCTATATAGACGCCGCCAATCTGCCGGTCCCAGCTGGGGGCTGAACGGAGGGCCGGAGGTTTTCGAAAACCTTCGCGTGAAGCCAGAAGCGCTTCCGCCTCCCGTGTCTCCGCTCTCGACCGTCTCGTCATGCTCCTTTCTTCCCCGCTCCTGGCGGGTCAGAGAAGTTGCAGAGGCTTTTGCCGCCGGGAACCGGGAGAGAAACGAAGAAAGGCGAAAAGACATAATGGCTCTTTACGAACATGTGTTTCTTGCCCGGCAGGACCTCTCGCAGCAGCAGGTCGATGCGCTTGTCGAACAGTACAAGGGCGTCATCTCCGCCAATGGCGGGTCCGTCGGCCGGGTCGAGAACTGGGGACTGAAGTCCCTCACCTACCGGGTCAACAAGAACCGGAAGGCATACTACACGCTGATGGATCTTGACTGCCCGCCGGCAGCGCTCAACGAAATGGAGCGCCAGATGGGCCTGTCCGAGGACGTGCTGCGTTTCCTGACCATCAAGGTCGATGCGCATGAGGAAGGTCCCTCCGCCATGATGCAGAAGCGCGAAGAGCGCTCGGAACGCGGCGGCTTCGGCGACCGCGACCGCGGCGACCGTGGTCCGCGCTCGTTCGGCGACCGTGATCGCGGCGATCGTCCGCCACGCAGCTTCGGCGGCGACGCTGGTGGCGATCGTGGTCCGCGCCGTCCGCGCGAAGGCTTTGAAGGGGGTGCAGAATAATGGTCGACATCAACCAGATCCCGACCCGGCGCCCGTTCCATCGCCGCCGCAAGACCTGCCCGTTCTCGGGCGCCAACGCGCCCAAGATCGATTACAAGGACGTGCGCCTCCTGCAGCGCTACATTTCCGAGCGCGGCAAGATCGTGCCGTCGCGCATCACCGCCGTCAGCCAGAAGAAGCAGCGCGAGCTCGCCAAGGCGATCAAGCGCGCCCGCTTCCTCGGCCTGCTGCCCTACGTGGTTCGCTAATCCTTGGCGCGGGCGGCTCCGCCGCCCGCTTCTCTTCCACGGCGACGGGCGCCGCTGGGTTGCGCATCAAATCCCGAGTTGAGGCCAAAAGCCTCTAACTGCCGCGACAGG
This sequence comes from Mesorhizobium sp. B2-6-1, assembly GCF_006440475.1. Taxonomy (NCBI): domain Bacteria; kingdom Pseudomonadati; phylum Pseudomonadota; class Alphaproteobacteria; order Hyphomicrobiales; family Phyllobacteriaceae; genus Mesorhizobium; species Mesorhizobium sp. B2-6-1. The sequence continues at coordinate 52,405 of NZ_VFUH01000015.1, forward strand.
CAGGACAGCGACACCGGCGGCAACGCCCTTTTGCTTCCTGACCTGTTCCAAAGAATTTCGCACCGATCCCGTGATTGGCGCCCTAACCAAAAGGAACAAAACCATGGAAGTCATTCTTCTCGAACGCGTTTCCCGCCTCGGCCAAATGGGCGACACCGTCAAGGTCAAGGACGGCTTTGCCCGCAATTTCCTGTTGCCGCAGGGCAAGGCGCTGCGCGCCAACGAAGCCAACAAGAAGAAGTTCGAAGGCCAGCGCGCGCAGCTCGAAGCCCGCAACCTCGAGCGGAAGTCCGAAGCCTCGCAGGTCGCCGAACAGCTCGACGGCAAGAGCTTCATCGCCGTTCGCTCGGCCGGCGAGACCGGCCAGCTCTACGGCTCGGTGTCGACGCGCGATATCGCCGACCTGCTGACGGCAGAGGGCTTTTCGGTCAACCGCAACCAGATCCAGCTCAACCAGCCGATCAAGACCATCGGCGTGACCAATGTGGCGATCGCGCTGCATCCGGAAGTCGAGGTCACGATCACGCTCAACATCGCCCGCACGGCCGACGAAGCCGAGCGGCAGGCCAAGGGCGAGACGCTGACCACCGCCGAGGCCATCTATGGCGAGGACATCAACGACAATGCCCGGCCGGAGAACTTCTTCGACCCGAACGCCGAGTTCGAGGGCGGCGAAGAGAACGCCTGACATCGGCGCGGCGCGCCTGCCGGCGCGCCGCATTCGGCTTCGGCCAATCAGCTCCGATCAGACTGGCAGCTCCGATCAGACTGGCAGTTCAAGCCAGACTGGACCAATGCCCGGGTTCACCACCTGGGCATTTTTGTGCCAAAAGGAACTTTTCGAAACCCTATATATTGATGCAGAGTAGGACAGCCTGTCTGACCGAGAGGGGACATTTGGGTCATGAATATTCTGTTGAAACGCGTTCTGGACCGCCTGGTGCGCACAGGCAATCTCAAGGTGACCGGCCCACAGGGCACGACATTCGTGTTCGGTGACGGCAGCGGCGAGCCGGTGCACCTGCACATCAAAACCAGGCACGCCGAGCGCGCCATTACTTTCGATCCGATGCTGGCCGTGCCGGAAGCCTACATGGATGGCGAACTCGACATCCTCGAGGGCGGCGTCCTTGGCCTGATGCGCATCGCTTTCCAGAACATGGGCAGCGGCGGCATCGACGCGACGTGGTCGAAAGCCATCGAAGGCCTGCGCCACGCTTTCCGCCGCCTGCAGCAGATCAACACCGCGTCGCGTTCGCGCCGCAACGTGCAGCGCCACTATGATCTGTCGGGTGACCTTTACCGGCTCTTCCTCGATGAGGACATGCAGTATTCCTGCGCCTATTTCGAGCAGCCGGACATGACGCTGGACGAGGCGCAGGCAGCCAAGAAGCGCCACATCGCCGCCAAGCTCAGGCTGAAGGCCGGGCAGACGGTGCTCGACATCGGCTCCGGCTGGGGCGGGCTAGGCCTCTACCTTGCCAAGGCCTTCGACGTCGACGTACAGGGCGTGACACTGTCGACCGAGCAGCACGGCGTCGCCACCGACCGGGCGCATGCCCAGGGCCTGGAAAACCACGTTCACTTCGAGCTGAAGGATTACCGCGAACTCAACGAACGCTTCGACCGCATCGTTTCGGTCGGCATGTTCGAACATGTCGGGGTCAATCACTACCGCACTTTCTTCGACAAGAGCGCGACGTTGCTGAAGCCTGATGGCGTCATGCTCCTGCACACGATCGGCCGCTCCGGTGTGCCGTGGGCGACCAGCGCCTTCATCCGCAAATACATCTTCCCGGGCGGCTACATTCCCGCGCTTTCCGAAGTCATGCCGGCGATCGAGAAGTCAGGCCTCGTCGTCACGGACATCGAAATCCTGCGGCTCCATTATGCCGACACGTTGAAGCATTGGGGCCAGCGCTTCGCCGCCAACCGCGACAAGGCCAAGGCGATCTATGACGAACGCTTCTGCCGCATGTGGGAATTCTATCTGGCAGCCTCGGAAGCCGCCTTCCGCTGGCAGGATCTGGTCATCTTCCAGATCCAGCTTGCCAGGAAGAACGACACCCTGCCGATGGCGCGCGACTATATGGTCAAATGTGAAAAGGCGCTCGAAATGCGCGACATGGGCCATCGCGAAGCGGCTCCGGTCGAAGAGGCCGCCAAGCCCGCCCGGCGCCGCAAGGTGGCGGAATAGGAACAGACCGCTTTGCCGCATTGGCGCTTGCCATTCCCGGCTCGTGCCCTGAAAAAGGCCTCGTGATCGTCGCGAGGCCTTTTTCATGACCTACCTCCTCTATGCAGCCGCGGCGCTCGCCGAGATCGCTGGCTGTTTTTCGGTGTGGGCGTGGTGGCGGCTGGAGAAATCGCCGCTGTGGCTGCTGCCAGGTTTCGTTTCGCTCGTTCTCTTCGCCTGGCTTCTGGCCCTGGTCGACACCAGCGCGGCCGGCCGCGCCTATGCCGCCTTTGGCGGCATCTACATCGCGGCGTCGCTGGCCTGGCTTTGGTTGGTGGAAAGCGTGCGTCCCGACCGGTGGGACCTTGCGGGGGCGGCGCTCTGCATAGTGGGCGCCTCTGTCATCCTGCTCGCACCACGAGGGGCATGAGCCGTGGAACTGCCTGCCCCGCTTCGACAGGCTGTCGATCGTGCCCTTGAAAACGTGCCGCTGCCGGTGCTCAGGCAGGCGGCGAAAACCCTGTCGGACCGTTACCGCGCCGAGATGCGCGACGGTCGCCTGCATATGGCGCAGGATATGGCGGTCAAGGCTTATCTGGCGACGCGGCTGCCGGCGACCTATGCCGCCGTCCGCGCCAGCCTTGACGCGGTGAACGAAGCCCAGCCGGAATTCGCGCCGGAAACCCTGCTCGATGTCGGCGCCGGCCCGGGCACCGTGCTTTGGGCCACGGCGGACCTGTGGCCCGATCTTCAGCATGCCGTTTTGCTGGAGGCCAGTGCTGCGGTGCGCAAGGTCGGCGAGGCGCTTGCCGCCGATGCGATCGCTACCCGGATCGCCTGGCAGGCCGGCGATGTGACCATCGACCTTGACGGTTCGCAGCCGGCGGACCTCGTCACCTGCGCCTATGTGCTGGACGAGATCACACCGGCATCACTGCCCAAAATGGTCGATCGGCTGTGGCAGCTTACGACAGACACGCTGCTGATCGTGGAGCCGGGCACGCCGGCGGGCTGGCAGCGTGTTCTCGCGGTTCGTCGGCAACTGATGGAAGCGGGCGCGCATGTACTGGCACCTTGCCCGCACGAAGCCCCCTGCCCGCTCATCCCGCCCGACTGGTGCCACTTTTCGCGGCGCGTCGCCCGCTCGCGCCTGCACCGGCTGGCCAAGGACGCCGAAGTGCCATGGGAGGACGAGAAGTTCATCTATGTCGCGGCTTCGAGGCAGCCGGCGCCAGTCCGCGCGGCGCGGGTGATCGCGCCACCGAAAACCGGCTCGGGCAAGGCGGCGCTCAAGCTTTGCCGGCCGGACGGCAGTGCCGGCGAGACGCTTTTCAGCAAGCGTGACGGTGAACTGTTCAAGGCGGCACGGCGGTCGGACTGGGGCGATGTGCTCGATACAGCCTAGGGATTCGGGTGACGATTGTTCTTGCTTTGTTCTAAACCGTCGCGTAGAATCAGCACCTTGTCGAGTCAATCGGAATCAGGGCACGGGAATACTGTCCTGTGGACGGTTTTTTGTTTCTGTGAACAGTGGGCATCAAATCTGCTTGGGTGATAACTGTTGCAGATAAGTCAGCACTCAATTTTCCGATTCTGATATCGAGAGACCGGGATCGAAATCGGGGACATCATGGCAGAGGCAGCGCGGAAATTCGGCGTGGCGGAGCAACCGCTCTATCGCGAGGCGCCGAACAACATCGAGGCGGAACAGGCGCTGCTCGGCGCGATCCTGGTCAACAACGATGCCTTCTATCGCGTCTCCGACTTCCTGAAGGCCAGCCACTTTTACGAACCCCTGCATCGCAAGATCTTCGAGATCGCGGCAGAGCTCATTCGCATGGGCAAGGTGGCAACGCCGATCACGCTGAAGACCTTCCTGCCGGCCGACGAGAAGGTCGGCGACATGACGGTAGCACAATATGTCGTGCGCCTGGCGGTCGAAGCCGTCACGGTCGTCAACGCCGCAGATTACGGTCGCGCCATCTATGACCTTGCGACGCGTCGCGCCCTGATCACCGTCGGCGAGGACATGGTCAACATCGCCTATGACGCGCCGGTCGACATGTCGCCGTCCGAGCAGATCGAGGATGCCGAACGGCGCCTGTTCGAGCTGGCCGAAACCGGACGCTATGACGGCGGCTTCGAGAGCTTCACCGACGCGGTCAAGACCGCGGTCGACATGGCCAACGCCGCCTACATGCGCGACGGCCACCTGTCGGGGCTGGCCACCGGCATGCGCGACCTCGACCGCCGCATGGGCGGCCTGCAATCGTCCGATCTGATCGTCCTTGCCGGCCGTCCGGGCATGGGCAAGACGTCGCTCGCCACCAACATCGCTTTCAACGTCGCCGAGGCCTATGTGCCGGCGCAGCAGGCCGACGGGTCGTTCAAGGCGGCGAATGGCGGTGTCGTCGGCTTCTTCTCGCTCGAAATGTCGTCGGAACAGCTCGCGACCCGTATCATCTCCGAACAGACGGAAATCTCCTCCTCGAAGATCCGCCGCGGCGAGATTACCGAAATGGACTTCGAAAAGCTGGTCGCCTGTTCGCAGACCATGCAGAAGATTCCGCTGTTCATCGACCAGACCGGCGGCATCTCGATCGCCCAGCTCTCGGCCCGCGCCCGGCGCCTGAAGCGCCAGCGCGGCCTCGACCTCATCGTCATCGACTATATCCAGCTGATGCAGGGCTCCAGCGCCAGGGCCTCGCAGAACCGCGTGCAGGAAATCACCGAGATCACCACCGGCCTCAAGGCACTGGCCAAGGAGCTCGCGGTGCCGATCATCGCGCTGTCGCAGCTCTCGCGACAGGTTGAAAGCCGCGACGACAAGCGCCCGCAGCTCTCGGACTTGCGCGAATCCGGCTCGATCGAGCAGGACGCCGACGTCGTGATCTTCGTCTACCGCGAGGAATACTACCTCAAGAACCGCGAGCCGAAGCTCGGCACCGACGAGTACATCAAGTGGGAAAACGAGATGAACGAGATGCGCGGCAAGGCCGAGGTGATCGTGGCCAAGCAGCGTCACGGACCGACGGGCACGGTCACGCTAGCCTTCCACGGCGAATTTACCCGCTTCTCGGATCTGGCGGAGGAACATCATATCGCGGAAAGGTTTGAGTAGCTTTTTTGACTCACCGTCACGCTCCGTCAAACCCCCTCTGTCCCGCCCACCTATCCAGCATCGGCGATCCCGAAGCAGGCCTCGCTAATGGCTAAATCCCGCGTCCAGTTCATCTGCCAGAACTGCGGATCGGTGCATCAGCGCTGGGCCGGAAAATGCGACGCCTGCGGCGAATGGAACACGCTGGTCGAGGAAGGTACGTCCGGCGGCATCGGTTCCGGGCCGGCCAATACGCGCAACGCCCGCAAGGGCCGCGCGGTGGTGCTGACCACGCTTTCCGGCGATATCGAGGACGCGCCGCGCATCGTGTCGGGCATCGGTGAGCTCGACCGCGCCACGGGCGGCGGCTTCGTGCGCGGCTCGGCGCTGCTGGTCGGCGGCGATCCCGGTATCGGCAAGTCGACGCTGCTCACCCAGGCTGCTGCTGCCCTTGCCTCGAGGGGCCACCGCATCGTCTATGTCTCGGGTGAGGAGGCGGTCGCCCAGATCAGGCTGCGCGCGCAGCGCCTCGGCGTCGCTTCCTCGCCGGTCGAGCTCGCGGCCGAGACCAATGTCGAGGATATCCTTGCCACGATCGCCGATGGCAAGCGGCCGGACCTGGTGATCCTCGATTCGATCCAGACGCTGTGGACCGACCTCGCCGATTCGGCGCCCGGCACCGTCACCCAGGTGCGTGCGGCCGCCCAGGCGATGATCCGCTATGCGAAATCCACGGGTGCTGCGATCGTGCTCGTCGGCCATGTCACCAAGGAAGGCCAGATCGCCGGCCCGCGCGTCGTCGAGCACATGGTCGACGCCGTGCTCTATTTCGAGGGCGAAGGCGGCCATCACTACCGTATCCTGCGCACCGTCAAGAACCGTTTCGGGCCGACCGACGAGATCGGCGTCTTCGAAATGTCGGACAAGGGGCTGCGCGAGGTTGCCAATCCGTCCGAGCTGTTCCTCGGCGAGCGCCATGCGAAATCGCCGGGAGCGGCGGTTTTCGCCGGCATGGAAGGCACAAGGCCGGTGCTGGTCGAAATCCAGGCGCTGGTCGCGCCCTCCTCGCTCGGCACGCCGCGCCGCGCCGTCGTTGGCTGGGACGGCGCCCGGCTGTCGATGATCCTGGCGGTGCTCGAGGCGCATTGCGGCGTGCGCTTCGGCCAACAGGACGTCTATCTGAACGTAGCCGGCGGCTACCGCATTTCCGAGCCCGCGGCCGATGTGGCGGTGGCGGCCGCACTGGTTTCCTCGCTCACCGGTCTTGCCCTTCCCGCCGATTGCGTCTATTTCGGCGAAATCAGCCTTTCTGGCGCCGTGAGGCCGGTTGCGCATGCGCAGCAGCGTCTCAAGGAGGCCGAAAAGCTGGGTTTCGCAAGCGCGGTTCTGCCCTTGGGCAGCGAGGAACTTGCCGGAGGAATCGGGGCCGGCGCTTTCCAGCCCACCGAGCTCGCCGACCTCGTGGCGCGCATAGCCGGCTCACGGCGCAGCCGCGCCAACGACGAAGAATGACGGGCTCACCTGGTGGTGAGCGACAGGGAGTGGGGCGACAAAGATGCCGATAACGCTGCTTGACGGAATTCTCGTCGGCTTCACCCTGGTCTCGGCGATGCTCGCCATGGTTCGCGGCTTTTCACGCGAGGTCCTGTCCATCGTGTCCTGGGCGGCGGCAGCCGCGGCGGCGTTCTTTTTCTACAAGCCCGTGCTGCCCTACCTGAAACCCTACATCGACAATGAAAAGATCGCCATGGCGGCCTCCGCCGGCGTCGTCTTCATCATCGCTTTGATCGTCGTCAGCGTCATCACCATGAAGCTCGCCGACTGGATCATCGATTCCCGCATCGGCGCGCTCGACCGCACGCTCGGCTTCCTCTATGGCGCCGCCCGCGGCATTCTGGTGGTTGCCGTGGCCCTGCTGTTCTTCAATTGGCTGGCCGGCGCCAAGGCACCGGCCTGGGTCACGGAGGCCAAGTCGCGGCCGCTGCTGGAACAGATCGGCGCCAAGCTTGAAAGCCTGCTGCCCGAGGATCCGGAAAACGCCATCCTCAAGAAGCTCAATCCGAATCAGCCGGCCGCCGAAACGCCCGCCGCACCGGACGCACCGGCCACGGATGCCCCGGCGGGAGGGGACGATGCCAATGCGCCGGCTCCTGACGACAGCGATGCCGGAACGCCTCCCGCGGACAACGCACCGGCCAATCCGGCCCCGGCGGCGCCGGCGAATTGATGAGTGATCGGGCGCCGCAGAACAGGCGCCCGAGACTGGCGGTGATCGTGAACCATCGCCGGGCGCGTTGCTTTTACGGCGCTGTCGCCTTATATGGCGATTTTAGCGGAGCTTGAGCCCCATGGCAGACGCAGACCACGTGCTTTCCGCGGAAGCTGACGATCACTTCCACGACGAATGCGGCGTGTTCGGCATTTTCGGCCGGCAGGACGCGGCGGCCATCGTCACGCTCGGCCTGCACGCGCTGCAGCATCGCGGCCAGGAAGCGGCCGGCATCGTCTCCTACGACGGCACCCAGTTTCATGTCGAACGCCATGTCGGCCTGATCGGCGACACCTTCACCAAGCAACGCGTCATCGACAGCCTGCAAGGCAATCGCGCCATCGGCCACACGCGCTACGCCACGACCGGCGGCGCCGGCATGCGCAACATCCAGCCCTTCTTCGCCGAACTGGCCGATGGCGGTTTTGCCGTGGCCCATAACGGCAATCTGACCAACGCCATGACCGTGCAGCGCGCGCTGCAGAAGCAAGGCGCGATCTTCTCCTCGACCTCCGACACCGAGACGCTTCTGCACCTCGTCGCCACCAGCAAGGAGCGCGATCTCAACTCGCGCTTCATCGATGCGGTGCGCCAGGTCGAGGGCGCCTTTTCGCTGGTGGCGATGACGGCCAAGAAGATGATCGGTTGCCGTGACCCGCTCGGCATCCGCCCGCTGGTACTGGGTGACCTCGACGGTGCCTGGATCCTGGCCTCCGAAACCTGCGCGCTGGACATCATCGGCGCGCGTTTCGTGCGCGACCTGAAGCCAGGCGAGATGGTCGTCGTTACCTCCAAGGGCATCGAGAGCCTGTTCCCGTTCGAGCCGCAGAAGACCCGCTTCTGCATTTTCGAATATGTCTATTTCGCACGCCCGGACTCTTCGGTCGAAGGCCGCAACGTCTACGAGGTGCGCAAGCGCATCGGCGCGGAACTCGCGCAGGAAAATCCCGTCGAGGCCGACATCGTCGTGCCGGTGCCGGATTCCGGCACGCCGGCGGCAATCGGCTTTTCGCAAGCCGCGGGCATCCCCTTCGAGCTCGGCATCATCCGCAACCACTATGTCGGCCGCACCTTCATCCAGCCCGGCGATTCGATCCGCCACATGGGCGTCAAGCTGAAGCACAACGCCAACCGCCGTATGATCGAGGGCAAGCGCGTCGTGCTGGTCGACGATTCCATCGTGCGCGGCACGACCAGCCAGAAGATCGTGCAGATGGTGCGAGACGCCGGCGCCAAGGAAGTGCACATGCGCATCGCATCGCCGCCGACCAGGGCCTCCTGCTTCTACGGCGTCGACACGCCGGAAAAATCGAAGCTTTTGGCATCACGCATGTCGATCGAGGAGATGGCCGAATTCATCCGCGTCGATTCGCTCGGCTTCCTGTCGATCGACGGACTCTATCGCGCCGTCGGCGAGGCCAACCGCGACAACGAGCAGCCGCAATTCTGCGACGCCTGCTTCACCGGCCAGTATCCGACCCGCCTGCTCGACTTCGAAGGCCACGACAATGTGCGCACGCTGTCGCTGCTGGCGACGAGCGGCGCATAGGATTGCCGCACTGCCAGTTGCCATAGCCATATTTCCGGAATCTATCGCATGACCTTCGACCTTTCCGGCCGCGTTGCGGTCGTCACCGGCGCCTCGCGCGGCATCGGTTACTTCATCGCCAGGGAACTGGCTGCCGCTGGCGCCCACGTCATTGCCGTGGCGCGCACCGTGGGCGGGCTGGAAGAACTCGACGACCAGATCAAGGCCGAGCGCGCCAAAACCGGCAAGGGCGAAGCGACGCTGGTGCCGCTCGACCTTGCCGACATGGCCGGCATCGACCGCCTGGGCGGCGCCATCCATGAGCGGTGGGGCAAGCTCGACATTCTCGTCGCCAATGCGGGCGTGCTCGGCGTGATCTCGCCGATCGGCCATGTCGAGGCGAAAACCTTCGAGAAGGTGATGACCATCAACGTCATCTCGACCTGGCGGCTGATCCGCTCGGTCGACCCACTGCTGCGGCTCTCCGACGCCGGCCGGGCCATCATCCTGTCGTCCAACGCTGCTCACTCGGCGCGCGCCTTCTGGGCGCCCTACGCGGCTTCCAAGGCGGCGGTCGAGACGATGATGCGCTCCTGGGCACATGAGACGCAGAGCCTGCCCTTGCGCGTCAATGCCGCCGATCCGGGGGCCACCCGCACCGCGATGCGCGCGCAGGCCGTGCCCGGCGAGGACCCGGAAACGCTGCCGCATCCCTCCGAGATCGCCAAACGCATCGTGCCGCTGGCAAGCCCCGATCTGAAAGAGACAGGATTGATCTTCCAGGCCAAACACAACCGTTTCGTCGCCTACCGACAGCCGGAATAGCCGCATCTTTTTTATCGGAAGAATTCGGCTCCGGGCGGCGTTCCTCGAATGTAGATTCGAAGCTCAAACCCGGAGGACCGACATGCGCAGACTTATTCTCATCGCCGCCACCGCCATTGCCTCAGCCTTGGCCGCCGGCACAGCCTTGTCACAAGATGCCAAGATGAGCTTCTTCGTCACCAGCGTCGGCTCGGGCAAAGGGGCAGACCTCGGCGGCCTGAAGGGCGCCGACGCGCATTGCGCCTCGCTGGCGGAAGCAGCCGGCGTCACCGGCAAGACCTGGGCCGCATATCTGTCGACCAGCACCGAGGATGCGCGCGACCGCATCGGCAAGGGACCCTGGGTGAATGCCAAGGGCGTCAAGATAGCCGACGACGTCGCCTCGCTGCACGGCGATGCCAACGGCATCACCAAGCAGACGGCGCTCAACGAAAAAGGCGAGATGGTGAACGGCCGCGGCGACACGCCGAACCGCCACGACATGCTGACCGGCTCGAAGCCCGACGGCACCAGGATCGCCGACCAGACCTGCGGTGACTGGACCCTGAGCGGCGCGGAAGGCGCTGCCATGATGGGCCATCACGACCGCACCGGGCTCGACGATTCGGCTGCCGCCAAATCCTGGAACTCTTCGCATGCTTCGCGCGGCGGCTGCGGCCAGGAGGCGCTGAAAGGCACCGGCGGCGACGGCTTGTTCTATTGTTTCGCAACGAATTGACCAGACCCCGCCCGCCCGCCACATCACGCGGCTGTGATGTGGCGGCGGAAAGCTGAGTCGCGGTCATGCTTTCGTCATTTCCGCAGAGTTGATAGGATCGCATAGATTCCCACAACAAGCCCGGCTGGGCAGAGCAAGGAAATTCCCATGGCTTCGAGCGTAGCGTTGGTCTGGTACCTAGTAATCGCCGGCCCGCAAGGCGGCATGGTCGTGTTGCCCAGCACGTTCGACAAGCGCGAACAATGCACCGCCGCCATCACCGAATACCAGAAGCAGCCGGCCCCGACCGGCTGGTCGCTGCAATGCGTGCCGAGCGCGTCACCCTTCACCGACGAGGGCGACGCGGAGGAACCGGCAGCGCAGTAAGGCGCGATGCGGCGTCAGCGCCGTGCGCTGACCGTCAGTTCCGGCTTCTGGTTGATGGTCTGGAACACCACGCAGTAGCGTTCGGTCAGCTTCAGCAAGGAATCGATGCGCTCCTGCGGCTCATCGGTGTCGAGACTGAAATTCAGCCTGATGGCGCGAAAACCGACCGGCGCATCCTTGGCAACGCCAAGCGTGCCGCGAAAATCAAGGTCGCCTTCGGCCTCGACCGTGGCGGCGCCGAGCTTGAATTCGAGCGCCGTCGCCACCGCCTTGAGCGTCACGCCGGCGCAGGCCACAAGTGCCTCCAGCAGCATGTCGCCCGAGCAAAGCTCGAGCCCCGAGCCGCCCGTTGCCGGATGCAGACCGGCAATCGCGAGAGCCCTGCCCGTCTCGACCTTGCAGGCGATCGACTGGTCATCGAGACTGCCTCTGGCCCTGAGCGTGATGAGCGCGCGCGAAGCATCATCGCGATAGGTCTCTTTCAGCGGCGCCTGCATGGCCTTCAGTGCGGTGGCGTCCATTTCGCTGCCCCTTTCGACGATCGTTTCTGGCGCTGGCATGCGTCAACCCACCGAGATTTGACCCGATCACACCGGAAAGCAAACATAATCATCGCGTTGGGACACAGGCGCGCAATCACTATCCCAAATGGACATTGACGGACGAGGTCTCAAAGACCGTCTGAGCCGTGCGAGTGCCGTCGTCCCATTTTCTGGTGACCGACTCGGGTCAACAAGGGCTGGCGATGGGCAGTCGGGTGTGCCAACGGTTTCTCCTGATAGGAATTTTTTCTTGACAGGGTGAAGGCAGCTATGGTACATTTCTGGTTATGGTGCTGAGTTGCGCCAGGGACCCGCCGTACAGGCGGTTTTTTTCATTCAATGCTCTCTCAATAGCGCGTCGAGAAGGCTTGCACGGAACCCGCTGACCCGGATTCGTTGCTTGATGGCGGGCGATCCGTCTTCAGCCGGACAAGCCTTTCCTTTGACTTCGATCGCATCGGCTATAGCTATGCGACAAGCGTTCTCGCGGAGGCGTCATGCCGTTCAAGTTGAAACTGATCTCTCTCATCCTGCTGATGCTTGCTGCCTTCGCACAGCCTGTCCTGGCTGAAACGCCGGAGAGGCCGGCGCCGACCGGCGGTGTGCTGTCGCTGCTGCCGCCGCCGCAGGTCACCAGCCATTCGATCACGGTTGCCGGACGCAAGCTGGACTATCAGGCCAAGACCGGCACGCTGTCGCTGCTTTCAGGCAAGGCCGACGTCACGGCGGAGATCTTTTATGTCGCCTATACGCTGCGGCCACCGGCTGACGCGGCAAAAACGGCACCACGCCCCATTACCTTCGTCTTCAATGGCGGCCCCGGGGCGGCTTCCGCCTATCTGCATCTCGGTGCGCTCGGTCCGCGCATCATCACGACCGGAGCCGATGGCGAATTCCTGCCGCCGCCGCAAAAGATCATCGACAATCCGGACAGCTGGCTCGACATGACCGACCTCGTCTTTGTCGATCCGGTCGGCACCGGCTACAGCCGCGAGGCTCCCGGGCAGAACACCCACGACTTCTGGGGCGTCAACCAGGACGCCAGCTCGATCGGCGCCTTCATCCGGCTCTATCTGGCGCAGAACGGCCGCAGCAGCTCGCCGCTTTTCCTGGCCGGAGAAAGCTATGGCGGGTTTCGCGCGGCGCTGCTCGCCAGGACTTTGCAGGAAGATGTCGGCCTTAGCCCGAGCGGCATCGTGCTGATCTCGCCGGCGCTGGAATTCATGCTGGTGCAACCCGACGAATTCGAGCCGCTGCACTGGGCTCTCGAACTCCCCTCGCTGGCGTCGGTGCGGCTCAGTGCCGACGGCGTTACCGGCGAGGCGCTGCGGGCGCAGTTGGCCGCGGTCGAGCGCTATGCGCTTGGCGACTACCTCACGGCGCTGGCCAGCGGGCTGGAGCAAGGCGGGCGGCTGGCGAGCCAGCGGGTGGCCGAGATCACCGGCCTGCCCCTCGACCTCGTGCAGCGGAATTTCGCGCGTATACCGACCAGCCTTTTCGCGAGGGAGTTTGCCCGCTCGAAAAGCAAGGTGCTCAGCCCCTATGACGCCATGATCGGCACGGCCGACATCGCTCCTGAAAGCGCTCGCACCGCCGGACCCGATCCGGTGCTCGACCGCAGCGTTCCAGCATTGACCTCGGCTTTTGTCGGCTATGCCCGGGACGAATTGAACTACCACACCGATGTCAGCTACCGGCTGCTCAATGGCGAGATCAGCCGCAATTGGGACTACGGCACATCGCGGCAAGGCTATGCCGGCGTGATGAACGATCTGCAGCGGGCGCGCTCGCTCAATCCCGCACTCGGCGTCGTCATCGTCAACGGCTACACCGACCTCGTCACGCCCTATCTGGCGTCTCGCTATCTGGTGAACCAGGTACCGACGCTGGCCGGTGCAAAGCCCATCCGCGTCGATGTGCTGGACGGAGGACACATGATGTATTTCAGGCCGGACGGAAGGCGGGCGCTCAAGGCAGCGGCGGCGGAGCTTTACCAAGCGACGCAGTAAGCGTCGCTTGGTAGCACCGGAGTGACCGGCAGTCCGCGACACGCTGGCGGGACAGTGCCCTCCTCTGTCCTCCAGGCAAAGGAGCCGCGAAGGACATTGCAGTTCATCTTGGCGGCCGGCCGCCTTCAACCGGCCTGCGGCGCCGAAGCGATCTCACACCCGTGGCTGTGACTTCACATGGGCAATGTAGCCGCGCACGTCGCTGGCCGGGTCTGCATAGGCCTTGCCGAGCTTCTTCTCCATCGCGGCCATGTAGTCGCTGGCCCATTCGGGCAGGGCATAGTCGATGACGGCGAGAAATTCGAGTGTCGCCGCCAGGCGGATATCGGCGATAGACGGGTTCTTGCCTCCAATGAAGGGCTTGCCGTCCCTGAAGAAGGAGTGGAACACCTCCAGCGGTTCGGAGATGGCGGCGATCGCCGCCTTCTGGGCCTCGGCCTTCCTGTCGGGATGAGCGTCGCTGTGGCCGACCTCTCCGGCATATTGCGGGAAACCGAGCGCCGGATAGGTGGCGCGCGCCACATAGGGATAGAGCGTGCCGATCAGGTAGAACATGGCGCTGTCGATCATCGCCCGCTTGGCAGGCGCCTTGGGGTAGAATTTCTCCAGCCCGTGCTTGTTGGCGAGATACTGCATGATGGCGCAGCTTTCCCAAAGCACCCCTCGCGGCAGGCCCTTGTCCTCGATCATCGGAGTCAGATGGGCCGGGTTGCGCGCCATGAATTCGGGCGAACGCGTGCTGCCCCAGGCGTCGGCCTCGGCATGGTCCAGCCCGGCGGCGCGGGCAAACACCCGAACCGTCATGTTGTTGACGCTCGGCTTCAGCATGCTGATCATCAGGGCGGGTTTCTTCGCCGACTTCCCCTTGGTCCTGGACGCGGCTTTGCCGGCAGTTGCTGCTTTTGACGTCGCCTTGGCCGAAGGCTTTGCCGATATTTTTGGCGCCGGCTTGGTTGAAGCTTTTGCTGCTGGTTTTGCCATAGCCTTTGGTGTGCCCTTAGCTGCCGGCTTCCTCGCACCCTTCGTCGCTGTCTTTGCCATGTGTTCCTCCCTTTGCTTATTCAAAAATCAATAAGGATTGCGCGGCGCCCTGTCGGCCGACAATGTCGCGCGCGAGCGCTCGACCAGCGCCTGGATGGCGTCGGCCAGATGCGCCTCGGCGATGTTGTAGTCGCCACGCGCGACGCGGAGCTTGTGCGCTTCCATCAGCACGTCGGCATGGCTAAAGCCGGCCGGCGGCTCGAAACGGTAGGAAGCAAGTTCGATCAGCAGGCCAAGCGGATCCTCGAAATAGATCGAATCCATGAAACCGCGGTCCTTGACGCCACTGTGCTTGATGGCGCGCTCGTCAAGCCGGGCGACCGCCTGCAGGAAGGTCACGCGCGACACGGCAAAGGCGATGTGGTGGACGCAGCCCGTGTCGGTCGGCGTGCGGCGCTTTGCCGGCGTGCGGGTCTCGTCGGTAAAGATGGTGATCAGCCGCCCGTCGCCCGGATCGAAATAGAGATGGCTTTCGGCTGCCTTGTCGAGGTTGGGTTGCTCGAAAATGAATGGCATGCCCAGCACGCCTTCCCAGAAATCGATCGACGTCTGGCGACCGGCGCCGACCAGCGTGATGTGATGTACGCCTTGCGATTGCAGTTTCTGCATTGCGTTCTCCCCCTGATGTCGGCGTCTCGATGTCCGTAAGTGCCGGCTGTCAGGCCCGCCGCGCATGATGCGAATGGCGTCTCTTATGCGAGGGCTTCCTGATCCGCACCGTTCCCTTGGCCCGCCGACCTTACGCGCCGGCTTTGTGAGACGATGCTAAACCAATCAGCTGCGCCGCGCCAGAAGCCGCATCCGGGATCGGACCTGCCCCAACGCAAGAATGGCGCTGGAGCAGCGCCATGCAAGGTTTCGCCCCTATAGCTGGCGGGAGCGGAGCCGACAGGGGCCGGAGCCGTTTTCACACAAGGCCGGTTGCCGCATGGCCGACGTCGCCATTCTCGAAACACGCGAAAGGGTTCTCGCCGGTATCCTTCTGACCGGCGCCGCCTATTTGCTTTTTTCGACGCAGGACGCTTCGATCAAGCTGCTCGTCGCCGGCATGAGCGTCTGGCAGATCATGTTCTTCCGCAGCATCACCATACTGACCGCCTGCGCGGCGATCGGCGGACGGCATCTCTATGCGGAGACGGCGCGGTCGCCGATCGTGTGGCCGATGCTGTTGCGCAGCGTCTTCACCCTGGCGGCGTGGCTTTGTTATTACAATGCCGCGCGCAGCCTGCAGCTCGCCGAACTGACCACCGTCTATTACGCGGCCCCGATCATCGTCATCGTGCTTTCGGTGGTGATGCTTGGCGAAAAAGTGCCCATGCTACGCTGGCTGGCGGTGGCGATCGGCTTCGCCGGCGTCTTCGTCGCCTGCGACCCTGCCCATCTCGGCCTGTCCGTGCCGGTGCTGCTGGTGCTGGCCGCCGCTTTCCTGTGGGGCGTCGCCATCGTGCTGTTGCGCAAGACAGCACTTGCCGAGCGCTCGATGATCCAGCTCCTGCTCAACAATTTCTATTTCCTGATATTCTCGGCGGTGCCCGCGCTACTCTGGTGGCAGATGCCCGGCTGGAGCGAACTGCTTCTGCTTGCCAGCGTCGGCGCGCTCGGCGGCTTGGCGCAGTATCTTCTCTTCGAAGGCATGAAACGGACGCCGGCCTCGATCATCGCGCCGCTGGAATATACTTCGCTGTTGTGGGCCTTCGCGCTCGGCTTCGCCATCTGGGGCGACGTGCCGCGTCGCGAAGTGTTTTTCGGCGCTGCTCTCATCATCACCGCAGGGCTCCTGATCGTCGGCGGCGAGCATTTCCGCAAACGGCTGTGACGGGCCAGACTGCTGACACTACGATGTCAGGACAGAACCACGTAAATTGGCTTTCATGACCGATGTAGCAGCCGCCACCGACACCGCAGAACGGACACTTGGCATCATCCTGGTGTCGTCGTCGGCGGCGGTGTTCGGATTGACCGGCGTGCTGACGAAATCGATCCATGCCGATCCGCTGACCATCACCTGCTGGCGCGGTTTCGTCGGCTCGATCCTGATCAGCCTCTATGTGCGGTGGCGCCGCCACCGCTCCGGCAACCGCGAAACGCTGCGGCTCGGCTGGCGCGGCTGGCTGCTGGCGGTGGAAGGCGCGCTGGCCAGCATCGCCTTCATCTGCGCCTTCAAATTCACCTTCGTCGCCAATGTCACGGTCATCTACGCGACGTCGCCTTTCATTGCCGCGCTGCTCGCCTTCCTGCTGGTGCGCGAACCCTTCCGCCTGCAGACGATGTTAGCCGCCGCCCTCTCGCTTTGCGGCGTCGCGGTCATGGTCTGGTCGAGCTTCGGCACTGGCAATCTGTTCGGAGACGGGCTGGCGCTGCTGATGACGATCGGCAGCGCGCTCTACATGATCATGGTGCGCGCCTTCCGCGACACCCCGGCGGTCTGGGCAGGCGCGGTCTCGGCCCTGCTGTTGTTCATACTCGGCTGGTTCGTCACCGACCCGCTTGCCGTCTCGGCAAGGGATGCCGTGCTGCTCGTCGCCTTCGGCTCGAGCTTCGCACTCTCCTCGATCCTGTGGACGGAAGGCGCGAGGCTCATCCCGGCGGCTGAATCCGGCCTGCTCGGCTCTGCCGAAGTGCCGTTCGCGATCCTGTTTGCCTTCCTTTTCCTGGCCGAGATACCGCCCATGGCCAGCATGATCGGCGGCGCAATCGTGCTTTGCGCGGTCTTTGCCCATGCCGGCCGCGACTGGCTGTCGGCAAAGCAGCAACAAGCGCCAGGGCCGTTGTGAAAGCCGAGCCCAAAAAAATTTGCGCAGTCACGGAACCATCATCCCGTTCAGGCATTGTTGAGCTGACGGACCACCCCCCGAGTCCCCCCAAACCCCTCGGTCCGTCCTACTCCAAGCCGACCGCAAGGTCGGCTTTTTCTTTGGCCCCGCGCGGGACGACAGGCGGCTGTCAGCCAAAAAGTTCTGGCACAGCCAGGCCGGTGCCGAGCAGTGCGGCCAGATCCCGCGCCGGGTTCTCGGCATCGGCGCGCAGCCGGATGGCGAATTCGGCAACGGGCACGGGCGGCAGGTCGAACGCGCGCGGTGCTTCGACGATGCCGGAATGGGCAAAGCGCGCGGTGCGCAGCGTCAGCGCGATGCCGGCCTTGACCGCCGTGCGCAGGCCGGCCAAGCTCGCGCTGCTGGCCGCGATGCGATAGCGCCGGCCGGCCGCATCGAGCGCCGAGATAGCCGCTTCGCGGAAGCCGCAATGCGGATCGAGCAGTGCAAGCGGCAACTCGTCCTGTCGCGCTGCCAGTCCTTTTTGCGAACAGAGCCACATCATCGGCTCGCGCAGCATGCCGATTTCGTCCGGCGTCGCAGCTTGCCGCATAACGATCGCCAGATCCAGGCTACCGCCCTGAAGGGCTTGCGCCAGCTCGGCGGAGCGGCCGACGCGCAGCTCGATCCTGACGCGCGGATGGCTTTCGGCGAAGGCACGCAGCAGATCGGGCAAGCCGCTGTCGGCGAAATCCTGCGTCGTGCCGATCGCGATGCGTCCATCGGCCTTTGCGCCCTTCAAGCCGAGCCAGGCTTCACGATGCGCTGCAAGGATACGCCGGGCATAGCCGACAAGCTCCTCACCGGTCGGCGTCAGGCCGCGGCCCCTGCCCTGCGGCGCCAGGAGCGGTTCGCCGACAGCCTCTTCCAGCCGCTGCATCTGCGCCGTCACAGCCGACGGTGAACGGCCGACAATAGAGGCCGCCTGCGCCAGCGAGCCGCCGTCGGCGAAGGCGAGGAATGTCCTCAGGAAGTCGGGATCGAGCGTTTTCATAATTTGATATTATCGAACTATTCTTTGAAAACAATTCGATTTTCATGATTCATGGTTGGTGACATGGTTGCGTCATCGGCTGACAGAGGCCGCCAGAACCAAGGAGAAGGACAATGCCCATCATCAACGTCAGCGTCACCGGGAAGCCCGACGCCACGCTGTCCGCCAGGATCGCCACGGAGGCGACCGAACTCACCGCCACGCACCTTCGCAAGGATCCGACCATAACGGCGGTTGCCGTCTCTTATCTCGATCCGCAGCACTGGTTCGCCGGCGGCACGTCGCTGGCCGAGCATGGGACCAATACGTTCTGGCTCGACATCAAGGTGGTCGACGGCACCAACACCAAGCTCGAGCTGGAAGCCTATCTCAAGGCGATCTTCGCCGCCTTCGGGCGCCTGCTCGGGTCCGTGCACGAAGAAAGCTACGCCTTCGTCCACGAAGTGCCGGCCGCCGCCTACGGTTATGGCGGCAAAACGCAGGAATTCCGCTTCATCAGCGGGAGACTGAAGGCGGCGTAAAGGATGCCGCTTTTGCCCTTCCCTTCGTGAGAGGCGGCAAGAGGCCCTTGCGCATTGACCTTGCCCGCACATCGTCTAGGTTCTTGCCGAAGCGGCCGCAGAGCCGAGGTGCAAGGAACGTTGGGAGAGACGCGGCATGATCCTGACACTGGCGCTGCTTGCGGGTCTGGTCGTGGCCTGGCTGCTGATCGGGGTAGTGGAAAAGTTCCGCCTCGGCCTGCGCTTTGCCCAGGCGCTGCTCTACGTGCCGTTCAAGCTCGCCTACCGGATCAGCGACAGCCGCATAGCAATCGCGCGCGATGCGGCGGCGCCAGTCATCTATGTCATCTCACATCAGTCGCACTTCGAACCGGCGCTGATGCTGTCGCTGCTGCCTGACGACACGCTGCACATCCTCGACGGAGCCTCGGCCAGGGCGCCATGGCTAGAGCCGTGGCGCGAGCTTGGCCGCACCATCGCCTTCAACGCCGAGCACGTCTTCGTCAGCCGCAGGCTGGTGCGCGTGCTGAAGGGCAAGGGCCGGCTTGCCGTCTACCTGCCGGACGCGGTCGAGCCCGACGTCAAGTCGTTCCGGCTGTTTCGCGCTGTCACCCGCATCGCCATGCAGGCCGACGCCCGCATCGTGCCGATCTTCGTCGGCGGCGCCCGCGACCTTCCTGTCTCGCTGACGCCGGCCAGCATCGCGCCAAGGCGCTGGTTCCCTCGCCTGTCGATCAGCGCATTGGAACCAATGACCATCGCCGAGCTGGTGGCGCGCATTCCCGACCAGGCCTCGAACACCAACGCGCTGTTCGACCGCTTCGCCGAGGCGCGCTTCGCAGCCGCCGATCTCGATCGCGGCCTGTTCCTGGCCATGCGTGACGCCGCAACCAGGGTCGGCGCATCGCATCCGATCATCGAGGACGTCGTCTCGGGCGCGCTCAGGTATCGAAAACTGTTTATCGGCGCGCGCGTGCTGGGCAGGCGTTTCGAGACGGTGACGGCGCCCGGCGAAGCGGTCGGCCTGCTCCTGCCCAACGCCAATGGCGTGGTGCTGTCCCTGGTCGGGCTGCTCTCGGCCGGGCGGGTGGCCGCGATGATCAACTACACCGCGGGTCCGGCCAGCGTCACCGCCGCCATCCGCACGGCGGTGATCCGCACGGTCGTCTCCTCCCGCGCCTTCATCGAGAAGGCCGACCTCGGCGATATCGTGACGGCGGTCGAAAAGAGCGGCGCGAAATTTCTCTGGCTGGAGGATACACGCGCAAGCGTGACAGCGCTGGAAAAGCTTACCGCCGCCTTGCTGTGGCGCTGGCCGCTGCAGCGCCAGGACGCAGCCAAACCCGCGGTCATCCTGTTCACCTCCGGTTCGGAAGGCACGCCGAAGGCGGTGGTGCTGTCGCACAAGAACCTTTACGCCAACGCCATGCAGGCGGAAGCCCGTATCACCATCTCGCCGGCCGATATCCTGCTCAACGTATTGCCTGTGTTCCACTCCTTCGGGCTGACGGGCGGCACCATCCTGCCGCTGGTTACAGGCGTAAAGCTGTTCCTCTACCCCTCGCCTCTCCACTACAAGATCATCCCCGAGATCGCCCGTAAGGTGAAGCCGACGGTCATGTTCGGCACCGACACTTTCCTCGCCAATTACGCGCGCACCGCCAAGGACGGCGATTTTTCCAGCCTGCGCTTCGTCGTCGCCGGCGCCGAAGCGGTGAAGCCGGAAACCCGCCGCACCTATCGGGAGCGTTTCCAGGCCGAGATCATCGAAGGCTTTGGGCTGACCGAGGCCGCGCCCGTGGTTGCCGTCAACACCGCAATCCATAGCCGCGACGGCACCGTCGGGCGGCTGCTGCCGGCCATCCGCATGAAGCTCGAACCCGTCGACGGCATCGATGGCGCCGGCCGTCTGTGGCTCGACGGTCCGAATATGATGATGGGCTACATGACCGCCGACCGCCCGGGCGAATTGCAGCGGCTCGAGGGCTGGCACGACACCGGCGACATCGTCTCGGTCGACCGCGAGGGCTTCATCACCATTCGCGGCCGGGCCAAGCGTTTCGCCAAGATCGCCGGCGAGATGGTGTCGCTGGGTGCGGTCGAGATGCTGGTGGAGTCGCTGTGGCCGGAAGAGCGCCATGCCGCCGTGGCGGTGCCCGACAAACGGCGCGGCGAGCGCATCGTGCTGGTGACCACCGCCGACGATGCGAGTGCCGAGGAACTGCGCCAATTCGGCAAGAAGGCCGGGGCGGCCGAACTGATGGTGCCCAACGACATCGTCAAGGTGGAAGAGATCCCGGCGCTGGGCTCGGGCAAGACCGACTACGTGTCGGCCCGCAGACTGGCCATCGATCGTCTGGGGCTGAGTGCGGCGGCGTAGGCGAAACGGCCTGAAGGGTCGTCTCGCCTAAATCGCAGGCCCGGGCGCAAAGCGTTGGCGTTCAATGCACCCTCTGTCGCCTTCAAAGAGGGATAACAGCGTTATCCTATATCCGAAGGCGGCACCTGCTCGCCTTCCAGCCTGGCGCGCTTCGAATAGGCACGCACGCTGAACGGCAGGAAGAGGAGATAACCGGCGACGGAGGCCGTCAGCGTGTACCAGGGATAGGTCATCAAGAGCAGGATGTAGAGCACGACCCCCAGGATGACCGGCAATACCTTGTCACCCGGCACCTTGACGCTCTTTCCCGAATAGACCGGCAAACGGCTGACCAGCAGGAAGGCGACCAGTATGGTGAAGCCGGTGGCGATGAAGGCGGCCGGGCGGCCGGGCTCCAGCCCAAGCCGCAGGAAATACAGATAAAGCGGCAGCATCACCAGCACGGCGCCCGCCGGCGCCGGTACCCCAACGAAATATTCGGTCTGCCATGCCGGCCGCTCGGCCTTTTCCTCGTCAAGAACATTGAAGCGGGCGAGCCGCATGCCGCAGGCGATGGTGAACAAAAGGGCGGCAATCCAACCCGGCGATCCCGCGCGGTCGAGCAGGAAAGCGTAAAGCACCAGCGCGGGCGCGACGCCGAAATTGACGATGTCGGCCAGCGAATCCATCTGCGCGCCGAATTTCGACGTTGCCTTCAGCATTCGCGCCAACCGGCCGTCTATGCCGTCGAGGAACGCGGCGAGCAGCACCATGACCACCGCGGGCTCGAAGCGGTTCTCGAAAGCGAAGCGGATGCCGGACAAGCCGGCACAGATGGCGAGCACCGTAACCAGATTGGGCAGCACCATGCGCATCGGGATTTCGCGGATGCGCGGGCCGCCGCTGGCATGCGCCTCGAATTTCTTGAACGGCGCGCCCACCGGTCAGGAGATCCGCACGAGAGGCGTGGCGGCGATACCGCCGAATTCCGCCAGCACCGTTTCGCCGGCGACGGCCGTCTGGCCGACGGCCACCCGTGGGGTCGCCGCCTCCGGCAGGAAGACATCGACGCGCGAACCGAAGCGGATCAGGCCGAAACGCTCGCCGATGGCGATCGAGCCGCCGGTCTCGGCCCAGC
Organism: Mesorhizobium sp. B2-6-1; assembly: GCF_006440475.1. Lineage (NCBI taxonomy): Bacteria > Pseudomonadati > Pseudomonadota > Alphaproteobacteria > Hyphomicrobiales > Phyllobacteriaceae > Mesorhizobium > Mesorhizobium sp. B2-6-1. The sequence continues at coordinate 74,783 of NZ_VFUH01000015.1, forward strand.
AGACGATGCGCCGCGCCACGAGGCCGGCGATCTGCACCGCCGCGACGGTGCCGTTGGGGCTGTCGATGACCAGCCCGTTGCGCTCGTTCTCGGTGCTTGCCTTGTCGAGTTCGGCATTGAGGAATTTTCCGGGCCGATGCTCGATGCGGGAAATCTTGCCGCGCACCGGGGCGCGGTTCACGTGGCAGGAAAAGACGTTCATGAACACCGATATCCGGGTCATTTCGGTATTGCCGAGGCCAAGCTCGCGCGGCGGCACGGCCGGGCCGACCGCCGAGATGACGCCGTCGGCGGGGCTCACCACCAGACGGTCGTCGACCGGCGTCACCCGCTCGGGATCGCGGAAGAAATAGGCGCACCAGGCGGTGAGGATGAGCCCGATCCAGAACAGGATCGAGGAGAAATAGCCGAGGAAAAGCGTGCCCGCGCCGAACGCGGCGATGAACGGATAGCCCTCGCGATGGATCGGTACGAACGCGTTCTTGACCGTATCGACAAGGCTCATGGGATGGGGCAGTCCCTGTTTCAGGTCCGGCCTCAATAACCGAAACACCCTCTGCCCGCAACGCGACAATGGGAAAGGAGGGTGGACGAGCTAGCCCGCAGCAGCGGAACGATCAAAGTGCTCGGCGAGTTCCGGGATTGTAGCGTCGGCAAGCTTTTCGTTATCTTTGCCACGCAAGAGCACACTACCATTCCACGAAGACAGCAAGAGGAAGGCCCGGTCAGACGCCAACACCACCCAGTTCACGACCACGCCTTCCGCCGTTTGCACGATTGAGTTCGCTGAAACGATGGCGTCCGTCGGGTCGAATCCGGCTTTGCGCAGTAGAAGGTCGACAGCAGCCGGGGCATGATACTGCTCAGCCAATTCGACAACCATTTTGATTTCCGAGCCTTCAGCGTGGCCAAGTCGGTTGCCTACTCGCGGAGCGATGGCTCCCAAAGAATTCTCACCCGGGCGTATGACCGGTGGGTCTTCCGCCGCGATGTATTCGTAGATATCGGCGTGCGTCTCAGTTGCAACGCATAGCCGAGGCTCCTTCGCACTGGTACGCAGTTGGAAAACCATCTGCATCTCACCCCCGACATCCAGCATTCTTGCCATGCCAAAGCCCAATCTGACCTCAGGCGGAGACACCTTGGCGCAGGCGAGACCGGCCCCAACGTCGCGCCAGCCGATCATCTGGCGCACCAGCTTGCTAATCGAACGATGAAGAAGCCTGGCTTCGCGTTGCGGGTTGGCCATCACCAGACCGTGTATAACATCGCTGTAATCGTCATCTTCGACAATCTGTAGATCAGGCCACGAGACGATCCAGCGCGCCAAGAAACCCTGCATCGGTGCAGCCTCATCTGCGTGGTAGAACTCACCGTCAAGCGCATCCAGAAAATCGTCGCAACCACCCTCGAAGCCCGTTTGTTCGGCCGCCTCATCGGGATGCTCGGCAATCCAGGAGGACATCTTTTCCAAAGTCGCCAATTGGCCGCTCGCACCGCTAGCAGCGAGTCCAACTCGGGCGTTCGTAATCATGGCGTTGGTTTCCTCTGCGCCATTGTAGATGAATTGACTGTGCCCGCCATTCTTCACCTCAGCCGAGTACGAGTTTGCGTGGGAAACCTGCATCGCCCTCGGGCTGATCTCCGGATATCGGTAGAGCCCTTCATAAGTCATGGTTTGGATGAAATCTCAACGGCGAAGACGAGCTCCGAGGGGCTATCGATTGCCTGTTCTACTGTTGAACGGCGCACAAAAACCGGCAGCGGCAGCCTGACCTGTGGCCACCTGGCAGCATTCGACGCGAGTTTTTCAGACGTTTTTCTGGACTTGCGAAAGAAAAATCCGAACATCGAAAATGCTTTCATAGACCGCAAAGCAACCGCAGCTGGTTGTTCCCGAGGTGACAATATCACCTGTTCTTAGATTTGAAAGAGACCCAGGTATGTGCAGATTTGGCGGGGTCACCATCGCGCAGTAGCCTTTTAGAATTGTCGGCCGCCATGTCGGCAAGCCATACGCTCGCCCGTCCTTGGCAGGACAGTGCCCCGCGACGCCTTCGGAACGGTGACGTGGGTCACGCAGCCAAGGAGCCAGCCAATGTCATCCGTTGCCGAGAACGCCAAGATTATCGCCAAGGGCCTCGCTTTCGGGGAATCGCCGCGTTGGCATGAGGGACGCCTGTGGCTCTGCAACTGGGGTACCGGAGAGATCGTCGCCGTGAGCGACGAGGGCAAGAGCAGGGTGATGCTCACCGTGCCAGCGGTCCTGCCCTACTCCATCGACTGGCTGCCGGATGGCAGGTTGCTCGTGATTTCAGGCCGCGAAGGCCTGCTGCTAAGGCAGGAGGTGGATGGCAGGCTCGTCACCCATGCCGATCTGCGCGACCTTTCGAAAAGCCCCTGGAACGAGATCGTCGTCGATGGGCGCGGCAATATCTATGTCAATGGCGGCGGCCCGGCGCCGGCACCCGGCCAGCATTTCGGCCCGGGCACGATCGTGCTGATCACGCCGGACGGGACGGCCAGGCAAGTGGCTGAGAATATCGCGTTTGCCAATGGCATGGCTGTGACCCCGGACAACAGGACGCTGATCATTGCCGAATCCCACTCCAACCGGCTGACCGCCTTCGACATAGCCGCCGACGGCACTCTGGCTAATCGGCGGGTGTGGGCCGATCTCGACGGCTATCCCGATGGCATCTGCCTCGATGCCGAAGGGACGGTCTGGTACGCGGATGTTCCCAACAAGCGCTGTGCGCAGGTACGCGAAGGCGGTGAGCTGCTGCAGACCGTGACCGCCGATCGCGGCTGCTTCGCCTGCATGCTGGGCGGTGTCGACGGCAGGACGCTGTTCATCACCGCAGCCGAGTGGCGCGGCTTCGACCACATGTCGAGCGACGCCCGCACTGGTCAGGTGCTGGGCGTCGCTGTTTCCTCGCCTGGCGCGGGATGGCCGTCTTACATTTCGGGCACACGCTGATTGGCGAAAGCGACGGAGATAGCCAACGCCGCTACGACAGCTCCGACGTGCGCCTGCGCACCACAACACCCAGTTCGTCGCTTTCGCGGGCGATGCGCAGACGCTCCTCGGCTTCGGTCGCCTCGCGCTGGCGGTCCCACATCGAGGCATAAAGCCCGTGCTTGCGCATCAGATCGGCATGGGTGCCGCGTTCGGCGATCTGGCCGTCCTTGAGCACGATGATTTCGTCGGCCGTGATCACCGTCGACAGCCGGTGGGCGATGACGATGGTGGTGCGGCCCCGGCTGACCAGGTCAAGCGCGGCCTGGATCTCCTGTTCGGTATGGCTGTCCAGCGCCGAGGTCGCCTCGTCGAGCATCAGGATCGGCGGCGCCTTGAGAATGGTGCGGGCAATCGCCACGCGCTGCTTCTCGCCGCCGGAAAGCTTCAGCCCGCGCTCGCCGACCATCGAGCGGTAACCCTCGGGCAGCCGCTCGATGAAGGGGCCGATCTGGGCGAGTTCGGCCGCCTTGCGCACCTCCTCCTCGCTGGCGCCGATGCGGCCGTAGCGGATGTTGTAGGCGATGGTGTCGTTGAACAGCACGGTGTCCTGAGGCACCATGCCGATCGCCGCGCGCAGGCTCTTCTGCGTCACTTCCCTGACATCCTGGCCGTCGATCAGCACCTGGCCCGACTGGATGTCGTAGAAGCGGAACAGCAGCCGCGAGATGGTCGACTTGCCCGCGCCCGAAGGACCGACGATGGCGACCGTCTTGCCGGCCGGCACCTCGAAGCTGATGCCTTTCAGGATCTTGCGGTTCGGATCATAGGAGAAATGCACGTCGCGGAATTCGACCTTGCCGGCTTCGATCGCGAGCGGCCTGGCACTGGGCTTGTCGACGATCTCCTGCGGCACGTCGAGCAGGTCGAACATCTGCTCGATATCGGTGAGGCCCTGGCGAATCTCGCGGTAGATGAAGCCGATGAAATTGAGCGGCACCGAGAGCTGCATCAGCATGGCGTTGATGAAGACGAAATCACCGACAGACTGCGTACCGCGCTGCACTTCGAGCGCGGACATGCACATGACGATGACCGTGCCCAGCCCATAGATGACGCCCTGGCCGAAATTCAGCCAGCCGAGCGACGTCCAGATTCTCGTCGCCGACATCTCGTAACGCGCCATGGAGCGGTCGAAGCGCTCGGCCTCCATGGCCTCGTTGTTGAAATATTTGACCGTCTCGAAATTGAGCAGAGAGTCGATCGCCTTGGTGTTGGCGTCGGTGTCGCTGTCGTTCATGTCGCGGCGGATCGAAATGCGCCAGTCGCTGGCGCGAACCGTGAACCAGACATAGAGCCAGACGGTGACCGCCACCACGGCTACGTATTTCCAGCCATAGGTGTAGGCGAAGATGCCCGTGGTCAGCGCGAATTCGAGGATGGTCGGCGCCGTGTTGAGCATGATGAAGCGCACGATCGTCTCGATGCCCTTGGTGCCGCGCTCGATGATGCGCGACAGGCCGCCGGTGCGTCGTTCGAGATGGAAGCGCAGGGACAACTGGTGCATATGGACGAAGGTGCGGAAGGCAAGCTGGCGCACAGCGTACTGGCCGACGCGGGCAAACAGCGCGTCGCGCAACTGGTTGAAGCCGAGTTGCACGAGCCGCACGACATTGTAGGCGACAACCAACATGACCGGGGCGAGCAGGAAGGCGGGCAGCGGCGGCGTCGATCTGCCGTCACCGGCCAAGGCGTCGGTCGCCCATTTGAAGAAATAGGGTCCCGCGACCAATGTCAGCTTGGCAACCACCAGCAGAATTGTCGCCCAGGTGACGCGCGCGCGCAGATCGGCACGATCCGCCGGCCACATATAGGGCCAGAGGTTAAGCAGCGTCTTGAAGGTCGGGGAATCGGCGGAGACGGTTTTTACGGCCACTTTTCTTGCCTTTTGGGTGAGAGGGTCAGCGGCTGGTCGAGCAGGAAACGACGAGCGCGCTCAGCGAAGCCGACACGCCGGCAAGCGCGGCTTGGTCCACCTCGTAGCGCGAGCGCTGGCGGTCAGGCGCGAAGCGCACCAGCCCCGCCTCGACCAGGATCTTCAGATGCTGCGAGACGGTCGACTGGGCGAGATCGAGATGGTCGACAACGTCCCGACAGCAGCAGAAACCGCTGGCGGACAGGCGTTTCAGGATCTCGATGCGCGCAGGGTGCGAGAGCGCGGCGAAGCGGGCCGCGATGGAGTGGCTGTCGGTGGTGCAAGAGGTTGGCGCGCTCGTCGCGCGGTCCAATTCAGGCAGGGATTCGGTCATCGTTCATCGGCGATAGACGATGAACGATGACGAGGCAAGCTGGCCGGATGGGGAGATTGCAGGCGGAGGGCTGCGAAGGATCGGCTTCGGAACGGCTTGCAGCCGCCCCGCTGACGCTTGCCTACTCCGTCTTCGCCGAATGCGTCGTCATCTGGTCACCCATCGCTTTGAGGTCGGCGGCCTCGCCTTCCTTCGACCGTGGCGGGACCTTGAACACCTGTCCCGGCCAGATGCGGTCGGGATTGCGGATCTGGTCCTGGTTGGCGAGATAGATGGTCGAGTAGCGCATGCCATAGCCGTAAACGCGCCGCGAAATCCGCCACAGCGTGTCGTGACGGCGGATGATCACGGCTCCATTGGCATGTTCGAGCTTAGGTGAAACGGTCTCGGCCACATCGGAAGGCGGCGTAGCCGCTGCATCGGCCGGAGCCGGTTCCGCCGGGTTGGCGGGCGCTTCAGCGGCAGCCGACGGTTCGGCAGACTTTGCATCGGCCGCCTTGGATCCAGCAGGCGCCACGGCAGCGACCGCCTCGCCCGGTTCGCGCTCGAACGGTACGGCGGCGCGGGCCACCACCTTCACCCCGTCGGCATCGAGGCCATCGACACGGATGGTGTAACTGCCGACCGGCACGTCGCGCCTCGCCTCAACCAGGAAGTGGCCATTCGGCGATGCCTGCGCCTCGCCAAGCAGGATGTCGTTGGCATAGGCGCGCACCTTGCGGCCCGGGTCGGCGAGGCCGGCGACAAAAATCTTGCTGCCGTCAATCTCGACCGCTTCGACGACGATCTTGGGTTCAGCCACGGATGGCGCGGGCGGCGTTGTCGGCGCCGCAGGAGCAGGCGTTGCTTCGATGGCGGCGGACGTGCCTGGCGCCGGAGCCGCGGCTGCAGGCGCTTCCGATGTTGTCTGCGGCTGGGGCACGGTCAGCAGTTCGGCCGGCTTGCCCGGTTCCTCGACCATGGCCAGCACCTGGCCGCTCGCATTGGCGGGAATGGAGACGACGGCCGTCTGGGCGGAAGCGGTCGCGACATCGCCGGCGGTGGAGCGCAAGGCAATCGTATAGTCACCAGGCTTCAGCGGATCATCGAGCACGATGACGAAGGCGCCATCCGGACCGGCGACCGTCGAGCCGATCACGGTCGAACCGTTGAGGATCTCGACCTTTGAATTGGGCGCGGCATTGCCGGCGACGACGATCGAACCATCGCCTTCAACGCGCACCACGTCGAAGGTCGGGGCGATCGGACCCGCGACGGCAGGCGCGGTTGCCTCAGAGGTGGGAGCGGACGGTGCCGCAGCCTGCGGCAGCCGCGCTTCCGTGCCCGGATTGGCCGGCTCCGGCGCCACAGGCGGAGCCTGCGCCGCGACGTCCGCCGGCGGCGTGCGATTGAAATATGGGTCGAGCGCGCCCGACACATAGGCGGTTCCCGCGACCGCAACGGTCCCACCCGCCGCGAACAGAAACGCCTTCAACGGATTGATCGCCATCTACTTCCCTGCCCCTTAGCCACCTAACGCCGGTCTAGCCTGTTTTACCATCACCGACAAGAAAAAGCCCGGACTTCTCGGCCCTTAGGGCTTGACCGCGCTTTCAGACCCAATCACCAATCATCGGCATGAATACGATTCGATCCGTCTGCGTGTATTGCGGCTCGTCTCCGGGCCGTGATGAAACCTATGCCAAGGCTGGTCACCTGCTCGGGCGATCGCTTGCGCGCTCCGGCCTCAGGCTGATCTATGGCGGCGGCACCAAAGGTATCATGGGCGCCGTCGCTGAAGGCGCGCTCAAGGCCGGCGGCAAGGTCACCGGCATCATTCCCCGCTTCCTGATCAACAGGGAAGCAACCGAAACCGCGCTAGACCGGCTCGACGAGCTCGTGATCACCGAAAACATGCACGAGCGCAAACATAAGATGTTCGAGAAATCCGACGCCTTTGTGGCGCTGCCGGGCGGCATCGGCACAGTCGAGGAGATCGTCGAGGTCATGACCTGGGCGCAACTTGGCCATCACCGCAAGCCGATCGTCTTCGGCAATGTCGGCGGATTCTGGGATCCCATGCTGGCGCTTATCGACCATATGGCAACCGAAGGCTTCATTCACACCGCACAGCGGGTCAAGCCGCTGGTCGTCAATGACCCCGAGGCAATCGTCGCCGCCATCATGGTGGCAGGCTCCTCGGTCGATGCGCCGACGGAGGGCGTGCAGTCGGTGATAGATAAGATGTAGGGGAGTAAGGGAGTAGCGGAAGACAGAACCTACTGCCCTACTGCCCTACTGCCCTACTGCCCTACTGCCCTACTGCCCTACTGCCCTACTCCAGCCTGCCGCAGATCAGCGATTACCGCCCGCCGATCTTGGCGCCGCCAGGCAAAATGGATCGAGACCTTGCGCTCGAACCATGGCAGGTCCCGAAACAGGATCCCGGGAGGCGCGGCGATGCGCAGGCTCGACTGGACGGTGGCAAGACCGAGGCCGGCGCTGACAAGGCCGAGCGAGGTCAACGGGTCCGCCGTCTCATAGGCGATATCGGGCAGGAAACCCGCCTTGGCGCAGGCGGCCAGGAACTGGCCGCGATTGGTGTCGTCTGGCTGGCGCACGACGGTGATCCAGACGCGGCCGTCGAGATGGTGCGGCTGGATATCGGCCACTTCGGCGAGCGGATCGCCTTCGGGCATCGCTAGCGCCAGCGGCTCGTGGCGCAGCGGCATGCTGGCGACATCGGGATCGTCCGCGGCGGGCGGCGAATAGACCAGGCCCAGATCCAGCGACCGCTGCCGCAGCTCCTCGATCTGCGCCGCCGAGCGCAGGCTTCTCAACTGGAGATGAAAATCCGGCCGGTCGCGGCGGAATTGGCGTAGCATCGCGGCGACAAGCCCGGCATGCACGGCGCCTTCGACATAGCCGATGGCAAGACGCCCGACAGACCCTCTGGCAAGGTTTCGACCAAGTTCCTCCAGCCGGCGCGCGTTTGACAGCAGCGCGCGGGCCTCGGCGAGAAAGGCGCGGCCCTCGGCATTGAGATGGACGCGCTGTTTTACCCGTTCGAACAGGGTTACGCCAAGCTGCTGTTCAAGCTGCATGATCTGCCGGCTCAGCGGCGACTGCGAAATATGCAGCAGCTCGGCGGCGCGACCGACATTGCCGGTTTCCGCGACGGCGACGAAATATCGGATCTGGCGCAAGTCGAACATTTTTTGCTCCGCGCGGCATCAAGTCTTCAAAAGTCTCAACTTTAGCCTAATCAGTCTTGGACAGTCTGACCATCCAGCGCGATACCTGCCGTCACCTACCGCTGACAAACAGGAGACCGACATGCAGTTCTTTGCCCTCCTCACCCGCAACACCGAAAAATTCGCCGATGCCGATTTCGCGCCGCTGCTGCCCGGCGAGGCCGAGCAGCGGCGCACGCTCTACGCCCAGGGCGCGGTTCGCCAGGTCTGGAACCGTGGCGACATTCCCGGGAGCGGCATGATGTTCGAGGCGGCCAGCGATGCCGACGTGCGCAGTCATCTCGGCAGCTTGCCGCTGGTCAAGGCCGGCATGATGGACATTGCCGCAATCGTGCCGCTGAACCCTTATCCCGGTTTCGGTCCGAAGCGCTAAGTGTGGCAGTCGCAATGCGGTGGCGGCGAAAGGCGCCGCCGCACTGACGCGGCCGCTCGAGAGAGTGTGATCGGCTGTCAAGGAACCGTCACACGAAACCCCGCCGCCCATGCTAGATGTTGCAATCACGCGCCGCCAAGCGGTGCGATGCTCGAAATATGCATCCGGCACTACACCATGGATACTGCTCTCGCCCCGGAAGGCGCCGACCTGTCGCCCTACCTGCCAGACGAGCATGGGCTGTTCTTCATCTATCATTTCACCGCCGACGGCCTGCGCACCAAGGATGCCGCCGGCGCGCAATGGACGTGGCGCAGCTACCAGCTTTCCGACATGCGCGCACGCCACGAGATCGCCGCCGAACAGGCCCTGCCGGCGCCAGTGCGCGAGGCCTTCCTGTCCGCCAGCCATGGCTGCCACATCGACCTCGAGGATGACTGGCTCTACGGCGACCTGCCGGACCTGCGTCACGACTATTCGGCGGAAGCCGGCGGGCTTGGCCATTTCCGTTTCGCCCTCAACGACACCATGCTGGTCGGCGCCCGCAAGCAGCCCTTGCAGTCGGTCGACAATATCCGCAAGGCGATCGAGAACGGCTCGCGCAAGTTTCGCTCGCCGGCCGAGCTGATCGAGGCGGTCGTGGGCCAGTCGTTCGACGGCATGGCGGTGGAACTCGCTGCACTTGGCGACAGTCTCGACGGCATCGAGGACCGCATCGTCTGCGACGCATGGCACAATGAGCGGCAGGCGCTCGTCGATGCGCGCCGGCACCTGGTGGTGATTCACCGGCAGATGGCGACCCTGACCAATCTGTTTCGCCATCTCGACCATTCGCACCGCAACGACCTGCCCGATTCGATCAACGACATGGCAGCACGGCTTTCGCACCGCGCGCAGACGCTGCACTATGATGGCGAGCAGTTGCAGGCGCGCGCCAGGCTGTTGCAGGACGAGCTGATGGCCAAGCTGACGACGCAGTCGAACCGGCTGCTCTACGTGCTGTCGGTGATGACCGCGGTGCTGTTGCCAATGACGATCATCTCGGGCCTGTTCGGCATGAATGTCGGCGGCTTGCCGCTGGTCAACACGCCGATAGGCTTCTGGGTGGTGACTGCGGTTTCGATGCTGATCGCCGGAGCGACCTATCTCTTCGTCAGGCGGCTCGGGCAGATGTAGCCCGGCGCGCCGTCGCCAGCATCGACCAGGAATACATGGCCAGCGCCGCCCAGATCAGGGCAAAGGCGACAGCCTGGGTGGTGTCGAACGGCTCTTTGAAGATCAGCACGGCGATCAGGAACACAATGGTCGGCGCAATATATTGCATGATACCTATGGTGGAGAGACGCAAAAGCCTGGCGCCGAATGCGAACAGCAGCAGCGGCACCGCGGTCACCGGCCCGCAACCGGCCAGCAACGCCGCATCGACGCCGTTGCCGGAAACGAAATGGTCCTGTCCGGTGGCGATCAGCCAGGCGATATAACCCAAGGCCGGCACCGACAACAGAAGCACTTCGAGCAGAAAACCCTGGCTGGGGCCGATCGGCAGCGTCTTGCGGAAAAAACCGTAGGCGGCGAAGGAAAAGGCCAGCGCCAGCGATACCCATGGCAACTTGCCAGCCTCGATCGTCAGCACGGCGACCGCGATCGCCGCAAGCACCACGGCCGCGATCTGCAGCCGATCGAGCCGCTCGCCGAGCAGCAGGGCGCCGACCACGACGCTGACCAGGGGATTGATGTAATAGCCAAGGGCGGTTTCTACGGTGCGGTCGACGGCGATCGCCCAGACGTAGACGCCCCAATTGACCGAGATCAGCGCCGCCGTCAGCGCCGCCATGGCGATCGTGCGGGGCGAACGGATTGCCGCCTTGAAATCCGCCGTGCGGCCGGCCCAGACCAGAACCGCGGCGGCGATCGGCACCGACCAGACGATGCGGTGGGCAATCACCTCGGCAAGCGGCAGGTGCGCAACCGCTTTCATGTAGAAAGGCAGCAAACCCCACAAGAAATAGGCACCCAGCGCCAGCAGGAAGCCGCGGCGGGCTTTTGAAACTGCGTCCTGGGTAATTGCTTCAGCGGCCATGGCCCAACGCTATGGCCCAGTAACCTTGGCAAGACCATCGCAAAGTTCTGATGGATCAATGGACTTTCGCTGATGGTTCAAACTTACTCCGCCGCCACCAGACCCGCCATGTCCCGGTTCTTCATCAGCTTGTAGATGATGGAATCCATCAGCGCCTGGAACGAGGCGTCGATGATGTTTTCGGAAACGCCGACCGTCCACCAGCGGGCACCTGTCGCATCATGCGATTCGATCAGAACGCGAGTGATCGCCTCGGTGCCGCCATTGAGGATACGCACCTTGAAGTCGGCGAGTTCCAGATCGGCGATTTCGCCCTGGTATTTGCCGAGATCCTTGCGCAGTGCGATGTCGAGCGCATTGACGGGGCCGTGCCCCTCGGCCACCGACATCTTCTCCTCGCCCTCGACCAGCACCTTGACCACCGCTTCCGACACCGTCTTCAACTGGCCATTGGCATCGAAGCGGCGTTCGATCATGCAACGGAACGAGGTGACGTGGAAGAACTCGGGCAAGCCGTGCAGCATCTTGCGTGCCAGGAGCTCGAAGGAGGCGTCGGCGCCCTCATAGGCATAGCCGGAGGCCTCACGCTCCTTGACCACCGATATCAATGCGTCGAGCCGGTGATCGTCCTTCGGCACATCGATGCCGCGCCGCTTCAGCTCGGCCAGGAAATTGGCCTTGCCGCCCTGGTCGGAAACCATGACGCGGCGGCGGTTGCCAACCGCTTCCGGCGGCACATGCTCGTAGGTCGCAGGTTCCTTGGCGAGCGCCGAAGCGTGGATGCCGGCCTTGGTGGCGAAGGCGGAAGCGCCGACATAGGGCGCCTGCGCCTCCGGAGCGCGGTTCAAGAGTTCGTCGAAGGCGCGCGACAAGCGCGAAATGCCGGTAAGCGCCTCGGCGGAAATCCCCGTCTCGAAACGGTCGGCGAAGGCCGGCTTCAACGCCAGCGTCGGCACGATGGAGATCAGATTGGCGTTGCCGCAGCGTTCGCCAATGCCGTTCAGCGTGCCCTGGATCTGGCGCACGCCCGCTTCGACCGCGGCCAGCGAATTCGCCACCGCCTGGCCGGTGTCATCATGGGCATGGATGCCGAGATGGTCGCCGGGAATGCCCGCGGCGACGACCCTTTCGACGGTTGCGCGTAGTTCCGAGGGCTGCGTGCCGCCATTGGTGTCGCACAGGACCACCCAGCGCGCGCCGGCATCATAAGCGGTCTTGGCGCACGCCAGCGCATAATCCGAATTGGCCTTGAACCCGTCGAAGAAATGCTCGCAATCGACCATCGCCTCCTTCCCCGCGGCAATGGCGGCTTCCACCGAGGCCTTGATGGACTCCAGATTCTCCTCATTGCTGCAGCCGAGCGCCACACGGACATGATAGTCCCAGCTCTTGGCGACAAAGCAGATGGCGTCCGACCGCGACTGGACGAGTGCGGCAAGCCCAGGATCGTTGGAAGCCGACACCCCCGCCCGCTTGGTCATGCCGAAGGCGACGAACTTTGCCTGCGCGGTGCGCTTCTCCCTAAAGAAGGCCGTGTCGGTCGGGTTGGCGCCGGGGTAACCGCCCTCGACATAGTCGAGGCCGAATCCGTCGAGCAGCTTGGCGATGGCGATCTTGTCCTCGACCGAGAAGTCGATACCGGGCGTCTGCTGGCCATCGCGAAGTGTTGTGTCGAAGAGGTAGAGGCGTTGCTTTTTCATCGTCCTGTGGGCGCTTGAACGCCCCCCTCTGTCCTACCGGACATCTCCCCCTCAAGGGGGGAGATCGGCAGTTCGAATGTCCCGCCATCACCTGCGGCGCTGAAAATTTGCGAAACCCCAGGTGATGGCCAATCTCCCCCTTTGAGGGGGAGATGGCCGGCAGGCCAAAGGGGGGTGAGCGCCGACATCAGTTTTTCCCCACAAACCGATCCGTCGCCCGGATCAGCCGGTCCAATATCCCTGGCTCGGAATAGGCATGGCCGGCACCCTCGATCAGGTGAAAATCCGCCTTCGGCCAGGCCTTGTGCAGCGCCCAGGCGTAGCGTGCCGGGCACGGCATGTCGTAGCGGCCGTGGACGATGGTGCCGGGAATGTCCTTCAACTTCCAGGCATCGCGCAGCAACTGTCCCTCCTCCAGCCAACCGGCATGGACGAAGTAGTGGTTCTCTATGCAGGCGAAGGCGACGGCGTAGTCGTCCTCACCAAACGGTCCGCTGGTCTCCGGCTCGGGCAAAAGCGTGATCGTCTCGCCTTCCCACAGGCTCCAGGCGCGGGCCGCCTCGATCTGCGCGTTTCTGTCGGACCCCACCAGCCGCTTGCGATAGGCGGCCATCAGGTCGCCGCGCTCGGCCTCGGGGATCGGCGCCAGGAAGCGCTCCCACTTGTCGGGAAACATCTCGGAGACGCCGAACTGATAGTACCATTCGAGTTCGGGGCGGGTCACCGTATAGATGCCCCGTACGACGAGCTCACTGACGCGTTGCGGGTGCGTCTCGGCGTAGGCGAGCGCCAGCGTCGAACCCCAGGAACCGCCGAAGACCAGCCATTTGTCGAAGCCGGCCATTTCGCGCAAGCGCTCGATATCGGCGACCAGGTGCCACGTGGTGTTGGCCTCCAGCGAGGCATTCGGCGTCGACTTGCCGCAACCGCGCTGGTCGAACAGGATGACGTCGTAGAGATCGGGATCGAACAGCCGCCGATGCTTTGGCGAGATGGTGCCGCCCGGCCCGCCATGCAGGAATACCGCCGGCTTGGCGCCTTTGGTGCCGGAGCGTTCCCAATAGACCTGGTGGCCGTCGCCGACGTCGAGCATACCGCTCTCGAAAGCTTCGATCTCGGGATAAAGCGTGCGCAGTTCAGAGCTCATAGTTGCAAACCTTTGGACGGCCAGTCCGTCGTTTCATGGTCGGGATGCTGGAAGGAGATGATCTCCTCCTGCCTAGCGTAATAGTCTGGATCCTGGTGGACGGGCTGGTCGAAGATCGTCTCCACCCAAGGCAGCCGCCCGGCGTAATTGACCTGGATCTGCGGCGCCAGGTCGGAGCGATCGTCGAAGGCGCCGATGGCGATCTCGAAGCCGCCGGGCTGGCGGTAGGTCAGCGGCGTGCCGCAGCGGGCGCAGAAACCGCGATCGATGTTGACCGAGGACTGGAAATAGCTCGGCTCCTCACGGGTCCATTCGACGCCGTCCTTCGGCGCTGTCACCAGGGCGCCGAAAAAGGAACCGAACTGTTTCTGGCACATGCGACAGTGGCAGATGGACGGGCGTCCAAGCTTGCCTTTGATGCGGAAGCGCACGGCGCCGCACTGGCAGCCGCCGGTTCGAATGGTCTCGCTCATGATGTTTTCTCCGGCGGCCATTGCTCGGTGTCGTGGTCGGGATGCTGGTAGGAGACAAGCTCTGCCAGATAGGGGGCCGAACCCATATCCGCCATCGTATCCTCGCCCGGCAATTCTGGAATGGAATCGACGTAAGGCAGCTTTGCCTCGGTGCCCCATTGGATGGTCGGCGCGATATCAGCCGGAGCGTCGAAGGCGGCAATCGCCAGCGCCATGCCGTCCGGCGCCTCGAAAGTCAGCGGCGTTCCGCATTCGGCGCAGAACCCACGCCAGGCAGCGTTCGACGAGCGGAAGCGCTTGGGCTCGCCGCGCGTCCAGTCCACCTTGGCGCCGCGCACCGAGACCAGCGGAAGGTAGAAATTGCCGCTCGCCTTCTGGCACATGCGGCAATGGCAGACCGAGGCATCGCCGAGTGCGCCCTCGACGCGAAAGCGCACGGCGCCGCACTGGCAGCCGCCGGTGTAGATCGGCCGGTTGTCGAGGCTCATGGCAGGTCACTCCGCATCATGGCAGACGGCCTCGACATTGTTGCCGTCGGGATCGAACACGAAGGCGCCATAGTAGTCCGCATGATAGTGCGGGCGCAGGCCCGGCCCGCCATTGTCCTTGCCGCCGGCGGCGAGAGCGGCAGCATGGAAAGCATCAACCTCGGCGCGGCTGCGCGCGGTGAAGGCAACGTGCTGGCGGGCCTTTTGGCCCTCCTTGCCTTCCTGGAGCCAGAACACCGGCCGATCGCGGCCGTAGCCACCGACCTTGGCGCCGCCGGTGTATTCCAGCGGCACCATATGGAGCAGCGAGGCCCCAAGCGGCGCCATCGCCTTGTCATAGAAAGCCTTCGAAGCGTCAAAGTCAGCAACGTCGATGCCGAGATGGTCGATCATGGAACGAACTCCTCCGTTGCTGGTTCCGGCATTTCCGCGCCAGCCAGGCCGGCCGCAATCACGATGTGCTGACAGACATTGTCGATATCCCGGATCACGTCATCATTCCAGAAGCGCAGGGCGGTCCAGCCGAGCGCTGTGAGCTTGGCTGTTCGCGCGGCGTCAGACGCCGAGACCTCATGAGAGGCGTGCTGAGAACCATCCAGCTCAACGATCAGCTTCCTGTTAGGGCAAGCAAAATCGACGATGTAGCCCGCTATTGGCATTTGACGTCGAAACGCCAGCCCCATGAGTCGGTGTGCGCGTATCTCATTCCAAAGCTTCAGTTCGGCGTCGGTCATAGCCTTGCGCATCTTGCGCGCATTGCCTCGATTGACAGGAGACACACGATAATGGATCACGGCGAGGCGCCCCCCTCTGTCCTGCCGGACATCTCCCCCTCAAGGGGGGAGATCGGCAGTTTCGCTGACGGTACCCAACCTCCAACGTCAGCGATTGGCGAAAGCCTCGGTGATATCCAATCTCCCCCCTTGAGGGGGAGATGTCCGGCAGGACAGAGGGGGGTGCTTCGCGCCAACCTCTCCATTCCCGCCACAAGAACAGTCGCCCTCACCGCTTTACCTCCCACGTCGTCACACGTTCGCCGGTGACCGGGTCCTTGCCGTCCTTCAGTTGTACGCCTTGCGCCAACAACTCGTCGCGGATGCGGTCGGCTTCGACCCAGCTCTTGGCGGCGATCAATTCCAGGCGCCTGGCGATCGCCTTGGCGAGCGCGGCTTCGTCGACCTTGGCCGCCCCGACATCGAAACCCAGGAAGGCAAGCGCACCCTTCAGCGAGGCCGCTGCGGCGTTTTCGCCATCGCCGCTGAAGTCGACCGCCTCGCCGGCCAACTGGGTCAAAACCTGGAAGGCGGCGTAGGTGGCGAGATCATCCGACAACGCCTGCACGACCTCGTCCGGCAATTGCCCGACCGCCGGCGCCAGATCGGCCGCGCGTTTCCACTTGCGCAGCGTGTTCTCCGCTTCCTCGAGCTTGCGCACGGAAAAGTCGATCGGTTCGCGATAATGGGTCATCAGCATAGCCAGCCTGAGCACCTCGCCGGGCCATTTGCGGCCGCCGAACGTTTCGGTCTCCAGCAGCTCGTTGATCGAGTAAAAATTGCCGAGGCTCTTCGACATCTTCTGCCCTTCGACCTGCAGGAAGCCGTTGTGCATCCAGATGTTGGCCATCACATCGGTGCCGTGCGCGCAGCGTGACTGGGCGATCTCGTTCTCGTGGTGCGGGAAGATCAGGTCGAGACCGCCGCCATGAATATCGAAGACCTCGCCCAGATAGGCGGCGGACATGGCCGAGCATTCGATGTGCCAGCCCGGCCGGCCCCTGCCCCATGGGCTCTGCCAGCCCGGCTCCTCCGGGGACGACAACTTCCACAGCACGAAGTCGCCAGGATTCTTTTTGTGCGCGTCGACTGCAACGCGAGCACCGGCCTGCTGCTCGTCGAGATTTCGCTTCGACAACTGGCCGTAGTCGGACATCGAAGCGGTGTCGAACAGCACTTCGCCTGCGGCAACATAGGCATGGCCGCGTTTGATCAGGCTTTGAATCAAGGTGATCATGTCTGCCTTGCCGTCGGCGCGGGGCTCGACGAACTCGGTGGCGCGCGGCTCGACTGTTGGCTCCAGGCAGCCGAGCGTCGCGACGTCCTTGTGGAATTGGCCCGCGGTCTTCTCCGTCACCCGCCTTATCGCCTCGTTGAGCGACAGTCTGCCGGCTGATATCTCGCTGCCGAAATCGCGCAGTGCGCGTGCGTTGATCTTGTCATCGACATCCGTGATATTGCGCACATAGGTGACGTGCGTCTCGCCATAGAGATGGCGCAGCAGCCGGAACAGCACGTCGAAGACGATCACGGGCCTGGCATTGCCGATATGGGCGAAGTCGTAGACGGTCGGACCGCAGACATACATGCGCACGTTCAGCGCGTCGATCGGGACGAAATCCTGCTTCGCGCGCGTCAGCGTGTTGTAGAGGCGCAGGCCCTTCGATGCGTCAGACATTCCATGCCTTTCCGGTTCAGAACTTTTGCCTGGATGAAGCCAGCTCCGCGCCGAGGCGCAAAACGGACTCCAGCCTGCTGGCCGGGGCGTTTGTCCAATCTAGGGGAAGATGAGGCGAAAACGTCCGGACCAGCGCGAAGCTAGCCAATAATGCAAATGCCACAAATGGCGAAAGACGTTTTCATAGGCGGCTTTATCGCCTTGGCCAGTGTTGCCGTCAAGTCGCTTATCCCGAGAAAAACGACGCCAGAACCTGCAAATGCGTCGCCCGATCACACGGAATCAGCCACTGAAACATTTTATTAAACATGTCGGCACAGTCATGAAACATACGCCGGCTAGATCAACCTGCGTCACGATTTGGTCGGATTCGGCCGCCAAACGCAGACACGGAAACGTTATCTGGGAAGAGACACATGCCTCGAAGCAAGCAGGAAGCCAACCGCGCCAAGCAACCAGCGCTGGCAAACCATTATCGCGCAATCGGCCCGGCCGCGATCGTCGCCGCCCTGCTCCACACCGCGAAGAAGAAAAAGCCGGTGCAGAAAATCGTATCGCCCCGCGCTGCCTGAAGCAGTGCGCGATCGGCCCAAGGGTCGGAACGAGGCGCCAAACCGCACCTCGAACAGAGTTCCTGCTAAAACAGCGTCATCTGACTGTCGTCCGCGCCGGGTTTCCGGCGCTTGACCTTCTCGGGCTCGGGCCCGATCTCCCCCTTCTCCTGAATCTCCGGCCCGGTGTTGGCGACCTTGTTGACGAGGTCGGAGACCGGAATCGCTTCGAAGAAGTCGCGTTGCGCCGGCCGCAACAGGTCGGCGACGTCGCGCGGCTCAAGTCCGCGGCAATCGAGCCAGCGGGTGAAGTCTTCAGGTGCGATCACCACCGGCATGCGGTCATGGATATGCGCGATGTCGGCATTGGCCTCGACCGTCAGAATGGCGCCGGTGTCCAACTCCGAGCCGCCCGGTTCCGCATAGGTTTCAACCAGCCCGGCAAAGGCGACCAACTCGCCATGCCGCGGCCTGATCCAGTAAGGCTGCCCCTTCCTGCCGCCCGCCTCTCCGGGCCGCGCCTGGCGCCATTCGTAAAAACCTGATGCCGGCACCAGCGCCCGGCGATGGCGCATGGCGGCTTTGAACGAGGCCTTTTCGATCACGCCTTCGGAGCGTGCGTTGAACAGCAGCGGAAATTCGCCGACATCCTTTACCCAGGCGGGGATCAGGCCCCAGCGCACCAGCATCGGCCGGCGGTCCGGCAGGTTGGAACCCGGCGCCCGCGGCGGGCCTGAGATCGCCATCAGCACCGGCTGCGTCGGCGCTATATTGTAGCGCGTAGGAAACTGCTCCACCTCCGCCAGCCCGAGGAAAGCGGCTGTCTGGTCCGGTGTCGCGGTCAAGGCAAAACGTCCGCACATGTCTATTGGTCCTGATGTCCGGTTTCGAAAGTGGCGATGGAACAGCTGCACTGCAACCGTTAAAGCTGTCCGGCGTCGGCCGGTCCACAACAGGCTGCCGTAAATCAGGGCGATCGGATATCCATGGACGAAGTGCGAAAAGTCATTCCCGCGGTCTCGGTCGCCGTTGTGCGCGGCGACGCCGTGCTTCTGGTCAAGCGGGCGCGACAACCCTCGCAAGGGTTCTATGCATTCCCGGGCGGCAAGGTCGAAGCCGGTGAGACGCTGGAACAGGCGGCACGGCGCGAATTGCTGGAGGAGACGCAATTGCAGGCCGAAAACTACCGACGGCTGCGCGAAATCCTCATCGACGGCACGCTCGACGGGCATCCGGTCGATTACCTGCTGACGGTATTCGGTGCGGCCCATGCCGGGGGCGAGGCCGTGGCCAGCGACGACGCCGAGACCGCCGCCTTCTACACGCTGGCCGAAATGGCTGATCTGCCGCTTGCCGGTTCGGTGCTCGCGGTCGCCGAGGAACTGCTCGGACGGCCGTCGCAAACCCCTGAGCGACCCTGAAATCCGGAATTCGCCCGGCACAATCGCCTTGCAGGCGGCAAATTGTTTGGCCAGATTGACTTATGCGTTGCCTTCCTCTCCTTCTCGCGACATGCCTTGCCGTCAGCCCTGTGGCGGCACGACCGGCGTTCAGCGCCGAGGCACCCTTCGAACCGGGGCTGATGCGGCTGGCGGAGGTTCTGGGGTCGCTGCATTTCCTGCGCAATCTGTGCGGCGAAAAGGGCGACCAGTGGCGCGGCGAGATGCAGAAGCTGCTCGAATCGGAGAACCCGGATCCGCAACGGCGCGCCCGCTTCATCGCCAGCTTCAATCGCGGCTACCGCTCATTCGGCGGCACCTACACGCAATGCACCGCGTCGGCGACCGAAGCCATCGGCCGCTACATGAAGGAAGGCGAGACCCTGTCGCGCGACATCGCCTCGCGCTACGGAAACTAGCCCATATCGCCCAAAGTGCCCTCGCAAGAGCGCATCCGGCCTTCATCAACAGATATCCGGTCCATTGGCGGCGACTGCGGGCATATCCAGCTTGTGTCGAGAACTGTCATGGTGCAATCCTTTTGTTGCGCTTATGCAACAGCGTTAATGAAACGTTAGCGCGCGGATGTGGAATTAACTCAAACTGAAGGTTTTCACCCCGCAGGCACGCCTAATCGGCTAAGTTTGACCAGGATTGAATGCAGCTTCGCAAGCGCAACCGGCCTCCTGTAAAGAACGATCAAAAAAATGTCGTATTTACAAAGACTTATTTGCGGCTGCGTGTAAACGGAACAGATCAAGCCTGATCCATCGAAGGATCGCTGCTTGCAAGGGTGGACATCGCTTATGGAACATGGTGTCAACGACATCGACGCGCTGGTCAGGGAAGAAAAGCGCCTGACCGCGGTGGAGAGCCACAGCGAGGCCTGGGCCGAAGGTCTTTCGGCAGGCATAGAACCCGAGATCATCGCCGAAGCGGCGCTTGAAACCGCGTTCGGCGAAATGCTGCGCGCCAACGGCGAGACATCGGCCCTTGCCCTGCTCGACCGCATGCGTGAAAAGGTGATTGCTGGCGCCTTCGAACCCGAACGGCTGCGGCACTGAACCGACGTCCGGTTCTTTGACGGCAAATGCCGCTCGGGCATCATGCCCGGAAGCAGGGAGAAACGGGCAGTGAATTTTTCGATGTCAGGCGAGCCGCGCGGCTTGGTCCTTTGCATCTGTTTCGCCGCGTGCAGTGCCGCGATTCCCTTGGTTGCGTGTCTGACAAGCAGTCCCGCTTATGCGCTGAGCGAGATCAAGCGCGAAGAACTCCCTTCGCCGGTCCAACCGATGGTAGACGACGACGTGTCGTCGCCGGGAAGCACCGTGCCGATACCCGATCCGGTCGGAACGCCATCTTCGACCAGCCAGCCAACCGCCCCGGACAAGGCCGAGCCGGTCACCCCGCCGAACGGCGATGGTGCCACCAACAGGCCGCGCGTCGATCCCGACGCGCCCACGCCGGAGGTCGTCTACGACCTCGGCAAGCTGCCTGAACCGGTGCGGCGCATGCATGACCTGATCATCGAAGCCTGCGAGAGCGGCGACGTCGAAAGACTGAGGCCTTTGATCGGCAAGGGCGACGGCATGACCCAATTGTCACTGACCGACATAGATGGCGACGCCATTACCTTCCTCAAGGGGCTCTCCGGCGACCAGGATGGCCAGGAGATTCTTGCCATACTGGAGGAGGTGCTCAATGCCGGCTATGTCCATGTCGATGCCGGCACGCCACAAGAGCTCTATGTCTGGCCGTATTTCTTCGCTCTACCCCTGGACAAGCTCGACGCCAGGCAACGGGTCGAGCTGTTCAAGATCGTCACCGCGAGTGACTTCGACGACATGAAGCAGTTCGGCGCCTACATCTTCTACCGCGTCGGCATCACGCCCGCTGGGCAATGGACGTTTTTCGTCGCCGGCGACTGAAACTCGGACACGCGAGTGCCTATTCGTGCGGATCGTCTCGGCGAATGCCTGCATCGGGCCATAGGCGGATAGCTTCATCCCGAAGAGCCGAGATCGCCTTTGTGGCCATGTCGGGATTCATTTGCAGGACTTCGGCAGCGTTGCGTAGCTCGTCCTGGTCCTGAAGCTTGTTTGCGACCCAGGCAACCTTGTTCTGGATATCAGGGCCGTAGGCGGTCTGCGCCTTGACGCGAGCCTGCGCCGGGATGCGTCCATAGATGCCAATCAAGATCCCAAGATCGATGGCATCGCGATATGCGGTCGCGCGATCCTGACACCGATCGGCATTGGCCAGCAGCTTCTCGGCAAACATGTCCGCTGCAACGAGGACGGGCACCTTTAGATCATTGTCGACATGACCTTGAAGTTGGATGCGCCCTTCGCGGATCACTTCGAATTTGATCGGGTTGGCCCTGCAATCTTACGATTGTCCTCAAACCATACTGATCGATCTGGAAATCTCGGACGGCTTCGACGGGTTCGGGGAAAAATGCCCTGATCCCTCGTTGGACCGCATGGGTCCGCAATTCACGATAACCATCGGCATCGGCACACAGGAAATCAACATCCAGGGATCGTCGGTACTCGCCGAATTTCATGACAATCGCCGTCCCACCCCCAAACCAGCATTTGTTCGCGGTCAGGAGATGGTGGTCCATCAAGCCGAGAGCCTCAGCGATGATCCGGTGTTCGGGCTTCTTGAATTCCTTCATGATTTCCGCTCGCGTATGTTCTTGTGAATATTCCAGTTGCGGAGAAATCAGGAAGGAAACGAAACTTCAGCCAGTGGTCAAAAGAATGCCCTGGCCGAATTTTTCCGCCAGGTTCTGGATAAGCAGCCTTTCAGATGTTGTAAGGCGCTCTTGATCGACAAACCGCCAGTTGCGCTCGTAGATGGCGAAAGCTTCCTCGGCAGGAATTGGGCGCGTTGCATCGCGGCTCCAGACGAGTGCCTGGAGCTCCGGAAACTCAGCGGGAACAATCATTGGCGTGATATCTGTGCGCATAACCCACTCAACTTAGTGGATCGTGCCTAAGAAATCCAACGATGTGAAATGGCTATGCGGGCAACGCCTCGGAGAACTCCACTGCCCTGCCCTGGCCCGGCGTCACGATCTCGCCCTCCCACATGATGCGCTGGCCTCGAATGACAGTGCCGACCGGCCAGCCGGTGACTTCCTTGCCGTCATAAGGCGTCCAGCCGGCCTTCGAGCCGGCTTGTGCATTGGTGATGGTCTCGCGCCGCTTCATGTCGACGATTGTGAAATCGGCATCATAGCCGGCGGCGATACGGCCTTTCCTGGCCATGCCGAAGATGCGCTGCGGGCCGTGGCTTGAAAGATCGACGAAGCGCTGCAAGGTCAGCCGACCGGCATTGACATGGTCGAGCATGATAGGCACCAGCGTCTGCACGCCGGTCATGCCCGAGGGCGATGCCGGATATGGTTTTGCTTTTTCGGCCAATGTGTGCGGGGCATGGTCGGAACCGAGTACGTCGACAATGCCTTGCGCGATTCCGTGCCAGACGCCGTCGCGATGGCGCGGGGCACGGACGGGCGGGTTCATCTGGATCAGCGTGCCGAGCCGTTTGTAGTCGTCCGCCGACAGTGTCAAATGGTGCGGTGTCGCCTCGCAGGTGGCGACATCCTTGTGCTGTTCGAGGAACAATATCTCCTCGGCCGTGGAGATGTGCAGGACGTGGATGCGGGCACGGGCGGCCCGCGCGACGCGCACCAGCCGCTCGGTGCAGCGCAGGGCGGCGATCTCGTCGCGCCAGACCGGATGCGATGAAGGATCGCCCCCGATGCGCTCGCCAAGGCGTTCGCGCAGCCGGAACTCGTCTTCCGAATGGAAAGCGGCGCGGCGGCGGGTGTTCCTGAGGATCGAGGCGACGCCTTCATCGTCCTCGACCAGCAGGTCGCCGGTGGACGAGCCCATGAAAACCTTTATCCCGGCCGCGCCCGGCAGGCGCTCGAGCTCGGCGACATCGTTGGCGTTGTCGCGGGTGCCGCCGACCCAGAAGGCGAAGTCGCAGTGCATACGGCCGGTGCCGCGTCGGACCTTGTCGGCAAGCGTTTCTTCGCTGGTGGTCAATGGATTGGTGTTGGGCATTTCGAACACGGCGGTGACGCCACCGAGCACCGCCGCCCGAGATCCAGTCTCCAGATCCTCCTTGTGCTCCAGTCCCGGCTCGCGGAAATGCACCTGGCTGTCGACGACGCCCGGAAGGATATGCAGGCCCCGGCAGTCGATCGTCTCGCCGGCCGAGGCCTGGCGCAGATCGCCGATGGCGGCGATGCGCCCATTCTTCACGCCGACATCGCGTTGCCCCTCGCCGTCATGGTTGACCACCATGCCGCCTGTCAGGATGAGGTCGTAGGTGTTGGCCATGCTGATCGATCTCTTGCGGGGGGAGTGTCAGCGGCTTACGTAATGGCCAACCGTTTTGCAAGATCAGGCTTTTATTCGCCCCATGCCCTTTGCCCTGCTGAAAGACCGCGCGCTCATCTCCATCTCCGGCCCTGATGCCGAACACTTCCTGCAGAACATCCTGACCACCGACCTCGACGCGCTCGGCGCCGGCGAGGCAAAACCGGGCGCGCTTTTGACACCGCAAGGCAAGATCCTGTTTGACTTCCTGATCTCACGGGCCGGCGAAAACGCGTTCCGCCTCGAATGCCGCGCCGACATCGCTGACGATTTCGTACGCCGGCTGATGCTGTACAAGTTGCGCGCCAAGGTCGAGATTGCCAAATCCGAACAGACGCTTGTCTCCATTGCCTGGGGAAATGAGTCAGCTCCCTCACAAAAGGATTCAACCGTGCTGGCCGACCGGCGCTTTCGCGATGAAAGCGTCACCCGCTACTATGGCAGCGCTCAAGAGACTGACGACGGTGCCGCATGGCAGGCCTTGCGCATCGCGCATGGCATTGCCGAGAGCGGCACCGACTACCAGCTCGGCGACGCCTTCCCACATGACGTGCTGCTCGACGAGACCGGTGGCGTCGGCTTCAGGAAAGGCTGCTATGTCGGCCAGGAGGTCGTCTCGCGCATGCAGCATCGTGGCACGGCAAGGCGGCGGGTGCTGATCGTCAGGGCCGAACGGGCCTTGCCTGAGGCCGGCGCCGAATTGACCGTCGACGGGCGATCGGTGGGCACTCTCGGCTCGAATGCCGGCACGATCGGCCTCGGCATCGCCCGTATCGACAGGGTCAAGACAGCGCTCGACGCCGGCCAGCCGATCCTGGCCGGAGACGTGCCGGTTACGGTGGCCATTCCACCTTTCGCCAAATTCAGCTTTCCCCAGGAAGCCGCCGGCACGGAGGAGGCCTGATGGCGGCCGACCGCATCGGTGCGCCGCCACGCGCCTGGCAGCGCATGCTGTCCGGCCGCCGGCTCGACTTGCTCGACCCCTCACCCCTCGATATCGAGATTTCGGACATCGCCCACGGGCTCGCCCGCGTCGCGCGCTGGAACGGCCAAACCCGCGGCGAGCACGCCTTCTCGGTCGCCCAGCATTCGTTGCTGGTGGAAGCGCTGTTTTGCGACCTGATGCCCGATGCGCCGGCGGACGCCCGGCTTATGGCATTGCTGCACGATGCGCCCGAATATGTCATCGGCGACATGATCTCGCCGTTCAAATCGGTGATGGGCGGCAGTTATAAGGACTGTGAACTGCGCTTGCAGCGCGCCATCCATCTGCGCTTCTCGCTACCGCCGGAACCAGGCGCCGGCCTGCGCAAGGAGATCAAGCGCGCGGACCAGATCGCCGCCTATTTCGAGGCAACGCTGCTCGCCGGCTTTTCGACCGCGGAGGCGACCGAGTTCTTCGGTCGTCCACGCGGCTTCAGTGCCGAGCGCTTCGATTTCACGCCGCGCTCGGTAACCTGGGCACAGAATGCCTTCCTGAAGCGTTTTTCCGCGATCGAGAAGTCGCGGCGCAAGGTTGCTACGGCGGTAGGGTAGAAAACGCTAAATTAACCGGAACAGCCGACAGTGCGGTGTTCGATCACGAGCCGCAGGCACGCTCATGCCCGTCGTTGACGACAAGGATGGTTCGACCGTCCCTGAACAGGGGGCCGAAGGCGTGGATCGTCGTGATATGGAAGACGAACTGCGCGAACAAAACGAACGCTTTTCGGCCGCCGTCGAGAACATGTCGCATGGTCTTTGCATGTTCGACGCCGACGAGCGCATGATCATCTGCAACGGCAACTATATCAACATCTTTTGCCTCGACGCCAACGTGGCGCAGCCGGGCATCCATTTCATCGACATCCTGCGGCACAGCGTCGATGTCGGCATCGCCTCGCAAAGCGCCGAAGAACTTTACGCCATCCGCAAGCCCTATATCGATGGAGCGAAACCCTCGACCTATGAGGAGGCGCTCTCTGATGGACGCATCATCAGCATCTCGCACCGGCCATTGGCATCGGGCGGCTGGGTTTCGATCTACGAAGACATCACCGAGCAGCGGCGCGCCGAACAGGATCTCAAGGAACAGCATCGCCGCTTCGACGCGGCGCTCGCGAACATGTCGCAGGGCCTGCTGATGTATGACGCCGGCGGCAGGCTGATCGTACGCAATCAGCGCATCCTGGAGCTTTATGGTGTGACCGAGGCGGATCTGCCGCTCGGCATGACTCACCGCGAACTCCTCGAACGGCTGGTGCGGCTTGGCGTCTATGCGCCCATAGATGTCGAGGACGAAGTTTCGAGGACCGAGGCTCGCGTGCTGGCCGGCCAGACGCGGTCGACCCCCCG
Source organism: Mesorhizobium sp. B2-6-1 (assembly GCF_006440475.1). NCBI lineage: Bacteria > Pseudomonadati > Pseudomonadota > Alphaproteobacteria > Hyphomicrobiales > Phyllobacteriaceae > Mesorhizobium > Mesorhizobium sp. B2-6-1. The sequence goes on from NZ_VFUH01000015.1 coordinate 100,717, forward strand.
CCGGCTCGCCGACGGACGAACGCTGATGGTTGCCCGCCGGCCGATGAGCGGCGGCGGCTGGGTCGCCACTTTCGACGACGTGACCGAGAGCAGGCTTGCCGAGGAGCGCATGACCCATCTTGCGCATCACGACGTGCTGACCGGGTTGCCCAATCGCTCGGTGTTTCGCGACCGGCTCGACCGGGCACTGGAGGATGCGGCCGCGGGACCGCTGGCAATCTTCTCGCTCGACCTCGACCGCTTCAAGGTCGTCAACGATACGCTGGGACATCCGGCTGGCGACCGGCTGCTGAAAGGCGTGGCCGCAAGACTGCTGCGCTGCGTGGACAACGACGCAGATATCGTCGCCCGTTTTGGCGGCGACGAGTTCGTGATCGTCCAGTTCAACGTCGAGGGCCTGGCCAGCGCGGAAAAACTGGCGAAACGCATTGTCGAGGCCATCGCCAAACCATTTCATGACAAGAGCCGGGACATGCATGTTGGCGTCAGCGTTGGCATCGCGCTTTCTCCCGGCGATGGCAGGGACGCCGATACATTGCTGACAAACGCCGACATGGCGCTCTACCGGGCAAAAAGCGAAGGGCGCAACCTGTACCGTTTCTTCGAGCCCGGCATGGATGCCACGGTGCGCGCGCGCCGGGCGCTCGAAGCCGATCTCGATACGGCGCTGCCGAGCCGGGAATTCGATCTCGATTTCCAACCGATCATGGCCATAGCTTCGGGCGAGATTGTCGGCGCCGAGGCCCTGATGCGCTGGCATTCGCCGTCGCGCGGCACTGTGGCGCCGGACGAATTCATTCCGGTCGCCGAGGAAACCGGGCTGATCGTGCCGCTTGGCGAATGGGCGCTGCGAAAGGCCTGTGCGACGGCGGCAGCCTGGCCACCTGGCCTGCGCATTGCGGTCAATGTCTCCGCCGTGCAGCTCAAAAGCGGCGGCTTTGCTCGCAGCGTCATCTCTGCCCTGGCCTTTTCGGGCGTGCCGGCCAGACGACTGGAACTGGAGATCACCGAAACCGTGCTGATGGACGAGAGCAAAGCCGTCCTGAAGACGCTGCGACAGTTGCGTGAACTCGGCATCCGCATCGCGCTCGACGACTTTGGCACCGGCTATTCCTCACTCGGCTATCTCAGGCGCTTTCCCGTCGACAAGATCAAGATCGATCGTTCCTTCATCTCCGACATCGGCAATCTCGATACCGCAGCGATCGTGCGCACCATCATCGGGCTGGGCGCCGAACTGGGCATCACCGTCACCGCCGAAGGCGTGGAAACCGAAGCACAGCTCGACATGCTGCGCCGAAACGGCTGCGTGGAGGCGCAAGGCTATCTGATCGGCGTGCCGTCAAAGGCGGCGGAGATTCAGCACCTGTTGAAATCGAGCGCGGTGCGCAGCCAGACCGGCTGACGCCATAAATCAGCGCAGCGTCTCGATGTATTTTTCATGGAAGCCGATATAACCCGGCTCGACAACCTTCAGATGCCGCTCGATCAGCGCGTGAAACTCCGGCAACCGGTGGAAGGGCACGCCCGGATAGGCGTGATGCTCGGCATGGAAGGGCATGTTCCAGGCAAGCTTGCGCACAGCCCAGTTGGTCAGCGTCGTCCTGGTGTTCTCCAGCATGTTGGCGACGAAGGGGCAGCGGCCATGCTCGGCCAACAGGTAGAGCCGCAGGAACGGCTGGCCGAGCAGCGCGGGAAAGATCCAGACATGGAGCAGCACCGTCGCCTTGAACCACAGCGCGAGCACCAGCACGACGGCATAGAAGGCAATCATCGCGCGTGCCTCGGCGCGTACCTTCGGACGCCCCTTTGGGGGCACGTAGCTGTCCTGGCAACGTCCCATGGCATTGGCCTGGAGCGTCTTCAGATGCCCCAACCACACTGGAAGTCCGGAAACGTGGACCAGGTACTGCCGCCAGGTTTCCGGCTTCGGGAAAGCCAGCTCCGGATCGCGTTCGGGATCCTGGGTGAAACGGTGATGGGCGAAATGGAAATAGCGGAACCAGTCGGCCGGCAGCGCGATCGCGAGGCTGCAGACGCGCGCGACTGCGTCGTTCAGCCATTGACTTTCGAAAGCCGTGCGATGCACCGTCTCATGCAGCAGCGTGAACAGGAACACGATCAGTATGCCTTGCGGCAGCATCAGCAGCGGCCAGAACGGCACCTTGGCGGCGATCAACCATCCGAGGAGCAGGATCGCGCCGAGGTGGAAAGCGAGCTGAACAAGGCCGGGCCCATCCGACTTGCCGGTTAGCCGGCTGCGCTCCTCATTCGTCAGCGAGGCGATCACGTCACGATGATCCATAGGGGCATCCCGGCTGATTGAATTCATTCGGTCAGCATACCCCAGCAAGAAACCTTTCTAACAACGAGGATTTCTGCAATATAGATAAGCTGAACTTATCTTTTTGGTCACCGCCATGGTTGCAATGCCATCGTTGCGAGGTCTTCAGGCCTTCGAGGCGGCGGCGCGCACCGGCAGCTTCGCCGCGGCGGCGGAAGAGCTTTCGGTCTCGGCCGCCGCAGTCAGCCAGCTCATCCGCATGGTCGAGGAGCAAGTCGGCCGCAAGCTCTTCCACCGCGCCAACCGGCGTGTCGTCCTGAGCGAGGCTGGCGTCGAGATGCTGCCTCGATTGACCATGGCCTTCCAGGAAATCGGCAGCGTCTCGCGCCAGCTTGCAGGCGATGCGTTCCGCCCGCGGCTCGTCGTCTCGGTCCCGCCGTCCATGGCCATGGGCTGGCTTTCCGAGCGCCTTGCCGGCTTCATCGCCATCCACGGTGCCGTCGACATATCTCTCAGGGGCGATGACGACCCGGTGTCGTTCGACCGCGACCTGATCGACCTCAGGCTCTCCTACGGTCCGCACTATCGTGAGCACCCGATCGAGGACATTGTCCAGGACGCGGTCTATCCCGTCTGCGCGCCAAAGCTCGCCAGCGTGCTGGAGGCGGATGGCGGTCCGCTCGCCGGGCTGCCCCTGATCCACACCGACTGGGGACCGACCGGCGCATCCTTTCCCTCATGGCGCAGTTGGTTCGAGGCGGCCGGCATAGCGCCTGGGCGCGGCATTCAGCGCGGCCTGTCGGCAAACTCCTCGCGCGCGGCGCTCGACCTCGCCATTTCGGGACTGGGCGTGGCGCTGGCGCAAGGGATCTATTGCGCCGAGGCCGTGGAGGACGGCCGGCTGGTCCGGCCTGTCGCCAAGGCGATTGCGCTGCGCCAGCCCTATTGCCTGACAATTCCGCAGCGGAGCGCAAGAAGGGACGTCGTGGCGGCGTTCCGTGACTGGCTGGTCGATGAATGCCAGCGCGCGGTGGGCTCGCCGGCGCTCCGCTGAGCCAGCAAGCGGCGATGGTCAGAGGTGCCCGCTCAATGCCTCGACCATGTCCTTGTTCGCCGCCACGGGCACGATCTCGAACTCCACCAGATCCGCCCACTCGATCACCCAGCGCTGCAGCAGCGTGACGTCGTCGGTCTCCACCAGCAGGAAACAGCGGCTCATGTCCGCCGCGATCCAGCTATGGTGCACCAGAAGCTCCTCGGCTTCAGGCGACCGTAATCGCGGAAGCGGCGGTAGATCTCCTTGCGGTCGCAGCCGCGAAAATCCTCGGTCACCAAAAACAGCATCTCTGCCCCAATCGGATAATTATCGGCCCGGCCGCTCCAAACGTTCCAGGAACCATTGCGTCAGCCGTACCCAGACCTCGTCCTTCTCGCCGGAGTCCTCCCAGCCATGATCGAGGTTGGGATTGTCGTTGACCTCGATGACGAAGACGCCGTCCTTGGTCTCCTTGAGGTCGACGCCGTAGAGGCCGTCGCCGATGCAGCGCGCCGCCTTGACTGCCGTCTCGACGACATGGGGCGGCGTCTCCTTCAGCGTGAAGGTCTTGATGCCGCCCTGGTCGGGCTTGCCGCTGGCCTTGTGGTTGACGATCTGCCAGTGCTTCTTGGCCATTAGGTAATGTACGGCAAACAGCGGTTGGCCGCCGAGCACGCCGACACGCCAGTCATATTCGGTCGGGATGAATTTCTGCGCGATCAGAAGATCGGAATCCTCCAGCCATTCGGTGGCGAGTGTCTTCAATTCCTCGAAATTGGCGCATTTCTTGACGCCGCGCGAGAAGGAGGAATCCGGGATCTTCAGCACCAGCGGAAAACCCAGCGTCTGCGCCGCCAGTTCAAGGTCGGAAGTGCCGGCTATCATCACGGTCGGCGGAACCGGCACCTTGTTGTAGGCCATCAGCTCGTTGAGATAGACCTTGTTGGTGCAGCGGATCATCGACAGCGGGTCGTCGATGACCGGCATGCCTTCCTGCTGGGCGCGGCGCGCGAAACGATAGGTATGGTTGGAGATCGAGGTGGTCTCGCGGATGAACAGCGCGTCGTAATTGGCGAGCTTGGCGAGGTCCCTCTTGGTGATCGGCTCGATTTCGACGCCCATCTTTTCGGCGATCCTGGCCCAGTAGCGCAGCGAGGAGATTTCCGAGGGCGGCAATTCCTCATGCGGATCGACCAGCGTGGCGAAAGTGTAGCGCGCCGGCGTGCGGCCCTTGGTGTCGCGCCATTCGCGATTGGTATAGGTGTCCAGGCATTGCAGGAAGAAGCTCTCCTCCTCCTCGGTCATGCGCGCAAGGGGATGAAAGCCGATCTTGCGGATCGAGGCCCACTCGGCGCTGTCCTTGATGTGGACCTCGAGCGCCGGCGCGCGGAACCAGTCGAACAGGAGCTTGGCGAATCGGTCCCACACCTTGGACGGGCCAATGCCGAAGAAGATGCAGACCTTCGCCGGAAAAGCGCCGCCAAGATCCTTGCGGCACTTGTTGAGCGCCAGCTCCAGTTCGGGCAGCGCATGTTCGTAAAGCTTGCGCTCCGACAGATCGATCATGGTTTCTACGGTCGGGATGACCTTGTGGCCGCGCGAACCCGCCAGCAGCGAGGCATAATAGCCGCGGCTCTGGTAGCCGTAATTGTTCGACAGGTTGATGACCTTGGGACGCTGGCCGCGAAACAGCGCCGGATGCGCGAGATAGTCGCGGTTGGTGATAATCTTGTGCGGTGTCGCCACCTGGTCGAGATCGCTCTGCCGGCCAGTTAAGATAACCCAGGTCATTGTTATCAGCGCTTCCCCAGAGTGATGGCGGCGCGCAGTCCGTCGCGGCCGAACTGCGCCATGTTCATAAAGATGCCGTAAGGCACGGGAATGTTGGCGGCATCAAGGATGGTCTCCTGCCTCTCGTCCTCAACCCAGGGATCGTGGATCAGGATATGGTCACCGTCGTCGCCGATGGCCAACACCCAGTGCGGCACCTTCTTGCCGAACATCAGGAAGCCGCTGATCAGCACCAGCACCAATTTTCCTTTCGCGATCGCGGCGCGAATGTCGTCGATGGTGAATGAACGGTAATTCACCGGGATGCCGTAAAGTTCCGCGCGTCGGCGAAAGTCGACCTGGGCCAGTTCCATCACCCGGCGCTTGTCCGCGCTGCGCACCGACTGGAGGAACAACGCGCCGTAGAACGACACGTAAATCTCGGCCGCAAGGCCGCTCTCATAGCCGGCGACCGCGAGGCCGAACGGCTCGCAGCCACCCGGGCCCGACATCATGAAGACGGTCGTCGCTTCGCGCCAAAGACGAATTTCCCTGACCGGGTCCGGTACGAAGTCGTGATCGAAATTGCCCATGGCCATCATCAGGCAGCAGGGACCGCAAGTGAATTCGCAGGTCTGCTGGTAGAACGGCACGCTGGTGGCGGCCGGAAGTTCGCCGCGCAAGGTCTTCTCGTAGCGCAGCGCCGTGGCGCCGTCCTCGTAGTAATCGGGTTCGCGGCCGATCTTGCGGTAGCCGGCCCGCTCGTAGATGCTGATGGCGCGGGCATTATCCTCCCGCACTTCTAGGCGCAGCATCATGCGATCGTGTTCGAAGGCCGCCTCCTCCGCCGCCACTAGCAACCGGCGGCCGATGCCGAGGGCGCCAAAAAAGGGACTGGTGGCGATCGAATAAAGGCGCGCCACGCCGCTGCCCTTGCGAAACAGCACAATCGCATAACCGGCGACGCGGCCATCTCTTTCGGCGACCAGCGTCTCGGCGGTCTCGCGCTCGATGAACTGTCGGAAGGAGCGACGGGAAATGCGGTCGCTGGAGAAAACAGCTTTCTCGATGGCGGCGAGATCATCGACGTCAGTCGCGCGGGCCGTGCGAATCTCGGCAGGCATGCGGGCTTGGAAAACCTCGATTGGGTTGTGATGAAGGCCCTATTCGAAACGTCCAGACACCAGCCCAAAACGGCAGCGCCCATCCAGCGCTATCGCACCTCGATTAGGGCCGAATTGTGACAGATTGGCGCCAGCCCGGGAGGACAAAGGCTTTGAACCAGGTCACCGTTTTCGAGTAGGCGGCGGCGCCAAAAAACGATGCTGTTCAACTCGCCAGGCCGGCCAGAAGCTGGCTGTAGGCGCTCTTGGCCACGATGGCCAATTGCTCGCGCGGCACTGAGCCGACGACAGCGCAGCCATAGCCCTTGTCCAGCCAGTAGACGGCCTGCGGGCCGGCTTGCGCCGAAGCGTAGGTCCCCCTGGCGTTCTCCACCGATTCGGCCGTTACAAAGAGCGATATGCGCTCGCCCTTGTCGTCTTCATAGAGCAGCATTGCCGCCTTGCTCTCGCCAGCCGGCAGCAACCTGCCGCCGACCAGTTGGAACCCGCTGCCGGTCAAGTCCGGCGCAACCAGCTTCAATCCGACCCGGTTGGACAGCCAGGTCAGCAGATGATCCTTGTCGCTTGCCGGCACTTCCACCGCATGCCGCTTCTCGGCGGCATAGATGACATGCGCGGCGATCGCCTGCTCGGCCAACTGATCCTCGGCCTGATCTTCCCGGCCAATACCGTCGCTGCCGGCAAAGTAGCCGCCAAGCCCGCCCGCGGCCAGTAGACCGGCAGCGGCGGCGGCAAGCCACCAGCGCGAGCGTGGCATTGGCGTCCTGGCTGGCGTCTCGCCAAGCACCACCTTGCGCAACCGCACCGGCACCGGCTCGTCGATCACGCCAGCGAAGGCATCTCGCAATGCCGTCCTGTCGGCGATGAAACGGGCGCTTTTCGCCTTCATCTCGGGAGTGGCGTCGAGCCATGCGTCATAGGCGGCGCGCTCATCGGCCGGCAACTCGCCGTCGAGTGCCATGTGGATGTCGCGTTCGGAGAAATCGCGGCGGATCATTTCTAGACGATCCTTATCGAACGGCGGCGTGCCGTGTCGTCCAGCAGTCCGCGCAACTCCTCGCGCCCGCGCGCGATGCGCGACATCAGCGTTCCCGCCGGCACTCCCAGGATGTTGGCGGCCTCGGCATAGGAAAAGCCTTCGATCGCGACCATGACGAGTGCGGCACGGCGGTCGGGGCTGATCGCCTGCAATGCGTCGACGATCTCGCGCGAGGCGATGCTTTCCACCTGCTCGGCCGGCTGTGCAACCGCCTCGCCCGCTTCCAGCGACAGCATCGCGGCTTCGCCGCGCCGGTTCACTTTGCGCATCTGGTCAATGAACAAATGATGCATGATCGTAAACAGCCACCTCCTGGGGCTTTCTCCCGTCTGCCAGTTGTCGAGCCGCATGAGGGCCCGTTCGAGACAGTCCTGGACGAGATCGTCGGCGGCGTCGCGGTCGCGCAACAACGAGCGTGCGTAGCGGCGCAGGCGCGGTATTTCGCCGAGGATTGCTGCCTTCTTTTCGTCCATGACCGCTGGTTTCGGAATTGCCCTATTCATCAGATTGAACGCGCCTTCGCGGCGCGACGCAAGCAGCCAGTGCGAAGCGGTCCACCGCCCCGGTCACCCAAGCAATGATGTAACGATGGAAGCGGCGGGTTTATTCCCGCGATCAACAGGAGGCCAACTACGCCAAATCGGTCTTGAGAAAGTCATTGCCTTTAAAGAGCAACGGAACATCAAGAGCCTTGGCGCAGGCGTAGGAAAAGCAATCACCAAAATTAAGGTCGGCCGGATGACCGACCGCTTTGCCGTACCGGATGCTGGCATCAATGGCGCGCCCACCGATATCCTCGTTGATGGTTACATTGCGAGCGTCGATCTCAACAATGAACGCATCGACCAGATTGCGCGCCGCAGACAGCATTCCGGGAGTCGGCTTTTTGGCACCGGCATTCACTCGCCCGAGGGCAAGCGTAGCTTCGAGCCGAACAAGCGCTGAAATGTACAGCTGACCGTCGACGTCGGCGATCCGCTTCAGCAATTCCTCCCAACCCGATTCCTTCGCGAGAATTGCAACGACAACCGATGCGTCGACAAACATCAGTCTTCCCACATCTCGTCCATGAATGCCTTGATGTCGAAGGTGGTGTCGGACGGCCCCAACGCCGCTTCTTGCGCTTGAAGAACGGCAATCCTCTCCCGCAGCGGTTTGCGGGCGCGGCTTCGTTCAAGTTCGTGCAAAAGCGCGGTTCGCACGGCTTCCGTTTTGCTCGGCGCATTCGTCTCGCGCTGCAATTTCGTCGCCAGCGCATCTACCTCATCGTCGCGGATATAGAGCGGCATTTGAATATCTCCCGTGGAATATTCATATATTCCATTTTGAATATTCAAACAATCCTAACCCTCACGCCCCTTCGCCACCCTGGTCAAAAGCCGCTGGTAAAACAGGCCGATGCCAATCAGCACGGCGCCAAGGCCGATGAAGGACAGCGCGCGAAGCACACCCTCCAGCTCCGACATGTCGAAGAGGAACACCTTCAGTACGGCGACCGCGATCAATGCGGCCGAGGCGATGCGCAGCACCTGCGATTTCAGCCAGACGCCGGCGGTCAGCAGCGCCACGCCGATGATCAGCCAAAGTGCCGAATAGGTGTAGGTTTCCAACTGGCCAAGGCTGCTCCACAAGCCGATGAACTCGCCTTTGAACAGGCGCCGCACCGACAGCGTGGCATAGGCGAAGGCAAGCAGTGCCGCCACCAGCGCCAGCATGGCGGCATACCATTTCGGCCGCTTGTTGCGGGCATAGAGCGCAAGCCCTCCGGCCGCGACCGCCGGCAGCAGATAGGCGAGGAACAACAGGTTGAAGACCGGGATCTGCCCGGTCGACTCGTCGGTGAAAAGCGGGTTCAGCACCAGGAAATGCTGCACGACGATGAAGGCGACCGAGATCACGCCCGCCGCCATGGACCCGTAGCGCAGCACGGAACTTGGCGAGCGCCTGTCGATGGCCACGAGTATGGCGCCGGCGCCGATCGCGATCAGCGTGTAGATGGCCTGTTCGGCAAGTGTGGGCGCATCGCTGTTGAGGACACCGCCATGCATGGCGTGGCGCACCAGCATGGCAAGCGTCAGCAGTGCAAACAGCGCCGCCGAAGCTTCCATGGCCAGGCGCGGCCGGCCGTCGGTGGTGCGGGCCAGTTGCCAGGCGGCGAAAGCGAAGGCGAGCGCCGGCACGCCATAGCCCGGCAGCAGCCAGTTGAAAACCGGGGTCGTCGACAGGAACTCGGGGCCAACGACGGTCGGATCGAAGATGACACGTCCAAGCACCGCCGCGACCGCGCCGACCGAAATCCAGCCGAGCACCGGATAGGAACGCCAGCGCGTGGCCAGCGCCGGCACGATTGCGGCCGCACCAAGCAGGATGGTTGTCCAGCCGGAACTGAAGGCCATATGCAGCATCAGCAGGCCTGCGAGCGCGGCTCCGCCGAGCGCGAAGGATACGGCCGCCCTGCCCTGCAACGGCGGTTGCTCGCCGCGCGCGATCCACTCGCCCACGGCAGCGAAAACCACGACCAGCAGCGCCGCCACGGCGGCGTAGGCAAGATCGCGGTCGAGATTGCCGAACGTGAACCAGAGTGCCTGCAGGACGACCAACGGCACGATGACGCCCCACGCCGCCCATGACGCAGCGCGGAAGTGGGTCGCGGCGGCAAATTTGCGGGCGGCCCAGAAACCGGCGCCGATGAAGACAAGGCCAAGCGCAACACCGATGCGCAAGGTCAGCGCGTTCGATGTAGCCAGGGGCACGGCATCGATGCCCAAGACGTCGCCTGAAAAATCAGAAGCGATCGAAGTCGGCGGGATGATGCCGAGATAGATCAGCACCGTCACCAGTCCCGCCGCATAGAGCAGTGGCAGCGCCGGGGGGCGGTAGAGCGCGACGGCCACCATCGCGGCGAGCACGACGGCTCCCGGCAAGGCATCGCCGGCAGCGACGAAGGCCGGATCGACCGAAAGGCCCAGCGCCGAGAGGGCAACAAACAGGCCCGGCGCGACGGACGGCCAGTCGAAAGCCGTGGCTGATCCGCCTTCGTCGCTGCGGCGGCCGAGCCAGACGAAGGCGAGCACGGCCAGCGTGACGGTGTTCACGAACAGGATCACGGATAAATTCGCGCCCGGCGCATCGGTCATGTAGAGGATCGTCCAGATGCCGGTACCGACAAAGGCCGCCGTCATCAGCAACTTCCAATCGCGCATGCGGGCAATGACGCCGCTGGCGGCAAGCACGATCGCCAGATAGCCGAACAGGGCCCAGGGATTGGGCGCCTGAGAGGCAATCAGCATCGGCGTCACCATGGCGCCGACTAGGCCGATACCAGCCAGCGCCTGGCCGTGGACAAGGGCGGCGGCAATCGTCGCTATGCCGATGGCGCCGAGCAGCGTGAGGGCGAGCGCCGGCCCGATAAATCCGTAGATGCCATGTGCGGCATAGACGGCGCCGAACAGGATGAAGGCGCCCGCCGCAGTCAGGATCGCCGGGATGTAGGCGCCTGCGGCGCCTTGCACGGGCACCCTGAAGCCGGTGCGGCGAATGAATTCGCCGGCTGCAATCAGCACAAGGCCGAGCAGCCCGGCCATGGTCAGCCGCACACCGGGGCCGAAAATTCCGGCTTCGATCGTGTAGCGGATGAGAAACAGGCCGCCCAGCGCCAGTGCCAAACCGCCGACCCAGACCGCCCAGCGGGTGCCGAGCGCCGTTTCGATATCGGGTTTGCCGGGCGCTTTCACCGCTGCGACAGGCTCGGCTACCTTGGGCGCCGCCTCGCCTGGTGTCCATGGTCCCGGCTTGACCTCGTCCGTCACGGCGTCGGTTTCCAGAGCCGGCAGCGCCTGCCCGGTGGCTGCCTCGCTGGCCGTTGGCGAAACGACCACGGCCGCAGCAACAACGGCTTCGGCCGGCTGGCCCTCGGTCGCCGCCGGTTCGGACTGCTTGGCGAGAGGCGGCACGGCGTCGGAAAGGACGAGGCTCCGCAGTGCGCCTAGCTCACGCTCGATCAGTCCGATGCGGCTCTGCTGGCGCGAAATGATGACGAACAGCGCGATGATGGCGACAAGGCCGATCAGGCTTTCAAACATGGCGGCTCCCCCAAACCAGACCAGTTGCTACTGACAATCAAATGTGGCCTGCAAACGACCAGCCAACGGCCGTCGGATCGGCGGCTGGAAAGATCGAGCATGTTTCGGCGTCGAAAGCCAGCGGCTTGCGCCCATTGGCCCTCGGCATCGCTTGCGAATGGCCGGTTTCCGGAACATTGCCTGCCAAACCCGCAGCCGATGGCCTATGATACCTTGGCCGCAAAGGGTTCTCCAAGCGATGTCATGGGAATACGTATGCCGCAACGAAGCGCAGGACTGCTGATCTACCGGCGAAACGCCGGGGCCCTCCAGTTCCTGCTCGTCCATCCGGGTGGACCGTTCTGGGCAAGAAAAGACGAGGGGGCATGGTCTATCCCCAAAGGGCTCGTCGACGAAGGCGAGGACGAGTTGAAAGCCGCCCAACGTGAGGCGGAAGAAGAACTCGGCGTCGCCATCAACGGCGACTTCCAGCCTGTCGGCAGTTATCGGCAGCCTGGCGGCAAGATCGTGAGTGCGTGGAGCGTCGAGGCCGATGTCGACACCGATGCCATCAGAAGCAACATGTTCACCATGGAGTGGCCGCCAAGGTCGGGATCCATGAAGGCATTTCCCGAAGTTGACCGGGCCGGTTGGTTTTCAGAGTTGGAGGCCGGTCTCAAGATACTCAAAGGCCAGCGCGCGATCCTGGACGATTTCGTGGAACGGCAAAAAGCCGGATAGGCGCCTGCTGTTCTCACCGGTCGTCCAGTGCGTGTTGGACGATCCTTATCGTGCCGCCAGATTGGCGGCCGGGAAGATCGAGCATGTCTCGGTGCCGAAAGCCAGCAACTTGCCGCCGGCATCCTTCAACGTCGCCTCGGATACCGCCAGCGTGCGACCCTTGTGAATAACCTTGCCCTCACAGACCACCTCTCCGGTCCTGGGCGTGATCGGCCGCGTCAGGTTCACCTTGAATTCCGCCGTCGTATAGGCCTCGCCTTTTGCGAGCAGCGTCTGCACGGCGCAGGCAAGCGCCGAATCGAGCAGTGTCGCCGCCCAGCCGCCATGCACGCCCCCCAACGGGTTCAGGTGGCGCTCGTTCGGCACACCCCGAAACACGGCACGGCCTTCCGAGACTTCGGTCAGCGCGAAGCTGAGCTGGAAGGAAATCGGCGGCGCCGGATATTTGCCATCGATGATGCGCTGCAAAAGTTCCAGGCCGGTGTAGGCAAGCATGTCGGCATGCGGAATGGTGCCGAGGCCGAGCGGCGAGACCCGGCCTGGATAAAGTTCCACTTCGCTCATGTGATGATTTCTCTCGCGGCGGTTTCTCCCGACAGGCCTTTTGTCGTGTGGTGCTTGCGCAGCGCGGCGAGGAAGCCGGAGCGCGCGTCCGGCTGCTCGATGCCGCGCGGCTCGTAGACGTGACGGGTGAAGAAGAAGCCGGTGAGCCGGAAGGCATCCTGGATCGCCGCCGGATCGGCGCGCAGGCCGGAGCCACGCAGGAAGGCCGGCAGCGCCAGCATCTTGTCGCGCCAAGGCGCGCCGGCTTCCCGCGACACCGCTCGGCCCGATTTCGGCGAGACATAGGCAAGATCCTGCCGCGTGCCGGTCGCGGCGCACTGGCTGAGATCGAGACCGAAACCCAGTTCGTCGAGGATCAGGAGCTCGAAACGGGCCACCAGTTCGCCGGCCGCATCGACGTCATCGAGATGCACGATCATCACCGACAGCGCCTCGTAGAGGCCGCCATGGGCGTCGCGCTCGGGCAACAGGCGCAGATGCGCGGCCATGGTCTGCAGGCCATACACGGCGACCGCACTCTCCATCAACCTGGCCGCATTCATCTCGATCGCTTCGGCCTGGAACGTGCCGAGGTGCTCATCAAGGCGCGCCCGCCAAAGCAGGTCGACACGGTTGCCGGGCTGGAGAACAGGCTGCTGCTTGCGCGAGCGCCCGCCCCGCACGAGGCCGAGATGGCGGCCATGCGCACGCGTCATCACCTCGAGGATGGCGCTGGTTTCGCCATGCTTGCGGGTGCCGAGAATGATTCCCTCGTCGCGCCATTCCATGCCTGGAGCATTTCACCGATCGGGTGGCGAAATCAAGGTACGGGCTTGGTGCCTGGGCTGGCTCTCGCAAGGGTGCATAAAAAGCCGCCCGCAGCATAGCTGCGGGCGGGTCTGGTGGGGTCAGTCGATCCGTTAGAACGAGCGCTGGAAGCGGAGGATGCCGCCGACGCTGCTCTTCTTGTCGGCCTTGGTCCAGTTGTTGAAGTCGGCGTCGTCGAATTTTCCTGCATTGAGGTAATCGACTTCAGCGGTGATCGTGTAACCGGGCACAATCGTGTATGCGACGTTGGCAGCGACGCCGAGGTTCTTCCAGTCGTCATAGGAGATCTGGGCGTTGAACGAGGTCTTGTCGTTGAACTTGTAGGTGCCGCCACCCCAGATCGCCCAGTTTCCGCCCCACGGCTTGTATTGGGTGCGGCCCGTGCCGAAGTCGTTGATGTTGTCGTTGGTGCCGTAGCCGCCCATGACGAACAGCGTCAATTCCTTGCCGACATTGACGTCCAAGCGAACCTTGCCGGCCACTTCCTCGTAGTTGCTGTCATAGGCGACGACGCCGGTGACCGCACCCCAGTCGCCCTTGTACTTCAAGCCGCCGACGACATGCGGAACATAGCTGTCGATCGTGTTGACGCCGGTACCTTCTTCGAGCGAGACCACGGCCGAGAAGCCGCTGCCAGCGTCGAAATAGTACTGCACGACGTTGGTATCCTTGATACCGTACGGGATGATCGTGTCCTGGATGACGTTGCCGGCATAGCCGATAAACGAATCGTATGCCGTTTCATCCTTACCGACGCGCAGGCCGCCGAGCTGAATCCAGGCGAAGTTGAGGGTCGTCGCCTTGTTGCCGGCCTGCCAGCCAGTGCCGCCAGTCTCATAGTCGCCGCTGCTGTTGCCAAATTGAAAGCGAGTCTCGGTGTAGGTCTTCAACGTACCGAGCTCGGTTTCCTGGCCGGTCCAGGTCTTCAGCGCGAAGCGCATGTTCTTGTAGTAGGTGTCGTGGCTATCGCCGTCCATGTGATCGGCAACGTTGTTGACGCCATCCAGCGTGCCGCTGTCCCCGACGCCTATGTCATAGCGGAGATAGCCGCCGATGCGCAGGCAGGTCTCGGTGCCGGGGATATAGAAGTAGCCGGCGCCGTAGACGTCGCAGATCCTGACGTATTCAGCGGGTTCCGGCTCGGCGACGACGACAGCGTCGGCGGCGCGAGCGCCGGAGACCGCGATCAGTGCCGCGGCTGAGCCGAGAAGAAGGCTCTTGATGTTCATTTTCTGACCTCTCCAGTCAAAGTTAAAAATGGCTTCGGATTTTGGTTGGCGGATATATTTTCCCGCCTCACCACAACGAAAAAGGCCCGCACCGCGTCCCCTTTTCGCGGCGAACATACCCATCAATCTTCCGCCTTCAATGACAATTCCACAAACATTCGGGATTGATGACATAGATTAAATCCGTGTTGCAGAAATATCACTGGAGAATTCACTTCAAATTACGGAACCGCACAAGTGGAACATTGTCATATTTCCGTAATAATTCCCTGTATGCTCCAATTTTATGATGATATTCCACGGATACCGATTGTTTGAGAAATTTCGCTTAAATAAATCCACTTCCGTGGTCGTTTCTACCTAGCCATTCCCCAGCCACGTGAAACCGAAGCCGATCCCCTCGAAGGAGTCTTTTCAGCGGGTCACGGGCACGCCGGGACGGACCACAGGCCATGATGGGAAGATCAATCCGACGTCGGCGGACTCGTCTGCAAGAATCCGCGCTGGCCAACTGAGAAGTCGACCCAACGGAACCTCGGCGTCCCTGGTCGATAGCCACCAGCCAACGGTTTGAGTCATTATTACCGGCGCTTGTGGTCGGCCAACACCGCGTCGATCACGCGCCAGGATTGTTCGATCTCGGCCGAGTTGACGTCTATCTCGCCGGCGGCGGTGATCAGCGCCTTCCACAGTGCCCAGCCGCGGCCGCGCGCCCAGGTCGCGTCGTCGACGCCGAGGCCAGCGCGGAACACTTCACGGCTTTGCCCCTCGAACAACGTCCAGGCAATCGCCAGATCGCATGAGGGATCGCCGACGCCGGAGGTGCCGAAGTCGATCACCGCGCTTAGCCTGCCGTGTTCAACCAGAAGATTGCCCCAACTGACATCGCCGTGGAACCAGACGGGTGGGCCTTGCCAAGGGGCGGCAAGAGCCGTTTCCCAGACAGCGCTTGCCGCGCCGGCGTCGATACGGGTGTCGAGCGCCGCGATCGCTTGTCTCGTCTCGCCGTCATAGACGTTCAGCGGCCCGCCGCGAAAGAAATTGTGTTGGCCCGGCCCCGGTCCGCCAGCCGGGTCGATCCGCTTCAGCGCAATCAGAAAGCCGGCCAGGTCCGCCGCGAATTCCGACAGGTTGGCGATACGCTCGCGCTTTGCAGTCTCACCTTCGATCCACCTGTAGACGGACCAATGCCACGGATAGCCTTCGGCCGGGGCTCCCATCGCCAGCGGTATAGGGATGGGCAGCGGCAACAGCGGCGCCAGCCTCGGCAGCCAGCGATGTTCCTTCTCCACTTGCAGGGAATAGGCGGCGGCACTGGGCAACCGAACGGTCATCTCGTCGCCGAGACGAAAGCTTCTGTTGTCCCATCCGCCAGGTTCAATCGGCCGAACCGCAAGATCCCTCCAGCGAGGAAATTGCGCCGCGATCAACCGGCTGACCAAAGCTGCGTCGATGTTCGACTTGCTATCCATCCATCCTAGTGCGGAAACTCGAGCCCCATCTCGCGGTAGCGCTCGGGATCGTCGCCCCAGTTCTCGCGCACCTTGACGAACAGGAACAGATGCACCTTTTGCTCGAGGATGCCGGCGATTTCCATACGCGCCGCCTGGCCGATGGCGCGGATGGTCTCGCCCTTGTGGCCGAGCACGATCTTCTTCTGGCTGTCGCGTTCGACATAGATGACCTGCTCGATGCGCACCGAGCCGTCCTTCTTCTCTTCCCATTTCTCGGTTTCGATGTGCGAGGAATAGGGCAGTTCCTGATGCAGCCTGAGATAGAGCTTCTCGCGAGTGATCTCGGCGGCGAGCTGGCGCATCGGCAGATCGGAGATCTGGTCTTCCGGATAATACCAGGGCCCCACCGGGAGCGCCTCGGCAAGGTAATCGAGAAGGTCCTTGCAGCCAGAGCCGGTCAGCGCCGAAACCATGAAGGTGCGCTTGAACGGCACTCTTTCGTTCGCTGCTGCCGCCAGCGCCAACAAGGCCTCCGGCTTGACGCGGTCGACCTTGTTGAGGATCAGCGCCATCGGCTGGCGCACATCCTTCAGGCGTTCGAGAATGGCGTCGGCATCACCTCTAATGCCACGCTCGGCATCGATCAGGAGCAGCACGATATCGGCATCCTTGGCGCCGCCCCAGGCTGTCGTCACCATTGCCGTGTCGAGACGCCGCTTTGGCTTGAAGATGCCCGGCGTATCGACGAAGACGATCTGCGCGTTGTCGTGCGTGGCGATGCCTCTGACGATGGCACGCGTCGTCTGCACCTTGTGGGTGACGATTGACACCTTGGCGCCGACAAGCTGGTTGACCAGCGTCGACTTGCCGGCATTGGGCGCACCGATCAGCGCTACGAAGCCGGAATGCGTAACGGCCGCAGGCGCGGCCGGAACCGTGTCTTCCGTGGCTGTCATGCCGCGTCTCCCTGATCGATCCAGACACCTTCACGAATCAGAAGGGCGGCGGCGGCGGCCTGCTCGGCCTCGCGTTTGGAGCGGCCGCTGCCGACAGCCGGCTGGAACCCACCAACCATGACACTGACGGTGAACAGCGGATCGTGATCCGGCCCCTCGCGGCTATCGATGCGGTAGACGGGCACGGCGCTTGCCGCCTGATGCGCCCATTCCTGCAACTCGGTCTTGGCGTCGCGTCGGCCGGCGCCCGACGCCTGCGAGCGCGGCTGCCAATATTTGTGGATGAAAGCGCGCGCCGCTTCCAGCCCTCCGTCGAGGTAGAGCACGGCGATCAGCGATTCCAGTGCGTCGGCGCGCAGATTGACGCGCTTGCGTCCCTCGAGCCCTTGAACGTCGGATCCGGCGCGGATCAGCTCCGGCAGACCAATATGTTCGGCGATCTCCGACAGCGCCTCGGCATTGACCAGCGCGTTGAACCGCAGCGACAATTCGCCTTCCGCCGCATCGGGAAACGCGGCCAGCAGCATATCGGCCACCACCAGGCCGAGAACCCGGTCGCCCAGGAACTCAAAGCGCTCATAGTCGGTGCCGGCATTGGCGCCGCGGGCGCTGGCATGGGTCAAGGCACGCTGCAGGCGCCGGCGGTCGGCAAAGGCATGGCCCGTGCGCTCCACCAGCGCTTCGGCGAGCGCGTCGGCGGTCAGCCGTCTTGTCGCCGCCATGACCCTAATTAACGAAGTGGAAGAGGCGCGAAGCACGCATAAGCGACGGCCACTTCCAGATTTCGAGCGGGCTCGCCTTGCCGGCGATCGAGAAAAAAACAAGGTTGGCCCGGCCAACCAGGTTTTCGGCCGGAACGTAGCCGACGGAGAATCGGCTGTCGGCGGAGTTGTCCCTGTTGTCGCCCATCATGAAATAGTGACCGGGCGGAACATCGAACTCGCGCGTGTTGTCGCCGATCGAGTTCGGCGACAGATCCAGCGTGTCGTAGCTGACGCCGTTGGGCAGCGTCTCACGATAGACGTCGATCGGATAATCCTTTTCGGTGATGTCGGGATTGTCGATCTGTCCGGTCTTCACGCGCGGCACGCCGACGCCGTTGATGAACAGCTGGCCGTCCTTCACCTGGATCTTGTCGCCAGGCAGGCCCACCACACGTTTGATATAGTCGACGGACGGGTCTGGCGGGAACTTGAACACAGCCACATCGCCGCGCTTCGGCTCGGAGCCCCAGATGCGGCCCGAGAAGATGTCCGGGCCGAAGGGCAGCGAATAACGGGAATAGCCGTAGGACCATTTGGTGACGAAGAGATAGTCGCCCTCGAGCAGCGTCGGCCGCATCGAACCCGACGGGATCGAAAAGGGTTGGAACAAGAGCGTGCGAATGACCAAGGCAAGCAAGAGCGCCTGGACGATGACGCTGACGGTTTCGCCAAGCCCGCCGGATTTCTTCTGGGGTTTTTCAGCCACGCTCATGTCGTCCTCGATTGTGCGTTGGATGGTATAGAGTCTCGGCGCGCGCTGGGCAACGTCATGCCGGTGGTCAGATGCAATCAATGTGGCGCTTGTTCGACGGGCAACGCTTCGATGATCACAAAGGCTTGAGCAAGCGGAAAATCATCCGTGATGGTGAGATGGATCATCGCCCGATGGCCCTTTGGCAGAATCGCGTTCAGCCGCGCCTCGGCGCCACCGGTCAGTGCCATGGTGGGCGCGCCGCTCGGAAGATTGACGACACCCATGTCGCGCCAGAACACGCCCTGCGCCAGGCCGGTGCCCAGTGCCTTGGCGCAGGCCTCTTTGGCTGCGAAGCGCTTGGCGTAGGAGGCCGCCCGCGCCCGACGGTTTTCGGAGCGGGCTTGCTCGACCTCGGTGTAGATTCTCTGGATAAAGCGCTGGCCATGGCGCTCCAAGGACTTTTCAATGCGTCTGATATCGATCAGATCGCTGCCGATGCCGATGATCATCGCGCGGTGGAACCGATGCTTGCGTTTGGGTGAGACGATTGCTCATGGCGGGCCGCGCGCTCTGCCAGCCGTTTGCGCCGCTGCTCGCGAAAGGCGTTCATGCCCCAGCGCGTGATGGCGTAGAACAGAACCCCAAAGGCCAGTCCAAGCGGTATCGCACCGATCAGCATCGGCTTCAGCACCGGGGCCCACAATTGCGCGAAGGAAAGGTTGTGCAGCATCTCGCCCAGATGTGCTGGCGGGCCGTGCGCCGGCAGGCGGCTGTGCAGGATCAGCTTGCCGGTCTCCCAGGAGGCGCCCCACAGCAGCGGGAACGTCAGTGGATTGCCGAAGAATACGGCGCCAAGTGCGGCCGCCACCAGATTGCCGGCTATGAGCCAGCACAGCACCGCGGCAATGGCGAAATGGAAACCCACCGGAAAGAACGAAGCAAAGACGCCAGCGGCGACGCCGGCCGCCACCGCATGCGGCGTGGCCTTCAGCCGCAGGATGCGCTTGGAGAAGTACTGCAGCGAGCGCGAAAACGACCGGCGCGGCCATAGATAGGTACGCACCCGCTCCAAGAGGCCATCAGGCTCGCGGCGTCGAAAAAGCACTCTATTCCAATTCCTGATCTACCAATACCCGCCGTCCTGCCACCCAAGCCAGGTCACAGCAACTTATCTTGCGCTTCCGGGGCGCAGGAAGGCAACAACGACTTTGATATAGCGACAGGCTGCCTTCGGAACAACGAAACGCTGCCGCGATGGTCTGCCGCAGGGGGTAACAAGATCGCCATTGAGGCGAAACTGAGGAGAAGAGAAGGATGGCCGGCATGACCACCATTCGACCAGCGCGCGACGACGAGGCGAAAGAGTTGCCCGATATCGAGCAATCCGCCGGGCTGGCGTTTCGTTCCATACCGGACCTCGCCTGGATCGCGCACGGCATGCCGGTGAGCCGGCGCTGCGCAATGCTGCTCGATCTCGCGCGGATTTAACGGCGGCTATTCCAGATATTCACTGACCTCGATCAGATTGTCGTCGGGATCGCGGAAATAGACAGACATCATGCGGCCGCGTGCGCCGATCCGCTCTACTGGTCCAAGTTCCACCGCCACACGATCGGCTTCGAGACTGGCGAGGAGTTCGCCGAGCGGCCGATCGGTGATCAGGCAGAAATCACCGGCTCCGGGCGTCGGCGACTTCGCCTTCGGCTCGAAGGTGCGGCCGACCTCGTGGACATTGATCTTTTGGTTGCCGAAAGCCAGGGCTGTCGGCAGGCTCGGCGTATCGATGCGCTTAAAGCCCAGAACGCGCTGGTAAAAGGCGCAGGTCGCCTCGAGTGAGGCCACCGTCAGCACGAAATGATCGATACTGATGATCATCCCGCCCCTCTCAGATATTGCGACTGCCCGGCTTGATCGCCGGTATGGCGGCGAGTTCCGGCGGCAGCCGATCGGCCGGATAGGCCGGCACCTCGTACTCGGCGAGGGCGATCAGCGGCACGCCGACATCGGTCTTGCCGGCGGAGCGGTCGATGATGCAGGCCGCCGCCGTGACCTCGGCGCCAAGTTCGCGCAGGCAGTCGATGGTCTCGCGGATAGACAATCCAGTGGTGACGATGTCCTCGACAATGACGACACGCGCGCCGCGCGCGATCTCGAAGCGGCGCAGCCGGAACTCGCCCCCTTCCCGCTCGACCCAGATCGCCGGCACGCCAAGATGGCGCGAAGTCTCGTAGGCCGGGATCAGCCCGCCGATGGCCGGGCCGACGACATAGTCGATTTTACCCGGCACGGCGGCGCGGATCTTTTCGGCCAGCGCCTTGCACAGCCGCTCGGTCTTATCGGCATGCATGAACACGCGCGCCTTCTGCAGGAAGACCGGGCTGCGCAGACCCGACGTCAGGATGAAATGCCCCTCCAGGACAGCACCAGCCTGGCGAAAAATATCTAGCACTTCGTCCGTATTCATCCGTCTATCCCCGTGTAGATCAGCCACGTTAGCCATTGACACGCCGTGCATCGCTGACGCTCGAATTGTCCTTGAGCTGCGACAGCAGCCGGTTGAGATGCTTCAGATCCCAGACTTCGAGATCGACCAGCATTTCGGTGAAATCGGGCGCGGTGCGCACCATTGACAGCGTATGGATGTTGGCATCGTTCGAGGCAACGACCTGGGCGATGTCGGCGAGCGATCCCGGTGCATTGATGGCGGTGACGGAAACACGCGCGGGGAAGCGTTCCTTGGTGCGCTCGTCGATGTCCCAGCGCACGTCAATCCAGCGCTCGGGCTGGTCGTCGAAAGCCTGCAGCGCTGGCGACTGGATCGGATAGATGGTAATGCCGGTGCCCGGCTGCACGATGCCGACGATGCGGTCGCCAGGCACCGCTCCTTCCGGCGCGAAACGCACCGGCAGGTCACCGCGCACGCCACGGATCGGCACCGCGCCGTCGCGCGGCTGGTCCTTGTCCTTGCGCGCGGCACGGCCCGGGATCTGGAACAGCATGCCGGCGGCGTTGCGGATCTTCGACCAGCCTTCCTCGCGCTGCTTGGGCGCCGCCGGCGTGACGCGCTCGTCCTTGTAATCTGGGAAGACGGCTTTCATGACGTCGGTGGACGCCAATTCGCCGCGGCCGACGGACGCCAGCACGTCCTCGATGTCCTTGCGCGCCAGCCGGTGCAGGACGGGCTTCAGGTTTTCCTTGGTAAAATTCTTGCCGGCCCGCTCGAAAGCCCGTTCGAGAATGCGCGCGCCGAGACCCGAATACTGCTTGCGGATGGCGTTCTTGGTGGCGCGGCGAATGGCGGCGCGCGCCTTGCCAGTGACGACGACGGATTCCCACGCGGCCGGCGGCACCTGCGCCTTGGAGCGGATGATCTCCACCTCGTCGCCATTCTTCAGCTCCGTCATCAGCGGCATGATGCGGCCGTTGACCTTGGCGCCGACGCAGGTGTCGCCGACATCGGTGTGAACCGCATAGGCGAAGTCGATCGGCGTGGCACCTTTCGGCAGCGCGATCAGCATGCCCTTGGGGGTGAAGCAGAACACCTGATCCTGGAACAGTTCCAGCTTGGTGTTCTCGAGAAAATCCTCGGGATTGTCGCCCTCGGCGAGTTGTTCGATCGTGCGCCTCAGCCAGGCATAGGCATTGGTTTCCTTCGAGATCGAATGGGCCGTGCCGTTCGCCTTGCCGCCGGTATCCTTGTAGATCGAATGGGCGGCGACGCCATATTCGGCGATCTTGTTCATCTCGCGGGTGCGGATCTGAAGCTCGACGCGCTGACGCGACGGCCCGACGATTGTGGTGTGGATCGAGCGGTAGTCGTTCTGCTTCGGTGTTGAGATGTAGTCCTTGAAACGGCCGGGCACCATCGACCAGGCGGTGTGGATGGCGCCAAGCGCGCGATAGCAGTCCTCGACATTGTCGACGACGACGCGAAAGCCGAAAATGTCGGACAATTGCTCGAAGGAGAGCGCCTTGGCCTCCATCTTGCGGAACACCGACCACGGCTTCTTCTGCCGGCTTTTGACGCCTGCATTGATCGCGTGTTTCTCGAACAGAGCCGACAGCGCTTTCTCGATCTCCGACAGCACACCCTTGTTGCGCTCGAAAATCTCGGCGAGCCTGGCGGTGACGGCGCGATAGGCTTCCGGATTGATGTAGCGGAAGGCGATCTCCTCCAGTTCCTCGCGCATGCCCTGCATGCCCATGCGCCCGGCCAGCGGCGCATAGATATCCATCGTCTCCTCGGCGATGCGCAGGCGCTTGGCTTCCGGCACATGGTCGAGGGTGCGCATATTGTGCAAGCGGTCCGCGAGCTTGACCAGAAGCACGCGCACGTCTTCCGAGATCGCCAGCAGAAGCTTGCGCAGGTTCTCGGCCTGCTCGGCCTTCTTGGAGACGAGGTCGAGCTTCTTCAGCTTGGTCAGACCCTCGACCAGCTTGCCCATTTCGGGCCCGAACAGTTCGTCGATCTCGGCCCTGGTCGCCGTGGTGTCCTCGATCGTGTCATGCAGCAGGGCGACGGCGATCGTCGCCTCGTCCATGTGCATTTCGGTGAGGATGGCGGCGACTTCGAGCGGATGCGAGAAATAGGGGTCGCCGGAAGCGCGCTTCTGGTGGCCATGCTTCTGCATGGCATAGACATAGGCCTTGTTGAGCAACGCCTCGTTGACGTCAGGCTTGTAGCGCTGGACGCGCTCGACAAGCTCATACTGACGCATCATGGGCGGAATCTCTCGGCGATGAAATGAATCATGCGCCGCACTGCTGCACGGCGCATGTCATAGATAGCCACGAAACTGCCGGGACGGAAGTGCCGGAAGATTGTTCCAGGCGCCTCCGCAAAGCAGTCTTAGTAGTCGTCGCTCTTTTCCGGCGGCACCAGGCCTTCGATGCCGGCCAGCAGGTCTTCCTCGGTCATGCGATCGAAGGCGATGTTGTCCTCGGCATCATCGGTATCGGCGGCCGTGACGGCGGCGCCGGTCTGATCGGCGATCGCCTCGCCATCGGCTTCGGGCTCGTCGACCTCGACATGCTTCTGCAGCGAATGGATCAGGTCTTCCTTGAGGTCGTCCGGCGACAACGTCTCGTCGGCGATCTCGCGCAGTGCGATGACCGGGTTCTTGTCATTGTCGCGCGGGACGGTGATCTGCGCGCCCTGGCTGATCTGACGAGCACGGTGGCCGGCCAGAAGCACCAGTTCGAAGCGGTTGTCGACCTTGTCGATGCAATCTTCAACGGTTACGCGGGCCATGGATTGCCCCTTTCATGCCTGGATTTAATGGAAAACAGGCGCGGTCAATAACCCGAACGCCGCGGAAATACAAGCATTATGGAATGCCGGGGCCGGAGAACGGACGATCTGTCATTGCTTTGTCGGATTTCCCCCGAAACCGGTTTCGGTCGAGCTCCGGTGCGCCCGGTACCAAGCCGGCGATCACAATTGCTTGCAGTGCGGCAACGAACCCTTGGATTGCCACAAAACTGGCGTTATTTCGAAAAGCGTAAGGTCAGCCGGTTTATTGCGAACCCTACTGATAGTCGCATTTCGTTTTGACGGCCGCTTATTTCGAAAAGGAATTTTTCCATGTTCGACCCCCGTGAAAAGATCGCCCTGTTCATCGACGGCGCCAATCTCTACGCCACGTCGCGCGCGCTCGGTTTCGACATCGATTATCGCAAGCTCCTGTCGAGCTTCCAGAAACGCGGTTACCTGCTGCGCGCCTACTATTACACCGCCCTGGTCGAGGATCAGGAATATTCCTCGATCCGGCCGCTGATCGACTGGCTCGACTATAACGGCTTCAAGGTCGTCACCAAGCCGGCCAAGGAATTCACCGATTCGACCGGCCGCCGCAAGATCAAGGGCAACATGGACATCGAATTGACCGTCGATGCGCTGGAACTGGCCGATGTCGTCGACCACTATGTCATCTTCTCCGGGGACGGCGATTTCCGCACGCTGGTCGAGGCGCTGCAGCGGCGCGGGCGCAAGGTGTCGATCGTCTCGACCATGGCCTCGCAACCGCCGATGATCTCCGACGATCTGCGTCGCCAGGCCGACCATTTCATCGACCTGATGACGTTGAAGAACGAGGTGGGCCGCGATCCTTCCGAAAGGCCGGTGCGCCGACCCGAACCGGCCGAGACGGAAGAGGACGAGTACTGAGGGCGGCTGCGTTGGCCGCACATCTGGCCGCCTCCCCAGAACCCGATCGCGATTGCCCGCTCTGTCCGCGGCTGCACGGTTTCATTGCCGAGTGGCGGCAACGCGAGCCATCGTGGTTCAACGCGCCGGTTCCGACCTTCCTGCCGCCCGAAGGCGACGATTCAGTCCGGCTGCTGATCGTCGGGCTTGCGCCCGGCCTGCGCGGAGCGAACCGCACGGGCCGGCCTTTCACGGGCGACTATGCCGGCGACCTGCTCTACGGCACGTTGATCGCGCACGGCTTGGCGCGCGGCGAGTTCAAGGCGCGGCCTGACGATGGGTTGGAGCTCGTTGGAACGGCAATCACCAACGCCGTCCGCTGCGTGCCTCCCGAGAACAAGCCTGTGGGCGCCGAGATCGCCACCTGCCGGACTTTCCTTGTGCCGACGATCACACGGTTTCCCAATTTGCGGGCCGTACTGACACTTGGTTCGATCGCGCACCAGTCGACCGTGCGGGCACTGGGCCAGCGCGTCGCCGCCTATCCCTTCAAGCATGGCGGGCGGCAGGAGGCCGGGGGCATCACGCTGTTTTCCAGCTATCACTGCTCGCGCTACAACACCAACACCGGCGTGCTGACCGAAGCGATGTTCGTCAGCGTTTTCAGGGAAATTGCGGCGTTCCTGGATTCGTAGGGTCTGGAATTGGCTTACAACGCCGGCGCGAACAATGCGGACAGTTTCTCCTGACCTCCTTGCAGGACGTTCAGGTCGACGTCACCGACGATGCCCTCGACGCGGCCCCTGTTGTGGTACTGCCAGTAGACCCAATCGTCGCGACCCGGCTCGAGCAGCAGTGAGCGAAGCCAAAGCGGACGGGCGGCGATCTGTCCTGCATAGGCCGTTGCTGCATCGTCGGTCAGATAGATGATAGCCTTCTTGCCAAAGGCGGCTTCAACGGGACCGAGGAAGGCCTGCAGTTCGGCGTCGAGTTGTTCGGGCGAAGGGCGCTGCGGGCAATTGCCGCCGAACTCGATGTCGACAACCGGCGGCAGCAAAGGCTGGTCGTGCGGCACCACGGCGATGAAATTCTTCGCCTGGTCGGCGCCCGGCCGGCAGAAGGTGAAAAAGTGATAGGCGCCGACAGCGAGCCCGGCAGCACGCGCTTCGCGCAGATTGATGGCAAAGGCATCGTCGACATGATCGCCGCCTTCGGTCGCCTTGATGACCGCAAAGGCGACGTCGGCGGCGGCAACGCGCCGCCAGTCGATCCGGCCCTGATGATGCGAAACGTCGATGCCCCTGACAGGATATTTGCCGCGATCCGGAGAAAACGCATGGAAATAGAAGAAGCCGCCAGCGACCATGAGCATTGCAAAAACCAGGCTGACCGATCCCCAGAGGATGATCCGGTTCTTCAAGACTGTCCCCTCCGGTATTCTGGCTCCTTGGCTAGAACCCTGAAAGCCAAACACTTATCCGCTTGGCTACCGCCTGATGGCTGTCACCCGCGCTCTTTCAAGAGCCTGCCCTTCTCACGCGACCAGTCGCGCTGCTTTTCCGTCTCGCGCTTGTCATGCAGCTTCTTGCCGCGACCTACGGCGAGCAGCAGCTTGGCCCGGCCCTGGTCGTTGAAATAGATCTTCAGCGGCACCAGGGTCATGCCTTCGCGGTCGACGCTCTGCGACAGCCTGGCCATCTCGCGCTTGTTGAGCAGCAGTTTGCGGCGCCGGCGCGGCTCGTGGTTGAAGCGGTTGGCCTGCAGATATTCCGGTAGATAGGAGTTGATCAGCCAAATCTCGCCGCCCTCGACCGAGGCATAGCTGTCCTGGATGTTGGCCTGGCCCTGGCGCAGCGACTTGACCTCGGTGCCGGTCAGCACCAGGCCGGCCTCGATCGTGTCGAGCACCTCATAGGAAAACCGCGCCTTGCGGTTTTCCGCAACGGTCTTGTTGTTGGGATCGGCTTTTCTGACTTGATTCATAATGCGGAGAGGTGGCGCCTCATCCCTAATTTATCAAGCCGGCGTGCTTCATCGCCGCGTCGATCTTTTCGGCCGTCGACTGTTCGACCGTGACCAGCGGCGAACGCAGCACGTTCTCGACCTTGCCGAGCTTGGAAAGCGCATATTTGGCGCCGGATACGCCGGGTTCGATAAAGATCGCCTTGTGCAGCGGCAGCAAGCGATCCTGCAATTCCAGCGCCTTGGCGCTGTCGCCGGACAGCGTCGCCTCCTGGAATTCAGCACAAAGCCGCGGCGCGATGTTGGCCGTCACCGAGATACAGCCGACACCGCCATGCGCGTTGAAGCCGAGCGCGGATGCATCTTCGCCGGAAAGCTGGATGAAATCCTTGCCGCAGGTCATACGCTGCTCGGAAACCCGTTCGACCTTGCCGGTCGCGTCCTTGACGCCGACGATATTCTTGAAGTCGTGCGCCAGCCGGCCCATCGTCTCCGGCATCATGTCGATGACCGACCGCGGCGGGATGTTGTAGATGATGATCGGCAGCTTGGTTGCCCTGGCGACGGCGGCGAAGTGCTCATAGAGCCCGCGCTGCGTCGGCTTGTTGTAGTAGGGAGTGACGACAAGTGCAGCATCGGCGCCTGCCTGTTCGGCATATTGGACCAAGCCGATCGCTTCCGCGGTGTTGTTGGAGCCAGCGCCGGCGACGACCGGAGCGCGGCCCCTGGCCGCCTCGATGCAGACCTTGACCACCTGACGATGCTCGTCATGCGACAGCGTCGGCGACTCGCCGGTGGTGCCAACGGGAACAAGGCCTGTCGTGCCCTCCGCAAGTTGCCAGTCGACAAAGGCGCGAAAGGCTTTCTCGTCGAAACGCCCGCTCTTTTCGAACGGTGTCACGAGCGCGGTCAGCGAGCCTCTCAGCATGTCGTCCAACTCCTTGGGACTTCTTTGTTCACGCATATTGTTGTCCCGAAACCGATAGCCACTTTTGGGCGATATGCATGGGTGTTTTCGTCTCTGGTCTTAATGTCGCGCCTTCTAACCGAAAGCGAGGCGGCGCACCATAGTCTCGACATGGTTGCGCGGCAAGCATTGCCATGCTGCCAGCAAAGGCAATTCGAACGGCCTCGATAACCTTTTGTTAACTGGCCCTTCATGACCTAAGCTTACGGTCTGGTCCAGGTCGCGAAGCTTCCGCGCCTGCTGGTGATGTGTAAAGGCTGAACGATGCCGACTAGGCGGCCTCATCTTTTCGCGCTCCTGGGCGCGGTCGTCGCGCTGATGCCGGAGATGGCGATCGGCGGCAGCGTCGACGTGCAGTTGACATCGGCCATTCCGATACCCGGCATGCAAAGCTCGCAAGATGCGGGTCCACGCGATACGGCCCCCTCTGCCAGCATCGTGCAGTTGAAGAGCGGTCTGGACGCACTGGCGGCGGGCGACATTCCCGGTGCCCGCGCCGCACGCGATGCCCTTCCCGCCCGTTCGCTCGACCAGCACATCCTTGCCTGGGCAGTCGCGCTTTATGGCGACGACAAGGTGCCGAGCGGCGACATTGCGGCCGCAGCGAAAATGCTGCCCAACTGGCCGGGGACAACCGCGCTGCGCAAGAACAGCGAACGCGCACTCTATCGCGAGAACCCCGCCCCCGACATCGTTGTGCAGGCGTTCGACGGCAGCCAGCCGCAGACATTCGAAGGCGTGATGCTTCTTGCCCGCGCCTATGTGGCGCTGGGCAAGGCAGAGGCGGCGCGTTCGGTGCTGGTGCCGTTCTGGCGCACCGCGATCCTGGAGGCCAAGGACGAGACAGCGCTGATCAAGGAGTTCGGCGGGCTGATCCCGGCCGCCGATCACCGATTCCGCATGGAGCGCATGTTCTACGCCGACCGGGTCGGCGCGGCGCAGCGCGTCGCCGGCCCGGCGCAAGCGCAGCAACTGGCCACCGCCTGGGCGGCGGCCGACAAGGGCGACAAGAACACCCCCAAGCTGCTCAAGGCGGTGCCGGCTTCACAGCGTTCGGCCGGCTATTTCTTCGCGCAAGCCGAATATCTGCGCAAGCAAGACAATATTGCCGACGCCGCCGCCATCGTGATGAAGGCGCCCACGGATCGCGAAGCGCTGGTCGACCCGGATGCCTGGTGGGTGGAGCGCCGGGTACTGTCGCGCGAGTTGGTCGACAAGGGTGACATGAAAGCCGCCTACAGGATCGTCGCCATGCATGCGGCCGAAAGCACAGCGAACGCCGCCGAAGCCGAATTCCATGCCGGCTGGTACGCGCTGCGCGGTCTGAACGATCCCAGGCTTGCCGCAACACATTTCGCGCGCATCGCCGACCTTGCGCAGGGGCCGATGACATTGTCGCGCGCCTATTACTGGCTCGGCCGCGCCGCCGAAGTTGGTGGTCCAGGTAACGCAAAGGACTATTTTGCGCGCGCGGCGGCCTATGGCACGACATTCTACGGCCAGCTCGCCGCCGAGCGCATTGGTCGCCCGGCGCTGAACATCGTCTATCCCACACCGAGTGCCGCCGACCGCCAGAGTTTTGCCGGTCGCGAAGCCGTCGCTGCCATCAAGCGGCTGCAGGAGGCGGGCTACGACCGTTATGCCGAAACGCTCTATCGTGACCTTGCAGGACAGTTGACCAGCCCGGGCGAACTGGCGCTCCTGGCCGTGCTGGCGGAAAAGCAGGGCAACCACTTCATGTCGCTCAAGATCGGCAAGATCGCCGGCGCGCGTGGCATCGATGTCGGCGCGCTGTCGCATCCTTTGGGGGTCATCCCCGATAGCGCCGATATTTCAGGTTCGGGCAAGGCGCTGGCCTATGCCATCGCCCGCCAGGAAAGCGAATTCAACATCGGCGCCATATCGAGCGCCGGCGCGCGCGGGCTGCTGCAGCTGATGCCGGCAACCGCCAAGCAACTGGCGAAGACGGCCGGGCTGCAATTCTCTCAGGCACGCCTGACCACCGATGCCGGCTACAATGCAACGCTGGGCTCGGCCTTCCTCGGCCAGCAGCTCGACCGCTTCAACGGCTCCTATGTGCTGACCTTCGCCGGCTACAATGCCGGCCCCAGCCGCGCTGCCCAATGGGTGGCGAAATACGGCGATCCGCGCGGCAAGGACATCGACGCTGTCGTCGACTGGATCGAACGGATTCCTTACACGGAAACAAGAAGTTACGTACAGCGCGTGATGGAGAACTACGAGGTCTACAAGATGCGCATTTCCGGCAAGTATGACATTGTGGGAGATCTTGTGAACGGGCGGAGTTGACGGCTTTCATTCCTCCCTACGAGAGGAGTTGGCCTCGCGCGGATCCGCCCGCCTTGGCTGAGTGAAGGGCCTAGCCACCTTCGGCCCGCAAGAGGAGAAGTAACTGCCCCATTTGACCATCCCTTCCCTCGCCTGTAGCAGACGGACCATCCGGCGAGAGCAAGGGCAGCATTCCAATGGCGAGCGAAGGTTTCTCCGATTTCTTCTACGCGGGACCCGATGGGCTGAAGCTCCATGCCCGGATCTATGGCGACGCAAATTCGCGACATTGGCCAGTCGTCTGTCTGCCCGGGCTCACCCGCAATGCACGCGACTTCCACGAACTCGCGCTCTATTTGGCCGGCAAAGCGGGAAGCCCGCGCAAGGTCGTCGCCTTTGACTATCGCGGCCGCGGGCAGTCCGATTATGATCCCGATGTCAGCCGTTATAATGTCGGCGTCGAAGCCGGCGACACTCTTGCCGGACTTGCGGCCTTGGGAATCGAGGAAGCCGCCTTCATCGGCACCTCGCGCGGCGGCCTGATCATTCATGTCCTGGGTGCGCTGCGGCCGGCCATATTGAAAGCGATCGTGCTGAACGATATCGGACCGGTGATCGAGCCGGCCGGCCTTGCCCACATCCAGTCGTATCTCGAACGCAAACCGAAGCCGAAGACCTTCGCCGAAGCAGTGGCAGCCCAGCGCCGCGTTCACGGCCGGGATTTTTCAGCGCTCGCCGATGTGGACTGGGAGCGCATGGTGCTGGCGCTCTACCGCGAAACGGATCAGGGCCTGCTGCCGGATTTCGACCCGAAGCTGGTCGACACGGTTGCAAATCTCGACCTGACGCAGCCGCTGCCGGCGCTGTGGCCGCAATTCGACGCCCTGTCGGCCCTTCCCATGCTCGCCTTACGCGGCGCCAATTCGAGTTTGCTGTCGGTGGACACACAGCGGCAGATGCGGGAGCGCCATCCGGCAATGCAGACGATCACCGTCGAAGGCCAGGGTCACGCCCCTTTTCTCGAAACCGGAACCTTGCCGGGCGACATCGCCGCTTTCCTCGACAGAGCCGAGCGGCTGCCGACTCGCCTTTAAAAACCGTTGCCGGCGAGGCAAACGACAGCAGGGCGACCAAGGTAGGTTCCGAAGCCGGAATAGCATGCCTGAAATAACCCGCAGATCGGGGGATCCACGGAATTGGTTGTCCACAGCGTCTTCAAAGCGTGAACTTATCGGGACTTTGAGGCTTTCTTCATTGCCTTAGCCGTGGTCTTCACGGCTGCCGGCTGGTCTGCCGCACCGCGCGCGGCAGCGCGCGGGGACGGTTCGGGCGCTGCCTTCACGCTGTCGGCGCCGCCAGACCGGGGTACTTCCAGCACGGTGACGCAGCCGTCGAGGTCATTGGTGGCCAGATGCGCATAGCGCATCGTCATCGACAGGGTCTGGTGGCCGAGCCACATCTGCACGCGCCTGATGTCGATACCGCCCTGAACAAGACGCGAGGCGCAGGTATGGCGCAGAATGTGCGGCACCACCTGGTCGTCGGCGGCCAGACCGACTTCGGCCTTCGCATCGTTCCAGATGGCACGGTATTGAGCCTGGCTGAATGTGGTGAACGGGCCTTTCGGCCGACGGCCTTCGCCGGGAGGCAGCTTGATCACTTCCTTGACACGCTCGGTCATCGGAATGGTGCGGCTTCGGCCGGACTTGGTGATCCAGAAGGAGACGCGATGCTCCTGGATGTCGTTCCAGATCAGCCCGAGCGCCTCGCCAAGGCGGCAGCCAGTGTCGACCAGGAAGACGGAAAGCCGGTAGGCATCCTCGCTGCGGCTCCTGATGGCAGCAAACAGCCTGGCCTCCTCGTCCCTTTCAAGGAAACGAATCCGTCCCGACCGCTCCTTCTGGCGGCGGAACTCGGGCAGGCTGTGGATATCTCCCATCTTGTAGGCCTTGCGCAGCAGTTTGCTGAGGGCAGCCATCTTCCGATTGATGGTTGCGTTGCTGTTGCCGCGCTGGCGCAAGGTGCCGATAAGGTTGTCCAGGGTACTCTGGTCAAAGGCGCTGAAACGCTCCCCGAGCAGAATCTCGTCTATCTCGCCGATGAACGAGCTGACATTGTATTTATGTCGCCCATCATCCCACAATATATCTCGATATGCTGAAAAAAGATCTCCAACCCTATGCGATTTTACTTCTCGTATCCTATTGTAGGTGTAGTTAAAATTTGAGTTCTGAGAAGAAAACATCGAAAAATGATCGGAGGGCTCGCCCTCTTGAATCGCTTCGGTCGTCATCATTTGCCACACCCCCGAGTGGGATAGATTCAGCCCTATCCGCTTGGGAGCGTCCTTTCAAGAGATTTGAATCACGCAGTTGTGATTTCATCCGCCATCAGCGGATCCCACGAAACCATCCCACGGACTCTATTCAGCTACCGTTACCCCCTGTTCCTTCTGTTTGCCTTGATCCAGTCACGAAACAAAAACAGCCCGGGCGTTGATGCGCCCGGGCTGGATTTCACCTGTATGGAACCAGCCCTTAGAACGAGCGCTGGAAGCGGAGGATACCGCCGATGCTGCTCTTCTTGTCGGCGCCGGTCCAGTTGGAGAAGTCGGCGTCGTCGAACCTGCCTGCATTGAGGTAGTCGACTTCGGCCGTGACCGTGAAGCCCGGGACGACGTCGTAGGCGATGTTCGCCGCGATGCCCAGGTTCTTCCAATCGTCATACGACACCTGCGCGTTGAACGAGGTCTTCTCGTTGAACTTGTAGGTACCGCCGCCCCAGACAGCCCAGTTGCCGCCCCACTGCTTGTAGAAACCGCGACCATGGGCGTCGACAAAATTGCCGGCGTCGTCGTTGAGGTTGTCATCGGTGCCGTAACCGCCCATGACCCACAGCGACAGTGCGTCGTTGACGTTCACGTCCAAGCGAACCTTGCCGGCAACTTCTTCGTAGTTGCTGTCATAAGCGACGACACCGCTGATGGCGCCCCAGCCCTGCGTCCACTTCAGACCGCCGACGACATGCGGAACGTAGCTGTCGATCGTGCCGACAACGCCCGCGCCTTCTTCGAGCGAGACCACGGCCGAGAAGCCGTTGCCAGCGTCGAAGTAGTACTGGACGACGTTGGTGTCGAAATCGCCGTAAGGAACCAGCGTATCCTGGATCACGTTGCCGGCGTAGCCGACGAACGTATCGAAGGCCGATTCGTCCTTACCAACGCGGAGACCACCGAGCTGGATCCAGGCGAAGTTCAGCGAGACGTCCTTGTTATGGGCGGTGTTGAACGGCTCGATTGCGTTGTCGTTGCCGAAGTTGAAGCGGGTCTCGGTGTAGGTCTTCAAGGTGCCGAGCTCGGTTTCCTGGCCGGTCCAGGTCTTCAGCGTGAAGCGGGCATTTTTGTGCCAGGCATCATTTACCGAGCCGTCCTGGTGGTCCGCAGTCTTCGAACCGTTGAACGTGCCGACGTCGCCGCCGCCGATGTCATAACGGATGTAGCCGCCGATGCGCAGGCAGGTCTCGGTGCCGGGGATGTAGAAGTAGCCAGCGCCGTAGACGTCGCAAATCTTGACGTATTCAGCGG
>NZ_VFUH01000016.1:0-130286 GCF_006440475.1 Mesorhizobium sp. B2-6-1
TCGACGCGACCGGTCACGACCGTGCCGCGGCCCGAGATCGAGAACACGTCCTCGATCGGCATCAGGAACGGCTTGTCCAGCGGACGAACAGGCGTCGGGATGTAGGCGTCGACCTGAGCCATCAGCTCGCGGATCGCGTCCTCGCCGATCTTCTTGTCCGAATCTTCCAGCGCCGCCAGCGCCGAACCCTTGACGATCGGAATGTCGTCGCCGGGGAACTCGTTCTTGGTCAGCAATTCGCGAACCTCGAGCTCGACCAGCTCAAGCAGCTCGGCATCGTCGACCTGGTCGACCTTGTTCAAAAACACCACGATCGACGGCACGCCGACCTGGCGAGCCAAAAGGATGTGCTCGCGGGTCTGCGGCATCGGGCCGTCGGCGGCCGACACAACCAGGATCGCGCCGTCCATCTGCGCGGCACCGGTGATCATGTTCTTCACATAGTCGGCGTGGCCGGGGCAGTCGACATGGGCGTAGTGGCGGTTCTCCGTCTCGTACTCAACGTGAGCCGTCGAAATCGTGATGCCGCGCGCCTTCTCTTCCGGCGCCGCGTCAATCTGGTCATAGCGCTTGTATTCGCCAAAATACTTGGTGATCGCTGCCGTCAAAGACGTCTTGCCATGATCAACGTGGCCAATCGTGCCGATGTTCACATGCGGCTTGGTGCGCTCGAATTTACCTTTTGCCATAGTCTCTTTCCTTGGACGGCCTGGACCTTCAGTTCAGTCGAATGCGGGGCGATTAGCGACAAAGGCCAAAAAACACAAGCGTCTTTTGCCCGGGCGCCTTCTCACTCGGCCCGAACCCGTGATCCGATTGCGGGGATAT
The DNA here is from genome assembly GCF_006440475.1 of Mesorhizobium sp. B2-6-1. NCBI lineage: Bacteria > Pseudomonadati > Pseudomonadota > Alphaproteobacteria > Hyphomicrobiales > Phyllobacteriaceae > Mesorhizobium > Mesorhizobium sp. B2-6-1. The sequence goes on from NZ_VFUH01000016.1 coordinate 829, forward strand.
GGCGCTGATATAGGAACGTGTCGCGTGAAATGGAATGGCCTAAACCCCTGCGCAATCGCGCCGGCCTCCCGCGCCCCGCTCGTCGGTCGCTGTCGGATTTGTCGGCGCTTCATGGCCCATTGCGGCGGTGTTCCCGCTCTGATTTCCTGCACCGATGCATTTCATCCCGACAGCCGTTCGCGGCCCCCTGTTCATGATCGTCTCGACCGGGTCGTATCTCGTCAACGATACGATGATGAAGCTCGCTACGGCGGGCCTGCCGTCCTATGAAGTGCTGTTCCTGCGCGGCGCGGCGGCAGCGCTCTGGGGCTTTCCGCTGCTGTTTGCGCTTGGTTATGGCAAACAGATCCCGCTGATCTTCGACAAGCGCGTGCTGCACCGCAACCTGCTCGAACTGGCCGCCATCCTTTGTTACGTCGTGGCGCTCGCCAACATGCAGATTGCCGATTCCACCGCGCTCGGACAGGTCACGCCGCTGTTGATGCTGGTCGGCTCCTCTATCCTGTTCGGCGAGCGCATCGGCGGCCAGCGCATGGCGCTGATCGGCCTCGGCTTCATCGGCGCGCTGATGGTGGCGCAACCGACAATTCAGGGCATCTCGGTCTATGCCCTGCTGGCGCTCGGCAATGCGGCATTGTCGGCCGCGCGCGATCTCACCGGCAGGCGGGTTCCGGCCGAGGTGCCGGGAATGATCGTGGCGATCTCCGCCGTCGTCGTGGTGCTGATCGGCGCCGGTGCGGCACACCTGGTTTCAGAGCGCTGGATCATGCCCGGAGCACATCATTTGCTGCTCATGGCCGGAGCCGGGTTTTTCCTGATCTTCGGCCATTTCTTCATCTTCATGGCCTATCGCGTCGGGCCGACCAGCGCGGTGGCGCCGTTCTACTACTGCTTCACCGTCTGGGCGATGATTTCGGGCCTGCTGGTGTTCGGACAATTCCCGAACGCGCTGGCGATCTGCGGCATCCTTCTGGTTGTCGGCAGCGGACTGGCCATCGTCTCGCTCGACCAGCGCAGGCGCCGGCTGACTGTCGTGGCCTAAGTCGGCTCCAGTTGCGGCCGATCATCGCTCGCCGCAAAGCTCAACACGCTGCCCGCGAGATCCTCAAGAGGGTCAGATAGGACGCGCCAGACGGCGCTCCGCGGTGGCAAACACCGCCGATGATGGACAGACGACGGCGCATGACCCGAAAGGCGGGATCCGGTTTCGGGAAAGGTCATGGACAAGCGAACGGATAAAATCCCATCCCGAACCTTCGGAATGGGACTGGTGCTAAATAGTCCGCTTGCCGGCGAACTGGTGGTAAGCCCACAACACGACCACGGCGCCCACCACCGCGACGATCAGGCTGTAGATGTTGAGACCGGTCACGCCCGACGCGCCGAAAGCGCTGAAGATCAGGCCGCCGACAATGGCGCCGACAATGCCGAGCACGATATCCATGATCATGCCCTGGCCGCTCTTGTTGACGATCTTGCTGCCAAGAAAGCCGGCGATGACTCCCAGAATAATCCAGCTGATGATTGACATTTTTCCTCTCCAATCCCCTGCCGCGTCCATCATTTTCATATGATTGTCAAAAGCTCAAGCCAGCTTGAAATTCCGCCCGATTGCGTCATTGTGACGATGGGACGGGCTTGGTTGACAAGGAGATCCACGATGGGACTGTTTGACAATGCCGTTCCGGGCGGCAACATCACCAAACCCCTGATGATCGCGCTCGGCGCGCTGCTGGTCGGAAAGATGCTGAGCGGCAGGAGTGCCGAACAGCCGGAGCAACCCCAAGCTCCCGTACCGGCCGAGCCCAGTGAAACCACGGCCGGCGATGGCGGCCTGCTTGGCGGACTGGGCGGCCTGCTCGACAAATTGAAGAACTCCGGCCACGGCAACGTCGCTGATTCCTGGGTCGGCACCGGCCAGAACCAGCCGATCAACGCCAACGACCTGGGCAACGCGATCGGACCGCAGGTCATCCGCGAGATCGCGCAACGGACGGGACTCGACGAGCAGGAACTGCTCAAGCAATTGAGCACGGCCTTGCCTGGCATCGTCGACAAGCTGACGCCGAACGGCCAGGTGCCGCAGCAACACCAGGTCGCGTCGGCCTTCAACAGCTGAAGCGAGCGGACAGCCATCCTCTGGAGCGCTGCGCGACCTGGCCGCGCAGTGTTTCAGCTTGCCGATGGCGTGGGTTGGAGATCTGGAGCGGGTAGCGGGAATCGAACCCGCATATTCAGCTTGGAAGGCTGCTGCTCTACCACTGAGCTATACCCGCGCCGTGCACTGAAGTACCGGATTCCACGGAAAAGCGCCATGCGCTTTTCGCCTCCGACGCTTTCACGTTTCAGGGCTTCCGGGCCGGCAGTGGTGGAGAGGGTTGGATTCGAACCAACGTAGGCTAAGCCAACGGATTTACAGTCCGTCCCCTTTAACCACTCGGGCACCTCTCCAGTCTGCCGCCGGAGCCATGCAACGAGGCATTCTTGCCGATCCGGACCCGAGTATCACTTCTCCGAAATCAGCGAAGCGCCTTATGGCGGCAAGGCCAGTGGGTGTCAACCGCGTGGCAAGGGTTTTTCGATGTTGTTCGCCGGCTGCGGCGACGGGCCATATCCCTGGCCGCCGGAGACCGCTATAGAAGCCGGCCATGAGCAACAAGACCGGCACCCCGAAAGACACCCACTACGCCAAGCTGCGTCGTGCACACCGCGACGAAAAGAGCGGCGGCGCGCCGGCATTCCGGCCGCGCCAGCCCATGCCGCCGGGCGAGAACGCAGCCGACGGGCTGGTGCGGCTCTATGGCCTGCATACGGTGCGCGCGGCACTCGACAATCCGCGCCGCAAGATCCGGAAAATGCTGGTGACGCGCAATGCCGCCGAGCGGCTGGGACTGGCCGACTTCGCGGCCCTGCCCTTCAAGGCGGAGCTGGTCGAACCCAGGGACATCGACAAGATCACGGGTTCGGATGCCGTGCATCAAGGCGTGCTGATCGAGGCCGAGCCGCTGAAGCCCAAGCCCCTCGACGCTCTTGGCGACACAAAGCTGGTGCTGGTGCTCGACCAGATCACCGATCCGCACAATGTCGGCGCCATCCTGCGCTCGGCGGTCGCCTTCGATGCCGGCGCGCTGATCACCACGGCGCGCCACAGCCCGCAGGAATCGGGCGTGCTGGCGAAATCAGCCTCCGGCGCGCTCGAACATATCGACCAGATCGAGGTCAAGAACCTGGCCGACGCGCTCGCGCAACTGCATGAGACCGGCTTCCAGACAATCGGTCTCGATTCGGACGGCCCGGCCGAACTCGAAACGAGCTTTGCCGGCGACAAGCTTGCCCTGGTGCTGGGCGCGGAAGGCAAGGGCTTGCGCCAGAAGACGCGCGAGACGGTGACGACACTGGCCCGCCTCGACATGCCCGGCGCGATCCGCTCGCTCAACGTGTCGAACGCGGCGGCGGTAAGCCTTTATGCGGCACGGAAATTCTTGAGGCAGTAGGGCAGTACGGCAGTAGGGTTTCCAAATCGGCCGGAACGGGCGGCTCCCACTGCCCTACTGCCCTACCTCATGCCCGGCCATCCGCTCCAGCGCCCTGACCAGGGCCGAGTGATCCTCCCTGGCGCCGCCATTGGCCGTGCAGGAATTGAACAGTTGCTGGGTGGTCGACGTGTTGGGCAGGGAGACGCCGAGCGCCCTTGCGCCTTCCAGGGCGAGGTTGAGATCCTTCTGGTGCAGTTCGATGCGGAAACCCGGCGCGAAGGTGCGCCTGACCATGCGTTCGCCATGCACTTCGAGGATGCGCGAGGCGGCCAACCCGCCCATCAGCGCCTGCCTGACCTTGGCGGGGTCGGCGCCGGCTTTTGAAGCAAAAACAAGCGCTTCGGCGACGGCTTCAATGGTCAGCGCGACGACGATCTGGTTGGCGACCTTGCTGGTCTGGCCGACGCCGTTCGGTCCGACCAGGGTGATGTTCTTGCCCATCTTCTCGAAAACGGGCCTGGCGCGCTCGAACGCCCTCTCCTCGCCGCCGACCATGATGGTGAGCGATGCGGCCTTGGCTCCCACCTCGCCGCCCGAGACCGGCGCATCGAGATAGTCGCAGCCCAGTTCGTTGATTTTTTTGGCGAAGACCTTGGTCTCGATCGGTGAGATCGAGCTCATGTCGATGGCCAATTTGCCTTTGGAAAGACCTGATGCGACGCCGTTGTCGCCGAACAGCACCTCGGCCACCTGCGGTGTGTCGGGCACCATGGTGATGATGATATCGGCGGCCTTCGCCACGGCGGCATGGCCGGTGACAGTTTTCAGTCCCTTGGCCACCAGTTCGGCCTGTGGCCTGGAGCGGTGGTCGCTGGCGATCACCGTGTAGCCGGCGTCCAGCAAATGTCCCGCCATCGGCGCGCCCATGATGCCAAGGCCGATGAAGCCGATGGTTTCCATTGTGGTTCTCCGTCTTGTTGAGGTTGCGTTCCTTCACGCCCCCCTCTGGCCTGCCGGCCATCTCCCCCACAGGTGGGGAGATTGGCAGTTTCGGCGCTGGCCCCAACTTTCCCGGTTCAAAATTTAGCGAAGCCGCCGGTGACATCCAACCTCCGCCCTTGGGGGGGGATGGCCGACAAACCAGAGGAGGGCGTGAAGGAACGCGAGTTCGATTTCGACAGCTAAGCCGCCGCGCTTCCCTGCCCGGCCAGTTCCCGGAACCACCCCAACCCTTGCTCAGTTCCGGCCTTCGGCTTGTATTCCGCGCCGACCCAGCCGGAATAACCAATGCGGTCGATATGCTCGTAGAGGAAGGGATAGTTGATCTCGCCCGTCCCCGGCTCGTGACGGCCGGGATTGTCCGCAAGCTGGATATGCGCGATGCGGCCGAGGTTTGCCTCGATGGTACGGGTGAGATCCCCCTCCATGATCTGCATGTGGTAGATGTCGTATTGCAGGAACAGGTTCTTCGAGCCGACGCGGTCGATCAGCGCCAGCGCCTGGTCGGAATAATTGAGGAAGAAGCCTGGAATGTCGCGCGTGTTGATCGGCTCGATCAGCAATTTGATACCGGCCTGCTGCAGTTTCTCCGCCGCGAAGGCGAGGTTCTCGGCAAAGACATCCTCGAGCACCTTGCGGTCGACACCGGCGGGCGCGATGCCGGCCAGGCAATTGACCTGTGAGCAGCCGAGCGCCTGCGCGTAGGTGATCGCCTTGGCGATGCCCTGGCGGAATTCCGGCACTCGGTCCGGCAGCACTGCGATACCGCGCTCGCCCTTGCCCCAGTCGCCGGCCGGCAGGTTGAACAGCACCTGCGTCAGACCGTTCTTCTTCAGCCGCGCGGCCACCACCTCGGGCGCATGGTCGTAGGGGCCTATATATTCAACGCCTTTGAAGCCCGCGCGGGCAGCTGCGTCAAAACGTTCGAGGAAGTCATGCTCGCCAAAGAGCATCGAAAGATTGGCTGAAAAACGCGGCATTCTTTTTGTCCTTCTTCCGTCCTAGTCGAGCATGACGATCGCTGTCGGGGCATCCTCTTGATGTTCGGCAAGGTCTTCGAATTCGGTGATCTTGTCGATCTCGGTGCCCATCGAGATGTTGGTGATGCGTTCGAGGATGAATTCGAGCACTACGGGAACCTGATGCTCCTTCATCAGCCGCTGCGCCTCCTTGAAGGCACCGGCGAATTCTTCCGGTTTGCGCACCCTGACCGCCTTGCAGCCCATCGCCTCGGCAACAGCGACGTGGTCGACGCCGTAGCCGGCCTCGGGATCGTCCGATCGGTTGATATTCTCGAAAGCAAGGCTAACCTCGTAGTCCATCGAGAAGCCGCGCTGCGCCTGGCGGATCAGGCCGAGATAGGCATTGTTCACGACGACGTGGATGTAGGGCAGCCTGTGTTGCGCGCCGACCGCCAGTTCCTCGATCATGAACTGGAAGTCATAGTCGCCCGACAGCGCCACGATGGTGCGGTCGGGATCGGCGGCGCGCACGCCAAGGGCTGCCGGCAGTGTCCAGCCGAGCGGGCCGGCCTGGCCGCAATTGATCCAGTTGCGCGGCTTGTAGACATGCAGGAATTGCGCGCCGGCGATCTGCGACAGGCCGATCGTGGTGACATAGGTGACGTCGCGCCCGAACGCCTTGTTCATCTCCTCATAGACCCGCTGCGGCTTCAGCGGCACCTGGTCGAAATGCGTCTTGCGCTTCATGGTCTTCTTGCGGTCCTGGCATTCCTTCGCCCAGCCCGACCAGTCGCGCAGTCTTCCGGCCGTTTTCCACTCGGTGGCGATGTCCAGCAGCATCTTCAGCGCGGCCCCTGCATCCGAGACGACGCCGAGATCGGGTGCGAACACACGGCCAATCTGCGTCGGCTCGATGTCGACATGGATGAACTTTTTTCCCTTGGTGTAGACATCGACCGAACCGGTGTGGCGGTTTGCCCAGCGGTTGCCGATGCCGAACACGAAGTCGGCCTCGAGCATCGTCGCGTTGCCGTAGCGGTGCGATGTCTGCAGCCCACACATGCCGGCCATCAGTCGGTGGTCGTCGGGGATCGCGCCCCAGCCCATCAGGGTCGGGATGACCGGCACGCCCGTGATTTCGGCGAACTCGATCAACAGGTCCGACGCATCGGCATTGATGACGCCGCCGCCGGCGACGATCAGCGGCTTTTCGGCGGCGTTGAGCATCGCCAGCGCCTTCTCGGCCTGGAGGCGCGTCATCGCCGGCTTGAACGGCGCCAGCGGCTCATAGGCGTCGATGTCGAACTCGATCTCGGCCAATTGGACGTCGACCGGCAGGTCGATCAGCACCGGTCCCGGGCGCGAAGACCTCATCAGGTGGAATGCCTTCTGAAGCGCCATCGGCACGAGATAAGGCTCCATGACCGTGACCGCCCATTTGGCGACGGGCGACGCGATGGCGGCGATGTCGACGGCCTGGAAATCCTCCTTGTTCAGCCGCGCCCGCGGCGCCTGGCCGGTGATGCAGAGGATCGGGATGGAATCGGCTGATGCCGAATAGAGCCCGGTGATCATGTCGGTGCCGGCCGGGCCTGACGTGCCGATGCAGAGCCCGATATTGCCTGCCTTGGCCCTGGTAAAACCTTCGGCCATGTGCGACGCGCCCTCGACATGACGGGCCAGCACATGGCGGATCGTGCCCCTCGCCTTCAGGGCCGAGTAGAGCGGATTGATCGCCGCGCCCGGCACGCCGAAGGCGCAGGCGATGCCTTCCTTTTCGAGAACGAGAACCGCAGCATCGACAGCGCGCATCCTGGCCATTGTTCCGACCCTCCACAGGGTTGTGATTGTTGGATAACCGAGAATGTCAGCAAGCCCGCTATTTTTCAATTTTTTCAGAATATTTTTTCATTTCTAAGAAACTGCCGTTGTCATTTGATTTCCTTTCTCTTTTTGTTTTCCAAAAAATGGCAATGCAGAAGAGTGAAAAACTTTTTCATTGTCCGTTCGGGAAAATCGGGCATGATGGCGTAAATGGAAACCGCTGAAAAACGCCAGCGCGGCCGGCCGCGCGCCTTCAACGGTCCTTCGGAAGCGGCTTCGGTGCAGTCGTTGGACCGGGCCTTGCGCATCCTGGCCATCGTTGCCGAAGGCAGCGGCCTGTCGCTGAGCGAGATATCCGCGCAGAGCGGCCTGGCTGCCTCTACCGCTTACCGCATGCTGACGACGCTCGAAAACCACGGCATGGTCGAGTTCGACAGTTCGGACCAGCTTTGGTCGATCGGCGTCGAGACCTACCGGATGGGCGCGGCGTTCCTGCGCCGCCGCAAGCTGGTCGACCGCGCGCGCATCGTGATGCAGGAGCTGATGGAGAAAACCGGCGAGACCGCCAATCTCGGCGTCGCCGAGGACGACTGCGTGGTGTTCGTCAGCCAGGTCGAGACGCACCAGGCAATCCGCGCCTTCTTCCGACCGGGGACGCGCAGCCCTTTTCATGCCTCCGGCATCGGCAAGGCGGTGCTGGCCCATCTCGAGCCGGAGCGCGTCGGAGCCATCCTGCGCAACGCCGGCCTGCAGCGCTTCACCGACAGGACGCTGTCCGACATCCCTGCCCTCGCGCATGATCTCGCGACGATCAAGCTGCGCGGCTGGTCGGTCGATGACGAGGAACGGCATCCAGGCATGCGCTGCGTGGCATCAGCCATCTTCAACGAATTCGGCGAGCCGATCGGCGGAGTCTCGGTGTCGGGCCCGACGGTTCGGGTGACGCCTGAACGGCTGGCCGAGATCGGCCCGCTGGTGCACAGCGCCGCGGCCGAGGTGACCAAGATGATCGGCGGCGTGCAAACCGGATGATCAACCTGCTCCGGGCAACGCGCTTCTGCTCGCAAGATCGAAGAAATCGAGCAGGATCGCCATGCCGACACCGCAGGCGGTGAAGACGAGGCCGGTGATGAAGATGCGGTTGGCGCGTTCATAGGCGCTCAGCCGCAGGCACTTTGTGTCGAGCAGAAGCGACAGTGCCCGCATCTGCAAGGCGATGCCGGCCAGGATCGGCAGCACGGCGACGAGATGATAGGTCTGCCATGGGATCGGATTTGCGGCCCAATGCGTGATGAATCCCAGCGAAAACGCCAGCAGGATGCCGACGGCCGTGACCGTGCCGTTGCGGAAAATAATCTCGACCTGTTCCTCTTTCGGGTCCTGCTCGTCCAAGGATCACCCTCCCCCGTATCGCCCGCAGATCATCGCCAAAGCAGATTAGGCCTTCGGGAAATGCCTGTACATTGCCGATCGCATCGACAAAACCGAGGACTTTCAGGCATCTCGTTGAAAGTCGGCTATCCAACAGGCGTGCCGCTGTCCAAGCAATAGAAAAGAGGCTCGCCTGAGCCCCTCTTCTGGTGCTGAACGGTGCTCCCTCCTCTCAGAGACGGCAGTAATGGCGATAGCCGTCGTAACCGATGTAGGTGTCGGAGTCCGGATCGTAGCTCGAATAGCGATCGAAGCAGCGGCGGACGTGCCACGAGCCGCCGTCCTCATCCACATAGACAGCGCGGGGCTGGGCAAGCAGGCTGCCCAGGACAAAACCCCCGACCCCGGCGGCGATGCCGATGCCGAGGCCATGGTGGTGGTGATGCGAATGAGCCGCCGAGGGCTGAACGGTGCCGACTAGAGCGGTGGCGGCGACGGTGGTGGCGATGAGGCTGGAAACGAGTGCGCGCTTGAACATGATGATCTCCTTGCTTCGTTTGGAGAGGCGACCCATCCGCCTCTTGATCTTCTGTCGTTCGGCACAAGAAAAAGGTTCGAATCTTTTTTGGGCGTGAACCGAGGAGGTCGCGCTGACGGCGACCTGCAAGAGCTTGGCGAGAGATTGATGACCGCGCCGCTTCGCCCAACAAAAAGGCGGCCGAAGCCGCCCTCTCGGGAGAATTGGGTCCCTCCATCAAAGGAAGATGATCACCCTGCCGTGCTTGTGGTGATGATGGTTGTGGTGCTTCCACCAGAACTTCTTGAAGTGCTTCTTGTGATGATTGTGGTGGTGGTGATGATGGCTGTGCATGGCGTGGGCTGATGACGTGCCGACGGTGCCGACGAGCGCGCCGGTGGCGACGAAGATGGCAACGAGGCCTGAGACGAGAGTGCGCTTGAACATGATGATCTCCTGGATCTTTTGATCGAGGCGACCCATTCGCCTCTGACCATCAGTCGGCGCGGCGCGGGAAAAGGTTCGAAAGGGGGAGGAGATTTTTTTCGGCAAGGCCGGAGACGGGATGAATCGTGAGTAGTGAGTAGTGAGTAGCAGGCTATGAGCGGCAGGCTGACTACTGACTACTGACTACTGACTACTGACTACTGACTACTGACTACTGACTACTGACTACTGACTACTGACTACTATTCACCACCCCATGCCCGTGACATGGCGCAGCCAGAAGGCGAGCGCGATGAAGCCGATGATGGTGGTGACGCCGGTCCAGTCGATATTGGCGTTCTTGACGCTCCTGATAAGCTTCACCAGAAGCATCCAGGCTATGACGACGATCGGCAGGATGATGACAAATCTGATCATGCGGCAGCCTCGCCCAAGCGATTGCACCTGCCGTAGATATAGGAAGCGAATTGGCCGTTTTCAGGATGCCGTGCCTGTTGCCCGGCAGCGTTCATGAGCGCCTCAAAACCGACATTTGTCTTTACTGGCGCCGCAAATATGGCTAACCGGTGCCGCATGCCCTTGTAGCTCAGTTGGTAGAGCAGCGGTTTTGTAAACCGAAGGTCGCGGGTTCGATTCCTGCCGGGGGCACCACCCTTCGCTCTTCGAGCTTCGGGTGGCAGGCCACCTTAGAGCTCCCTTGAGTCCAGTATGGCCCTTGTAAGTTTCCCCTTCCGGGACAATTTTCTTACCCGGTCACGACAGGCAGAACGATATAGTTGCCGTAGAGAGACACAATGAGAAGGAATGAGGCCATGATCGGCCGCGCATAGGCGGCGCTGGTCTTATCTTTCAGCCTTTGCTCTCGGCCGGGCCAGCTGACATAGACAAGCCAGATCGAGAAAAGGGTCAGAGCAATCGAGAACCCGAATATGACAAGCTCGAAGGCGTGAAAACTGTAGTGCCGAAGAAGTACGCCACCAACAACGAGAGGCATACCGATTAGCAGCCTCATCCTGATCCGATGGCATACATCCAAACTGGCCATGATGTGCCTTGCGATCCATCCTGCTTGCCAGGTGATCATAGGCAAACGAAATTACCCAACCCTTGATCTGGCGAAAACATACTGCACTGCGGATAAGTTCGGGCGCGGCGCTGCAGGCGATTTAGCCCAGCGCAACCGGCGCGCGGCCCGCCCGGATGGTAGGCCAACCAGCGCCCACTAGACTGAGGAGTCCTCCGAAGCCTTCGACGAAAGAGGACTGCTCATGGGAAGAGAGCCTGGCGGACTCTCGCTAGGAGGCCGTCGCGACCTGGCCGGCTGCCACTTCGCCGCCGAACGTGTTCTTCACCCTGACAGACTTGTGGACGTAGGCGACCCAGGCTCCGGTGAAAACGAACGACAGAATGGGTGTCATCAGCGCATCTCCAGCAAGGATCTGGCTCACCGGGACGCCTAGAGTTGATGAGATCAAGATCGTGTCCAGGACGAACACAACCGGTATCGCAATCCACTGAACCAGAAACAATTGTGGAAAGCGTCGGCTTCGCCGCAGCATCGAAATGAGCACAACCAGTTGAAGCGCCAGAAATGCCAGATTGAGGGCAACCTCGCTATAAACCGCAACCAGTCCATTTGGCAGGGGCATGAGTTGCCGGTAACCCTCGGCCGAATTGGCCAAGTCGGCGAGCGTGCGCAGCGGCGACAAAACCTGACCGATCGCAAGCAGCATAAGCCAGCCACCGAATCCTACAAGAGCCGCCGGGCCCTGTGACGGCTTCACGGCTGAGCGAACCGCAAAGAAAACAGGCACGCCGATGATCAGCAGTACGATCGCCCAATGCCAGATTGAAAACGTCCCCATTAACCTCTCCCCTTCGCACGCCTATAAGTTGTATCAGATTTCAAATTCAACTCAAGAGGCGACTTCGCGTGCAATGAGGTCGGTGCCGAAGCGGCGACTTTCTCCTGCTGTCCTGAGTCTCGAGCCCCAACCCGGAACCAAACCCGGCCGGAGACGGTTAACGATCGAAGGGACCGCAAACTCTGTAGCGGAACAATGATCGAACTCTTGGACATAGAACTGGCCAGAGCCAGGCAGCGAATTGGCCGAGCGGAACTCGCCCTCAAACGAGCGGAAGAAATGCTGGACGGAGACTGTGGCGTCGGCATCAATCTCGCGCTCTGCAGCAGGATAAGGTCCGCGCAGCGGCGCGTGACCGAAGCGCGAGAGCGCCTGACGAAGATCGATCCGACCGATCACTGATTTTTACCTGCGCCACTGCGGCCGCGCGTCTACTTTCCCTTCGGTCGATGCTTCGAAGGGATCGCTAGGTCCAGCGGCTACGCTGTCAATCCCCCGCAACGTCAAGCCGCTAGGCCATACCGTGCACGGGAGCCCTGCGGTGTAGACGGGCGCCGCCGTTGGCACTCATCGTCAGTCACACTGGCAGCGGAAGCTGGTTTCATGCTGCGGTCGCTTCCATCCTCACACCCCGATCGCCGCCACCAGGATCCGGTTCTGCCGTCGGATCGCCGCGCGCAGTTCCGCTATCCTTGCCTCGTCGCGCTTCACGAACTCGATGAACATCATGTTCATGTTGTTGAAGACCAGCTCACCCACCGCCTGCCCGTCGATGTCGCGCCGCACCAGGCCGATCTCCTGCAGCCTTGCGATCAGGGCGCGGATCTGTTGCGTCAGAGCGCGGTCGAGCGCCGTGTAGGCCTGGCCGAACGGGCTGTCGGGCAGTTGCGTCGAGATCGCCATCGCCTGGCGCCACATCTCCTTGCTGAGATAGTGCAAGGAGTGCTCGACATAGATGCCGATCAGCGTGTCCAGCGCATCGCCGACATTGGCCGGTGGGCTGTCCACCACGCCTCGCCCGGCATTGAGCACCTCGTTGACCTCCATGGAGACGATGGCGCCGAGGATGTCGCCCTTATTCTGATAGTAATTGTAGATCGTCCCGATCGACACTTCGGCCTGGGCCGCGATCACCTCGATCTTGGCGCCTTCATAGCCGGCCTCGCGGAAAAGCTCGGCCGCCGCCTCGATGATGCGGCGGTGCCGGTCGGCCTTTTGCCTTGCCCTCAATCCACTCATACCGGCTGTCTGCCACAAAAACAGAATTGACTCAATTTTAGAATTGGTTCAACTTTTTGCAAGAAGCCACAAAGGCAAGGGAGAACACTCGATGTCCGCACGATCCGCAGCCAACAATCCGCTTTCAATCCTGAAGAGACATCTGGGCGCCGCTTGCGGCGCCACGGCGCTGGTGCTCTCAGCAGCCGGCGCCAGCCAGGCCGCCGATCTCAACGCCCTGATCTGGTGCGATCATGCCGACCCGGCGCTGCTGCAGCCCTTCGAAGAGGCCAACAACGTCAAGGTCAACGTCAAGGAATTCGAGGGCACCGGCGCGGGGCTCGCCATCGTCGAACAGTCGCAACCCGGCGACTGGGACGTGATGGTGATCGACAGCATCGACGTGCCGCGCGGCGTGGAAAAAGGCCTGTTCGAGCCGCTGCCGGAGGACAAGCTGCCGTTGGGCGACCTCTTTCCGCAGGTGAAGATGGACAACTCTACCGTGGTCGGCGGCAAGCGCTACGGCATCACCGAAAAGTTCGGCTACAACACGATCGGCTTCAACAAGACCAAGGTCGACCCGGCCGATATGCAATCCTTGGCGTCGCTGACAAGCGACAAGTACAAGGGCAAGGTCGCCATCTACGATTATTACCTGCCGGTCATCGGCATGGCGGCACTCGCCATCGGCAAGAAAACGGCTGAACTCACCGAGGCCGATCTTCCCGCCCTCAAGGCCGAACTGCTCAAGATGAAGGCCAACGCCAAGCTGGTCGGCGAGGTGACCGCCAGCCAGACAGCGCTCGCCACCGGTGAAGTCGATATTCTGGTCGGCGGCGGCGAATGGGTGACGGCGGGCCTGGCCAAGGAGAACCCGGCGCTGGACTTCTCGATCCCCAAGGAGGGAGCGGTGCTGTGGTCGCAGTCGCTCGCCATGTTCAAGGACTCCAAGAACAAGGACGTGGCGCTGAAATTCATCCAGTACATCATGAGCCCGGAAGGCCAGGCCCGTCTTGCCACATCCTCCTGCTATTGGGGCATGCCGGCGAACAGCAAGGCGGCACTCACCGACGACCAGAAGAAGATCCTGCGCTTCGACGAGCAGCCCGAATTCCTTGCCCGCGCCCAGGCCTATCCGGCGCCGAATGCCGATCTCGACAAGAAGATGCAGGACATGTGGACCGAGATGCTGCAGGCGCAGTAGACGGCCGTCGTGAGCAGCACCGCGAACAAGGCCCTGCCCTGGGCGCTGGTTACGCCGGCGCTCGGCTGGACCTTGCTGTTCTTCGTGTTGCCTTTCATCGCCATGGGGCTTTCCAGCCTGACGTCGCATGAGGGCGGCGGCTTCACATCAGCCAATTACAGCCAGTTCTTCACCAATCCTGCCTATTGGCAAGCGATGGTGAATTCGCTGGAGGTGACGGCAATCGTAACCGTGGTCTCGGTGCTGCTCGCCTATCCTTTCGCCTGGATCCTGGCCGAACAGGTGCCGGAACGCTGGCAGCGGCTGGCGCTGATGCTGGCCGTGCTGCCGTTCTGGACGTCCTATGTCGTGCGCTCCTATTCCTGGCTTCTGGTGCTGGCGCAGAACGGCGTCATCAACCGGACGCTGACCGGCATCGGCTTGACCAGCGAACCGCTGCAGCTCGCCAATACGCGCTTCGCCACCGTGACCGGCTTCGTGCATTTCTTCGTCATGCTTTTGACGCTGACGATCTTCGCCAATTTGAAGCAGCTCAGTCCGAGCTACCGCAAGGCCGCCGCTGATCTCGGCGCCGGGCCGGTGCGCACCTTCCTGCACGTCATCCTGCCGCTGACCTTGCCCGGCATCATGGTCGGCGCCTTCCTGACCTTCGTGCTGTGCATCGGCGATTACATCACGCCGCAGATTCTGGGCGGCAACAACGAGCTGGTCATGCCGCAGCTGGTGATGATGCAGATCGGCCGGCGCGGCGACTTTCCGCTGGCCTCGGCGCTCTCGATCATCCTGATGGCGGTCGTGACCATCGCCTATCTCGCCTGCGCCCGCTGGCTGAAGATCGAGCGGGCCTGAGATGCGCCGGATCGTCCGAACCGCTTCCTGTCTCTACGCGATCGCCATCTATGGCTTCATTTTCCTGCCGGTGGTCGTGCTCGTGCTGTTCTCGCTGCAGGCAACCTCCTTTCCCATCCCGCCCTTCACCGGCCCGTCGCTGCGCTGGTACCAGGCCGTCCTGTCCGATGCGCGGCTGACCTCGGCGCTGGTGAACTCGCTGCTGGTGGCCGTGCTTTCGTCGCTCGCGGCCGTCACGCTCGGCTTCCTCAGCGCCTGGGCGTTCGCGCGTTTCGTGCTGCCGGGTTCGGCCCTGCTGCGAGGGTTGATCACGCTACCGCTTACCGTCAGCTATCTCATCATCGGCATGGGGCTGCTGGTGCTGTTCAACTGGGCCGGCGTGCCGAAATCGCTGATGGCCGCCGGCATCGGCCATGTCGTGATCAACCTGCCGCTCTGCTTCGCCATCGTCTACAGCCAGATGGGCGACCACCAGATCAACATCGAGCGCGCCGCGCGCGATCTCGGCGCGCCGGAATGGAAAGTGCTGCTCTTGATTACTGTGCCTGTCATGGCGCCGGCCATCTTCGCCAGCTTCTTCCTGTCGATGACCTTTTCCTGGGACGAATTCGTGATCTCCTTCCTGCTGACACGCTTCGAAACCACGCTGCCGGTCGAAATCTGGAATCTGCTGCGCTCTGGCCTCAACCCCAAGACCAACGCAGTCGGCTCGCTGGTGTTCGCCGTTTCCATCGTGCTGGTGGTGCTGTTCGAATTGACATTGCTGCGGAGGAAGCCGGCATGAGCGCGCCCCTGGTCGACATCCGCGGGGTCTCGCACCGTTTCGGCCAGCTGGCGGTGCTGAAAGACGTATCGCTGCGGATCGAGCCCGGTAGCTACACCATCCTGCTCGGACCGTCGGGCTCCGGCAAGACGACGCTTTTGTCGATTTTGGGCGGCTTCGTCACACCGAGCGAAGGCAAGGTGTTCATCCGAGGCGAGGACTGCACCGCCGTTCCGCCGGCAAAGCGCCCGACAACGACGGTGTTCCAGGATTATGCGCTGTTTCCGCATATGAGCGTCGGCGGCAATGTCGGTTTTGGCCTGCGCATGCAAGGCGTCGATGGCGCGACACGCGCCGCGCGGGCGCGTGAGACGCTGGCGCTAGTCGGGCTGGATGCCGCCTTCGACAAGAAGCCGCACCAGCTCTCCGGCGGCCAGCGGCAGCGCGTAGCGCTGGCGCGCGCACTGGTGATCGAGCCCGCCGTGCTGCTGCTCGACGAGCCGCTCGGCGCGCTCGACCTCAAACTGCGCCGGCAGATGCAGGACGAATTGAAAGCGATCCAAAAGCGCGTCGGCACCGCCTTCATCCATGTCACCCACGACCAGGAAGAAGCGATGGCGCTGGCCGACCACTGCGTGGTGATGAGTGACGGCCGCATCGAGGACGAAGGGCCGCCCGAACGCGTCTATGCGCGCCCAAAGACACGCTTTTCGGCGACCTTCATGGGCGAGAGCACCATTCTTCGCGGAACGGTGGCGGAGATGATGGACAGGACAAGCACTGTCGCGACACAGGTCGGGCCGGTCTCGGCGTCCGGAGCGTTGCCGGTGGGATCGGCGGTTGCCTTGGCCATCCGGCCGGAGCACCTTGCCCTGGGCGCGACCTCAGGCGCCACAAAGCTGGGCAAGGCGCAGGTCAGCGATGTCGTTTTCCAGGGCAGCTTCAAGCGCGTGCTCGCGGTCTCCACTGAAGACGCCACGCTGCAATTCATCGCCAAACTGCCCGCGACGTCCGTCGTGCAGCCGGGCGACACGGTCTCGGTTTCCTGCGATACAGACAAGATCATCCTGCTGACGGATTGAACATGGGCATGCTTGCGGTCGTCGACGCACCTGACTGGTACGAAACCATCCGCATGGGCGACGGTGTCACGCTGATCCACGAGCCATGGATCAAACCGTTCTTCCGCTGTAATATGTGGCATGTGCGCGGTCGCGACCGCGACCTGCTGTTCGATACCGGGCTTGGCCATTTCAGCCTCAGGCGCCATGTGCCGCTGGTCAGCGAGCGCAAGCTCACCTGCGTCGCCAGCCACACGCATTTCGATCATATAGGCTGCCACCATGAATTTCCCGACCGCTGCGTGCACCGCGCCGAGGCGGAGATTCTGACCGATCCGCGCAACGAATGGACGGTGGCTGACCGCTACGCCAATGAAGAGATGTTCGATCGCCAGCCACAAGGTTGGGATACGGCGCGCTATCGCATCATGCCCGCCCCGGCGGACCGCCTGCTCGAACATGGCGATATCGTCGACCTCGGCGATCGCGCCTTCGAGGTGATCCACACGCCCGGCCATTCGCCAGGCGGTATCGCTCTGTACGAGAAGAAGACCCGCATCCTGCTTTCCGGCGACATCATCTATGACGGCCCGCTGATCGACGACGTCTACCATTCCGATATCGATGATTATTTGCAGACGCTGCTTGCCATGCGCGACCTCGACGTCTCGGTCGTGCATGGCGGCCATTTCCCGAGTTTCGGCAAGGTGCGCTATCGGCAGCTGATCGACGAGTATCTGGCACAGAAACGCCAGGCCGGCTGCCATCTGCAACCACGCTCCTAGCAATCAGCTTGTTTTGATCTACAGCGCCCTTTGCGGACAAGGCATACCGGCGGCGTCGCCGCAGCGCGAGGCAGTGGGCAAGGGCCTGAGGCTTGTTTCTTCCGAGTGGCGCACCAGTTCGGCGAAGACAAGCGCGAAGCTTCCCAGCACGACGGAGATGATGATCAGGCGTGTTACCAGCAATATGTTGGTCCCGGCTGGCGCGTGTCCCCGGAATCGGGCTCGACTCTCGAAGGATTCACGCACGATCAAAAGTGCCACAGCGTCTTTCGTATCCTGAAAGGCATAAGATCGCTGTGGGCGCCCCCACGCCACCCATGCCGGCTAACATGATCCATGGGGCTTTACGAGAGTTTAAGCCCGGCCTTAACCATCACATTGGCTCGTTCCCTGATATGATTCGCGACTGCCGGTTCGAACCGCACGTCTGCGGGCTCTCTTTGCACACAGGCCCGCCCATGCTACCCCGGCCCAGCCGCCAACCGGTCACCGTCGGGGAGCCATGAGCAAAGCCGCCAACAGCATCGCCTTCGTCTCGTCCGGCACGCCTGACGCCAAAGCGGCGCTGGAAAGCCTGTCGGCGCGCTATGGCCAGCATTCGGTCGCGGAAGCCGATGTCGTCGTGGCCCTGGGCGGCGACGGTTTCCTGCTGCAAACTTTGCGCGATACGATGGGAACCGGCAAAAAGGTCTACGGCATGAACCGTGGCACCATCGGCTTCCTGATGAACGAATACCGTTCCGGAGGTCTCGCCGAGCGCATCGCGGCCGCGGTCGCCGAAACGATCCGTCCGCTGGAGATGCAGGCCGTTACCTCGGATGGCGAAACCGTCTCGGCGCTGGCCATCAACGAAGTGGCGTTATGGCGCCAGTCCTATCAGACGGCCAAGATCCGCATCACCATAGATGACCAGGTACGGCTCGAGGAACTGAATTGCGACGGCGTGATGATCGCCACGCCGGCCGGCTCCACCGCCTACAACCTTTCGGCGCATGGGCCCATCCTGCCGCTCGACGCGCCGCTGCTGGCGCTTACCCCCGTCAGCCCGTTTCGCCCCCGCCGCTGGCGCGGCGCTTTGCTTTCCAACAAAGCAACCGTGCGCTTCGACATACTAGAGGCGGAAAAGCGGCCGGTGAACGCCGCCGCCGACCATACGGAGGTCAAGGCCGTAGCTTCCGTGACGGTGCGGGAATCTGCGACGGCGACCGCAACTTTGCTGTTCGATCCCAATCACTCCTGGAACGAACGCATACTGGCGGAACAGTTCCGTTATTGAGCCGATATTGAGCCGGCGCGCGGATAAGCGGCCGGATCAGACATAGTAATTAAGGTTACGACTTCACAATCGAGCCATTGCCGGCCGTTTGTGTTGACAAATCGCGGGCTTGCGCCTAGTTGCAGTGATGATCTTGCGGGCGCGCGGCGCCTGCCGCGACGGATGCCGTTGCGCTTCCCCGAACAGCCAAAGACAGCCAGAACTTGTCCTCAGACACCCAGACCGCTCAAGAAGCGTTGACTTTCGCGGACCTCGGCCTATCGCCGAAGGTCCTTTCCGCAGTCACCGACGCCGGCTACCTCAAGCCGACGCCGATCCAGGCCGGCGCCATTCCGCACGCGCTTCTGGGCAAGGATGTGCTTGGCATAGCACAGACCGGTACCGGCAAGACGGCCTCCTTCGTGCTGCCGATGCTGACACGACTGGAAAAGGGCCGCGCCCGCGCCCGCATGCCCCGCACGCTGATCCTGGAGCCGACCCGCGAGCTTGCGGCGCAGGTCGAGGAAAACTTCATAAAATACGGCAAGAACCACAAGCTCAACATCGCACTGCTGATCGGCGGCGTGTCGTTCGACGAACAGGACAAGAAACTGGAGCGTGGCGCCGACGTGCTCATCGCGACGCCCGGCCGCATGCTCGACCACCGCGAGCGCGGCAAGCTCTTGCTCAACGGCGTCGAGATCCTCGTCATCGACGAAGCCGATCGCATGCTCGACATGGGCTTCATTCCCGATATCGAGCGTATCTGCGAGATGATCCCCTTCACCCGGCAGACGCTGTTCTTCTCGGCGACGATGCCGCCCGAGATCACCAAGCTCACCGAAAAATTCCTGCACGCGCCGGTGCGCGTCGAGGTCTCCAAGGCCGCCTCCGCCGCGACCAACATCATCCAGCGGTTGGTGAAGTCCGGTTCCAAACCCTGGGACAAGCGCGAGACGCTGCGCAACCTGATCAAAGCCGAGGATGCGGAGCTGAAGAACGCCATCATCTTCTGCAATCGCAAGATCGAGGTGTCGGAGCTGTTCCGCTCGCTGCTGAAATATGATTTCGACGCCGGCGCGCTGCATGGCGACATGGACCAGCGCGCACGCATGCAGATGCTGGCAAATTTCCGGGACGGCAAGCTGCGGTATCTGGTCGCCTCCGACGTGGCGGCGCGCGGCCTCGATATTCCCGATGTCAGCCACGTCTTCAACTATGACGTGCCGATCCACGCCGAGGATTACGTCCACCGAATCGGCCGTACCGGCCGCGCCGGGCGCTCCGGAAAATCCTTCACCATCGCGACCAAGTCCGACACCAAGTATATCGACGCCATCGAACGGCTGATCGGCACCAAGATCGAGTGGCATGACGGTGACCTGTCGACGGTGGTGGCCAGCGAAGGCGAGGACGAAGCTCCGCGCCGTGGCCGCGGTGCACCGCGGCGCGCCGGCCGCAAGGACGACGACCGCAAGGACAGGGGCGAGCGCAAGAGAGGCGGACGCCAGGCCAAGCATGGCGAAGACGCGGCACCGGAAACCGTGCGCGAGGAACAGCCGGTCGCGGCCGAGGAAACGGTCGCCGACACTGGTGAGCGGCGCACGCGCAAGGACGCTATCCGCTCGGAAAATTCCGAGCGCAAGAGCTCCGCGGCGCGCAGCGAGCGACGTGCACCGGAGCGCGGCGACACCAGGCCCCAGCGCGATGACCGTCGCCCTGCCCGCAACCGAGAAGACGAAAACGACGCCACCGTTGGCTTCGGCGACGACATGCCGGCCTTCATGCGCATCGTCGCCAAGGGCTGACCGACGAGTGGTTCCAAGACAAGACGGCCATCCGGCTTGCCCTCCCGGCAAGCTCCTGGCTGGGCTGGCCGTTACATCGGCCCAGGCATCATCTTGGTCGGTTTCTCCAACATCGGAAACTCGGCCTTGTTGCATTTCACGTTCGGGTTCGTCGGACTGAACATGCCGTTCGGATTATCACCCAGCCAGGCGTGAAGATCGTAGTGGACGAACTCCCTCGGGATGAGCGGATAGTGTCCCTCCATCGGACCCATGAAGGTTTGGCCAAACAGCTTCGGTGGCTCTTTGACGTCCGGCGTCAGCGGCACAAGCCATTCCGCCCGACCAGGCGCAGACCGTTTTTCGTCGGCTCGTAGATCAGCACATTGGGGCGCATCGGGTCGAGTTTTTGGCTGACACTTGGGACGTTGACGAAATGGATGCCCATGGCGCCTTTCGGGTAGTACATCGCTCCGGATATCTTTTCTCCGCTATAGTAGACGCAGCCGACCGTCGACAGATAAAGGTCGCGGACGGCCGCGGTGTAGTCCTCATATTTGGCGAGCGACTTTTTCAAGGCCTCGATGTCAGCTTTGTTGGCATCCTCGGCTCGAGCCGCCGCGACGCCCAACCATGCGCTTACAAGACCTGTTAAAGCGAAGACGCCGCAGCGCCCAAGGCTGGCTGTTCTTGTCATGCATTCCTGCCAGATTTTTTTGATCTGGCCGTGCAAGACCGAGGCTGAAAAAGAAAATGCTTATTGCGCGGCCGAGTGTACCGCCTCATCCCCTCCGGAACAGCGACGATGCTATTCCTTTCCATGGCTGCGGGAAAGCGCTTATTTAGGACTGGCTAATTCTCTGGCACGCCAATCTCAATCTGAGCGCGGCGGTCGCGGCTGGTGAAGCTGTTGCCGTCATCGCCAAGCGACGCCACCGTTGGCTTCGGCTACGACACACCGGCCTTCATACGCATTGTCGCCAAGGTCTGATATCGTCGTGTGTTGCAAGGACGCACGGCCTCGCCGAAGATGGCGTGATGAAGCGTCTGGTGGAAGATTGGGTCTATGGTGGCGTGCTCGCCGGCCTCACTCTGTTCGTGGTGGCGATCGGGCTGGCCGCTCAATTGGAGATAGCCGAGTTCGCCGTCTTCCTGCTGATTCCGATTTACATGCTCCACCAATACGAGGAGCATGCCGAGGACCGGTTCCGGCTTTTCGTCAACAAGATGCTCGGCGGTGGGGCGCCGCTGCTTACCCGCTTCGATGTCTTTGTGATCAACGTACCGGGTGTATGGGGCATCTATTCCCTGGTTTTCACCCTCGCTGTCACGGTCAATGCCGGGATAGGGCTGATCGCCGCCTACACCACCCTGATCAACGCTTTGGTTCACGTCGCGCAGGCCATCAGGATGCGCAGCTACAACCCCGGGCTCATCACCGCAATTGTCTTGTTCGTACCCGCATCCATCTGGTCGATCCTGACGCTTTCCGGTTCGGGAACGGGCTTCCATATCCTTGGACTTACGGTCGGGCTGCTCATTCATGGACTGATCGTTGCCCATGTCGTCCGGCGGCAGCGCCTGACCCAACGAGCGACGGTCGATAAGCCGACCTCACCGTAACATCATGGAAGAACCCGGGGGCCGCAGGCCTGGCCGTCGGTCGCATTTTGCAAACAAAAACGGCCCCTTGCGAGGCCGTTTTTGCATTCTGATCGATGCTGCTCAGGTGAGCGGCGAAAGCTGGATCTCGACGCGACGGTTTTGAGCGCGACCCTCGGCGGTGGCATTGGACGCTACCGGACGGGTCTTGCCGAATCCCGTGACGGCGAAGCGGCGCGAATCGACGCCCTGGCCAGCCAGGTAGTTGGCGACCGCCAGCGCGCGGCGCTGCGACAGATCGAAATTATGCTGGTCGCCGCCGGTCGAATCGGTATGGCCGAACACGTCGACCGTGGTCTGCTTGAACTTCTTCAGCACCAGCGCGACCGAATTCAGCACCTGGTAGAAGCCGGGCTTCACCGCATCCTGATCGACGTTGAAGGTGATATCGGACGGCATATTGAGGATGATCTGGTCGCCGGAGCGGGTGACGCTGACGCCTGTGCCCTCCAACTGCCGGCGCAGTTCGGCTTCGTTCTGGTCCATGGTGGCGCCGATGGCGCCGCCGGCCAGCGCCCCGATGCCGGCGCCGATCAGCGCGTTGCGACGATCATTGCCGCCCGCAAGCAGGCCAAGGCTGGCGCCGGCCAAGGCGCCGAGGCCGGCACCGGCCGCCGTGTTGGAAATTTTCTGGTCGCCGGTATACGGATCGGTGGTGGTGCAGGCGCTCACCAGCACAGCCGTCGCCACGACGACGAGCACGGTCTTCTTCATAGGATTGTCCCTCTCAAGTCACGCCTTGCGATGGCGCCAAATCAGCCCTTCGCGCGACTTGTACCATGAAATGCGGCGAAAAGCGGAACGGGAAAAACACCGGCAACGGCTTTTCCCCGGGGCACGATTTTCCCGATTGGGCGTCCAGGAATCTACCAGAGATTCTTGCCGTCGATGGCCACCACTTCGACCTTGTCCAGGTCGAAATCGTCGAACAACCGCGAGTTGACGCTGATCTTGGGATTGTCGAAATCCGGCTCTCCGCTCGACCAGTCCGGTGTTTCGGTGAAGGTCCCGCAGCCGCAGGTGTCGCAAAAACCGTGCTTAACGGTCTTCGATCCCCACTGATAGAAGGAAACATTCTTCTGCGGCGTGAGGAGCTTGAACTGCGCAGGAGTGTAGTAGGCCCAAAGCGAGCCGCGTTTCGAGCAGAACGAACAAGTGCACTGCGTCAGCGTCTGCGGCGCTTGCGAAACCTCGAATATCGTCGCCTTGCAGTGGCAGCTTCCCTTGATGGTCATGGACATCACCTCTCCCTTGTCCGCCGCCCGCAGGCAACGCAACACAAAGGAGCGGTCCTGGCAACCGTCCGTCAGCAGGCCCCCGCCCATCGCGGTCCGGGCCGGTCGCCGCTGCGCTTCCCGGGCCTAGTAGGAGCGCGGCGGCACGAACAGGCAGATCGTCTTACCGGCGTCTAGACCCGCTTGATGCGCGCACCAGTGGAATTCGCCGTCCGGGCTGTCCTTCACACGCTTGTCGGTCATCGGGACAACTTCCCCCGTGCCGGCGATCACATAACCCTCGGGTTTTTCCAAAACCTCGCCAGTATGGGCCGTGCGGCAATCGTAGTTAGCGCAGCATGCGAATGGATAGCTCCAACCCAGCGGCTTCGCCGCTGTAGGCTTGGCGTCGTGGGCGAAGGCAGGCGCCATCGGCAACGCAATCGCTGCGATTGCAAGCAGGCAGAGCATGAGTCGGCCCACCGCGGCCCGAGCCGATTTTGATGGGGCAGCAGACATGGAAGCGCTCCTTTCGACGAGCATCAAGCGTTTCGCTTGCCCGTTCCTGAAACGTGTCTTCCCAGCGGCCGGATCGTCAGCAGGCATTTCTGCCGCGCCCGGCCATAGATGCTTTTGTCTCCCCTCGACCATGGATGGTGGGCCGATTTGTGAGTCGGCGCAAGAAACCACTGCATGCCGATGTCGCAGGCTGAATGCCGCGCATCGGCAACAGAAAACAGGCGCCGTCTCTCGATTGGATAGGCAGGCACAACCATGCCCAGCAGACGGGATCGCAGATAACGAGATTCAGCGAGAGAAGTTCCGGCCTATTCGCCAGCAGGTCCTGTGATCACGTGTTCGTCATACTGCGGCAGGCCGTCGCTGATCGTGTACCACGGCGCCTTGGAACCGACGAAGATATGCTCGGTCGGGCGGATGCTCGGGTTGTCGACGAGCGTTCCCATCGCGACATGGACGAAGGCGCCCTGGCGCACGACCGAATAGAGCAGCGAACCGCACCGCTTGCAGTGCGCGTCATGGCCGTTGTCGTCGCCGAAGACCAGCAACATGTCGTGGCCCTTGGTCAAGACAAACTTGGCGCGTTCGATGCCCGCGAAGGGCTTGAAAGCCGAACCTGTCGTGCGCCGGCAGTTCGAGCAATGGCAATTCGCCGCGTACAGGAACTCGTCAGCGACCGCATAGTGCACCGCGCCGCAGAAGCACTTTCCAACAAGCTTGCGAGCCATCATCCAATCCAAATGTGTGGCACTGTAGGCGCCGGCCCTAATCCAGGTCCGCCACCGCTTCCCCAGCACCACCCTCGATGCGTTGCGACAGCGAGGCTTCCATGAAGTCATCGAGGTCGCCATCGAGCACGCTCGACGGGCTGGTGCTTTCGACACCTGTGCGCAGATCCTTCACCAACTGATAGGGCTGCAGCACGTAGGAGCGGATTTGGTGACCCCAGCCAATGTCGCTCTTCGATGCTTCGGTGGCGTTGGCGACGGCTTCGCGCTTCTTCAGCTCTTCCTCGTAAAGCCGCGAGCGCAGCATCTCCCAGGCCTTTGCCCGATTTTTGTGCTGCGAGCGTTCGGCCTGGCAGGCGACCGCGATGCCGGTTGCGAGATGGGTAATGCGCACCGCCGAATCGGTGGTGTTGACGTGCTGGCCGCCTGAACCGGACGAACGATAGGTGTCGATGCGCACGTCGGATTCGGAAACGTCGATCTCGATCGTATCGTCGATGACGGGATAGACCCAGACGCTGGCGAAGGATGTGTGCCGGCGCGCGTTGCTGTCATAGGGTGAAATGCGCACCAGGCGATGGACGCCGGATTCCGTCTTCAGCCAACCATAGGCATTGTGGCCCTTGATCAGCAGCGTCGCAGACTTGATGCCGGCCTCTTCGCCGTCATGCACTTCCAGCACCTCGACCTTGAAGCGGCGGCGCTCGGCCCAGCGCGTGTACATGCGCAGCAACATCGAGGCCCAGTCCTGGCTTTCGGTGCCGCCGGCGCCTGCGTGGATTTCGAGATAGGTGTCGTTGGCGTCGGCTTCGCCCGACAGCAGCGTCTCGACCTGGCGGGCCTTCGCCTCGCCTTGCATCGAGCGGATCGCTGCCTCAGCCTCGGCAACGACGCTCTCGTCGCCCTCTTCCTCGCCGAGTTCGATCAGGCCGATATTGTCTTCCAGCGCCTGGGTCAGGCCCCTGACCGCCGCGATGCCTTCCTCGAGGCCCTGGCGCTCGCGCATCAGCTTCTGCGCTTCCAGCGGTTCGTTCCAGAGGCTGGCGTCCTCGGCGCGGACGTTGAGATATTCAAGCCGCTTTATGGCCTGATCCCAGTCAAAGATGCCTCCTCAGCAGGGTAATTGCCTGCCTGATCTCGTCGACAATATTCTGCGTTTCCGCGCGCATGGCCTGGTGTTTTATCCTGTTGCTGAAAGTGACGCCTGGTCGGCGCGATACATAGGGACGGCGCCGCCGCCTGTAAAGCAAATTGGACCGGCCCTGGGCCGGCCCAATCCTGCATGCATACCCGTCAGTAGAGGCCGCCGCCGCCCGACTGGATGGCCTGGTTGGCCTGAGGCGACAGCGCGCCGCCGGAGGCATTGGACCCGTCGGCGCCCATGCCGATCACCCAATAGCTGTCGGCTGGCCCGGTGCCCGGCTTGAAGGCCTCGATGATGGTGCCGGGATCGCCCGAATTGGCCCGCATGCCGGTCTTGCGGTTGATGGCGACCAGATTCATGCCTTCGGGAACCTTGAAGTCGACATTGGGCGTGCCATCCAGCGCCACGCGCATGAAATCCTTGAAGATAGGAGCGGCGAGGCCGCCGCCGGTGGCGCCATGGCCAAGGCCGCGCGGCGTGTCGTAGCCCATATAGAGGCCGACGACGAGGTTTGGCGTGTAACCGATGAACCAGGCGTCCTTTTCGTCGTTGGTGGTGCCGGTCTTGCCGGCGATGTGGCGTCCGAGCTCGGCGATGGTGGCGCCGGTGCCGCGCTGGACGACGCCTTCCATCATCGAGGTGATCTGGTAGGCGGTCATCGGATCGAGAACCTGTTCGGAATTATCGACAAGCTCAGGTTCGGGCTGGTTCTGCCATTCGGCCGCGTTGCAGCCTTCGCAGCCGCGTTCGTCCTGCTTGAAGACGGTCTTGCCGTAGCGGTCCTGGATACGGTCGATCAATGTCGGCTTGATCGACTTGCCGCCATTGGCCATGATCGAATAGGCCGAAACCATGCGCATCACCGTCGTCTCGCCGGAGCCCAGCGCCATCGGCAAATACGGCGCCAGATGGTCATAGACGCCGAAGCGCTCGGCGTATTCGACAACCAGCTTCATGCCCATGTCGTTGGCGAGGCGCACAGTCATCAGATTGCGCGACTTTTCGATGCCGGAGCGCAGGGTCGCCGGACCGGCGACCGTGCCGTCGTAGTTCTTCGGCGTCCAGGTCGTGTTGCCGCTCTGGATGGTAATCGGCCCGTCCATGATCACCGACGCCGGCGTATAGCCATTGTCGAGCGCCGCGGAATAGACGATCGGCTTGAACGAAGAGCCGGGCTGGCGCATGGCCTGGGTGGCGCGGTTGAACTCCGACTGCGCGTAGGAGAAGCCGCCGACCATGGCCAGCACGCGGCCGGTGTGTGGATCCATGGCGATCAGGCCGCCTTCCACTTCGGGGACCTGGCGCAGGCTGTAGGCGTCGTCGGAGCCTTCGTTCTTCTGGACGAAGACGACGTCGCCCGGCTTCAGCACATCGGCCGGCGACTTGGCCCTGACCGTCTTGCCGCCGACCACATGGCGCATGGCAAAGCCCATGTCTTCCTTGCTGACGGTGCCTTCGACGCGCTCCTTGACGATGTCGCCCGACGCCTGGCGTGCCGGCTGCAAGCCAATCGACAGGCCGGATGCCGAACTGTCGAGCACGACTGCGAGCTTCCATTCGGGAACGTCTTCCAGTCCCTTCACATTGCCCAGCGGCACACCCCAGTCGCCGGACACGTCGATCGTCTTTAGCGGCCCGCGGTAGCCGCGCAGCGTGTCGTATTTGATCAAGCCGTTCTGCATCGCCTTGCGGGCGATGAGCTGGATCTTCGGGTCGAGCGTGGTGCGGACGGACAGGCCGCCTTCATAGAGCGCGTTCTCGCCGTAGCGGGCGATGATCTGGCGGCGCACCTCCTCGGTGAAGTATTCGCCGGCGAACAGATAGGTGCCGTTGCGGCGCGGTGTGACGCCGAGGGGCTCCGCCTTGGCCTTGTCGCCTTCCTCGCGCGTAACGTAGCCGTTCTCGACCATCTGGTCGATGACCCAGTTGCGGCGCTCAAGCGCGCGGTCGGCATGCTTGAAGGGGTGATAATTGTTCGGCCCCTTGGGCAGCGAGGCCAGATAGGCGGCCTCGGCCACGGTCAGCTCGTTCACCGACTTGTCGAAATAAGTGAGCGCGGCACCCGCCACGCCATAGGCGCCGAAACCGAAGAAGATTTCGTTGAGGTAGAGTTCGAGAATGCGGTCCTTGGAATAGGCCTGCTCGATGCGGAAGGCGAGGATCATTTCCTTGATCTTGCGCTCGTAGGTCTGGTCCGAGGTCAGCAGAAAATTCTTCGCCACCTGCTGGGTGATCGTCGAGGCGCCAACCTGACGCCTGCCCGAGCCGAAATTCTGCAGGTTGACGATGATAGCGCGGCCCAGGCCGGTCACGTCAATGCCGGGGTGGTTGTAGAAATTCTTGTCCTCGGCCGACAGGAAGGCCGCCTTGACGCGGTCGGGGATGGCCTGGATCGGCAAATACAGGCGCCGTTCGCGCGCGTACTCGGCCATCAGCGCGCCGTCCGAGGCATGGATTCGGGTGGTCACCGGCGGCTCGTACTTGGCCAGCACCTCATAGTCGGGCAGATCCTTGGACAAATGCCCGATATAGATGGCAACCCCCGCCGCGACCAGCAGGGCCAGCGTCGTGCCGATACCGAAGAAATAGCCAATGAGACGAATCATGCCCGCTCCAGTCCTTGGTTCGGGAATTTCCTAAACGAAGCCGCCTTCCGCGCAAGCATTCGAGCCGGTCCCAACCCGTAATCGAAAACCCATGTCGCTACCATGTGGGCAAAATACGGCAAGGCCGGATTTCGCGGCCGTGAGTCGGAAATAAAAGCGTCGGGTGTTGTCGCCGCGCAACGCTGCCTGTGGTTGCAGGCGTCGTCAGGCATTTCAGCCCCCGGTTCCCGTTCCGGCACGCGCGGAAGCGAACAGCGCGACGGCGTTGGTGATGCTTTGCGCCGCCTTGCCGCGCCAGTCGGCGTCGAGCAGTTGCGCCTCGTCCTTGGCATTCGAGAGATAGCCTAGTTCGACCAGCACGGAGGGGACGTCAGGCGCTTTCAGCACCTTGAATCCCGCGGAACGCTGCGGATTGTTGATGAGGCCGACGCTGGTCGACAACTGGCCGACCAGCGTGTGGGCGAAACTCATCGAAAAGGTGTGGGTCTCGCGGCGGATCAGGTCGATCAGGATATCGGTGACTTCCTTGTTGTCGTCCTTGATCACCATGCCGGCGAACTGGTCCGAGAGATTTTCACGGTCGGCAAGCGCCTGCGCTTCCGGATCCGAAGCCTTGTCGGAAACGGTATAGACGGTCGCGCCACGGATGCCCTTGAGGCTGATAGTGTCGGCATGAATGGAGATGAGCAGGTCGGCCTCATGCTGGCGAGCGATGCGCACGCGGTCGTCCAGCCGCAAATATTCGTCGGTGTCGCGCGTCATGAAGACATCGTATCTGCCGACGGCGGCGAGCTTGTCGCGCAGTTCCATGGCGAAAGCCAGCGTGACGTTCTTTTCGACGGTGCCGTTCAGGCCCTCGGCACCGCCATCGACGCCGCCATGGCCCGGATCGATGACGACGGTGAAGCGATGGCCCGGATTGGAGACCGGCCCGGTGCCGACCCGCCCGCCCTTGTCGGTCGAAACCGTGGAACCGGTGGTCAGCGCCTGATTGGCAAGGGCAGTGTCGAACTCGCGTTCGGAGGCCGCCGACATGTCGATGGCGATGCGGTAGCCCGCGCCGTCCTCGTTCTTGAGAACATCGAGCTTGTCGACCGCGAACGGCCCCTTGCCGGTGAGAACCAGCCGCGACACGCCTGCCTCCAACTCACCCAGGCGCACGCCCTTGACCAGCCCGCGAGGCTTCAAATCCTTGGCATCGATGGCTAACTTCGTATTCGCCAGATCGATGACCAGACGATTGGGCCCGCGCAAAAGGAACCATTTGACGTCGGGCTCACGGTCGAAATCCATGACGATGCGCATCTTGGTGGCATCGCCCGCCATCTTGTAACCGGTTGCCGTGAGCGGGGCATCGGCGGCGTTGGCGACCAACGAGATGGTCATCGACAGCAGGAGGCAGAAGATCGCGAGCAAACGGCCGCCGGCACGACTGCCCTTGTCTGTGAAGCCTGCCAGTCCCATCTCTTTGCAGTCGCTCCCGGTTTGGCGCCAAGGCGCCCGGTCATGTAGTCGAAGTGCCGGTTAGGCCGCGAACTCGATTAACGATTGGTATCCAGAGAAGGTTAACCAAGCCTTTTCACGCGAGGCCCGGACCCGTGCTTACGTGGCGGAACCGCTTTTGCCGGCGTCGGAAATCGGGGTTGCCTTCCAACCCGCCAAATCATAAAAGCGATAGTGGATCACTGCAATCCTGGAACCGCCCTCCTCCGCAGCTTCCCGCTACAGGTGAGACGAAAGGCGGCTCCTTTCGCTCCATGCGAGAAGGGTTCAGGTGATCGCGACGAATTTCGCAGGTGTGCGCCCGTGGCGGGGGAATCGCCTGCGTGAGGAAAACGGCCGGGTTTGTCCCGCGCCGGCTCTGTATGAGCAAACAAGCTGGTCCGGTTTCCGGGCTTTGGTTCAAAAGGTTCTGCTGGTGACGATGGCTTCAAGCGCAATCATGGAAAGGTCCGCATCAAACCGCGCCAATATGGCTGCGGGCGGCACCGCCATGGCGCGCAGGCACCGTCCGGCGGACATTCAGACATCCGGCACCCACATTCATCCAGACACACAGCAGCGGCCCTTGCGCCGCAAGCTGCGGCTGACGGCTGCCGGGGGGAAACGAAATAATGCCCAACAAAATGCTGATAGACGCCTCCCACCCGGAGGAAACACGCGTTGTCGTCGTACGCGGTAATCGTATCGAAGAATTCGACTTTGAATCACAGGACAAGAAGCAGCTCAAAGGAAACATCTATCTCGCCCGCGTAACGCGCGTCGAACCCTCCCTTCAGGCAGCCTTTGTCGAATATGGCGGCAACCGTCACGGTTTCCTCGCCTTCAGTGAAATACACCCCGACTACTACCAGATCCCCGTCGCCGACCGTCAGGCGCTGCTGCGCGCCGAAGCGCAGGAAGCCGAGGACGAGGACGATGAGGACGGCGAAGGCGACGACCGCCAGAGCCGCGATCGCGGCCGGCGCGGGCGCCGGCGCGGCGGCAAGGGCCGCGACCGCGCAGAACACAAGCGCGATGCGAGCGGGGCCAATGCCGACGAGGCAACCGAAACGGCCGGCGAGGCAGGCGACGCCGACAATGGCAATGACGCCGTCTCGGAGAACACTTCCCACGGTTCGGAAACCATCGAACATGCGGCCGATATCTCGGAACAGGCCGCGGATGCATCCAATCGTGGCGAAGCCTCCCCCGAGCAGGGCGACGAATCTTCTGGGCAGAACGAAGGCGAGACCCGCGAGGGCGGCCCGACGTCGATCGCCGCCTCCGTCGACGCCGATGTGATTTCCGAACCCGTCCCGCTGACGGAACAGGGCAGCGAATCCAGCGACGATGATCGCGGCATGCTGGAAGAGGTTCAGTCTTCGCATCCGGACGATCACGAGGTCGAATCGGTCGGTGCCGAGGATGCCCTGGAGGAAGCGCGCAACCGCCGCAAGCCGATGCGCCGCCAGTACAAGATCCAGGAAGTGATCAAGCGCCGCCAGATCCTGCTGGTGCAGGTCGTCAAGGAAGAGCGCGGCAACAAGGGCGCGGCGCTCACCACCTATCTGTCGCTTGCCGGTCGCTATTCCGTGCTGATGCCGAACACGGCGCGCGGCGGCGGAATTTCGCGCAAGATCACCAGTGCTGTCGACCGCAAGCGCCTCAAGGAAGTGGTCGCCGATCTCGAAGTGCCGCAAGGCATGGGCGTCATCCTGCGCACCGCTGGCGAGAGCCGCACCAAGGCCGAGATCAAGCGCGATTACGAATATCTGATGCGGCTTTGGGAGAACGTGCGCAATCTCACGCTCCAGTCCACGGCCCCTGCCCTCGTCTACGAGGAAGGCAGCCTGATCAAGCGTTCGGTGCGCGACCTCTACAACAAGGACATCGATGAGATCCTCGTCTCCGGCGAAGAGGGCTACCGCGAGGCCAAGGACTTCATGCGCATGCTGATGCCGAGCCACGCGAAGGTGGTTCAGCCGTTCCGCGATACGACGCCGATCTTCGTGCGCAATGGCATCGAGGCGCAGCTTGACCGCATGCTGCAGCCGCAAGTGACGCTGAAGAGCGGCGGCTACATCATCATCAACCAGACCGAGGCGCTGGTCGCCATCGACGTCAATTCGGGCCGCTCGACCAAGGAGCACTCGATCGAGGACACCGCGCTCCACACCAATCTGGAAGCGGCGGAGGAAGTCGCCCGCCAGCTCAGGCTGCGCGACCTTGCCGGCCTGATCGTCATCGACTTCATCGACATGGAGGAGAACCGCAACAACCGTGCCGTCGAGAAGCGGTTGAAGGATCATCTCAAGAACGACCGCGCGCGCATCCAGGTCGGCCGCATCTCGCATTTCGGCCTGATGGAGATGTCGCGCCAGCGCATCCGCGCCAGCGTGCTGGAATCGACCATGAAGCCTTGCCCGCATTGCGGCGGCACCGGCCATGTGCGCTCCGATTCGTCTGTCGCGCTGATGGTGGTCAGGGCGATCGAGGAGTTCCTGCTCAAGGATTCGCGCAGCCACATCACAGTTCGCACGCCCGCGGCGACCGCGCTCTATGTGCTCAACCACAAGCGCGGCACGCTGGTGGAACTGGAAAGCCGCTTCGGCCTGACCATTACGCTTGAGGCCGACGACACGGTCGGTTCGCAGCATTATGCGATCTTCCGCGGCGCGCTGGCCGAAAAGCCTGAAGGCTTCGTCGAGGCACGCACCCTGCCGGCCTATGTCGAACCGGAAGAGCTCGAGGATGAGACCATCGTCGAGGAGGAAGACGAAGCACCGGCCCAGGCCGAACAGCCGCGTCAGCCGCAGCAAGGTCAGCACCAGCAGAGGCCCGGCGAAGAGGGCGAAGGCCGCGACCGCAAGCGCCGCAAGCGTCGCAGACGCCGCGGCGGCAAGGATCGCGATCGAGAACATGGCCACACCGACGGTGCTTCCGTGTTGGCGCAGGCCGACGAGTTGTCCACATCGGAAAACCTGTTGAGCCGTGACGAGGCGGAAGCCGGCGACGAGGCTCCGGTCCCCGCGGCCGGAACTGCCGAAACGGCGGAAGCATCCGACGAGGGCCAGGGCAAGAAGCGTCGCCGCGGCAAGCGCGGCGGCAAGCGCAACCGGCGCGAGGACGGCGAAGGCGAGGCCGAGGCAAGCGCCGATGAAGCGACCGAACCTTCCGGGGTCGATGCTTCCGAAAGCGAGCCTGCGATCGAGCCGGTAACCGTCGTGGCTGCGGAAGAGCCGGTGGCTCCAGTGAGCGACGAGGCGACGACCGCCGAGAAGCCCAAGAAGCCGCGGCGCGCAGCCAAGCCGAAGAAGGCAGCCGCCGAGGCTGTCGCCGAGGAGCCGATCGCTGAACTGGCCGTTCCGGCACCCGCCGAGACGCCAGCCACGGCATCGGACGAGGCGGCGGCAGCGACCGCCGAGGAAACACCGAAGGCCCGTCCGTCACGACGCAAGCCGGCGGCCATCGATGCGCCGATCGTGCCGGTGGTTTCCTCGACCGTCGCCGAAGAGCCGGAAACCAAGACCGAAGAGAAGCCGAAGCGCGCCGGCTGGTGGCAGCGGAAAGGTTTCTTCTGAGATTTCAGCCCTTTGAACTGACTTCCTGAATAAAAAAAATCCCGCGCCGGTCGAAAGACGGCGCGGGATTTTCATATCCGGTTTGCCGGAACGTTACGGCGCGAAGATCGACCAGTTCATCATCCTGGCGAGCTTCTCCAGGGCGATCGAGCCCAGCTTGGAATTGCCGTTGGCGTTGAGGCCGGGCGACCAGACGGCGAGCGAGGCGACGCCGGGCACGATGCCCAATATGCCGCCGCCGACGCCGCTCTTGCCCGGAATGCCGACGCGGAAGGCAAAATCACCGGAGCCGTCATAGTGGCCGCAGGTCAGCATCATGGCGCCGATGCGGCGTGCCCGCTCGACCGACACCACGGAATGTCCGGTCGCCGGATTTTTGCCGCCATTGGCGAGGAACCGGCCGGCCATCGCCAGCTGCCGGCAGCTCATGGCGATGGCGCAATGGTGGAAATAGACGCCGAGCGCCAGCTCCGGCGCATGATGAAGATTCCCGAAGGATTTCATGTAGTTGGCGAGCGCGAAGTTGCGATAGCCGGTGGCGCGCTCCGACGCTGCCACCTCGCGGTCGATGATGATGGTCTCGTCGTCGGCGAGGAACTGGATGAAGCGCAGGATCTCGCCGATCGCCTCGCGCGGCTGGTGGCCGGCAAGCAGGATGTCGGAGATGACAATGGCGCCGGCATTGATGAAGGGATTGCGCGGAATGCCGTTCTCATGCTCGAGCTGCACGATCGAGTTGAACGGATTGCCCGAAGGCTCGCGCCCTACCCGCTTCCACAGCGCGTCGCCGACATTGCCCAGCGCCAGCGTCAAGGTGAACACTTTCGAGATGCTCTGGATCGAAAAGGGCTGGTCGGCGTCGCCCGCCATCAGCACACGGCCGTCATTGGTGACGGCTGCGATGCCGAATTTCTTGGGATCAACCTTGCCGAGTTGCGGGATATAGGTGGCGACCTCGCCGCGATCGGTGCGTTCGGCCATTTCGACCGCGACTTCGGCCAGGGCCTGCTCGAGTTCCGGCATGGATCTACCTCAGCCAGCGTTCGATGTGCGCCAATGCCTCGACCATGTCGTCATGGCTGCCGGCATAGGAGAAACGCATGGTGCGGTGCCCGGCCTGGGTGTCGAAATCACGGCCGGGCGTGGCCGCGACATGCGCCTCGGCCAGCATCTTGCGGGCGAAAGCCATGCTGTCATTGCTGTGCCGGGTGACGTCGCAAAAGGCATAGAAGGCGCCATCCATCGGTGCGGCCAGCGGAAAGCCGAGCTCCGGCAGACGCTTCATCAGGAGCTCGCGGTTCCAGGCATAGCGACCCTTGACCGCTTCCAGCTCCTCGGTAGCGGCAAAGGCCTCGATTGCGGCGACCTGCGACAGTTCCGGCGGCGAGATGTAGAGGCTCTGCGCAATGCGCTCGATGGGCCGCACCAGCGCTTCCGGCAGCACCATCCAGCCGATGCGCCAGCCGGTCATGCAATAGTATTTCGAGAAGGAGTTGATCGCCGTGACACCGGTGCCAAAGGCGAGTGCCGTGGTGTCGGGCGCCGCATAGGCCAGCCGGTGGTAGATCTCGTCGGAGATGACGGCAATGCCGAGCGCCTCCGCCGTCCGGACCAGGTCCGCGAGATCATCGGCCGGAATGACCGCGCCGGTCGGGTTGGCGGGACTTGCGAACAGCACGCCCTTCAGCGGTTTTTCGCGATGCGCGGTCTCCAGGTGGGCGGCATGAAGATAGGCCGCGTCGCCGAGCTCTATCTCGATCACTTCGATGCCCAGCGCCGCCATGATGTTGCGATAGGCGGGGTAGCCCGGCGCTGCGATGGCGACGCGGTCACCGGGATCGAACATTGCCAGGAAGGCGAGATTGAAGGCGGCCGAGGATCCCGTGGTGACCGCGATCCGGTCGGGCGCGACATCAAGCCCGTAGTGATCCCCATAATGTTCCGCGATCGCCTTGCGCAATCCAGCCAGGCCCAGCGCATCGGTATAGCCAATACGCCCGTCCTGCAAAGCCCTGGCCGCCGCGGCACGAACGCGGGCCGGAGCCGGATCGGACGGCTGGCCGACGGCCATGGAAATGACCGGCGCGCCCGTCGCTCTCAGCCGGTTCGCCTCGGCCAGCACATCCATGGCGTGGAAGGGTTCGACATTGCCACGGCGTGAGAGCGAAACGACCATTTTGACCTCGATCCGACGATTGAGCGCACCACGTCCCGGCGCATGCGCCGCACAAATGCCCGATTGGTGTGAGGATCACAAGTTGAGGAAGTTTTTCCGGTGCCGACTTTTCATCTTTCGCCCGCTCGTCTACCAGTGGACACGTCATGTTGAGCCGACCCAAATCGATGGTTGCCCGGGTAGCGCGCGTCGTTGCGACGCTTTCGCTTGGCGTCGCCGTCGCGGTGTCTGGTTCCATCAGCGCCTTGGCCCAGAACGTGCCGGTGGTGCGCGATGCCGAGATCGAGGCGCTGGTGCGCGACTACGCCCGCCCGATCTTCAAGGCCGCCGGTCTGGCGAATGACGGCATCGACATCGTCCTGGTCAACGACCAGAGCTTCAATGCCTTCGTCACCGGACGCAGGCTGTTCATCAACACGGGCGCCTTGATGGAAGCCGAAACGCCCAACGAGATCATCGGCGTCATCGCCCACGAGGCCGGCCATATCGCCGGCGGCCACCAGCAGAAACTGCGTGACCAGCTCGAGCGCGCCAAGACGATGGCCATCATCGCAACCTTGCTGGGCGCCGGCGCCATGGTCGCCGGGGCGACCACCAACAGCCGCGGACTTGCCGGCGCCGGCGTGGGCGTGGCGGCTGGCGGCGGCGAGATGGCGCAGCGCAGCATTCTCGCCTATCAGCGCACCGAGGAAATGACGGCCGACCGCTCGGCGATCACCTATCTCAACGCCACCGGCCAGTCCGGCATGGGCATGCTGAAGACGTTTCAGCGTTTCCAGACGGCCTTGTCGCTGTCGGGCGCGCAGGTCGATCCCTACCGGATCAGCCATCCAATGCCGCGCGATCGAATCTCCAACCTCGAAGTGCTGGTCAAGCAGAGCCCCTATCTCGACAAGGTCGATGCGCCGGCACTGCAATTGCGCCACGACATGATGCGGGTGAAGATCGCTGTCTACATGGAAGGCCAGGCCGCCGCGTCGCGGCTGATGCGAAAGATGCAGGGCAGCCTTGCCGCGCAGTATGGCGAGGCCCAATCGGCCTATCTTTTCGGCAACATCGCCACCGCACTCGCCAAGACCAACGCCTTGATCAAAGCCCAGCCCGGCAACGCCTATTTCCAGGAATTGCGCGGCGATATATTGATGAAGGCGAACAAGCCCAAGGAAGCTGCCGATGCCTACGCCAAGGCAGTCAGCCTCGACAAGGCGCGATCTGGATTGCTGCCGGTTTCGCTCGGCCAGGCGTTGATGGCGACGGGCACCCCAGACGCTCTGAAAAAGGCCGTGGTGCAGATCAACAACGGCTTGCGACGCGACAAGGAAAATTCCGTGGGATACCGCTATCTGGCGCAGGCCTATGGCGAATTGGGAGACATACCGGGCGCCGAGCTCGCCACGGCCGAGGGTCATTTCTATTCCGGTAACTACAAGGATGCGAAGATCTTCGCCATGCGAGCGCAGCAGCAACTCAAACGCGGCGAGCCGCGATGGATACGCGCCCAGGACATCATAAACTACAAGCCGTCGGGCAAGGTATAGTGAACCTTCCGGCCGTGCGCTGCGACGCAGCCAGACCGGAAAACAGGCAAAGGAACGGAACGATGAAAAAGGCACTGTTGCTGGGCACCACGGGAGTTGCGATAGCCCTTGCCATGCTGGCGTTCGGTTTCGTGGCCGGCAGCCCGCAAATCGCGGAAGCCGGTGCGGCGCAACCGCTTCAGACGGCAGCGGCCGATACCAAGATCGACCGCACCGAGGTCGAAGGCATCATCCGCGATTATCTCCTGAAGAATCCGGAAGTGCTGCTGGAAGTCCAGGATGCGCTCGAGGCCAAGCAGAAGGAAGAGCAGCGCATTGCCCATCTCGGCGTCATCAAGGGCGCCAAGGAGCAGATCTTCAACTCCTCCTTCGACGGCGTGGTCGGGAACCCGAACGGCAAGGTCACGATCGTCGAGTTCTACGACTACAATTGCGGCTTCTGCAAACGCGCCATCGAAGACATGCAGGCGCTGACCAAGGCCGATCCGGACCTGCGTTTCGTGCTCAAGGAGTTCCCGATCCTCGGCCCGGATTCGCAGAAGGCCAGCGTCGTTTCGATGGCCTTCCACCTGATGATGCCGCAGAAGTACGGCGAGTTCCACAATGCGCTGCTCGGCGGCCAGGGTCGCGCCACCGAGGCGGCGGCGATCAAGGTCGCGCTTTCGCTCGGCGCCGATGAAGCGACGCTGCGTGAAAAGATGAAGGACCCGTCCATCACCGAAGCCTTCTCCAAGACCTACGATCTCGCCAACAAGCTGGCGATCACCGGAACGCCGTCCTATGTCGTCGGCAACGAGGTCGTGTTCGGGGCGCTCGGACAGGAAGTCCTGGCGGAGAAGATCGAGGCGGCGAAAGCCGCGCTTTGATCGGCCGCGGGTTTTCTTCACGGGCGCATTTCCGCCTGTTGTGGACAGTGAAAGAACGCACTTGCGCTCTTTCCGCGGGCGTCTATGCCCATTATAGAGGGCCCAGCGCCGGTTTGACGCCGGTGCCGGAAAAGGTCGGCATTTTTTGAAAACGGTTTTCGTCCTGAACGGTCCCAATCTCAACGCGCTCGGCAAGCGCGAGCCAGGCATCTATGGCGGCAAGACGCTTGCCGCCATCGCGGAGGACTGCAGAGAGGCGGGCGCGGCGCTCGGGCTCGAAATCGATTTCCGCCAGTCGAACCACGAGGGCGACCTCGTCGACTGGATCCAGGAAGCCGGCGACAAGGCCGCCGGCATCGTCATCAATCCCGGCGCCTATAGCCACACCTCGATCGCGATTCACGACGCCATTCGTTCCGTGGCGCCGCTGCCGGTCGCCGAGGTCCATCTTTCCAATATCCATGCGCGGGAATCATTCCGCCACGTCTCCATGGTCGCGCCGGTCGCTGTCGGCATGATCTGTGGCTTTGGGCCGCTCGGCTACACGCTGGCGCTTCAGGCGCTGGCCGCACGCCTATGACCGGCCAACAAACAGAAGGCTCGAAAATGTCGATAAAGAAGACCGGTGTTGACCAGCAGCTGATCCGCGACCTGGCGGGCATACTGAACGACACCAATCTCACCGAGATCGAAGTCGAGCTGGGTGACCTGAAGGTGCGCGTATCGCGGCAGGCGCCGGCGGTTCACGCGATAGCCGCGCCGCAGCCGGCCTTTGCGCCGGCGCCAGCGGCCCAACCTGCCACCGCAGCCGTTCCGGCCGCGGCCGACGTGTCGAAAAACGCCGTGGCCTCCCCCATGGTCGGCACCGCCTACCTGGCGCCCTCGCCGGATGCCAAGCCGTTCATCGAGATCGGCCAGAACGTCAAGGAAGGGCAGACGCTGCTGATCATCGAAGCGATGAAGACGATGAACCAGATCCCGTCGCCGCGCGCCGGCACGGTGACGGCGATCCTGTTCGAGGACGCACAGCCGGTCGAATACGGCATGCCGCTCGTCGTGATCGAGTAGAGCGGCCCTAATGTTCCAGAAGATTCTCATCGCCAATCGCGGCGAAATCGCGCTTCGGGTGCTGCGTGCCTGCAAGGAGCTTGGCATCCAGACGGTGGTGGTGCATTCGACCGCCGACGCCGACGCCATGCATGTTCGGCTCGCCGACGAGAGCGTATGCATCGGGCCACCGCCATCGCGCGACAGCTATCTCAATATCCACCAGATCGTCGCCGCCTGCGAGATCACCGGCGCCGACGCCGTGCATCCCGGCTACGGTTTCCTGTCGGAGAACGCCAAGTTTTCCGACATATTGGCCGCGCATAACATTACCTTTATCGGTCCGACCGGCGACCATATCCGCATCATGGGCGACAAGATCGAAGCCAAGCGCACCGCCAAGCGCCTCGGCATCCCGGTGGTTCCCGGCTCCGATGGTGCGGTGACCGAGGAAAAGGAGGCCAAGCGCATCGCCGCAGAGATCGGCTATCCCGTGATCATCAAGGCGTCGGCCGGCGGCGGCGGACGCGGCATGAAAGTGGCGCATACCGAGGCCGACCTCGAAGTCGCCTTGCAGACGGCCCGCTCGGAAGCAGGCGCGGCCTTCGGCGATGACGCCGTCTATATTGAAAAGTACCTGCAAAAGCCGCGCCATATCGAGGTTCAGGTGTTCGGCGACGGCTTTGGCCGGGGCGTGCATTTCGGCGAGCGCGACTGCTCCTTGCAGCGTCGCCACCAGAAAGTCTGGGAAGAGGCCAACTCACCCGCGCTAAACGCCGAGGAACGCTCGCGCATCGGCGATATCTGCGCCAACGCCATCGCCGACCTCGGCTATTCCGGCGCCGGCACGATCGAGTTCCTCTACGAGAATGGCGAGTTCTATTTCATCGAGATGAACACGCGCCTGCAGGTAGAGCATCCGGTGACGGAGGCTATCACTGGCATCGATCTGGTGCATGAGCAGATCCGTGTCGCCTCGGGCGGCGGTCTTTCGGTCAAGCAGGAAGACATCCGCTTCCAGGGCCATGCCATCGAGTGCCGCATCAATGCAGAGGATCCGCGCACCTTCACGCCCTCGCCCGGCACGATCACCCATTTCCACACGCCAGGCGGCCTTGGCATCCGTGTCGATTCCGGCGTGTATTCAGGGTACAAGATCCCGCCTTACTACGACAGCCTGATCGGCAAGCTGATCGTGCACGGGCGCAACCGCGTCGAATGCATGATGCGGCTGCGCCGGGCACTGGACGAATTCGTCGTCGACGGAATCAAGACGACGTTGCCGCTGTTTCGCGACCTCGTCGGCAACGCCGACATCGCCAATGGCGACTATGACATCCACTGGCTGGAAAAATATCTGGCCAAAGGCGAATAGCCCCGGACTTGCCGCTATAATGAAGCGATGACTCGCCCCTACGCGCCAGGCTATCGTATCCCGACCGACCTTCTGCTCAAGGCCTACGCCTCGGGCGTCTTCCCGATGGCCGAAAGCGCCGCCGACCCGGAAGTGTTCTGGGTGCGGCCGGAGACGCGCGGCATCATTCCGCTCGACCGCTTCCACACGCCGAAAAGTCTGAAGAAGGCGCTTCGGCGAAACCTCTTCGACATCCGTTTCGACTTCGATTTCGAGGCGACGATCGATGGCTGCGCCGAAAGGCGCGAGGAGCGCCGTTCCACCTGGATCAACGCGCCGATCCGGGAGGCCTATGTGCAGTTGCATCGCATCGGCCATTGCCATTCTGTCGAGGCCTGGCGCGAGGAG
This sequence comes from Mesorhizobium sp. B2-6-1, assembly GCF_006440475.1. Lineage (NCBI taxonomy): Bacteria > Pseudomonadati > Pseudomonadota > Alphaproteobacteria > Hyphomicrobiales > Phyllobacteriaceae > Mesorhizobium > Mesorhizobium sp. B2-6-1. The sequence continues at coordinate 41,537 of NZ_VFUH01000016.1, forward strand.
CGGCTGGTCGGCGGCCTCTACGGTGTCTCCCTGGGGAGGGTGTTCTTCGGCGAAAGCATGTTTTCCCGGGAAACGGATGCTTCGAAGATCTGCCTTGTGCATCTCGTCGAACGCCTGCAGGCGCGCGGTTTCGCGCTGCTCGACACGCAGTTCACCACCGAACACCTCAAGCGCTTCGGCGCAATCGACGTGCCGCGCGGCAAATACGAGAAGATGCTGGCCGACGCGCTGAAGGGTGAAGCGGTGTTTTTCCCCTGATGATCCAGCCCGTCAGCGGACCTTCGTTTCCAGCGGAGCCTGCGAATGGAACATCATCTTCCAGCCGTTGACGCGATGGACATAGCCGGTGCTGACCAGCGCCGCGTAGGCTTCGCCATTGCCCTTCACGGCATGCGCCTCATAGGCCAGGATGACGATGTCGCTGCCTGGTTCGACCACGCCCTTGAGATCGATCTCGAGATCACGCCATCGCTTGGGATCGGCGGCGGTTTCGGCGAGATCGGCATTGCTCATGGTCTGGGCCATCCGCGGAAATGCCACGAGGCACTCGGTGTCGGCATTGGCCGCGAAAAATGCCGAATCGCCTGTCCAGAAGCCCTTTTCGAGCTCAAGCAGTTCCTTGATGCTGGCGGTGATCCGCTTTCTGGCAGACATCGGAAAATCCTCCCGGCGCGCATCGTGTGGCCGTCAGGGCCCAACGCGTTGCCCTCAGGGCGGTTCCGAAGGATCAGTTGGTGCTGGTCGTAGGCGGTTCCGTGGCTTCCGGTTCGGCCGCAGCCGGAGCGGCCGTGGCATTCGGCTGGGCCGTATCGGGCTTGGCCGCATCGGTCTTGGCCGAATCGGGCGCTGGCACATCCGACTTCTGCTTGCAGGCCTTCAGCCAGACGTCATAGACGGCATGCTCGACGGCATTGAGACCAGGGCTTTCGGCAAACATCCAGCCAGTGAAGATGCGGCGGATCTTGCGGTCGAGCGTGATCTCGTCGACTTCGACAAAAGAATCGGTCTTCGGCTCCTCGTTCTGCGGCCGGGAGTAGCAGACGCGCGGCGTCACCTGCAAAGCACCGAACTGCACCGTCTCGTCGATATAGACGTCGAAGGTGATGATGCGGCCGGTGATCTTGTCGATGCCGGCGAATTCGGCGACCGGGTTGGTGATTCGGTCCGATCCCGGCGCCGGCGCGGGTGCGGCCGGCGTTGGCGAAGCGGCAAGTGCCGCGGTGCCAAAGGTGAGCCCGGCGGCTACCATCAGTGCGCCCATCGATGTCAGGCTGAAAATGCTCATGCAGGGATACCGGTGGTTAGCGCCCGGGTGATTCTCTCTATCACAAAGGCTAGTCGCCGTTTTCTGATGAGCAAGCTGCTAGACACCAATTGTGGCGATAAAGGACCGACGCCCGCTTATGATCCGGGCGTCCAGGCGTCGTAGTCGCCGGTGACCTGCGGGCGGTGCTGGTTGGTCAGCACCGAGCCCTTCGGACGATAGGCTGAGGGCGAGCCGGTCAGGTTCGGTTGATGTGGCTTCTGCCAGTCGCGCGGCTTGTAATCGTCGCTCGGCGGCGCGACGTCGACGCGGTGATGAATCCAGCCGTGCCAGCCGGGCGGGATAGAAGAAGCCTCGGAATAATCGCGATAGATGACCCAGCGGCGCGTGCGTCCTTCGGAATCGACACCGCCTTCGTAGTAGACGTTGCCCACCTCGTCCTGCCCGACCTTCCTGCCGTGCCGCCAGGTGTGCAGGCGCGTGCCAAGCGTCTGGCCGTTCCACCAGGTGAAAAACTGCGTAAGGAAAGTCTTCATCTTCAAACCCTCGCGCCGATGGCGTCCGTTTCCTGCTTATGGCGTCAGCCCTTCGTGAAGGCAAGGGGCTTGCCGCCAAGAGGGCGCAAATGGCGCGCCGGTAAGGCGACACAAGCCGGTGATGCATTGCCGGCGCCGTATGGTGCTTGCCAACCACCCTCAGCCTTTCTAAAGCTCTGCGCGCGCGCCCCGTGCGGGTATCCGGCCGACCGTTGGCCGAGGGAGGTGACGATTGGCCAGGAAATCGCCGACCGCCGACATTCGCATCGGTGCCGACGCCATTCGCCGCCGAAAGCGTGACGTGCCGATCGTCTGTCTCACCGCCTATACCTACCCCATCGCCCGCCTGCTCGACGAGCATGTCGATCTGCTCCTCGTCGGCGACAGCGTCGCAATGGTCTTGCATGGCCACAAAACGACGCTGGGCGCCTCGCTGGAGATGATGATCGCGCATGGGCAAGCGGTGATGCGCGGCTCGGCCAGGGCTTGCGTCGTCGTCGACATGCCAGCCGGCAGCTATGAGGATTCGGCTGCCCAAGCGGTTGCCTCGGCGCGGCGTATCGTTGGCGAAACCGGCTGCCAGGCTGTGAAACTCGAGGGCGGCGTCGGTATGGCCCGGCAGATCGCCGCGGTCGTCGATGCCGGCATCGCGGTCATGGGCCATATCGGCCTGCTGCCGCAATCCGTCGAGAAGGATGGCGGCTACAGGATCAAGGGCCGGACCGACGAGAATGCGGCAGCGCTGTTTGCCGATGCGCGCGCCGTCGAAGAAGCCGGCGCCTTTTCGATGGTCATCGAGGGCACGGTCGAAGCGGTCGCGGCCGAAATCACCCGCCGCATCGCCATTCCGACTATCGGCATCGGCGCGAGTGGCGTTTGCGACGGCCAGATCCTGGTCATAGACGACATGGTCGGGCTCACCGTCGACCGCGTGCCGAAATTCGTCAAGGAGTACGCCGATTTGCGCAGCGTGGTCTCGCAGGCGGCCGCACGTTACGCCAGCGAGGTACGAGACCGGACATTCCCCGGTTCCGAAAATGTGTTTTCGGCCACCTTGGGCAAGGACAACCGATGAGCCGGCCCCTCGTCGTCGACACGGTCGCCGGCCTTCGCGCGCGGATCCGCGACTGGCGGCGCGACGGCCTTCGCGTCGCCATGGTGCCGACAATGGGCGCCTTGCACGAAGGGCACCTATCGCTGGTCAGGATCGCGCTTGAAAGAGCCGAGCGCTGCATCGTCTCGATCTTTGTCAACCCGACGCAGTTCGCGCCGAGCGAGGATCTCGACAAATATCCACGTCAGCTCGCCCGCGATCTCGACCAGCTGGCTTTGGCCGGAGCCGATCTTGCCTACACGCCTGGGGTTGGTGAGATGTATCCTGCCGGCTTTGCCACCAAAATCTCGGTCGGCGGTCCCTCCGCCGGGCTCGAATCGGATTTTCGACCGACTTTTTTCGAAGGCGTCGCCACCGTCGTGGCGAAGCTGCTCCTGCAGGCGTCGCCCGACGTCGCGGTCTTTGGCGAAAAGGATTATCAGCAATTGTGCGTCGTCAGGCAGCTCTGCCGCGACCTCGACCTGCCCGTCGAAATCATCGGCGCGCCGACGATCCGCGACGCGCATGGCCTCGCCATGTCATCGCGTAACGCCTATCTCGGTGAGGCCGAACTCCAGATCGCCCGCCGGCTCAACGTGATCCTGCGCAAGGCAGCCGCGGCGCTGGCGGCCGGCGCCGACCAGAACGGCGCGACAGGCGAAGCCAGCCGCGCCCTACTCGCGGCCGGCTTCCACAAGATCGATTATGTCGAAGCTCGCGAGAGCCGGACGCTGACGCCGTGGCGCCGCGGGCACGAGGGCCGCCTGCTCGCCGCCGCCTGGCTGGGCAAGACCAGGCTGATCGACAATGTGGACGTCTCCACCAGTTAGGCTGCGGCTCGATCGCTGAATTCGACCGCCGGATTGCGCACCCGAAAGGTCCGCCGCTATGCGGCAAGCGGCCTTTCATAGACGAGCGCCGGGATAGCGGATTGGGCCGAACCGCAATTGTCGGTGCGGCCGGTCTGGACGAAGCCGTTCGCCTGGTAGACGGCAATTGCGCGCGTGTTCTTCTCTTCCACTTCCAGCCGGATGGCGCGGGCCTCAGGGAAGCTTTCGATGATCTCGTCGAGAAGCATGCCGCCGATGCCCCGGCCCTGCAGGCCGGGCTGCACGTAAAGCTGCTTCAGCATGACCACGCCGCCGCCATCGAGCGCTTCGGCAAATGCCATGCCGCCAATGCGCTGGCCATCGTCGGCGACGAGGAACTCGCTGTTTGGCTTCGCCAGCCGCGCCTTGAGCGAGGCGATCGAATGCCACGCATCGGTGATCTCTGTCACCCGTTCGGCGCCATAGATGGCGTCGTAAGTCGCATGCCAAGTCTCGACCAGCAGCGCCCGGATGGCGGCGAGGTCGCGATCCCCGGCGGTGCGCACGAACATAGCCTACTCGATGCCCAGCTTGGCCTTGACCAGGTCATTGACGGCCTGTGGGTTGGCCTTGCCGCCGGTCGCCTTCATCACCTGGCCGACGAACCAGCCGGCCATGGTCGGCTTGGCGCGCGCCTGCTCGACCTTGTCCGGGTTGGCCGCGATCACCTCGTCCACCGCCTTTTCGATAGCGCCGGTGTCGGTAACCTGTTTCATGCCGCGGCTCTCGACCAGTTGGCGCGGGTCGCCGCCCTCGTTCCAGACGATCTCGAACAGGTCCTTGGCGATCTTGCCGGAGATGGTGCCGTCCTTGATCAGATCGATGATGGCACCGAGCTGATCCGGCGAAACCGGAGCATTTTCAATGTCCTTTCCAGCTTTGTTCAATTGCCCAAGCAGGTCGTTGATAACCCAGTTGGCGGCGAGCTTGCCGTCGCGGCCGGCGGCCACCTTCTCGAAATAGTCGGCGATCGGCTTTTCCGACACCAGGATCGAGGCATCGTAAGTCGAGAGGCCGAGCGAGGAGATCAATCGCGCCTTCTTGTCGTCGGGCAGTTCCGGCAGTTCCTTAGCCAGCGCTTCGACATAGGCCTGGTCGAATTCCAGCGGCAACAGGTCGGGATCTGGAAAATAGCGGTAGTCGTGCGCCTCTTCCTTGGTGCGCATCGAACGGGTTTCGCCCTTAACGGCGTCGAACAGCCGCGTCTCCTGGTCGATCGTGCCGCCATCCTCGATGATAGCGATCTGCCGGCGCGCCTCGAAATCGATCGCCTGGCCGATGAAGCGGATCGAATTGACGTTCTTGATCTCGCAGCGCGTGCCGAATTCGCCGCCCGGCCGGCGCACCGAAACATTGACGTCGGCGCGCATGGAGCCTTCGTCCATGTTGCCGTCGCAGGTGCCGAGATAGCGAACGATGGTGCGCAGCTTGGTAACATAGGCCTTGGCTTCGTCGGCCGAACGCATGTCCGGTTTCGACACGATTTCCATCAGCGCCACGCCGGAGCGGTTGAGATCGACATAGGACATGGTCGGATGCTGGTCGTGCATCGATTTGCCGGCATCCTGCTCCAGATGCAGGCGCTCGATGCCGACCTCGATGTCCTCGAACTCGCCCTGGCGGTCGGGCCCTACGGAGACGATCACCGTGCCCTCGCCGACGATCGGCTGCTTGAACTGCGAAATCTGGTAGCCCTGCGGCAGGTCCGGGTAGAAGTAGTTCTTCCGGTCGAAGACGGACTTGTGGTTGATCTGCGCCTTTAGCCCGAGGCCGGTCCGGATCGCCTGCTTGACGCATTCCTCGTTGATGACGGGCAGCATGCCGGGCATTGCGGCATCGACCAGGCTGACATTGGCGTTGGGGGCGGCACCGAACGACGTCGAAGCGCCGGAAAACAGTTTTGCTTCCGATGTCACCTGCGCATGGACCTCGAGCCCGATGATGATTTCCCAGTCGCCGGTGGCGCCGGGGATCAGGCGTTTCGCGTCGGGCGTGCGGGTATCGATGATGCTCATGGTGGCCTGCGTAGTAGAACGATGGAAACGTGCGTTTTGCACATCCTGATTTGCAACTTCGCTAGTGCAAACCGCCTCCCGAGACAAGCGTAAAGCCGCCCGCTGGCCTTTTCCGCCGCTTTCGCCTATAGGCCATCCATCCCAATGGAGAGTGGATGTCCACTTACGCTCAGTCCCGGTAAGGCCCTGACCTCATAGCGAGGCAGGGCAGAAAACCTGAAACCCCGCGCCGCGAAGCTTCGCGGCGGCGGCTTTTGTTGTTTTCCCGGAAACTCTCCCATGGATATTTCGCGTATTGAACAACGCGTTCTGCACCTGCTCGCGCAGGGCGGACGCATTGAGATCGAAAAAAGTGAGAAGAAACGGATCGCCTCCGTCAAATGCCTGACCCGCGACGGCTGGCACTACCCCGACGTCGATCTCGACCTGTTTCGGAAGCTGAAGCGCAAGAAGGCGGTTTCGTCGTCGGGCGGCGGCCCCTACCGCATCACGCGGCGCGGGCTCCAACTCGTCCGCTCCGAACTCGACAACAGGTAACTATCGCCCGCCGGCCGTTTGCGCGGCCGGCGGTTGCTTGCCGCTCAGGCGGTAGCAATATAGGCGCGGATTTCCTCAGCCTCGCGCTCGACATCCTCGATACGACGCTTGACCACGTCGCCGATCGAAACGATGCCGTCGAGCATGCCGTCCTTTTCCACCGGAAGATGGCGGAAGCGGCCCCGGGTCATGATCTCCATCACCTCGTTGACGGTGTGATTCTCGTTGCAGATCTTCACTTTCGGCGTCATCGCGGAACGAACGGCTATGTCGAGCGCGGCAGCGCCTTCCCTGGCGACGACGCGCACGATGTCGCGCTCGGACAGGATGCCGACGATCTTGCGGTCTCCATTGGTGATGACCAACGCCCCGATCCTGTGTTCGGCAAGGATGCGGATGGCTTCGCTCAGTTTTTCGTTCGGCCCGAGCGTCAACACGTCGTGGCCTTTTTGCTCGAGAATGGCCTTAACCGTCATGGCGTCCTCCTCTACTTTGCCAACCGGTTCCTGCCCTGACCGGCTTTCACGTAAGAGTGAACATCGTGCGCCGCGATCGGTTGCATTTCAAGTGCGGTGGTCGGTCGTCTCCCAATCGAGCGGCTGCCAACGCCTGTCGAACCAGCGCAAGCCGAAGAAGCCGGCGACAAAGCCGCCAATATGAGCCTCCCAGGCGATCTGGCTGTCGACGCCGGGGGCGAAGCCGACAAGGCCGGTGACAAGATTGATCATCATCCAAACGGCAAGGAAGATCATCACGCCACGCGAGCGCAGCACCATTGCGATCGGCAGCACGGGGCCGGCGAAAGCGGCTTTGCCCGCCGAACGATCCGTACGGAAGCCAAAGCGTGCCGCCGCTCCCATCATGCCCGATATCGCACCGGAAGCCCCGACCAGCGGCGCTTCGCCATATGGATGCATGGCCCAGAAAAGCGCCACTGAAGCCAGTCCCGTCGCGGCGAAGAACAACGCGAACCAGAACGCTCCGAGCCGATTGGCCAACGGCGAGCCAAAGGCAGCGAGCCAGACCATATTGATGGCGATATGCGCAAATCCACCATGCATGAAGGCATAGGTGAAGGGCCGCGTGAACAGGAACCAGTCGAAGCCGTATTGGCCGGTGTAGAGGACAGGGATGAAGGCCCCATCGTAAAGCAGTGTCATTTGCTGAGCATCACTCAGCACGTATTGCTGCAACAGGTAGATGGCCACGCAAATGGCGATCACCGCCAGCACGATCGGCGGCAGGTTGAAGATCGGCTCGCGACGCGGCTCGGGCTCGCGATCCGCCTGTTCTATTTCCGGTGGGCTTACAGGTTCACTCATGCGCACTAGCACTCGGTCCAGGATTCGTTGTTGCGAGCATCTAGACCACTGCCCGCCGGACCACAAAGGGCGAATCGCCGAGCGCGAATCAAAAGTGCCGAATCAAAAGAAAGCCGTCCAAGGTTTCCCTTGAACGGCTGTCGAGTCCCCTGTTCCCCCGAACTCTTGACTGAAGTGCTGCCGATCGTCGCGAAACGACCGCTTCTGGAGTGGTTTTTGTGTGCCACGCGGCTCGACCGGGCGCAACGTAAACCACTTGTTAACCTTAACGGCCCCGACCCGTGAACAAGTGTTAACGACGCTGGCACGCTTCCTGCTCCGCAACGCATGTAGGTCATCGGAGGGCGCCCTTCTGTTCACCGATGGGACATCAGACGACAGAATGCGCGGAGCTGCTTAGCATGAACCAGAACGGATCGATCACGCTGTTCCAGTATTGGAACCGCTTGCGTGATGGACGCCCAGCCCCGAAGCGCTCGGAAGTGGAGCCGGCCGATATCAAGTCGCTGCTGGCCGACACCTTCATCCTGGAAAGGGACACGCGTGGGCAAGCGGTGTTCCGGCTGGCCGGCACAAGGCTCTGCGCCTCCTATGGCCGCGAACTCAAGGGGTTCTCCTTTCCCTCGCTGTGGCGCGAGAAGGACCAGCGGCTGGTCTCGAAGCTGATCCATGGCGTGTTCGACCAGAAATCCGTCGTGCTGATCATGTTCGAGGGCTTCAGCCGCAACGGCCGTTCCAACAAGTTCGAACTGCTTGCCTTGCCGCTGGATGGCGGCGTCGAAAACCCGCGTTGCCTTGGCGTGATCAGCGCTGTGGAGAAGCCGTTCTGGCTGGGCGCCGACCCGCTCACGGACGCGTTGATCGATTCGATCCGTGTCATCGATCCCGAAAAAGAGTTGCTGGCGAGCCGGCCGGCGATCGATGTCCCCTCGCTTGTTCCCGCCGAACTGGAGGCGCCCGAAACCATCTCCGCGCTCGGCCGAGCGCGCCGCATCCGCCACCTCGTCGTCTTCGATGGCGGGCGCGAGGAATAGTTGACGATCCTACAGCCCCGCCTGCCCGTTTTTCCCCTTTGTTAACCCGCTTTGCTGTAGTTCTGGGATGAAGTCCCTGGCATCGGCGCGCGGGGATGCCAAACGGGGTGTAGGCAGTCATGAGGTCAGCGGCGGTCGACTACGCGCCGTCCCAAGCTGAGAGACGTAACTTTCAGCGCGTCCGGGTCAAGATATACGGGCGCTTCATGCTGGAAGACCGCACCGAACATCCTTGCCAGGTCGTCGATATGTCGCCGGGTAACGTCGCGTTTCGCACGGACCGCATCGGCATGCCCGGTGAAAAGGTCATCGCCTATGTCGACCATATCGGCCGCATAGAAGGCGTCGTCACCCGCACCTTGCAGGACGGTTTCGCAATGACGGTGATTGCGTCGGACCGCAAGAAGGACAAGCTCGCCGCGCAATTGACGTGGCTCGCCAACAAGCACGAGCTCGATCTGCCGGAAGACCGCCGCCACGAGCGCGTCGCCCCCCGCAACCCGACCAGCATCCTGCAGCTCACCGACGGCCGTCAGTACCAGTGCCGCATCATCGACCTGTCGCTCTCCGGCGCCGCGATCGAGATCGACGTCAAGCCGGCGATCGGCGTCCAGGTCATGCTCGGCACCATGCGCGGACAGATCGTGCGTCATTTCGAGGATGGCGTCGCCATCGAATTCGCCGTCATCCAGCGGCCTGAGACGCTCGATTCGGAATTCAACACGCCGCGCGCCTGAAGGCCGAACAGCGTTAAGATCAAAACCGGCCTTCGCGGCCGGTTTTTTTGTATTTCACGACAACGATTGACCACTCAAAAGTTTCAAATTTGATACCTATTCTAGGGACGTTTTACTCAATATCTACTGCGCGCTTTTGCGTCGAATAAATCCACCTGTGGCAATGTCTCCCTCGAACGGGGAGACAAAAACAATGAAGAAAACGAGAGGCAAGCTGTTGCTGATGGCAATGGCGATGCAGCTTTCCGCTTGGGGATCAGCATATGCCGCGGGACCGGCCTATATGCACACCGGCGGCCGCACCACACAGCCTGTCGGACACTATGAATTCTGCCAGCGCATACCGGGCGAATGCAGCGAGCGGACACCCAAGGGGGCGCCGGTCGAACTGACCCGCAAGCTGTGGGCGACGATCCTCAGCATCAACAATTCGGTCAATACCCGCGTCAAGCCGCGCACCGACATGGAAAACAACGGCGTCGAGGAATATTGGGCCTATCCCGACAATGGCTATGGCGATTGCGAGGACTACGCGCTGGAAAAGCGCCGCGAGCTGATGGACGCCGGCGTTCCGGCCGGCAACCTGTTGATGACGGTCGCGCGTCAGCCGAACGGTGACGGCCACGCGGTGCTGACCGTGCGCACCAGCCTCGGCGAATTCATCCTCGACAATCTGGAAACCAAGGTCCTGTCCTGGACGGACACCGACTACACCTACCTCAAGCGACAGTCGGATACCAATTCCGGCGTCTGGGTGACGATCAACGACGGCCGCGCCGACGCGGTCGCCAGCGTCCGCTGAAGGCGTCGATCCATGGCGATCAACGCGCAGCGTTAGGGGACCGGCACGCGTGAACCAGAGACCAGGCGCTACGCATCAAGGCGATGCGCCTAAGGAGAAACCCGGTCGAGTCCCCACCCTCCCCGTCCCAACGACCGGGTCTAAGGAGCCGGCCCCGTCCCCGGGCCGGCTCCGCCATTTCTGGCCTAGACCTTCTTCAACCCCGCCTTGAAGCGCTTGCCGTTGGCGACATAGTGCGCGGCCGAGGCTCGCAGCCTCGCGATCGCCGTCTCGTCCAGCACCCTGATCGCCTTGGCCGGCGAGCCGACGATCAGCGAATTGTCCGGGAATTCCTTGCCTTCGGTGACCAGCGCGCCGGCGCCGACCAGCGAATTCTTGCCGATCCTGGCGCCGTTGAGCACGATTGCGCCCATGCCGATCAGGCTGTTATCGCCGATGGTGCAGCCATGCAGCATGGCGCGGTGGCCGATCGTGCAGCCTTCGCCAATGGTCAGCGGGAAGCCGGGATCGGTGTGCATGACCGTGTGCTCCTGCACGTTGGTGTCGGCGCCGATCACGACAGGTTCATTGTCGCCGCGGATGACGACGCCGAACCAGAAGCCGGCATTGCGGCCGATGCTGATGTCGCCGATCAGCGTCGCATCGGGCGCGATCCAGTTTGAGCCCGCATCCGCGAAGTTCGGTTCGGTGCCATCGATCGCATAAAGCGGCATTTCTGGTCTCCGATTCGTCTCAAGCCTGGAAGTCGAACGACCCTAGGTTGACACCTCCCAACACGCAACGGCCACAAGAACGATGCCGAGCGCCAGCGTCCAGGCGACCGCCGTGCAGCCACAGGAAATCAGCGCCACCGACGAAATGCGACCCTCGCGGCGGGCGTCCAAGGCATCGTTGACCAGCATGAACGGCCCGGCGCACGCCGTGGCGGCGAGCGAACGCAGTACGTGCGCGGAGGACACATAAGGCTCGGTGAACGCGACCTTGCGCCCGGCAACCAACTCCATCGCCGATCCGACCAGCCCGCAAGCCGTCAACCCGACAAGAAAAGCGAACGCAGTTAGCTCAACCGGGCCCATCTTTACCTTCCGTTTACCATGAAATCGCACAGTCGCTGGAAGGACTGCAAGAGCCGTGCCGTGCGATGCGTGCCGTCACGGGACAGGAATCCGGGGACAGAGATGAAGCAGGCAGCGATCGCCGACGACCCCCAATTCACCGTGGTCGATTCCACGCTGATGAAGCGGGTGTTCTACGCCTTCGCAGCACTCGCCCTGCTGTCGGTCGCAATCAGCCTGGGCGGCAAATGGTTCGGCCATTCGATCGCCATGGCCGGCTACACGGATGATGCGACGATGCGCAAGGTGGTGGTCGGCAACAATGTCATCGCCGTGCCTGCCAATTTTATCCGTTTCGAACAGGCGCGGCGCGACGGCATCGCCTCGCGGCTCGACCTCTATCTGCGCTATCCCCAGATGGATGGCTACAGCGAGGCCGCCCGCGGCGATTTCAACCACACGGGGCCAGCCAAAAGCATCGTCTTCCTGTCCTTCGAACAGCAGATGATGTCTCGCGACATGAGCGGACGTTTTGGGCCGATCTACAGCGCGCTGATCGTGCAGCCCGGCACGGCAGGTCCGGGCGGCACGACGATTTACGGTTTCAACGCGAAATCAGGTTACCTCAACGAGGTGCTCGTTGTCGGCAACCGGCCCGGCAAGGACCCATTCGTGGCCCGCTGCCTGAGCGGGCCGGCAGCAGAACAATCGCTGGCGCCTTGCGAGCGCGACATCCATGTCGGCGAGGATCTCAGCCTCACCTATCGCTTCCCGAAGGAATTTCTGGGGGGTTGGCAGGCGCTTGACGCGGCAATCACCGCCGAGGCCGGGCGTGCCCTAAAGGCCGGACGTTGACGGGAAAGGCCGGTCGCGTTTGCGTCCGGCATCGCCATGGGATGCAAGGATCAGCCCAGATCGATGTCGAGGATCGCCATCGAGAAATTGTAGTCGCCGTCATCCTCGTCCTTGAAGACGATGCCGAGGAATTCGTCGCCGACATAGACTTCGGCCGAATCCTCCTTGCGCGGCCGTGCCTTGACCTCGAGCTTGGGGTTCTGGAAGACGCGCTTGAAATAGGCGTCCAGCTTTCTGATTTCGTCAGGCTTCAACAGTCTTCTCCAATCGTCGGGCTTGCTCGTTTGAACGGCGCTTCTGACACGTCGACGATGGCCATGTAAAGGCAAGCTCGCCGTATTGCACGGCAATCGAAGCCGCCGGCGCGAGCAGTGCGAAACTCCGCGACGCCCCTCAGTAAAACTAGATGTCGAAGCTGACGACCTGGTCCATCGTCTGCGACGGCAGAAGCTGGTCCATCTGGCGCGACGGCTGGTCGCAGCCGGTCTCGCCGACGACGCGAGCCGGCACGCCTGCGACCGTCTTGTTATGCGGCACCGGCGACAGCACCACCGAACCGGCGGCGATCTTAGAGCAATGGCCGATTTCGATGTTGCCGAGAATCTTGGCGCCGGCACCGATCAAGACGCCACGACGAATTTTGGGGTGGCGATCTCCGCCGGCCTTGCCGGTGCCGCCGAGCGTGACACCGTGCAGGATCGACACGTCGTCCTCGACGACCGCTGTCTCGCCGACGACCAGACCGGTGGCGTGGTCGATGAAGATGCCCTTGCCGATGCGGGCCGCCGGATTGATATCGGTCTGGAAGACCGAGGACGAACGGCTTTGCAGATAGAGCGCGAAATCCTTGCGCCCCTGGTTCCACAGCCAATGCGCCAGCCTGTGGGTCTGGATGGCGTGAAATCCCTTGAAGTAGAGAACCGGCATGATGAAGCGGTCGCAGGCCGGATCGCGGTCGTAATAGGCCTGGATATCGACACGCACGGTGGTCGGCCAATCCTTGTCGTCGGCCAGCATCGATTTGAAGGTCTGGCGGATGAGATCGGAGCCAATGTCCTGGTGCGCCAACCGCTCGGCCAGCCGGTGGATGACCGCCTCCTCCAGGCTCTCCTGGTTGAGGATGGTCGAATAGAGGAAGGCGGCGAGCAGCGGGTCGCGATTGACCGCGTCCATCGCTTCGTCCCGGATCGAGCGCCAGATCGGATCGACCGGCTGCAACGCGCTGTGTCGGGAAATGCTGATGCTGTTCATCGACGTCGTCCTGCCGCCTTGCCTAATATCGGGCCGCACATATAAGCCAGATCATAGCACGATTGAACTCAATTTTCCTTAGTGCTCTGTCAAATGGATTTGGTTCGCGGGAATTCAAGCCGGCATGGAAAATGAACTCTTGCTCGACAATGCCCTCAAACGCGAGCTTTCCGCCCTCTATGAGGGACGGGATCGCCACTACCACAACCTTGCCCATATCGAGGCGATGCTGGCGCTCGCCGGCGAGTACCGGAAGCTGCTCGGCGATCCCGAGGCCGTCGAGGCGGCGATCTGGTTCCACGACGCCGTCTATGACAGCCGGGCCAAGGACAATGAGGCGCAAAGCGCAGCGCTCGCGGAAAAGAAGCTCGCGGGCCGCATCGACGCCCAGCGCCTCGGCCGCATCTGCGCCATGATCCTTGCCACCGCAACACACCAGTTGCCGGGCTTCGAAGACACGGCCGCGGTGCGTGACGCCGCTCTTTTCCTGGACATGGACCTGTCGATCCTCGGCGCAGCGCCGGATGCATTCGATGCCTATGAGCGCGCGATCCGCGCCGAATATCAATGGGTGGAGGAGCCGATATGGCGGGCCGGACGTGGCGCGGTGCTGAACAGCTTCCTGACACGCCCGCACATCTTCCACAGCGAGGAATTCCGCCGGCGCTTCGAGCAGCAGGCCAGGCTGAATGTCACCCGGTCGCTCGAAGCGCTGCAAAAACCGGCGTGATATCGGGCTTGTGCCTTTCGGTTTATCGGGCTCTTACGCCGGGTCAAAGCGGATTTTCGGCGTAGAATTCCAGCACACGCCGCTTGAAGGTCTTGTCGCCGACGGCCAGCATATGGTCACGGCCTTCGATGTGGAAAGCCTTGGCGTTGGGCATCAGTGCGGCAAGTTCGTCGGGCGAGCCGCCAATGTCATCGGTGGTGCCGACGGCGATCAGCGTCGGCTGGGCGATCCGGGCAATTTCATCCTCGCTCAGCAACTCGCGGGAGGTGGCGATGCAGGCCGCGAGCGCCCGGCGGTCGCTGCGAGTCTGGTCGGCGAAGGCGCGAAACGAACGGCCGCGGGGATGAGTGGTCTTGGCCGGATCGTCGGCAAGAAGGGCTGCCGCGATCGGATCCCAATCGCCGACGCCGTCGATCATGCCGATGCCGAGACCGCCGAAGACCAGCGTCGCCACCTTGTCGGGATCCGACAGCGCCAGGAATGCCGCTATCCTCGCGCCCATCGAATAGCCCATGACATGGGCGCGCCCGATGCCGAGATGATCGAGCAAAGCAGCCGCGTCCGAGGCCATCCGGGCCGGGGTGTAATCTGCCTCTTCGTAGCTTTTCGATGACGAGCCGTGGCCGCGATTGTCCAGCGCAATGGCGCGGTAGCCGTCATCGTTCAGCGTCTTGAACCAGCCGGGCGAAACCCAGTTGACGTAATGGCTGGAGGCAAAGCCATGGATCATCAGCACAGGATCGCCCCGGCCCGATTCCGGCTGGCGGTCGAGGAAGGCGATATCGAACCCGTCATGGGAAAAAAACTGCATCGGCTATACTGCCCGCGTCCTCAACCGCCACCGCCGTTCGGCGCATCGCCATTGTCCGATGGCGGCACCTCGGGGCCTGATATGGTGCCAACGGCCGGATGGCGCACCAGGTCGCCATAATCGATACCGTTCCTGGCGGCGGTGCCCGCCTTGAGCTCAAGCACGAAGCGCACCGGCACGCCGGGCGAAATCAGCGCCTGGGATTGCGGCTCGCCGTGCTTGACCGCCCGGATCTTGCCATCCTGGCCGATAAAAACCAGGTCAAGCGGCATCGGCGTGTTCTGCATCCAGAAGTTGACCTGCTGCTGCATGTCGAAGACGAACAACATGCCGTGATCGTCCGCCATGTCCTGGCGATACATCAAGCCGGCCTCGCGTTCAGCATCGGTGTCGGCGATTTCGATGGAAAAGGAGCGATCTCCGCCTTTCGTCGCCACGACCAGCGGCGTCGGGTCCACCGGCAGGGTCATCACCCGGCTGTCGGCCGCCGTCGGTGCAGGCAAATAGAAATAGGCGCCCGCGGCGACGATGACGGCAGCCAGGACGCACATTGCGCCCGCCGTCAGCCAGTTCCTATGTGTCATGCGAAAATCCTCGGCAACCGCCCTAATGCGCGACCGGCAAGGTTCCCATATCGGGGTGGATTTCGGCAGCCATAAGGCCTTTGTCGCCGCGCCCGAAGCGGACAAGCACGACCTGCCCCGGCCGAAGCTCGGTGATGCCGTAGCGACGCAAGGTTTCCATATGGACGAAGATGTCCTCGGTGCCCTCGCCCCGGGTCAGGAAACCAAACCCCTTGGTGCGGTTGAACCACTTCACCAAGGCACGTTCCAGCCCGCTTTCGGGTGTCACCGAGACATGGGTGCGCTGTTCCTGCATTTCCGCGGGATGGACCGCTGTGGTGACATCCATCGAGAGAACCCGGAAAGCCTGCAATCCACGCTCGCCCTGCTTGACGAGGCAGACAACGCGCGCTCCCTCCAGAGCAGTCTGGAAACCATCCCGTCTAAGGCATGTCACATGGAGGAGGATGTCGCCTGAAACGCCGTCATCCGGGAGGATGAAGCCATAGCCCTTGGCTACATCGAACCACTTGATGGCGCCGGATATTTCGGTCAGATCGACGGCATCGCCGCCTTCGTCGCGCTTCATGGCGTCGCCAAGGGTTTCGGACCGCCCCGTCAAAGAGGCTTTTTCCCCCATAAGAATGCCCCCTTTTTTCAAGAACACCGCAACTGATTCTTGACACCAGATTAACACTGCGGCTTCCGGTGAGTGCAAGACCTGACGTGCCTTTTTTCACGGTTCATTATGCGAATACCGGATTTGTTCTTTGGCGGCGCCGGCAGCCGCCTGGGATTTGCCCTTTGGACGGCCCACCCCTATGTTGCGCCGCAACCCAACAAATCGAGGAAATCACATGCGCTATCTGCACACCATGGTTCGCGTCGCCGACATCGATGCTTCGCTCGATTTCTACTGCAACAAGCTCGGCCTGAAGGAAGTGCGCCGCTACGAGAACGAGCAGGGCCGCTATACGCTGATCTTCCTGGCCGCGCCGGAAGACGAGCAAAGCGGCATCGACGAGAAAGCACCGCTGGTCGAGCTCACCTACAATTGGGACCCGGAAGACTACAAGGGCGGCCGCAATTTCGGCCACCTCGCCTATGAAGTCGACGACATATACGCCACCTGCCAGCGGCTGATGGACAGCGGTGTCACCATCAACCGGCCGCCGCGCGACGGCAACATGGCTTTCGTCAAGTCGCCGGACGGAATCTCGATCGAACTTCTGCAGAAAGGTCCGGCGAAGGCAAAGGCCGAACCGTGGGCGTCGATGCCGAACACTGGAAGCTGGTGATCGATCACCTTTTCGAGCAGTCGGCAGCCGGCCTATGGCGGCGGGCGAGCTTGCGCCTATCTATGCGGCGATAGCGCCCGCCTCGAAAGCGGGCACCGTTTCGTGCGTTTCACCCTCGGAGATCCCTTCATGACGATCAGCCATGCCGATGTCACCACCGCACATGCAAGCCGTTATCTGCAGCAATTGTGCAAACATTGGGCGCACAAATTCCCCGTGGAATTCGATCCCAATCATGGCGCCATCGACCTTTCGCTCGGCCGCACCATCATGGATGCCGATGGAGCTGCGCTGCACATCACCGTATCGAGCGACGACCCCGGCTCTATCGAACGCCTCGAAAGCGTCGTCGCCGACCACATCAAACGCTTTGCGTTTCGCGAGGAGCTGACGTTCGACTGGAAACGCGCCGAGGCGGCGTAGGCTCTTGTCTGCGCATTACGGCAGGCATTAATCAGCCGCCGCCGGGCTTGCCGGCCATCTCCAGCAGCGCCAGCACCGAGCGCCAGTTGCGCGCAGTGCCCGGTACCTTCAGTACGCGTGGAATGAGATTGGCAAACACCGATTTGCCCAGTCCGTCGGGTGCATGCAGGTAAAGCACGTCGCCCTTGATCTCGAACCGCTCCGGACCCGTACATCTTTCGGCCAGCCGTGCCGCCTCCTCGGCGGTAGGCGCGCGCTCCAGCGCATACGCGTGCAGCTTTGTCGGCTCCTCGGCAATCTCCGGATAGGGATTTTCCCTGACCAGCCGTTCGACCCAGCCGAGATCGCGCACCATGATGCGCGAATGAAAACCCCATTTCTCCTCGAAAGCCGCTTCGATCTGTTTGGTCAGCGTGGCGGCGTCACCTTCCTTGGCCCGGAACACCGCATTGCCGCTCTGCACGTAGGTAGCGACATCGCAAAACCCGAGATCCTCCAAGAACGCCCGCAACTCGGCCATCCTGACGATGCGGTTGCCGCCGACATTAATGCCTGAAAACAGGGCGATGAAGACGTTTCCGCTCATATGATGAACCCGGCCAATGTCTCGTTGTCGGTGATATCCTGATACTGGACGCCTTCGGCCTCGAAATTCGCTTTCAGCAGATCGAAATTGCGGCGATCCTTGGTTTCGATGCCGATCAGAACCGAGCCGAAATTGCGTGCCGACTTCTTCAGATATTCGAACCGGGCGATGTCGTCGTCCGGCCCCAGCATTTCAAGGAAGTCGCGCAGCGCGCCCGGCCGCTGCGGAAAGCGGATGATGAAGTATTTCTTCAGGCCCTCGAAGCGCAGTGCCCGTTCCTTGACGTCCGGCAGCCGTTCGAAATCGAAATTGCCGCCCGAAACCACCGCCACGATGGTCTTGCCGCGGATTTCCTTCCTGGAAAAATCCTTCAGCGCATCGATAGCCAGCGCGCCTGCCGGCTCCAGCACCACGCCCTCGACATTGAGCATCTCGATCATGGTCGCGCAGAGCCGGTTTTCCGGGATCAACCGCACCGTGTCGGTGGCGAAGTCCTTGAGGTGACGCAGGGGCTCACGGCCGATCTCGGCGACCGCCGCGCCGTCGACGAAATTATCGACCTTGGCGAGTTTGAGCCGTTTTCCCGCCGCAAGGCTCTCGCGCAGGCTTGGCGCCCCTGCCGGTTCGCAAAAGACGAAGCGCGCCTCACGCCCCTGATCGGCGAAGTAGTGCGTCACCCCTGCGGCCAGACCTCCGCCGCCGACCGGCAGCATGACGATGTCGGGCATGCCCGCGCCGGGCATCTGGTGGGCGATCTCATAGGCGACCGTCGCCTGTCCCTCAATGATGTCCTTGTGGTCGAAGGGCGGCACCATATGAGCGCCGGCGCTTTCGGTGAATTCGATGGCGGCGCGATAGCAATCGTCGAAGAAATCGCCGACGAGCCTGATCTCGACGAAGTCGCCGCCGAACAGCCGCGTCTTGTCTATCTTCTGCTGCGGCGTCGTCACCGGCATGAATACAACGCCCTTTTTGCCGAAATGGCGGCAGACGAATGCAAAACCCTGCGCATGGTTGCCTGCGGAAGCGCAGACGAACAGTTCGGCCTGGTTGCCCTCGCCCAGTGCCTTGCGGAAGAAGTTGAAGGCGCCGCGGATCTTGTAGGAGCGCACCGGGCTCAGGTCCTCGCGCTTCAAAAGCACCCGCGCGCCGGTCTTCTTCGACAGATAGTCGTTCTCCTGCAGCGGCGTTTCCGGAAAGATCCGGCGGATCGCGGAAGCAGCGGTGGCAACACGGGAAGAGAAGCTGGTCATCGGAAAGCCACCTTGAACGCATGTCGTTTGGGAACGTCTATCATCGATTGGCCGCGGAACGACCGTTTGTCGCGAGCCTTGCCGCCGAGCAACCCGATTCCGTCTATTGCACAGGCGACCCCGTGAAACCATTGCCCCGTCACTCATGTTCCCAAGCGGTCGGCATTTAGTGACGCATTTGGCGTTAGTTGGAGGCGATTGTTAATGTAATTCTTGAAATTCATGCGGGTGCCAAGCCCCGAAAGGGCCCGCCCTGATGCCAGTCTGGCTTTCGTGCAACACTGCGGCGGCGGTCGCGAGACGCCGACCGCTTTTCGGCTGGGCACGACTTACTTCCGCCGCACTTGCGCTGTCGGGGAGACTTCGCGGAGGCGATTGGCCTTTCGGGCCGGAGTGGAATTTCAGACGTGCCGTTGAAGACGATTTTTGCCATTGGCCTAGCCTTGCTTGTCGCGGGTTGCGCGGGACAGCAGACTCAAGAGCTGCTCGGCAGCGCCATCGTGGCAGCGCCGGTGACCGAGATCGCCGGCAATCACAGCATCTTCATCGCCACCACGCGCAAGAAATCCGACGATCCGAACAAGGTCTTCGACGGCGAGCGATCGGCCACGCTGAACTACGCCCGCGTCAACGTCACCGTGCCCGGCATCCACCAGACCGGGCAGATCGAACGCCGCTCGCGCGGCAAATCGAACGATCCGGCCAAGTACTTCATGGCCTCCGAGGTCGTCGGCTACGACACCCAGCCGAAATTCGCCAGTGCGCTGAGTGCTGACATCGCGGCGCGCGGCGACCGCGTCATGGTCTTCGTCCATGGCTACAACACCGGCTTCGACGACGCCGTCTACCGCCTGACCCAGATCGTCCACGATTCCGGCTATCCCGGCACACCCGTGCTGTTTTCCTGGGCATCCGGCGCCAAGACCACCGACTATGTCTACGACAAGGAAAGCGCCAGCGCCGCGCGCGACCAACTCGAGGTGACGTTGCGTATGCTGGCGCAGACCGGGGCGCGGCGCATCGATATCGTCGCCCATTCGATGGGAACCTGGGTGACCATGGAGACGCTGCGCCAGCTCGCCATCACCGGCGACCGTGATCTCGGCGGCAAGCTCGGCGACGTCGTGCTCGCATCGCCCGACATCGATGTCGACGTGTTCAAGAGCCAGATGCGCCGCTATGGCAAACCCAACAAGCCGTTCATCCTGTTGTTGTCCGATGATGACCGCGCGCTCCGGCTCTCCGGTCTGATTGCCGGCGCGCGGCCGCGCGTCGGCGACTACAAGGACGCCGCCGACCTTGCATCCTACGGCGTAACGGTCGTCGACCTCTCCAAGATCAAGGGAGCGGACAGTTTCAACCATACGAAATTCGCCGACAATCCCGCGCTGGTGAAGATGATCGGCCAACGGCTGCGCGAAGACGATGGATTTGCCAGCGATCGCGACGTGACCGACCGCATTAGTCTGCTCGGGCAATAGATGCATCGCCGCGGGTTCGCGTGGCCCGCTCGGCCTTGCGGACGGTGTCGACCAACTTTGAACTGGACCGCGCCGGCCTCTGGCCTTATCGGAATATCCAACGACGTCACGCGTTTGACGTCCTCCTTTGCGGGAGCCGGCGTGTGACGGTGCATTCGAAGAGTTTCGTCGTCATTGCGTTCGCGCTGCTGGTCGCAGGCTGCGCCGGCCGAAACACGCACGATCTGCTGAACAGGACGACGGTTGCCGTACCCGCGTCCGACATCGCGGCCACCCACGAGATATTCGTCGCCACCACCCGCCAGAAGGCGACCAAGGACCCGCGGCAGGTGTTCGACGGCGATCGCTCCTTGACCACCAGCTTCGCCCGGG
Organism: Mesorhizobium sp. B2-6-1; assembly: GCF_006440475.1. Lineage (NCBI taxonomy): Bacteria > Pseudomonadati > Pseudomonadota > Alphaproteobacteria > Hyphomicrobiales > Phyllobacteriaceae > Mesorhizobium > Mesorhizobium sp. B2-6-1. The sequence goes on from NZ_VFUH01000016.1 coordinate 62,424, forward strand.
TCGACGTCACCGTGCCGAAAAGCCACAAGGTCGGCATGATCGAGCGTGTCCGGGGGCCTGCCAACAGCAATCCAGCCAAGGATTTCACCGCCAAGGATGTCGCGTTCTATGCGGATGCGCCGCAATTCGCCAAGGCGGTCGGTGCCGACATCGCCATGCGCGGCGACCGTGCGCTGGTTTTCGTGCACGGGTTCAACAATGGTTTCGACGACGGCATCTACCGGCTGACGCAGATCGCGCACGACACGAAATATCCGGGCACGCCGGTGCTGTTCTCCTGGGCCTCGAGCGGCAAGACGACGGGCTACATCTATGACAAGGAGAGCGCCAACGCGGCGCGTGACGACCTCGAGGCAACGCTCAGGATGCTGGCCAAGACGCGGGCCAAGAGTATCGACATCGTTGCCCATTCGATGGGAACATGGGTGACCATGGAGGCGCTGCGCCAGCTTGCCATCACCGGCGACCGCGATCTCGACGGCAAGCTCGGTTATGTCGTCCTGGCCTCGCCCGACATCGACGTCGACGTGTTCAAGAAACAGATGATCCGCTACGGCAAGCCGGACAAACCGTTCGCCATCCTGCTTTCAGCGGACGACCGGGCGCTCAAACTGTCTTCCCTGATCTCGGGCGACAAGCCCCGCGTCGGCGACTATGGCGACGCGGCCGATCTGGCCAGCTATGGCGTGTCTGTGGTCGATCTCAGCCAGACCAAGGGTGGCGACCGGCTGAACCACGCCAAATTCGCCGACAATCCGATCCTGGTTCAGTTGCTCGGCGACCGGCTGCGGGCCCCGGCCGGCCTGGCGTCGGACGAACCTCCAGTGCAGCTCAACAATCTCGGCCAAGGCCTCGGCAAGGCCGTCGGCTCGGTTGCCGAGATCGTCATCACCACGCCGTTCAAGGTGCTGACGATCGCCACCGGCGGATGAGCGAAGCGACCGCAACTGCTCTTATACGAAGAGGTCGACCTTCTGGAAGGTCGTCACGTCGATCAGGCCGACATCGGAAATCCTGAGCTCCGGAATGACGACCAGCGCCAGCAGCGAGTGCTGCATGTAGGCGTTGTTCAGCGAGCAGCCCATCTGGCGCATGGCCTCGGTCAGTTTGTCGGCCTTGGCTGCGACGATTTCGGCCCGCTCGTCCGACATCAGCCCGGCGATCGGCATTTCGACCAGTGCCAGTTCCTTACCCTTGGAAAACAGCACGACGCCGCCACCGACCTCGCCCAGTCGGTTGACCGCCAGCGCCATATCCCGCTTGTTGGTGCCGACGACGATGATGTGGTGGGCATCATGCGCCACGCTCGACGCCATCGCGCAATCGCCGATGTAACCGAAGCCGGAGACAAAGGCATTGGTGACGCCGCCGGTACCCCTGTGGCGCTCGACCAGCGCGATCTGGCAGACGTCGTTGCGGCGATCCATGGCGACCAGCCCGTCCTCGACGGCGAGATCCGCTTCCAGCGCCCGCGTCGGTGCCTGATTTTCGATGACCCCGATGACCCGGACCCGGACTTCGTTCGCGCCGTTGGGTGCCGTGATGTCGAAATCGTGGGCCTTCAGCTTCTTGCCGAGCTTGACGGTGTTCTTCGCCGCCTTGGGATAGTCGTAGACCGGAATGTCGATGTCGAGCTTGCCGGCCTTGGCCAGCCTGACGCCACGCGCATAGACCTCGTCGATGGTCATTTCGGCGAGATCCGAGACGATTAAAAGGTCAGCCAGCCGCCCCGGCGCGATCGATCCGATCTCGCGCTCCAGCCGGAAATGCTGAGCGGTGTTGAGCGTCGCCATCTGGATCGCGGTCACCGGTTTCAAGCCCTGGCTGATCGCGTGGCGGACCACGCGGTCCATATGCCCCTGGTGAACCAAGGTGCCGGAATGGCTGTCGTCGGTGCACAGGATGAAATTGCGCGGATCGATGCCGCCCTCGGTAACCGCCTTGATCTGCGAGGCGACGTCGTACCAGGCCGAGCCCAGCCGAAGCATCGCCTTCATACCCTGGCGCACGCGGGCGATGGCATCTTCGGCGCGCGTGCCCTCATGGTCGTCCTCCGGGCCGCCGGCGACATAGCCATGGAACGGCAAGCCGAGATCGCGCGAGGCATAGTGCCCGCCGACGGTCTTGCCGGCTTTCACGGTCGCGGCGATCTCGCCCGACATCACAGGATCGTTGGCGGCTACGCCAGGGAAATTCATCACCTCGCCCAGCCCGATGATATTTTCCCAGCCCATCGCCTCGGCGACGTCGGCGACCGTCAGTTCGGCGCCGGCATGTTCGAGCCCGGGGGCCGAGGGCACGCAGGACGGCATCTGGACATGCACGTTGATCGGCATGGCGACGGCCTCGTCATGCATCAGCCGCACGCCGGGCAGGCCGAGCACATTGGCGATCTCGTGCGGATCGATAAACATCGAAGTCGTGCCGTGCGGGATCACCGCGCGGCAGAATTCGGTCACCGTCACCATGCCGCTCTCGACATGCATGTGCGCGTCGCAAAGACCGGGCACCAGATAGCGCCCGCCGGCATCGACCACCTTGGTGCCCTGCCCGATGGCATGGCCGGCATTCGGGCCGCAATAGGCGAAGCGGCCGCCGGCAATGGCGATGTCGGTGCCGGCTACGATCTCGCCGGAGTGGACATTGACCCAGCGCCCGTTGCGGATGACGAGATCCGCGGGTTTCCTGCCCATGGCGACATCGACCAGATGTGTCGCCATTTCAGTCCATGGTCTGGGTTTGCTGCCCGACGGCGTGTTCGCCATGAAGCGACTCCTGTTTGCCCGACTGTGCCAAGCCGCCACGGTTTTGACCAGCCTCACACTTTCTCCCGATTGTTCCAAGACCGACGGAGAGCGTAAATCGGCCGCACAGAAATGCGATTCCGTTTTGCCGCAAATCGGGTTACCGTGCCTGCCAGGATCTTCCAGCTCTTCGTTCGGGCAGTTCGATGCGTCGCCTAATGCTTGCAAGTGTCGGTTTTCTTGCCGCTCTGGCCGCACCGGCTTTCGCAGCCGAACCTGTGGCCGATGTGCCGATGACCGCGCCCGGTTTCGACTGGACCGGCCACTATGCCGGCCTGCAAGGCGGTTATGGCTGGGGCAGTTCCGACATCTCGGGAACCGAGGGCGAGCCGTTTGCCGCCTCGCCAGACCTCGACGGCGGTTTCGTCGGTGGCCATGTCGCCGGTCTGTGGCAATTCGACCAGGCTGTGCTCGGCGCCGAAGCAGAGCTTAACTATTCCTCGGCAAAGGGCGCCGAAGAACTGGGTGCGGGAAATCTGCTCGGCACGGATGTCAAGTGGTTCGGTTCCATCAATGCCAAGGCCGGCTATGCGATGGATCGGTTCCTGATCTACGGCATCGGCGGCGTCGCCTTTGCCGGCATCGAAACCTCGCAAGATGCCGGTACCTCGTTCGACAACACGCGAACCAGCATAGGCTGGACGGTTGGCGCCGGCATCGACTATGCGCTGACCGACAGGTTCGTCGTCGGGGCGCAGTATCGTTACTATGATTTCAGCAAGGAGCATTTCGATGCGCCGGACGATTTTCTCGATCGCGACCAGAATGTGAAGCTGAATACGGTCGGCATCAATCTGAGCTACAAGTTCTGAGCCCCATCGCCGCGCCCGGTCACCGGGCGGGATCATGCTCGATCTCGCATGGTCCGCGACGGCAATTCTACGGCAATTCCAAGGACTGAGGGGCCGGCGTCCCCAGTGGGCGGGGGGATGGGTTGGGCCTGGTAGACGCCGGCCTCGACGGATCAGATCCGCCGCGCAGACACCGTATCATTGCCTGCGGCGCGCGGAATTGCGTGATCGCACCAGTATCACCATGCCCGCTTGTCTGAACGTCACCGGCGCAGCACTTGATGCCGCGTGCCGTTTATGATCCTGCCCTCGCACGCAGGCGCGCGTCCGCCATCGCAGTACCCGCGCCCGATCGCGCAGTGAACACTCAAAGAATTGCATCGAGAAAAGAGCCATCGAACCCGCAAGTGCGGACGAAGGTCCAAGAACATCAGCAAGACCTTGGTCCGAATACCTACAGCAGAGGTCCGATCAGCTCTCCTGCAAGGAACGTACTCGCATTCCTTTCATTTGTTGAACGGGTGCAGCAATGGTCCTTCATGTGCCCACGAGAGCAGGGTTGCCATCATTGCACCCTCAACCCCCTGCTCAGTTCGCAGGCAGAAAGCTCAAATCGAGATCTCGTGCGGCTTGAGCTGTCGTGAAACTACCCCGAGGGATCTGGAATGGAGAAACACTTATGAAAGCGATTTTTCTGACAAGTGCCATGGCGCTCGTTTTCGTTGCAATGCCGGTTGTCGCTTCGGCGGCAGAAGCCGACGTCGTCATCAAAACCCATCGCCATCATCACCGTCACGTGGCAGTGATCAACGATCAGGGCCATCGCCTCCATCATCGGCGCCATGGCACGGTGGCTTTCTATGACCAAGGTCGCCGGCATCATCGCCGCGACACCGTCGTCATAACGGGCTCAACTGAACGCCGTCACCACCGGCGTCACCCAGTGGTGATCTACGACAGCAACGACTAATATTGTGCAATCCGGCCCGGCTGATCGCCAACCCTGCCGGGCCGTGCCCGCGAGCGGCGGACCGACAACAAGGGAAGGAAGCCAGGCGGGTCTTCCCTGTTGAAAATGAGTGCTTAATCGCAGCCCGGGTATGAGAGGCCGGTCGTGCTCTCCAGCTTGAGCTTCTGGTCCCTCAAGAGGGCGCCAGTAAAAAATAAACGCCGGCGACCAGTGTCGATGTCAAACAAATCGCCATTGCCACGACCACCTTGGTCGCGAACCGCTCGGCTCTCGCGCAAAGCGCGTCAGCAAAATCGTCGCTCTGGATACTTTTCAAGAGCGGCTTGGTGTCGACGCCAGCCATGTGATTGTCGTTGTCGGGGATTGTGACACGGTCACGGCCATCAGTTTTGATGGAACCAGGGGTCATGCTTTGCCTCACGAAGCGTCGGATTGACATCAGCCACCGTTCGACGGCGCTGCCGGATTCGCCGATGCGGACGGCACTTTGGCTTTGGGAGCGTCAATCTTGACGCCAAATATTTTTTCCGCCTGCCAGAACAATGGCCACGGCAGCGCTGCCGCCAGAATTTACCACAGCGGGGCCGGCTGCCATGATCGGCCTCCAGTTGAAGATCATTAGCAAACGCAACGCACGCTTCCTACCGGCGGTTCCACTGCTGGGGCTTGGGTCCTATTGAACATGCGACCAAAGTCAGATCGTGGCGCGCAAAAGGCCCAAACCCACGGTTGTTTGGAACCCACGCGTCTAAGAGCGATTGCCTGACAGGCCATTGAACGATGGTTCCCCTGATCGATGGCCAGCATTGGGAGCCCTTGCCAACCCTGGCAATCCTTCGGGCGCCACCGCGCTTCGCGTCAAGCCCAACGAGAGAGAAAGGAAGCAACAATGAGAACCGATCTTACAACCGTCGTAGCGGGATTCCTGCTGCTTGCCGGCATCGGTGCCGCCGCCGCACAGGATGTGGTCATTCAGCCGCAGGACGAAACCGTCATACAAGAATACGTAAAGAAACAGCCTCTGGCCTCAGTCAAGATTCCCGGCGTTGAGCTCAATGTCGGGACCGCCCTGCCCGATACAGTCGAGCTTCATGAAATTCCCAACGTCAAATATCGCTATGTCGTCGTGGACAATCACACCGTCGTCGTGGATCCCGGCACACGCAAGATCGTAAAGATTATCCAGTGAGCGCTTGAACGCCACGATCCGCCGTTTCAGGTCGGCGGATCGTGGCAACGTTCGCCGAGGGCCCATAGCCGACGGCGCGCCTCGGCGCACGGTCGCCGAGCCGCCGCTAGAAGACCCGGGTGGCACCCGTTGGTGGCGGCTAGGCTCTGCAGAGCATTGAAGTAGAGTTAAGGTGGTGCGGACGACGGGAATCGAACCCGTACGATCAGAGATCGAGGGATTTTAAGTCCCTTGCGTCTACCAATTCCGCCACGTCCGCGCGCCTTTCGTTTCAACTACCTAGGCGATCTCGTCAATTAGGGCCATGCAGTCCCAAAAAAGCGTTGTGCAAAACACGTTCGTTTTCATTCGCCCCGCACCGATTCTTCGTCCCGCAGGGGCGACCGGTATCGGTCAAACAGCGATCGGATGGAGCTTCAGATGCTGGATCAGGATGATGGTCTTGGCGTCGATGATGCGGCCATCGGCAATGCCGGCCAGAGCCTCGTCGAGCGGCATTTCCAGCACCTCGATGTCCTCGCCTTCGTCCGCTGCGCCGCCACCGGCCGAAATGCGGTCGGCGGGCGAATAGAGGGCGGTGAAGAACCAGAGCCGCTCGGTGACGCTGCCTGGGCTCATGTAGGGCGAAAACAGCCGCTCCACATGGTTCAGCCGATAGCCGAGCTCTTCCTCCGCCTCCTTGCGGATGCAGGTCTCCGGATCGTTTTCGTCGAGCAGTCCCGCGCAGGCCTCGACCAGCGGCTCGCGGTGGCCGGTGACATAGGCGGGATAGCGGAACTGGCGCACTAGGAGCACGGTCGAACGATGGGGATCATAGGGCAGGATCACCGCGCCATCGCCGCGATCGTAAGTCTGGCGGATTTGTGTCTCCCATTGTCCGTCGCGGCGACGGTAGTCGAGGACGGTCTTCTTCAGAACCGCCCAGTCGTCGGATAGGATTTCTTCAGAACGGATGCGGATACGATCTTCCATCGGCTGCCTCCACGTTACCCGGGAGGCGTAGCCGCGAACCAGCGTTCACGCAATCGGGGCAGCGGTTGGTCCAGCAAGCATTTCACTCTCTCGTGTGTGGCATGGCGGCGATCGATCGCCTAAATAGCGCATCCTATTCCCGGAGTTTCGTTCATGACCACATCGCTTTTCCAGCCGATCACGCTCGATGACTTGAGCTTTCCCAACCGCATCGCCGTCGCGCCGATGTGCCAGTATTCGGCCGAGGACGGCTCGGCGAGCGACTGGCATCTCCACCACTGGATGAACCTGGCAATGTCCGGCGCCGGCATGGTGACGGTCGAGATGACCGATGTCGAGCGGCGTGGCCGCATCAGCCATGGCTGCCTCGGCCTCTATTCCGAAGACAATGAAGCCGCTGCGCGCCGCGCCCTGGACGCAGCAAGGCGCGTGGCCGCACCCGGCACCAAATTCGGCACTCAGCTTGCCCATGCCGGCCGCAAGGCCTCGAACCGCAAGCCTTGGGAGGGCGGCGGACCGCTGCAGCCGAACGAGGATCCCTGGCAGACCGTCTCGGCTTCGGCAATCGCCTACGATACCGGCTGGAACGTGCCGCGAGCGCTGGAGGAAGAGGAGATCCTCCAGCTCATCGAGCGGTTCGCCGAGGCGGCGAGGCGGGCCGAACGCGCGGGCTTCGACTTCATCGAGCTGCACGCGGCGCACGGCTACCTGATCTTCCAGTTCCTGTCGCCGCTCTCCAACCAACGCACGGACAGCTGGGGCGGCTCGCTGGAAAACCGCATGCGTCTTGTCGTCGAGATCGCCAAGGCGGTGAAAAAGGCAGCGCCAAAACTGATGCTGGGCGCCCGGCTGTCGGTCAAGGATTGGGTCGATGGCGGTTTCGACGTCGAGGATGCGATCGAAGTGGCGAAAGCGCTGAAGGCCGAAGGCGTCGCTTATCTCTGTTGCTCGAGCGGCGGCAATTCGCCCTTGCAGAAACTGCCCTCCGGCCCCGGCTATCAGGTACATCTGGCGGAAGCCGTGCGCAGGGGCGCCGGCATCCCTACCCGCGCGGTCGGTCTGATCGACGATCCCAAACAGGCAGAGGCGATCATCGCCGAAGGCCGCGCCGACATGGTTGCGCTGGCGCGCGCCTTCCTCGCCGACCCGCGCTGGGGGTGGCGAGCGGCCGCCACGTTCAGCGAGGCGATCCATCCCGCGCCGCAGCTCGCGCGCTCGGTGACGACGATGCAGCACTGGATGAAGGCGGCGGGTTGAGCGGCCCTTCCGAGAAGGCGGAACGCGTCGTCGGACGACCGCCGCAATAGAGCTTCCAAGGAGGTCTGGGACGTTTGGGCGCAGGCTGAAGACACGGTTGCAACCAAATTGACTGCTTTGCGTTGCGGCCATGATGGACAACAAGCCTTTTGAAACACCGGTCGTGGTCGAACTCGGCCATGTCGGCAAATATCGCCACATCCGCAGTACCCAAGAGGCGGCGGAGTGCCTGATGACGGTTTGGCCGCTCAATCGCGGCCCCCGTCATCGTGATGCTCTCGACACTTGCCTCAAAGTGCTGGAAGGTTATCGTTCGACAGCGGATGCGCGCCGGGCCCTTATCGAAGCCGCCAGGGAATCGGAAGTGCTGGTGCCAGACGACAAGCTGTCCGACGACCGCCTGCATTGAGCGGACGGACCTTTAAACCGGAGGTTTTTGATGGCGAAGCTGACTTACAAGATCGTCGAGCATGACGGCGGCTGGGCCTACAAGGTCGGAGCGACCTTCTCGGAGACGTTTCCCACGCATCAGGACGCGTTGCGGGCCGCCGAGATCGCTTCAGCCGAGCAGCAGGTCGCGGGGTCGACGGACGGCATCCAGTACGAGGATGCCGACGGCAAATGGCATGAGGAACTGGCTGATGGACGCGACCGGCCGCAGACCGAGGTTTCCGACTGATCTTTCAGCCCAAAACCCGATCGCCCCAAAGGCCGGCCGCCCCGGAGCGCCGACCGCGGACGTCGGGAGAGAAAAACGTCCTACGGTCAGCAGGGAGCTTACGGCTGATTATTTGCCGCAGTACTGGTCATTGACGTTGCCTTGAGCATTGGCGTCCGGACCTGGAGTGTTGTGAGCACATGGGCCCATCCCACCGGTATTGCCTTGGGTGCTCAACCCGGAGCCGTATGCGTTGATGCTCCCGGTGGTGCTCTGGTCGATGGCTGATGAATCCTCATTGCCGAACAGCGACCAATTGTTCCACCAACTGTCATGGTTGTAATACCTGCCGTCCGTCGACTGCGCCATCGCCGATGTGGCAAGACCGGCCGTCAGAACGAATGCCGCGAAAAGTTTTTTGTACATTGGATCACTCCGTTTTGTATTCGTCGCCTTGGGTGCGACACGGGGCAAACCAGTCATCAGCCGAATGGTTCCTTGAATTCCTTGTGAAGCGTCGGTGAAGCCTAATCCCGAATGCGCGAGCCACTGTGCCCTGGACGAAGGCAGCGACCCGCATGGCGAAACTGATCTGGGGAGGTGCCAGTCCCGTTCAGGAAGACGATCGCCTCCGGCGGCCACCGACAGGTTGAAATGCGGAGATAGATGATCCTCGGCCGCCCGGCCACGCCAGGGTACTTAGGGCGCCAATATTCGGGGAATACCGCGATACGGGCACAGTTTGTTCACCGGTCGGATGGCATTGCCGCTGGCCGCGTGCCGCGCTATTTCAGGCGACCCGTTTTTGCCGGAGCCATCGATGTCCGAAATCGTTACCGCCGCCATGCTCGTCATCGGCGATGAGATCCTGTCCGGCCGCACCAAGGACAGGAATATCGGCCATCTGGCTGACATCATGACGGCCATCGGCATCGACCTGAAGGAGGTGCGCATCGTTCCCGATGAGGAAGACGAGATTGTCGCCGCGGTAAATGCGGTGCGGGCCCGCTATACCTATGTGTTCACAACCGGCGGCATCGGGCCGACCCATGACGACATCACAGCCGATTCGATTGCCAGGGCCTTCGGCGTGCCGTGCGAATACGATGCCAAGGCCTATGCCCTGCTGGAAGCAAGCTATGCCGCTCGCGGCATCGAATACACCGAGGCCCGCAAGCGCATGGCCCGAATGCCGCGCGGCGCCGACCATATCGACAATCCGGTGTCGGTCGCGCCCGGATTCCGCATCGGAAATGTCCACGTGATGGCGGGCGTGCCCTCGATCTTCCAGGCCATGCTCGACAATGTCGTGCCGACGCTGAAAGCCGGCACGAAAATGCTGTCGGCAGCGGTGCATTGCCCGTTCGGCGAAGGTCTCGTCGGCGGGCCGCTGGGCGAGATCCAGAAAGCGCATCCGGACACGATCATCGGCTCCTATCCGAAATACGGCGACGGCAAGTTCTGGACCGAACTGGTGGTCCGTGCCCGCAGCCAGCAGGCCCTGGACGCTGCGCGCGCCGATGTCGAGGCGATGGTGGCCGGCTTTGCCAGCAGCGCGAGCTGATCCGGTCCAGGCCGGAACCAAGCACAACGCGGCGACGTTTCCTTGCCGCGGGCGGATCGCTCGCAAAATGAGGGGATCACCATGCGCTTCAAGACCATCGTCGCCATTCTGCAGAACGAGCAGGACGCGGAGCGAGTGCTCGACTTCGCCATTCCGCTTGCCGGCCGCTTCCAGAGCCATCTGATCGGCATCCACGCCGAAGCGCTTCCGGTGCCCTACACGTCGGCCACCGGCTTTCCCGACACCGAGTTCCTGCAGGTTTCGGCCGACATGAACCGCGAACGGGCCGAAAAGCTGCGGGCCGCGTTTCTCAGGCATATCGAGAATTCCGGCCTGTCCTTCGAATGGCACAGCCTGGAGAGTTTTTCCGGCGACAGCGCCCTGACCGGCATTTCAAGCGTGCGTGCCGCCGACCTGATCATCGCCGCGCAGCGCGAGACGGGCGGCGATGCGAGCGCCGACGTCGACACACTGGTCTACGACGCCGGACGGCCGGTGCTGGTAGTGCCGCACCTGGGTCCACTGATCACCACCTTCAAGCGTGTGCTGCTTGCCTGGAACGGCAGCAAGGAGGCCGCACGCGCCGCCTTCGATGCGCTGCCCTTCATCATCGAGGCCGACAAAACCGACATTCTGGTCATCGATCCGCCGGACACGCTCGATGAACGCCCCGAGGCCGCCGGAGCGGAAATCGCTTCCGCCTTGTCGCGTCATGGCGCCAGCGTGAGTGTCTCGGTGCAGAGATCGGGCGGCACCTCGGTCGACGAGGTGATCCAGACCAGGATCGCGGAGACCGGCGCCGATTTGCTGGTGCTTGGCGCCTACAGCCACTCGTGGCTGCGCCAGCTCCTGTTCGGCGGAGTGACGCGCTCCGTGCTGCGCACCGCGCCGGTGGCGGCTTTCCTGTCGCGGTAAGTTCACAGTGTCGTTTGCGGCCGCTCTTGCCAAGCGCGAGGTTTTCCAGTTACTTCCGCGCGCATTCCCCTGTTTTCTGCGCGCGACCGCGCGTGCTGCGGAGTGCGCGAAAGATGTCCCTTCCCGAAAAAGCCTTTCCGGTCTCCTGGGACCAGTTCCACCGCGATGCGCGCGCGCTCGCCTGGCGGCTTGCCGGCACCAACAAGGCGCAATGGAAAGCGATCGTCTGCATCACGCGCGGCGGCCTCGTGCCGGCGGCGATCATCTCGCGGGAGCTTGGCATACGCGTTATCGAGACGGTCTGCGTCGCCTCCTATCATGACTACAGCAGCCAGGGTCAGCTGCAGGTGCTGAAGGAGGTCACGCCGGCCCTGCTTGCCGACGACGGCGCGGGCGTGCTGATTATCGACGACCTGACCGACACCGGCAAGACGGCTGGCATCGTGCGCGCCATGATGCCGAAGGCGCATTTCGCCACCGTCTACGCCAAACCGAAGGGGCGGCCGCTGGTCGATACTTTCGTCACCGAGGTCAGTCAGGATACCTGGATCTATTTTCCCTGGGACATGGGCTTCACCTACCAGAAGCCGATCGCTGACGATCACGCCGGCTGATTCGCGGCAAGCAACCTGCTGCAAATCGAGCCGCAGGGAAGTCTCATCCACTAGGCAAAGGGTCTCGCGAGGCTGGCTGGCGCGCGGAAATCGGCGTCTATTGGCGAAAATCGGCCATCCTGATGAAAGTTTTTACTTTTATTGCCGACAATTGGCCGTAAGATTCGTGAGACGGCAAACGATTCTGGAGGCTGGGGCTAGCTTCTCCGATGCTGACGAGGCCAACGACGCACAACCATCTGGCCGAAAGGGTCCGGCGACTCTTCGGCACCGCGCCGTGCCGTCTGCAGGTAGCCGCCCTGCCCTGGCGCGAAACCGGAAACAGCGTCGAGATCATGCTGATTACCAGCCGCGATACCGGCCGCTGGGTGCTTCCGAAGGGCTGGCCTGAAGCCAGGGAGCCGCTTTGCGAAGCCGCGGCGCGCGAGGCTGTCGAGGAAGCCGGACTGCGCGGGACGATCTCGCATCTCGAGGCCGGCCGCTACTTCTACGCCAAGGCCCTGGCCTCCGGCGAGGAAGTGCCATGCGAGGTATTGGTGTTCCCGCTGCATGTCGACAAGGTCGCCGACCATTGGAAGGAAAAACGCTCCCGCACCCGCAAATGGGTCAGTTCGAGCGAAGCGGTGCGCATGGTCAACGAACCGGATCTTTGCCAGATCATCGCCTATTTCTGCGCCGACCCGCGTCGGTTTGCCTGAACCGGGACCGGCCGCGCCACCAAGCAGCTCGGACGGGGGCGCCTGCGGCGTGAATGCTTTTCTAATGAAGACGTAATAGGATCTGATCCGATCCTGGCGTTTTACCGATGACAAATCCCGCAAATCCCAATCCAGAGAGATCCGACGAGCACAAGCGCGAGCATCGCCAGCGCGTGCTCAAGGGCGGCACGATCATCACGGGCATCTCGAATTCGGAAGTTGGCTGCACGCTGCGCAATCAAAATGAAGGTGGCGCCGAACTCAAGGTTCCGCCCGAAGCAACGATTCCGGATCATTTCCTTCTCTATGTGCCCGTCGACGGCATCGGCTATCGATGCGAGGTCCGCTGGCGCCGCAACGGCCGGATCGGGGTGCACTTCACCGGAACCGAGCCGAAGCCCAGGACGCATTACGGCTGATCCGCGACGTCGGATGCGCCAGATGGTCTGTGCCTGGATCACGCCCCGGAGCCGTCGCGAAGCCTGACAAGCGCGTCTTTGTCCCCTCGGCCGGGGGCTACCGCGGCAGCTCCATTCTATCCCCGTTATCCACATGTGTGACACACAAGATGTTGAGGTCACAAAAGCTACGCAAACGAATCCTTGACGGCGCAAAACGAGTCGCCTTTTATAGGCCATGCGCTCCTGTTGAGAGCGCGACCGGAAAGTTCTGAGCCCGGTCTTTTTCCCGGATTATGTGCGTTTTTCCCCACATTTCCGCCTGTTTACGAGGCTGGCGGAAGCGTTGGGATTGTGGGGCGTGGGCGATAAAAGGGAGAATTGTCGGACTGGAATAAATTGTCTGTTAACACTATATTTAGTGTTTGCAGGCAGGTTCGACGCTAGATAATGTGAATTTCCCTCGAGTGAGGGAATCGGAAAAAATCAGTTTTGAGGGACCCGCGGGTTCGTCGGTGAGTTGGACAGGCGCTTCGCAAGAAGTTTGACCAGCAAGGCGGACGAAGACCGCGAAAATGGAGAGCCGGCCGTTTTCGAACGCCGGCAGACGGCGGACATGCGCGTTTCGCATTGGGAGCAGAAATCTCCTGACGAAAGCGCTATATATAGACAAAAGGGACCGGACCAATGCGCATCGAGCGTCGTTTCACCAGACAGGGACAATCGGCTTACGCGGAGATCGAATTCCGCAAGGCGCTCTCCGAGATCAAGAATCCGGATGGCTCGGTGGTGTTCCGCTTGGACAATATCGACGTGCCGGCGCAATTCTCCCAGGTCGCCGCCGACATCCTGGCGCAGAAATATTTCCGCAAGGCCGGCGTCCCCGCGCGGCTGAAGAAGGTCGAGGAGAACGATGTTCCCTCCTTCCTGTGGCGCTCAGTCGCCGACGAGGCCGAACTTGCCAAGTTGCCGGAAGCCGAGCGCTACGGGTCCGAGATCGACGCCCGCCAGGTCTTCGACCGGTTGGCCGGCACCTGGACCTATTGGGGCTGGAAGGGCGGCTATTTCAAGTCGGAGGAAGACGCGCGCGCCTTCCGCGACGAGCTTGCCTATATGCTGGCCACCCAGCGCGTGGCGCCGAACTCGCCGCAATGGTTCAACACCGGCCTGCACTGGGCCTATGGCATAGACGGCCCGAGCCAGGGCCACTTCTATGTCGACCCGTTCACCGGCAAGCTGACGAAGTCGAAATCCTCCTACGAGCACCCGCAGCCGCATGCCTGCTTCATCCAGGGCGTGCAGGACGACCTCGTCAATGAGGGCGGCATCATGGATCTGTGGGTGCGCGAGGCGCGCCTGTTCAAATACGGCTCGGGCACCGGCTCCAATTTCTCGCTGCTGCGCGGCGAGGGCGAAAAGCTGTCCGGCGGCGGCCGTTCGTCCGGCCTGATGAGCTTCCTCAAGATCGGCGACCGCGCCGCGGGCGCCATCAAGTCGGGCGGCACGACGCGCCGCGCCGCCAAGATGGTCATCGTCGACGCCGATCACCCCGACATCGAGGAATTCATCGACTGGAAGGTCAATGAAGAGCAGAAGGTCGCCTCGCTGGTGACCGGCTCCAAGATCGTCAAGAAGCATCTCGAAGCGATCATGAAGGCCTGCGTCAACTGCGAAGGCCATGACGACGACTGCTTCGACCCCGCCGTCAACACCGCACTGAAGCGCGAGATCAAGGCGGCCAAAAAGGACGCGGTGCCGGAGAACTATATCTACCGCGTCATCCAGTTCGCCAAGCAGGGCTACACCTCGATGTCGTTCAAGACCTACGACACCGACTGGGATTCCGACGCCTACCTCACCGTCTCCGGCCAGAACTCCAACAATTCGGTGTCGCTGAAGGACAATTTCCTGCGCGCCGTCGAGGATGATGCCGACTGGCATCTCACCGCCCGCAAGGACGGCAAGGTGCTGAAGACGCTGAAGGCCAGGGATCTCTGGGAAAAGATCGGCTACGCCGCCTGGGCATCCGCCGATCCGGGCCTGCACTTCAACACGACGATGAACGACTGGCACACCTGCGCCTCCGCCGGTGCGATCCGGGCCTCCAACCCATGCTCGGAATACATGTTCCTCGACGACACGGCCTGCAATCTCGCCTCGATCAATCTGCTCCCCTACCGCAATGCCGACGGCACGATCGACATCGCTGCCTATGAGCATACGGTCAGGCTGTGGACCATCGTGCTGGAAATCTCGGTCATGATGGCGCAGTTCCCGTCAAAGGAGATCGCCAAGCTCTCCTACGACTACCGCACGCTGGGCCTCGGCTATGCCAATATTGGCGGCCTGTTGATGACCTCGGGCATTCCCTACGATTCCGATGAGGGCCGCGCCATCTGCGCCGCGCTCACCGCCGTCATGACCGGCACCGCCTACGCCACCTCGGCCGAGATGGCGTCCGAGCTCGGCGCCTTCCCCGATTACGACCGCAATGCGCAGAACATGCTGCGCGTCATGCGCAATCATCGCCGCGCCGCCTATGGCGACAAGGACGGCTACGAGAAGCTGGCCGTCAACCCGGTGCCGCTGGTCGCTTCCGACCTCAAGCAGCAGGGCCTGGCGACGCACGCTAAGGCTGCCTGGGACCGTGCCATCGAACTCGGCGAGGAGCATGGCTATCGCAACGCGCAGGCGACCGTCATCGCGCCGACCGGCACGATCGGGCTGGTCATGGATTGCGACACAACAGGCATCGAACCCGACTTCGCGCTGGTGAAGTTCAAGAAGCTCGCCGGCGGCGGCTATTTCAAGATCATCAACCGCGCCGTGCCGGAAGCGCTGCGCACGCTGGGCTATTCGGAAAGCCAGATCGCCGAGATCGAGGCTTACGCCGTCGGCCATGGCAATCTCAACCAGGCGCCCGGCATCAACCCCGGCTCGCTCAAGGCCAAGGGCTTCACCGACGACAAGATCGCGGCGCTCAACGCGGCGCTGAAGTCGGCCTTCGACATCAAGTTCGTCTTCAACCAGTGGACGCTGGGCGCCGACTGGGTGAAGGAGACCTTTGGCTTCACCGACGAGCAGCTCAACGACTTCTCGTTCGAGATGCTGCCGGCGCTGGGCTTCTCCAGGAAGGACATCGAAGCCGCCAACATCCATGTCTGCGGTGCGATGACGCTCGAGGGAGCGCCCTTCCTAAAGGCCGAACACCTCCCCGTGTTCGACTGCGCCAGCCCCTGCGGCAAGATCGGCAAGCGCTCGCTGTCGATCAACAGCCACATCCAGATGATGGCGGCGGCACAGCCCTTCATTTCCGGCGCCATCTCCAAGACCATCAACATGCCGAACGACGCCACGGTGGAGGACGCCAAGAACGCCTACATGCTGTCGTGGAAGCTGGCGCTGAAGGCCAACGCGCTCTACCGCGACGGCTCGAAGCTGTCGCAGCCGCTCAATGCCTCGCTGCTCGCCGATGGCGAGGAGGACGAGGACGAGGCGATCGAACAGCTGGTCGCCGCGCCCGCCGCGCAGCGTGCGGTGCAGGTTACCGAAAAGATCGTCGAGCGCGTCGTGGAGCGTCTCTACCGCGACCGCGAAAAGCTGCCGAACCGCCGCAAGGGTTACACGCAGAAGGCGGTCGTCGGCGGCCACAAGGTCTATCTGCGCACCGGCGAGTTCGACGACGGGCGTCTCGGCGAGATTTTTATCGACATGCACAAGGAAGGCGCGGCCTTCCGGGCGATGATGAACAATTTTGCCATCGCCATCTCGCTCGGCCTGCAATATGGCGTGCCGCTGGAGGAATTTGTCGAAGCCTTCACCTTCACCAAGTTCGAGCCGGCCGGCATGGTGCAGGGCAATGACGCGATCAAGAACGCCACGTCGATCCTCGACTACGTGTTCCGCGAACTTGCGGTCTCTTATCTCAACCGCCACGACCTCGCCCATGTCGACCAGTCGGATTTCGACAAGACGGCACTTGGCCGCGGCATCACTGAAGGCAAGGCCACGCCCTTCTCCAAGGGCCTCTACCGCGGTGCCTCGCCGGTCAAGCTGGTGTCGGGCGCCGAACCCAAGGGATTCGGCGGTTCTGCCCCGGCCACGGCCCCTGCCCGCGTGGCGCCGACGGCCTTCTCCGGCTCCAACGTGCTGGCGCTGAAGCCGGCGAGCGACGAGGCCATCGCCTATAAGCGTGACTATGAGGAACGCGCCAGGGAGCTGGTCGAGGACATCGCCGAGGAGGAAGCCGAGGCTTCCGGCGCCGAGGGGCTATTCTCCGACGCCGCCGCGCACGAGGCCGCGGAAGCCAAGGCGCTCGCCGCCACCCGGCGCCAGCAATCGCTGATGCAGGGCTACACCGGCAACGAATGCTCGGAATGCCACAACTTCACCATGGTGCGGAACGGCACCTGCGAGAAGTGCGATACGTGTGGAAGCACGAGCGGGTGCAGCTGACCATATGAACACCAACTTCATATCGCATTTGCGGCTAAAGAACTGGAGAAACTTTCGGGACGTTGACATAACGCTTCAACCGAGGGCGTTTTTTATCGGGCCAAACGCGTCAGGAAAATCCAATATTCTTGACGCGTTCCGGTTTCTTCGAGATTTAGTTAGTGTTGGTGGGGGATTAGCAGAAGCAATACGAAGGCGAGGAGGAATATCCCACGTTCGCTGCTTACATGGGCGCATCCCATCTAACGTAGAGATCGAAGTTGGAATCGTTTTAGACAATGTGCAATGGGAATATCTTTTAAGCTTCAATCAAAATAGATCGGAAGATCGCCCGCGTATAGTTGCAGAGCGGGTCAAGAACGATTCGACCATAGTTCTGAATCGAGATGTTGAAATTGAGAAATCAGACGATCCTCTAACACTGACGCAAACGCAACTGGAGCAACTTTCGACAAATAAAAACTTCCGCGACATCTATGACTTCTTTCAATCTATTAGGTATTCGCACGTGGTTCCGCAGATCATTCGCGATCCGCGTCGCACTATTGATGAGACTGAAGATCCATACGGTGGCGATCTGCTGAAACGAATTAATGAGACTCCGAAAAAACGTCGCGCCGCCCGTTTGAGGCGAATGAAAGAAGCGCTCGCTATTGCCGTCCCACAATTTGAAGATTTAGATTTTGAGGTGGATGAAGCGGGTGTACCCCATTTAATGGCTGCATACAGGCACTGGAGAAAGAACCCAACAAAACAACGGGAAGAAACCTTCTCTGACGGGACACTAAGACTGCTTGGCCTGCTTTGGGCGATAGGAGAGGAGGCCGGACCGCTTCTGTTAGAAGAGCCTGAATTGTCACTAAATGATGCAGTCACCAATCAGATACCCCGGATGTTAGCACGGATGCAGAGGTTGACGGGCCGTCAAGTCCTAATAACAACTCACTCCAGCGCACTTTTGAGTGACAAAGGTATCGGGCCAGCTGAGGTACACATACTAGAAGTGACAGATAACGGAACTGAAGTAAAAACTGCCTCTAACATTCCAGATGTCAGAAAAATGTATGAAGCGGGCTTGAACCTCTCTGAAGCGTCTATGCCACTTGTTCGCCCAAAGAATATAGAACAGCTGTCACTTTTTTAGGTGCAATTTCTTGATATATGTGGCGTCGGAAGGTGATGTTGACGCAGAGGTTTGCAAAGCAATCTGCAAATACTGTGGATTCCAGGAGATTAGAACTTACCCGTCCGGTGGAAAGACAAAGCTAGATCCTAAAATCCCGGCGTACGTAAAGGCATCTCAGCATATGAAATGGCTGGTAGTTCGGGATCTAGATCAGGAGTATGACTGCGCACCCTCACTAGCTCAGGCTCTAACGAACTTTCATAGCTCACCGAACTTTTCACTCCGTATAGCAACGCGAGCTATCGAATCTTGGATATTGGCTGATCACGAAGCCGCGGCGGAATGGCTTTCTGTTAGTCAATCCAGAATTCCGGTGGCTCTGGATACGCTAGCTAATCCCAAGCAAACGCTGGTGAACATAGCACGAAAGTCGCGGAGCCGTTCTGTGCGAGCTGCCTTAGTCCCTCCTGAAAGTTCGGGAGCAGCTGTGGGGGCTGAATATGAAAGCGAACTTATTAAGTTCGTCAAGAACAGCTGGAGTGTACAGCGAGCACAGAACTCGACCAGATCACCGTCACTAGGCAGCTGTATTTTTCGAGTACGCTTGATGAAAGAATGATATCGGCGCACAAATATTCCTGATTTATCTCGCATCATCTACCCATCTGCATGTCGCTTTTCGGGTGCGCGGCCGGGCCGAGGTAGAGGCCTTCTTTTGCGCGGTACTTGAGGCGGTGCCAAGGACAATGGCGCGCCTGGCCCGCGGCCGGATTACGGGGTGAATTACTACGCCTGCTTCGTGCTTGATCCCGATGCTACAACATCGAGGCGATGATCAATGAGTCTTCAATCCGCGTCGGCCACCATCTGCCGGCCGCCGGCCCAGGCGCGCCATTGCCGTTCGTCGCCGTGGAAGACGTTGAGATCGATGCGGCCGGTTACGCCGTGCGACAGGCCGGAGCCGGAATATTGCCAGAACAGCCATTTGCGGCCGGGATAGACTTTTGAGGGGTGCTGCGCCACGGCGCGCAGCCAGAACGAATAATCGAGGAATTCGCCGCGGAGATTGTCGCGGTAGAAATCGGGCGCGGTGTAGATGATGGGCCGCTGGCCGTAGTGGCGTTCAAGCTTGTCCATGAACACCTGCATCTTCTCCAGCACCTTCTCGCGCGACGGGCGCCGCTTGCAGCTGGATTCGCCGTTCCATTCGACATCGATCACCGGCGGCAGGGCGCCCTCGACCCTGGGCACGTTGCGGATGAACCAGTCGGCCTGCTCGCCGGCGGTGCGGCACCAGTAGAAGAAGTGATAGGCGCCGCGCTTCAGCCCTGCGGCGTCGGCGTTGCGCCAATTCCTGGTGAACATCGGATCGAGATGGTCGCCACCGTCGGTCGCCTTGATATAGGCGAAGTTGGCCCCCTGGGCGCGCAGCTTCTCCCAGTTGACGTTGCCTTGCCAGCGCGACACGTCGACACCATGCACGGCAAGGTGGCGGGGCGAGGAGCGGCCGAAATTGATCGGCTTGGCATCGCGAAAGCCGTAGCGCGTGACAGGCCCGGCCAGCATCGGCGGTGCCGCCCGCGACAAGAGCTTCGGCGGCGATACCAGCGCCGCCGGCTCGACGACCGGCGGCTCGACGCTGTCCGGCAGGTCGGGCGCCGGAAACGCCACCGTCTCTTCCTCCGCCAGGCCGTAAGGTCGGACATTCTCGTCCACCGGCATGGCTTCCGCCATCCTGCGTTCGGCTGCCATTCTCCGTTCGGCCTTGGTCACTGGGGCGGATGCGATCGGCGCGCTTGGTCGCACCACCGAGTTGGTGATCTCGTTCGACGGCTTCTGGATGTCCAGCGCGTCCATGCCGGATGTCGACGAGCAGCCGGCAAGGCACAGCGTTGCGATCACGAAACTGACGGCGCCTGGTAACCGCATCTGGACCTGTACTCAAACACAACAGACCGAAGGCAACGGCCGACGGACAAACCAGGTCTAGTTATGAACGAGAAATTACCAATAAAGATTGAATCAAGTTTTTAAGCATCTTGGGCACGGTTCCGAGTGTCGGCCGTGCGCGGTGACAAGCGCAATCTAGGCCTGCCGATCCTATCGCCTGAAGACGCCGATCATCGGCCCCAGGTTCCAGTAGTCGTCATTGCGGCCGATGGCCGGCGCGAGCAGGCTCGATATCGACCCGTCGAGGAACAGCGCATTGTCGCAGCCGAGCCCGTCGCGAAACAGGCGTGCGAATGCATGGAATGTCACCGTGCCATTCGAAATGGCGAAGACGACGACGCCGTCCTTTCGCACCCCGACACCGTCGCGCGTCTTGCGCGAGGTGCTGTCGGCCCGGAATTTCTGGTGCAACTTGCCGTTGATCACCAGCATCGGCCCGGACTGCGTGGCATAATCGGTGGGCGGACGCTTCTCTAGGAAATCCCTTGTCGCGCGGACCGCGGCCTTGCCGTCGCTGATGTAGAAAATACCATTGGGCTGGAGTGAAAAATTGCCGCTTCCCGACCCGACCTTCGCCGAGGCCAGTTCCTGCCCGCGCTCGACATACAGGCCGACCGGCGCGAGGTTTGGATGGTACATTCCGGCATTGATGGCGAACAGCATCGTGCGCCCGGCCCGCCGCTGGGCATCGTCGAGATTGTGCAGCGATTGATAGGGCTTGCCGGCCGGATCCTTCCAGAACAATTCGATCCGATATTGCCTGGGATCGACCTCGCAGACCAGGTAGCTGGTGGCCTCGAAGACGAGGTCGCGGCACGGCGGCAACGAGGCGAACCATTGGCCGACCCCCATGCCGATCGCCGCCGCCGACGGCAGCGCGGTCTTGATCAGCGCGAGCAGTAATGGCGCGGATTGGAGGACAGTCAAAAGATCCATGCGCGCACCGGATTTCCAGTTCCAACGAGCCGCCGCCAGCATTCGCCGGCACGACGCAAGAACGGTCCCAAGCGGGAATGGATCAAACGGCCAAGGTCGACATGCGGCTGCCGACGCAAGACATCGGCGACATCATTGAACAGAGCTGACGAGCCGCTCGTCGCCGCCAAGGATGGAAACCCAGCGACCGCTGTTGTCGCTCGCCTGTCTCTTCAGGTAGCGATAGCCTGTCTGGTTCCAGAGGCGAACCTTGTCGCTGAGATTGTCGAGGATGAAATCGCCCTTGTCGGTGCGCACCGTAAGCACTGCGTGGCCTTCGCCGTCGGGCTTGCGCACCACCGTCATCAGCAGATTGGCAATGGCAATGCCGGCGGCCTGGAGTTCGCGCTGCTTTTCAAGCGCGTAGTCTTCGCAGTCGCCAAACCCGTTATCGGGGTAGGCCCACCACTCATCCTTGCCGTAGTTGTCCATGTCGCTCATCGGCTTGACGCGGGTGTTGACCGAGAGATTTACGGCGGAAATTTCCCGCAACAGCTGGCCGGTCATGCTCTCCGGAGCGTTGGCGGGCGAGCGGATGGAGCATTCGGCAGAATGGACCTTGCAAAAATCATAGTGCCCGATCGGCTGGGAGGTTTGCCCGCCGATAGTCATGGAAAGCGGTCCCGCATTCGCCAAACCCGCGGCCGAACAAAAAGCCGTCAGCGCAAACGCAAACCCCAAACCCCTCGCCTTGCGGCGCCAACCCACCGAGGATGCCATACGGCCCCACCCATCTATTTTTGTTAACAGAACGTTAAAGATGGATTTTGCCTGGAGTCAATGAAGGCGGCCGATCACATCTTTGGCGATCGACTCATGCCCGACCGGGGTTGCGCCGAAGCAACACCGGCTCGCACGTTCCTGGAGTTGCCTTTTAGTCCCTTGTCTGAAGTCGGCGGAAAACCGCTGCGCGCTTTTCCGGGATTGCTTCAGGCAAGCCATCCCATCGCCAGGCCCAGCAGCAAAGCGATGCCGAGCACGCCGCGATAAATGACGAAAGGCCAGGCCGAGAAGCGTTCCAGCACACGCATCAGGCTCCATATAGCAAAGAAGGCGGATAGCGAGGCAACCACCAGGCCGACCGCGAGGATCGACCAGCCATGGGCATCGAGATGGGCCTTGTGCAGTTCCCAGACCTCCTTGAGACCGGCGAGTGCGATGGCCGGCAGCCCCAGCAGGAATGAAAAGCGCGCCGCTTCTTCCCGCTTAAAGCCGAGCCCCAGTGCTGCCGTCAAGGTCGAACCGGACCGCGAGACGCCCGGGATCAATGCGCCGATTTGGGCGATGCCGACGAGCAGCGCATCGGCCATGGATGCCTGGCCCATGGTGCGCGCATGGCGGGCACGGAGTTCGGCCAGCGCCAGCAGGAGTGCCATGACGATGCAGGCCCAGCCGATGACCCCGAGGCCGCGCAGCGGCGAATTGCAGGCGTTGAGAAGGCCAGACAGAGCCACGCCGGCGATGGCGATCGGGATCGTCGCCAGCACGATCCAGAGCGCCAGCCGGAAATGTCGGTCGGCGAAATCGCGCCGTTTCAAGGCACTGACCGAACCGGACAGGATGTCCCTGACATCGTTCCAGAAGTAGCTGATCACCGCGGCGAGGGCCGCAAGCTGCATGGCGGCGGAGAAAGCGGAGCCGGGATCCTGCCAGCCCAGCATCGCCGGGACGACGCGCATGTGGGCGGTCGAGGAAATCGGCAGCAGTTCGGTGATGCCTTGCACCAAGCCGAGAAATGCGACCTTGGCGTAGCCCAGGCCGACAAAGCCCATGTCCATGCCTTGCATGCAGCTGTCGGCCATGTCGAATTCCATGTCAGAGAGATCGGAGTTGCGCGGGGAACGACTGGGGCGATCGGCCCCTGGGCAAGCCATACCGCCATGGGACGGAAAATCAATTTACGGATTTGTGAACTGGCACCCGGGAATGGGCGTCAGCGAGTGCGGAAGGCGCGTTCGAATATCAACACCGCGCCGCCTCGGCGCGTTGGCAGCACCAGGCAGTGGCCAGACCGGCCCGGCGGGTCGGCCTGCAAAAACTGGAGGAAATCACGATGCGATCAGGGGCACAGCCAGAGTTTCTGGCACGCCCTGGCGATCACGTGCGCCGGCGGCACAACCGGCTCCTCGACGGAAGGCCGACGCGCCCGTTCGAGCAGCATGCGCACCTGTTCCGGGCGCACACGATCGCGCTCCATCACAAGCAGGACCATCGGATCGCTCAAAAGCTCGTCCAGGGTACTGATGCTGTCGTTCATCCGTCGTCTCCTCGAATGCCGGCCCGCACCGGTTAAATAGGGAGACAATGATGGCTCGCCAATGACGCTTTGCCGGCTTTCGCGTGACTGTTTCGGTTATTTCGTGACTGTTTCGATTAATTTTTGTCACGGTCACGTAATTTCACCCTTCTGTTGGCCCGCTTCATCCGGCACAGCTCATCGGTTTCGGCGCTCAAGCGCCGATCCACCTTCTTTCATAAGGCGGGAAGGGAGGCCGGAGGCCTCAGGCAGGCGGCGCGCCTTCGTGCTGCGGCAAGCCGTCATCGAGCACCACCCAGGGCTGCTTGGAGGCGGTCCAGATGTGCATCTGCGGCTTGAAGACGGACGATCGTCGAGTGACCCGGTGGTGACGCCTATAATGCCGGCGGCATCGCGCCGCGAAAACATCGTCGTACCGCAGCTTGGGCAAAACCCGCGTTTAATATCCGGCGAGCTGTTCGCGGTCGCCAACGGCCCTTCGACCGTCACATCGTCGATGCGAAACAGCACACGCGCATTGAAGGCGGCGCCGATCGCCTTTTGACAAAGCCGACAATGGCAGATGCGTTCGTTGACGGGCTCGACGTCGGCGCGATAACGCACCGCCCCGCACAGGCATCCGCCCTGATAGTTAGCCATTGCCGTATCCATTCCCGAGAAGATTTGATGCGAGACTATCGAGGCCGGATATCGGGTCAATTCAAAAGCATTGATACGATCCCATCGACTGCAGCGATAAAACTGCCGGCCGCCTCAAGGGAGACCGCCGGCAGCCAATGCCGGCAAGCTATTCGGTTTCGCCGACCACCTCGTCCCAGCTCTTCACCTTGGTCTCGCCGTTGAGGAACGGCAGCGCGGCGGCCGTCAGCTCTGGAGCGAAGAAGACGTCGTAGTGGGTGCGGTTGGGCAGGATCGCCAAGCGGTTCCGTGACAGGTTTTCACGCATCCAGCCGGCGTCCTTCAAACCGCCGCCGAGCATCTGGTAGAACTTGATCTCGTGCTCGGGCTTGTACATGTCGCTGTCGCCGTAGGCCAGCATGACCGGCATCTTCAGCTTGGGAACATCGGCCGAGTAGTCGTAGTTCTGGCGCATGAAGTTGCCGAGCGTATCGAGCAGCTTCGGGAACTCCTCGGGATGCGGCGCCACGGCGACGTAGGATTTGTACATCGGCGTGTCCTTCATGAAATCGGCCGCTGCCGCGCTCACTTGCGCCTGCTGCGGGCGCATCTCGTCATAGAAACCGTCGGCGGCATAGCCGGTCGAGACCAGCACAAGCCGGCGCACCGTTTCGGGGTGCTGGACGGCCATCCGGAAGGCGACACCGCCGCCCAGCGAATAACCCATGACGTCGACCTCGCCGTAACCAAGCCGTTTGACGATATCAGCCATGTCGTCGCCCATCGCCTCCAGCGTGAACGGCCGGTCGCCAAGCGCGGTGCGGCCATGGCCTTGCAGGTCGACGGTGATGACAGTGCGATGCTCGGCAAGCTTCGGCAGGATGGGGGCGAACATGTCCGCTGTGCCGAGACCGCCATGCAGCAGAAGCAGCGGCTCACCCTTGCCGTAGACGGCATAATAGTAATTCAGGCCGTTGATCGGCAGCAGGCCGGATTTTTCAGGCTTCGGCGGTGTCTTCGCTTCGGTCGTCATGGCAGATTTTACCTCGTTTGCGTTGGCGATGCCCGGACAGGCGAGAAGCGCCGTGGCCGAAGCAAGAATGGCGAAAAGCAGGGCTTTGGACATATCGATCTCCTCCAGTCTGTCCGTGTGTCGGTGCGTTCTTGAGCTGGCTGGTGCATCGGCCCCAACCTGGGCGAAAACCGATCGAGAATATTGGTCTGACCGGCTTCCGTCCCAAGGACGAACCAGCGAAATGCAAACCGACATCATCAAGGAGAAATTCCGGGGCTTTCCCGTGGATGGGGATCAACGGCGAAATCGAGGACGCGTCAGTGGCGCTTGGCTTGCACCAGATAGGCATCAATCTCGGTCTCGCCGAGCCACTTGGCCGCTTCCAGCCGATGCAGGCCTTCTACCAGGATATGACGCTTGCCGTCGTGACGGACCTGGATCGGCATCTTCATGCCATTTTCCAGAATGTCCTCAGCGAGATGACGGACCGTCTCGGGATGCAGCGTCTTCTTACGCGCCGTCGGCACGTAGATGTCGTCGACCTTGACCTTCTGCACTCTGAGCATGTCGACCCCCGGGGCGGAACGCCGCCTTGTCCTGAGATAGTCGCTTTGTTGACGAGGGCCAAGGGCATGGCGACGAATAGGGCGGAGGCAACCGGGTTTGTCTGCCGCCGCGCAGTCGATATTGCGTATCAGCCTTTGTAGATACGGTCCTCGAACGGCGTCTCGGCAATCAACGCCTGCAGCCCTGACAGCAACGCCTTCTCGGCGCGGTTCATCGCCTTGTCCGGATTGACCAGCAGGAAGATATCGATGGCCGGCGGCGCATCATAGGGCGGCAGCCGCCACAGCGCGCCGTCGGCCACATCGCGCCGCGCCACATGCAGCGGCAGCGGGCCGATGCCGAGCCCGGCGACGATCATGCGCCGCACCTCCTCCAGGCTGGACGAAACGCCCACGACATCGGCGTTCAGCCGTGCTTCGCTACGCAACAGTGCGACCGGCCGCAGCGCATCCGAAATATGGTCGGTCTGGAACGATACTGACGGCTCGTCGCGGAGATCGGCGAGCGTCAGTCCGGTTTGCCCATAGAGCCTGTGCCGCGGCCCGCAAAAGAAGCCGAAGAACTCGCGATAGACCATGTCGTATTGCAGCGCCGGATCGCGCTGGCTGACCAGGCAGACGCCAAACGAAGCACGGCGCTCCCTCACCTGCTTGGCCACTTCGGTGCTTGCCGCGACCGAAATGGTGATGCTGGCGCGCGGATAGTTGCGGTGGAATTCCGACAGCGCCCGATCGAACAGCGGCGAGACCACATGGCTGGCGGTCGCGATCATGACGTGGCCGGTGACATCGTCGCTGATGCCGCGCATCAAGAGCGGCAGCTGCGATATGGTGCCGAACACCTCGATGCTCTGCTCGTAGAGAAGCCGTCCAACCTCGGTGAGCTCGAAGCGCGTCGCATCGCGTTCGACCAGCCGCCGGCCGACCCGGTCTTCCAGCCGCCGCAGCGCATTGCTGACGCTTGGCTGCTTGAGGTTCAGCCTCTCGGCGGCACGCGTTATGCTCTTCACCTCCGCGATGACGACGAATGTCCGCAAAAGGTTCCAGTCCAGATCCCAGACCAGCCGTTCGGGGCGCGGCAATGCCATTCCTGATATCTATGCTCCCTATTTCCATTATCTATTTGCGCAATGCTACCGCAAAGGCAATCATTGCCGTCAGGAGTGCGCCCCAACGCCTCCCAAGAACAAGCCTTCGCGCTCCATCCAGAGGACAGGTTTCAAATGAACAAGGTATTTTCCGGCATTGCCGTCGCGGCGCTGCTGTTTGCGTCTTCCTTCGCTAACGTCTCGGCCAGGGCCGATGACCTCGAGAAGGTCAAGGCGGCGGACGAATTGAAGATTTCCATGAGCGGGCAGTATCCCCCCTTCAACTTCGTCAACGACCAGAACGAGGTCGTCGGCTTCGACGCCGATATCGGCAAGGCCATCGCCGAGCGTATCGGCGTCAAGGGCACCATCATCACGACCGCCTGGGACGGCATCATCGCCGGCCTGCTCGCCAACAAATACGACACCGTGGTCGGCTCGATGACGATCACGCCGGAGCGTGAGAAGGTGGTCGATTTCGTCGGCCCCTACTATCACGCCGGCCGTGCGGTTTTCGTCAACCAGGATTCCAAGGTGCAGAGCCTCGACGAACTCAAGGGCAAGACCCTTGGCGTGACGCTCGGCGAAACACATGAGAAATGGGCGCGCCAACAGGGCGGCTGGGACATCCGCACCTATAAGGGGCTGCCGGAATTGCTGCTTGAGCTGAAGGCGGGCCGCGTCGACGCCATCGTCGTCGACAACATTCCGGTCATGGTCGCCGTCAAGGAGACCGGCGAGAAGGTACGCAAGCTCGACACGCCGGGTATCGAAGGCGGCAGCGTCGCCATCGGCATCGCCATCCGCAAGGACAATCCCGAGCTCAAGGCCGCCATGCAGAAGGCGCTGGACGGCATGATGGCCGATGGTACCTACGAGAAGATATCGATGCACTGGGTCGGCAGCGACATCCGCTAACTTCGCCAGGCTTCGGCGGTCCAGGCCGCCTGAAGCCGAAAGCCACTGCGCCGGGCCATTCCATGGATTTCTCCTTGATGCAGCGCGTCTTCCCGTTCTTCGTGGAAGCCGCCTTGGTGACGCTGGAACTGACAGCGCTGGCCCTGGTTCTGGGGCTGGCCGTGGCAGCACTGGCCGCGACCGCAAGAATGTCGAGATCGGCGGTCCTGCGGGCCATCGGCACGCTCTATGTGAGCCTGTTCCGTGGCACACCGTGCCTGATCCAGCTCTTCGTGCTCTATTTCGGCGGTCCGCAGATCGGCATCAATCTGGATCCGTTCGCGGCCGGCGTGATCGGCCTCGGCCTCAACATCGGCGCCTATATGGCGGAGTCAATCCGAGGCGCGGTGGTTGCGGTCGACCGGGGCCAGACGGAGGCGGCCCGCACAATCGGATTCGGCCGGTTCCAGACCTTGCGCAAGGTCGTGCTGCCGCAAGCCGCCCGGCTGATGATCCGCCCGCTTGGCGTCAACACGGTCGCGCTGTTGAAAGGCTCGGCCCTGGTGTCCACCATCTCGGTCGTGGAATTGACCTACACCGCGCAGCGCTTCATCGGCTCCACCTACAAGCCGTTCGAAATCTTCGGCGTCGCGGCCCTGCTCTACATGATCATGGTCTATGCCGTCGCCCGCATAGTCGACATGCTCGACAAACGCTTCGCGATTGTCTGAGGCAGAACACGATGCAAGGCCTGGATTTCACAGTCATCGCGCCCTACTGGGATCTTCTGCTGACCGGCGCCTGGTGGACATCAGTGCTGACGGTCTCGGCGGGAGCGCTCAGCTTCGTCGGCGGCATCTTCTTTGCCGTGATCGTACTTTACGCGCCGGCAATCCTGGCCTACCCCGTACGCGCCTTCATGTGGGTATTCATGGGCACGCCGCTGCTATTGCAGCTCTTCCTGATCTATTTTGGCCTGGTGCAGGTCGGCATCGACATCCCTGCGCTTGCGGCCGGCATTGTCGGCCTTGGACTGCATTTTGCCGTCTACAATGCCGATGTCATCCGCGCAGGCATCGTGGCCGTCGATGTCGGCCAGACGGAAGGCGCGCGCAGCATCGGCTTCGGCAAGTGGCAGACGCTGCGCCACGTCGTGATACCGCAAGCCATCCGCAACACGGCGCCACCGATCGGCAGCAATTTGATCGCGCTGTTGAAGGAATCCTCCATCGTCTCGGTCATCGGCATTGCCGAACTGGTTCACTCGGCGCAACTGGCGATCAGCGAAACGTTTCGCCCTTTCGAATTCTACATCACTGCCGCCGCGCTCTACTACATTCTCAACCTCGTGCTCGAAGCGGCCCTGCATCGGTTCGAAAGACATGTGGAGGTTTCCCGATGAGCACGCAGCGGCCGATGGTCGAGGTCCGCGGCGCACGCAAATCGTTTGGCGCCGTCGAGGTCCTCAGAGGTATCGACCTGTCGGTCGAACGTGGGCAGATCGTCGCCATCATCGGCCCGAGCGGCTCCGGCAAGAGCACGCTGCTGCGTTCCATCAACCATCTCGAGGGTTTGAACAGCGGTGAGGTCTGGCTGGACGGCCTGCAGGTCAACCAGAAGCTGCATGGCCAGGCGTTCGAAAGGCACATCAACAAGGTGCGCCAGCAGATGGGCATGGTGTTCCAGCACTTTAACCTGTTCCCGCATTTGACCGTGATCGAGAACATCACGATGGGGCCGGTGATCCTGAAAAGCATGCCGAAAGCCGAAGCTCGTGCGCTGGCGCTTGGTCTTTTGTCCAAGGTCGGGCTCTCCGACAAGATCGACGCCTATCCCTCGCGTCTTTCGGGCGGGCAGAAGCAGCGCGTGGCGATTGCCCGCGCGCTGGCCATGCAGCCCAAGGTGATGCTGTTCGACGAGGCCACCTCGGCGCTCGATCCGGAGCTGGTCGACGAGGTCAACGCGGTGATGAAGCAGCTTGCCGCCGAGCACATGACCATGCTCATCGTAACGCACGAAATGCGCTTTGCCGGCGAAGTGGCCGACAGGGTGCTGTTCATGGATGGCGGCGTGGTAGTGGAAGAAGGCCCGCCGGGCGACATCTTCCGCGCCCCGCAAAAGGAACGCACCCGCACCTTCCTCAAGAAATACCTTTCAGCCTGAGCATGACAATGACCAGATTGACCACTGAATTCCCCGATTTCGGATTGACGCCAGAGCAACGCCGGCACGCGGTGCGCGGACACTACTACGAATGGCCAGGTATGGATGGCGAGCGCGGTGAAATCTGGTGCTACAGCGACCGGTTTTCCTATCGCGCCGGCGAGACAGTGACGCTGCATGTCAGTTCGACGGCTCCGTCCTTCATCATGACGATCGTCCGCGACGGTGGCACCGAGACAAAGGTATTCGAGAAGTCCGGCATTCCGGCGCGTTGGCAGGAAAGTCCAGACCAGTGCTCGGCCGAAGGCTGCGGCTGGGAAGCCTCGTTCGAATTCCGCGTCGGCAGCGACTGGCCGTCCGGCGCCTATCGCGTGACGCTGACCGCGGACGGCCGTGACGGCAAGCCGATCCAATCCTATCATCTTTTCATCGTCGCGCCCCTGCCCGGCAAGAAGCCAGGCCGTGTGCTGCAGGTGGCGGCGACAGGCACCTGGCTCGCCTACAACACCTGGGGCGGCTCCAATCACTACCAGGGCATCACCGGGCCGGACCGTAACCAATATTCTCCGATCGTCTCGACGCAGCGCCCCTGGTGCCGCGGCTTTGTCGTGCTCCCCAAGGAGGCGCCGCGCGTGCCGCTGGAGGTCGCGGTGCCACCCAGGACCGTGCCGCGCTATCCTCACATGGAATGGGCGCTTGCGACGGGCCATTCGAAGAAATACGCCTCGTCGGGCTGGGCGAGCTATGACAGCCATTTCTTCCGCTTCGCCGAACGGGCGGGCTACGCCGTCGATCTCGCCAGCCAGCACGATCTGCATTTCTCGCCCGACATTCTCGATGGCTACGACTGCGCCGTCTTTGTCGGCCATGACGAGTACTGGACCTGGGAAATGCGCGATGCGGTCGACAGCTACGTCGAACGTGGCGGCCATGCGGCGCGCTTCGCCGGCAACTTCATGTGGCAGACGCGGCTGGAGGATGAAGGCCGGCGGCAGGTCTGCTACAAATACCGCGCCCGAGCCGAGGACCCCGCCTATCGCGGCGGCGACGTCACCCGCGCCACCAATTCCTGGGAGGCGCCCGAGATCGGCCGGCCGGGTTCGGCGACCTTCGGGCTCAACGCCACACGCGGCCTCTATGCCGGATGGGGCGGCTGCGCGCCACGCGGCGTGCGCGGCTTTCCCGTGTATCGGCCCGAGCACTGGGCCTTTGCCGGAACCGGCATCTACTATGGCGACCTGCTTGGCGCCGACAGCCATGTCTATGGCTATGAGGTCGACGGGCTGGATTTCGAAATCCGCGGCGGCCTTCCCTACCCGACCGCGACCAGCGGCGCACAGGACGGCTTGCAGGTTCTCGCCGTCGGCATGGCCAGCCAGGTCGAGGAAAGCGCCGACATCCCGATCGAGGATCAGTTTCTCACCGACGAGGATGGTCGCTTCAGCGCCGAGACGCTGTTCGGCGATCGGAGCGACGCCAATCTGGAAAAGGTCAAACGCGGCAACGGCATGATCGTCAGTTTCCCGCGCGGCAAGGGCGAGGTCTTTCACGCCGGAAGCTGCGAATGGGTCGCCGGCCTGCTGAGGCAGGACCCGATGGTCGAACGCGTTACCCAAAATGTCCTCGATCGTTATCTCGGAAAGTCCTGACATGTCGAAAGCCCAGACCGCCGCCCCGGACATTGACGCCCGGCGCCAATCGCATCTGTTCTACCTCTCCAGCCTGCGCCGGCCGCTGATCGACCGTGCCGAGGGCATCTATATGTGGACGCAGGACGGCCGCCGCTTCATCGACGGATCAAGCGGCCCGATGGTCGCCAATATCGGTCATTCCAACCGCAATGTGCTCGACGCCATGAAGCGGCAGATGGACCGCGCCACCTTCGCCTACCGGCTGCATTTCGAGAACGAACCGGCAGAAGAGCTGGCGCGTGAGCTGGCCGGCAAGCTGCCCGAAGGCATGGATCGCATCTTCTTCGTCTCAGGCGGCTCGGAAGCGACCGAATCCTGCATTAAGCTGGCGCGGCAGTGGGCGGTGGCCACCGGCCAGGCCAGCCGCTGGAAGGTGATCACGCGCTTCCCCTCCTATCACGGCGGCACGCTGGGTTCACTGTCGATCACCGGCGACTACGCGCTGGCCGAGACCTTCACGCCAATGATGCGGGTGATGCCGACCGTGCCGGCACCGGCGGCCTGGCGCAACCGCGACAATCTCTCGATGGAACAGCGCGGTCTCCGCTATGCCGACATGCTGGAGGAGAAGATCCTGGCCGAGGGGCCGGAGAGCGTGGTCGCCTTCATCATGGAACCGATCGGCGGCGCGGCGACAGCGGCGCTTGTCGCGCCGGACAGTTATTATGGGCGCATCCGCGAAATCTGCGACCGCTACGGCATCCTGCTCATCCATGACGAAGTGATGAGCGGCGCCGGCCGCACGGGAAAATTCCTCGGCGGCGACCATTGGAACTGCAAGCCGGACATCGTCGCGCTATCAAAAGGCCTGGGATCGGGTTACGCGCCGCTCGGCGCGCTGGCGGCGCCGATGCAGCTGGTGCAGCCGCTGCTCGCCTCCGGCGGCTTCCAGCACGGCCATACCTATGCCGGCAATCCGCTCGCCTGCGCCGCAGGGCTGGCCGTGCTCGGCGAAATGGACCGCCTCGACCTGATCGCCAATGCCGCCGCCATGGGCGATGTGCTGATGGACGGATTGCGAGAGCTAGCCGAGCGCTTCCCGTTCATCGCCGACGTGCGCGGCAAGGGCCTGCTCACCGGCGCCGAGATGCTTGCCGATCCCGAAACGCTGCGGCCGATCGACCAGAGCAGGAAGGCGACGCAGCGCCTGCTCGACCTCGCCTATGAGCGCGGGCTGATCATCTACGGCCGCAAGGTCAAGGGCGGTGTCGACGGCGACAATTTCATGGTCGCACCACCGATGATCGTCACCAGCGAGCAGGTCGGCGAGATCATCTCCATCATCGGCGACTCGCTCGAAGTCCTGGCTGCCGAACTCGACCTTCCGGTCGAAGGCCGGGGATAAAACAATGGCGCCGAGAAAGGTCATCATCACCTGCGCCGTCACCGGCTCGGTGCATACACCGTCCATGTCGCCTTATCTGCCGGTAACGCCGGACCAGATCGCGGCGGATGCCATCGCCGCGGCCGAGGCCGGCGCCTCGATCCTGCACTTGCATGCCCGCGACCCAAAAGACGGACGGCCTACGGCCGATCCGGACGTGTTCATGCAGTTCCTGCCGCGCATCAAGCAGGCGACGTCGGCGGTGATCAACATCACAACCGGCGGCTCCTCCCTGATGACGCTGAACCAGCGGCTGGCGGCACCTTTGCGGGCCGAGCCCGAAATGTGTTCGCTCAACATGGGCTCGATGAATTTCGCGCTGTTCCCGATGCTCGACAAGCCAAGGGAATGGCAACACGAATGGGAACCGAAGCTGCTGGAAGCCACACGCGACACGATCTTCAAGAATACCTTCGCCGATATGGAGGGCGTTCTCGAGAGACTGGGCAAGGGCTGCGGCACGCGTTTCGAATTCGAGTGCTACGATGTCGGCCATCTCTATTCGCTGGCGCATTTCCGCGACCGGGGGCTGGTGTCGGGGCCGCTGTTCATCCAGTTCGTGCTGGGTATTCTTGGCGGCATTGGCGCCGATCCGGACAATCTCATCCACATGAAGCGCATCGCCGACAAGCTGTTCGGCGACAGCTACCAGTTCTCGGTGCTGGCCGCGGGCCGCCACCAGATGCCGCTGATCTCTATCGCCGCGGCCATGGGCGGCAATGTCCGTGTCGGGCTCGAAGACAGTCTCTACGACGGCCGCCAGCTGGCGAAATCCAATGCCGATCAGGTGCGCCGTATCCGTGGCATTCTCGATGGACTGTCGCTGGAGGTTGCCACCCCGGCCGAAGCACGCGACATGCTGGCGCTGAAGGGTGGCGACAGGGTAGCGTTTTAATGCGACTGGCTGAGATGATAGTGCTCCGTCACACCTTGGCTCCCTGCTTGCCATGACAAGTCCGGAAAAAATCCTCCTCCGCCCCGGACGAATCGAAGACGTCGAAACCATCCATGCCGCAATTCTGAAGCTCGGCACCCATATCGGCGCGCCCGAAGAAATCGTCTCAACGCCAGACGATCTCAGGACCTGGGGCTTTGGCGAAAGACCTGCCTTCTCGACCCTGATCGCCGAAGTCGATGGCGAATTCGCCGGACTGTGCCTCTATTTCCCGATCTTCTCGACCTGGATGGGGCGGCCCGGCGTCTATGTGCAGGACCTCTATGTCGAGGACCGGTTTCGCGGTCGCAGGATCGGCGAGCGCCTGCTGCGGCGCGTCGCGACCGAGTGCCGCAAGCAAGGCGGCGCTTATCTCAGATTGTCCGTCGATACCGACAATGAGAGCGCAAAGGCCTTTTATGAAAGGCTGGGCATCGCCTGGTCGAGCTACGAGCAGACGCAGAAGATCATCGGCGACGCTTTCTTCGCCTTTGCCGACGCGCCGGAGGAAAAAGAATGAAAGCCTTCTACGCGCAGGAGCAGAAGCGCCACGACCCCAAGGCTTTCCTTTCCAGCGGCGCCCCGCAGCCCAATCCCGAAAAGCCGGAGCGCGTCGAGAGATTGTTAGCAGGCGCAAAATCGGCCGGCTGCACGATCGAGCGGCCGCGCAATCACGGACTTGGTCCGGTCGCGGCGGTGCACACGCCCGAATATCTCGATTTCCTCGAGCATATCTACACGCGTTGGCAACGCATTGAGGGTGCCTCGGCTGAAGTGATCCCCAACATTCACCCGATCGCGCGCAACGGCTCCTATCCGGCCTCCGCGGTCGGCCAGGCTGGGTACCACATGGCCGACACGGCCTGCCCGATCTCTGGCGAGACCTGGCAAAGCGCGCTGTGGAGCGCCTGGAGCGCGGTCGAGGCGGCGGAAGCGGTGATGGCGGGCGCGCCGGCCACCTATGCGCTTTGCCGCCCCCCCGGTCACCATGCGTTCGCCGACGTCGCCGGCGGCTTCTGCTTCATCAACAATTCGGCCGTCGCAGCACAGGTACTGCGCCGCCAAGCGGCACGGGTTGCGATCCTCGATGTCGATCTGCATCACGGCAACGGCACGCAAGGCATCTTCTATGCGCGGCCCGACGTGCTCACCGTGTCGCTGCATGCCGACCCGGTGCGCTTCTATCCGTTCTTCTGGGGACATGCCGACGAGCGCGGCGAAGGCCCCGGTCTCGGCTATAATTTCAACCTGCCCTTGCCACGCAAATCCGCCGACGCGGCGTTTCTGGAAGCGCTTCAGGTGGCGTTCCAGCGTATCCGCGCCTTCGCGCCCGACGCGCTGGTCGTGGCGCTCGGGCTCGACGCGTTCGAGGGTGATCCGTTCGGCGGGCTTTCGGTGACGACGCCAGGTTTCTCGCGCATCGGCGAAGCCATCGCCAAGCTCGGCCTGCCGACGGCAATCGTCCAGGAAGGCGGCTATCTCTGCGACGAACTCTGTGACAACCTCACCGCTTTCCTGACCGGGTTCGGCACCAAGGCACGCTGACAGGTCGAGCTGCGCCTGAGACCTCCATCGGTCAGAGCGAGAGCGGGAAATTTTCCACGCAATGTTTCGATCGGAAAATCCACCATCGTCTCCATCCCGCTGTTATTCCCAGACAATTCAACTTCCGAGTCGATCAAGGACAGGGATTGCCGACCCGCTGATGAATGGCGTCCACTGCCTTCTGCATCTCTTCAGTCCAGACAACCTCCACTGAAGACAGCGCCATTTCCAGCTGCGAAATGGTCGTGGCACCAATGATGTTCGACGTGACAAAGGGCCGGCTCGATACATAGGCGTTGGCGAACAGCGCCGGCTCCAGGCCGAAGGAGCGCGCCAGCTCGTTGTATTCAAGCTGCGCCTCGGCGGCATTGGGGGTCTCGTAACGCTGGCCGCGGTTGAAGAGCTGCGAGCGCGACCCCTGCGGGCGCGCGCCGTGATCGTATTTGCCCGAGAGATAGCCCTGCGCGAGCGGCGAATAGGCAAGCAGCGAGACCTCTTCGCGATCGCAGACTTCGGCGAGGTTCACCTCGAAGGTCCGGTTGACCAGATTATAGGCGTTCTGGATCGAGGCGACCCGTGGACCAATAGCTTTGTCAGCCTCTGCAATGAAGCGCATGACGCCCCAGGAACTCTCGTTGGACAGGCCGAAATGGCGGATCTTTCCGGCCTTCACCAGGTCATCGAAGACGGCAAGCGTCTCCGCGATCGGCGTTTCTCCGGTCGGCGCCCCGACGGAATCAGCGCGGCGCGCCACGGCCCCGACGCGCGTCGGATTGGCGCCCCAGGGTATGTCCCGCTCCGGCCAGTGGATCTGGTAGAGATCGACATAGTCCGTGCCGAGCCTGGCCAGGGACTTGTCGACGGCATCGAAGATATCGGCGCGCACCAGCTGCGACGGCCTGTCGCCGCGAAACCAGCTGTTTGCGGTGCGACCGACGACCTTGGAGGCGAGTATCACCTTGTCGCGGTTGCCCTTTGCCTTCATCCAGCTGCCGATGATCTTCTCGGTCCGCCCTTGCGTCTCCGCCTTGGGCGGGATCGGGTAGAGCTCGGCAGTGTCGATGAAATTCACCCCGCGCGAAAAGGCCAGGTCCATCTGGGCGTGGCCGTCGGCTTCGGTGTTCTGCTGGCCCCAGGTCATCGAACCGAGGCAGATCTGGGTGACAAGAAGATCGGTCCGACCGAGACGGCGTTTGTGCATGGAAGTGTGCTCCGGCGGGAAAAGCTTGCGCGGCTGCGCGGGGAAGGAATTTTCATCCTACAAGAAAGCAGAGGCGCTCTCCAAGCCTCGGCAAACCGACTTTTGCGTGAACCAGACTGCGCTAGCGGCGAGCCCCTGCCAGGGCGCGCCGCTTGGCCTCGTCGATCAGCATGTTGGCCACCTGCATGCGGATCATGGCGCGCTGGCGCAGGTGCGGCGCGACGCGATCGGGATGGTTGGAAAAGGCGAAACTGCGGCGCATGCGACCAAAGTCGGCGACAGCCTTAGGCGTGTCCAATCCCAATTCCACGGCAATCGATTCGGGATCGATCGGAGGCAGTTTTTCTTCGGGCCTTGTCTCTTCGCCCGCAAGTGCCAGCTTCGCATGATCGAGCAGGGCCGCGAACTCTGCGGCGAGATCCGCGCCTGCCTCGCGATATTCCGTGGCAAATCCGCTGCCAGAAACCTTGATGCGGCCCGAATGGAGCTCGTCGGCGACGGAAAGATAGTCAAACGGAATGGATGGGCGAGTGGCCGCCTCTTCGCCTCCCCCGTCCTTGTCGGAGGCGACGAAGAGGTCATCGAGCAACGAAGCGAAATCCCGCTTGGCGCTGGTAACGATGTCAGCCTCCCCAGTCTCACGGTGTGTTCGAGACATCCACCTTAGGGTCGGCTCGTTAAAAATGCATGCCGCCGATTTTAACAATTGAAGGTTTACGGGGCCGGACCACGCCGGTCAGTCACAAAAAGCCGGACTGCGGTTGGTGCAGTCCGGAATTCGCCAGAAGCGGCGAGGAAAAACCGGCCATCTGCCAGCGAGAGGGATACGATTCGCGATCTGCGAAAGTTTCAGGCGATGCAGGATCATGGCAGAAAAATTTTGCAGAGCATGGCAGGCATGCAAATGCTGCACTGCACAATCGTCACGAATCCCCTATACTCGGACGCTGGGAGGTCCAACAGGGGCCTGGATTATGGGGTTCTTCACTGAAATGTTCGCGCGGCCACGGCCGCAGGAACATCTGCGTTATCGTGCCGCGCTCGCGCTGCTGCATTCCATGAGCAATGCGGACCGCGCCGACATCGGCATCAAGCCCGCCGATTTCCCGCGCATCGCCCGCGAAATGTCCGTTCGCTAGTTCGGCCAGCCAGGGATATTCCGGCTCCGGACGGGCAACGCCTTGACGACGTGATCCGTCAACGCGAGCCCAGGAACGTTGCCTTGCCCAGCGGCACGCCATTATGGCGAAGAATGTCGTAGGCGGTGGTGAGGTGGAAATAGAAGTTGGGCATGGCCAGATGCAGGAGATACTGCAAACCGGCCATCGAGACCTCGCGCCCGCCGAGCCTGACCTCGACAATCCGCTCGTCCGAACCTTCCAGATCGGCCGCGGAGAACGTCGCCAGATGGTCAAGCGTCTTAGCGATGCGCGCATGCAATTCGGCAAAGCTCGCCTCGTTGTCCTCGTATTTGGGAACCTCCCGGCCGGCGAGCCGCGATGGGGCTCCCTTGGCATGGTCGGTGGCGATCTGCACCTGCCTGGTCAAGGCGAACATGTCGGGCGCCAGCCGCGCCGTCAGGAACACCTGCGGGTCGATCTTGCGCTCGCCGGCGTTTTGTTCGGCCGTGGACAGCACGCTGGACAGCGCTTTCAACCGGGCCGAAAACACAGCCACCGATACTTCATACATGGATAGGGTCACGCAATTATCTCCCGGGGCATTTGAAGCGCCGCGAGCGCGAACTAGCGCCTTCCCGGGCGATTCTTCAAGCGATACCCGCAAGGCGTCACCACGTCGCCGCAATCACCGTGGTAGAATCTCCGTTACCGCGTGGAGATTCCCGATGAGACACGCTTTTCTCGCAGCGACTGCCTTGTTCTCCCTTGCCTCGATCGCCCAGTCGGCACCTGCCGACGAGGCGCCCTACGTCGATGACAGGTCGAGCGCCGAGGCAGTTGTCCGCTCGCTCTACAGTGCCATCAACCGGCATGAATTCGCACGTGCCTGGGGTTATTATGGCGATACCAAGCCGGCCAAGGACTTCGACAGCTTCGTCAAGGGCTATGACGGTACCGACAAGGTGGATGTCAGGACCGGTGCCGTATCCAACGAGGGCGCGGCAGGCAGCATCTACTACAGCGTGCCGGTCGCCATCCAGGCAACCGACAAGAAGGGCGAGGCGAAGGTCTTTGCCGGCTGCTACACGCTGCGCCAGGTCAATGCCCAGATTCAGGCGCCGCCATTCCAGCCGATCTTCATCGACAGCGGAGCGCTGAAGCCGTCGAGCGCGGACTTCGAGGAGGCTGTGCCGGCTAGCTGTGGCGACGGCCCGCCGCCGCCGAAGAGGGATGCAGCGCTGGAGCAGGCCAAGAAGGCTTTCCTGGCCAGCTATAGCGACCAATGCGACAAGGATCTCGCGGCCAAGGAGCCGGAGATTTTTTCCATCAAATACAGGGACAAGGATGCGGCGGCCGGCGATCCCGACAAGGAAACGCGCCTGTTCCATTTTTCCTGCTCGGCGGCCGCCTACAATGAAAGCTCGATCTACTACATGACCGACGAGGCGAACGGCGTCAGGCAACTGCAGTTCACCGAACCGGAGATGGACATCCGCTACGTGAACAACGACAGCGAAGGCAAGGTCGAATCCATGCACATCGTCGGCTTCCGGACCACCGGCTGGGCGACCAATTCCAGCTACGACCAGGACGCCCACACGATAACCACCTTCAACAAGTGGCGCGGCGCCGGCGATGCCTCGTCAGCAGGCACCTATCTGTTCCGCAACGGCGATTTTTCACTCGTCCAGTACGACGTCGACGCCTCCTATGACGGCGAGGAAAACCCGCAAACGGTTGTCGACTACAACACCGCTCCCTGAGCCCCGCGAGGTCCGATCACGGCGCCTTCGACAGCATCCAATTCAACGCGCGGCGCCAATCGACCATGCGGATTGGGGTGCCGTGCGTGCCCGTCTCGAAGCGCACGAAGCGGGTCGGATAGGCTTTCGACTTGGCGATGATGGACCGGAAGAAGGATTCCTGGTTTGCCACGGGAAAGACCACGTCATGGCTGCCCTGACCGAAGAAAACCGGCACGTGGCGCCTGAAGGCTGGGCTGGAGAAGAAACTCTCGTCCCACAGCGAGCCAAGCAGCAGAAGCCCATCGATTTGCCCGCCCGTGTCCGTGCGGGCGGCAAGCTTCCAGCACAATGCGCCGCCCATCGAGCCGCAGGCGACGAAGATCTTCGCGCCCGGCGACTGTTGCGCATAGTGCTCGATCAGCGCCGCGACCTGTGCCGCCCCCTTGTCGCCGAAATCGGGGAAGTCAGGGCTGAGATAAAGGCCGCCATTGCCTGCCATCAGGTTTTTGATGCGGTTGAAATTGCCGCCGAAGGTGAAGTCATCGACACCTTGCTTGCGGCTGCCGCCTTGTCCGTGCAGGTAGAGCACGATGACGGAAGCTCCTTGCGTCTTGCCCACAGCGATGTGCCTGACGTCGCCTGCATCGGTTTTCAACAGCAGATCCTGCTGCACCTTGCGCACACCGGTATCGGTATACTGCGCATGGACGCGCTTTTCCGGCATCTCGTCGCGCTGGTTGATGTCGCGCATCTCGCGGTAGTCGATCACCGTGTAGGCGCCGTCTGACGAGAGCGTCGCGGGATAGGCGAACAGATCGTCCTTGAAGGGTTTTAGTTGGAGAGCAGAGGCCTGGGCAGCAGAAAACAGGAAAAATATCGAAATCAGAAAGGCAGGGAGCGTGAGCACCCCCCTCTGGCATGCCGGCCATCTCCCCCTCAAGGGGGGAGATTGGCAGTTTCGGTGGCTGCGCCCTTCTGCCGGCCTTCGAGATTGGCGAAAGCCGAAATGATGTCCAATCTCCCCCCTTGAGGGGGAGATGGCCGGCAGGCCAGAGGGGGGTGCGACGGTACGATTAGCCATGCCCAAGGCATGCGTTTTTCGACTTCGCTTTGTCAATCCTGCAGCACGCCGCCGGCGCCCTCAAGCGCCTCGCGAGTGTCAACATCGACGGATGCGCCCTCGCCGATCTCTACATCGACGACGTCAAGTCCTCCGGCTTCGACAAGGTGGCGTGCGCCGGTATCACCTTCGAGATGGGCGACAGCCGGGAACAGCGAGCGCGGCAGGAGGACCGGATTGCCGCGTTTGCCAAGGTGCGAGGCGCGGACGACCAAATTGCCTCCCGCCCCGCGAAACGCATCGATCAGCCGGTCGAGATCGCCGGTCGAGACACCCGGCATGTCTCCGAGGACGATCATCGCACCGGCGGCATCTCCCGGCAGATAGGCCATACCGGCTTTCAGGGAGGTGGAGAGCCCATCGGCAAAATCGGGATTGTCGGCGAAAGTCACGTCCAGGCCCGATAACGCGCCGCGCACCCGCTCACGCTGGTGGCCGGTAACGACGATCGTGCCCGAAGCTTTTGAGGCGAGCGCACGCTCTGCTGTACGGCGGACCAACGGTTGGCCGTCGAAAAGCGCCATAAGTTTGTTCGGCCCGCCCATGCGGCTCGAACGGCCTGCCGCCAAAAGCACGATCCCGACCTTGAGCCGGCTTACGGCCGGCAGCGGTTCGCGCGGCTGCGGGCGTGTCGGGATTTCCATCAGCAGGCCGCCGACGCCCATGCCGGCGATGTCGGTCGCCGTTACGTCGAGGCCGGCGATCAGCCGGTCGAGCACCCAGTCGAAGCCGTTCTCCTTGGGGCTGCGGGCGCAGCCCGGCGCGCCGATGATCTGCTTGCCGGCGACCCTGCCGAGCACCAGCAGATTGCCGGGGTCGACCGGCATGCCGGCGCGGATGACAGTACCGCCCGCTTCCTCGATCGCGGCCGGAACGACGTCGGCGAAATCGCTCATGGCCGAAGCGCCGAAGATCACGACCATGTCGTTATCGCGCGCCAGCGAGGCGGCCGCCTCGGCAACCGGCGCAACCTCGTGCGGCGTGCGGCGCTCGGCCGTCAGCCGCCCGCCCGAACGCGCCAGCCGTGCCTCGGTGACGCGCAGCGTCTTGTCGAGCACGCTCGGCTTGACGCCCGGCAAGACGGTCTGGATAACACCGACACGAATGGGCCGATAGGCATTGACGGCAAAGATCTCGCCGCCGGCGCAGATTTCCATGACCGCATCGACCAGCGCCGACCCAACGGCGAAGGGAATGATCTTCACGGTTGCCACCATCTGGCCCTTTTCGACCGGCGCATGCTGGCCAAGCGTGGCGATGGTGATGGTTGGATCGACGGCATTGATGGCGTCGATCATCGCGCTGTTGACGGTGAAGACGCCAGCGGCTTCGGCATGGAGGTTGACCCGCCCCGTCGCGGCAGGCTTGGCCGCGACATTGCGGTGGCGCATACCGGTCGCGATCCGTTCGGCGGCGGCGTCTTCGCCCAGATCGCCGGGAGAAAGCACGG
This sequence comes from Mesorhizobium sp. B2-6-1, assembly GCF_006440475.1. Classification (NCBI taxonomy): domain Bacteria; kingdom Pseudomonadati; phylum Pseudomonadota; class Alphaproteobacteria; order Hyphomicrobiales; family Phyllobacteriaceae; genus Mesorhizobium; species Mesorhizobium sp. B2-6-1. The sequence goes on from NZ_VFUH01000016.1 coordinate 104,555, forward strand.
CCGCGACGACTTCGCTGATGCCCGCCGCTTTCAGCACCCCGACATCCTCTGCACTCAGCCGATGCGCTTTGCGGAAACGTCGCTCGCCGACCGTCGTCGCGTGCGCAAGCACGGCGCCTTCGGCCTGTTCGATAGGAACCGGGCCGAATTTCACGCTGCGGCTTCCCTGGCTTCAAGACCGCGCGAGCGAAACGCGTGAATGACCTGCGCCAGCACGGCGACGGCGATCTCGGCGGGGCTGGCCGCGCCGATATCGAGACCGATCGGCGCCTGGATGCGACCGATCTGCTCGGAACTGGCGCCCAGCGCCAACAGGCGCTCGACACGCTTGGCATGGGTTTTCCTGCTGCCGAGTGCCCCGACATAGAAGCACCTGGCGTCGAGCGCCGCCTTCAGCGCGAAATCGTCGATCTTGGGATCGTGGGTGACGGCGGCGACCGCCGTATAGCTGTCGAGTGGCTGTCGTTGCAGCACCTCCTCAGGCCATTCGGCGTGCAACGCGACGTCGGGAAAGCGGTCCGACGTGGCAAAAGCCGTGCGCGGATCGATGATCTCGACTGGATAGCCGGCGATCCTGGCCATCGGCGCCAGCGCCTGGCTGATGTGCACAGCGCCGATCACCACCAGGCGCGGATGCGGCAGATGCGCGTTGAGAAAAAAGGTGCGCCCTTCCGCTTCGACCGAGCCGGAATTCCCGGTGCGGAACGCCTTGCTGATCGCGGCACCGAGATCGCCGGCGACCGGATCGCCTTCGCGCACGATACGGTCGCGGCCGTCACCAAGATCGGTGACCAGGATCGCGGCGCGGCGGGCGCGGCGCTCGGCGTTGAGTGTTTTCAGCGCATAGGGATCCATTGAAGATCAGCCTAGCCTTTCCACATATACTTTGATGCGGCCGCCGCAGGAAAGGCCCACCTGCCAGGCGGTCTCGTCGGCGACGCCGAATTCCAGCATTCTGGGCTTGCCGGTGCCGATGACGTCCATGGCCTCCGTCACCACGGCGCCTTCGACACAGCCGCCCGAAACCGAGCCGTGGAAATTGCCGTCGGCGTCGATGACCAGATGGCTGCCGGCCGGGCGTGGCGCGGAACCCCAGGTCTCGACAACGGTCGCGATGGCGACATCCTTGCCTTCCTTCATCCAGCCTTCCGCGATGATCAGCGGGTCACGGGCCTCGTCGAGATAAATGCTGTCGCTCATCGTTGCTTCTCTCAGGGTCTGTTTTTCCCGGAAATATGTGTGTTCAGCAGCATATGGCTACGCGGCGCGCCTCGCGCCACCCTCCATCCATCGCCGCGGATCGACGGCATATCCAGGCTTCCGGTCCAGCGAGGCGCAGAGATCGGCGAGCGCGTCGAGATTGTGCACGGCACGGAATTCGTCGACATGCGGCAGCATCGCCCTGACGCCGCGGGCGCGCGCCTGGAAACCGTCAAAGCGCAGCAAGGGGTTCAGCCAGATCAGCCGCCGGCAGGATTTGTGCAGACGCTCCATTTCCTCCGACAGGCCGTCGACCTCGTCTCGCTCCAGCCCGTCGGTGATCAAAAGCACCACCGCGCCCTGTCCTAGCACGCGCCGCGACCATATCAGGTTGAACTCGGCCAGCGTGTCGCCGATGCGCGTGCCGCCCGACCAGTCCTTGACCGCGGTGGAACAGTCGGCCAGGGCGGCGTCGGGATCGCGATGGCGCATCTGTCGGCTCAGATTGGTGAGCCTGGTGCCGAAGACGAAAGTGTGCACGCGCCGGCGCTTTTCCGTCAGAGCATGCAGGAAATGCAGGAAGATGCGCGTGTACTGGCTCATCGAACCGGAAATGTCGGCAAGCACGACCAGCGGCGGATACACTTCGCGGGGCGAGCGGAACTTCGGCAGGATCAGTTCGCCGCCTGTGCGTGCGGCCGAGCGCATCATGGCACGCGGATCGATGCGGCGACCGTGCGCATCGGCCTTGAAACGGCGCGTCCGCACCATGTCGAAGGGCAACCGCAGTTCGGCGATCGCCTTCCTGGCGTCGGCCATCTCGGCGGCATTCATCTGAGCGAAATCCTTGGCCCTCAGCACCTCGTTGCCGGAGAAAGTAAAGCGCGCGTCGACCTCGATCTCGGGGATTTCCCGCGCCGGCTGGTTCCTGCTGTGGCCTTCGAACATCGCCTGGCCGACACGGCTTTCGGCCGCGCGTGGCTTCTGCTTCTCCCTGGTATCGGGCGCCACCGGCGAAAGCATCGCCAGCATCTTTTCGATCAGCTCACGCGACTTCCAGAATAGCCGGAAGGCCTCGTCAAAGGTGGCATGGTCCTCATGCCGCGACACCAGCACGGCATGCAGCGTCCAGTAGAAATCGTCGCGCGAGCCGATGCCGGCGGCAAGTACCGCCTCGATGGCATCCTTGACCGAGGCAGGCCCGACCCGCATGCCTGATTTGCGCAAGACACGGGCGAAATAGACGATGTTGTCGGCGATGTGGCCGTCGACGGTCGCCTCCTTGGGTTCCGCGCGAGGCATGGCCATGGGCCCTACTCCGCCGCCGAAAGCTCGGCCTTCACCTCATCGAGGATACGCCGGCCTTCGCCCTCGCCGATGCGGGCAATGTCGTCCTGGTATTTCAGCAGCACGCCGATCGTGTCGGAGACGGTTTCCGGGTCGAGCGCGACTTTGTCGAGTTCGGTCAACGCGCCGGCCCAGTCGATGGTCTCGGCAACGCCCGGCATCTTGAACAATTCGATCTGGCGCAGCTTCTGGATGAAAGAGACCACCTCCGCCGAAAGCCGGCTGTTCGCCTGCGGCACCTTGCGGCGCACGATCTCCAACTCCCGCTCGGCGCTGGGATAATCGACCCAGTGATAGAGGCAGCGCCGCTTCAGCGCATCATGGATTTCGCGGGTGCGGTTGGTGGTGATGATGACGATCGGCGGCTCCTCCGCCCTGATCGTGCCGAGTTCGGGCACCGTCACCTGGAAATCGGAAAGGATCTCGAGCAGGAACGCCTCGAACGCCTCGTCGGTACGGTCGAGCTCGTCAATCAGGAAAACCGGGGCGGCGCCGGGCTTGCCGGTCAGCGCATCGAGCACCGGACGGCGTATCAGGTATTTTTCCGAGAAAACGTTGCGCTCCATGTCGGAGCGGTCAACCTTGCCGGCCGCCTCCTCCATGCGGATCTCGATCATCTGCGCGGCATAATTCCACTCATAGACGGCGGACGAGACGTCGAGACCCTCATAGCATTGCAGACGGATCAGCCGGCGGCCGAGCGCCTCTGCCAACACCTTGGCGATCTCGGTTTTGCCGACGCCGGCCTCGCCCTCGAGGAACAGCGGCCGCTTCATGCGCAGCGACAGGAAAAGCACGGTGGCCAACGACCGGTCCGCCACATAGTCCGCGCCGGTCAGGAGATCGAGCGTCTCGTCGATCGTCCGCGGCACGGGGCGCGGTTTTAGCTCAGTCATTCCTTCTCCGTGGACGCCTCTGCCCCGCTTTCCAGAACGTGGTAGCCGCGGGCGTGATAGATCAGCGGCCGCAAATTATCGCCCATGCGCAGGCCTGTCACCTTGCCAAAAAGCACACGATGGGTGGCCAGGTCCTTGGTGTCGATCAGTTCGCAGTCGAACACAGCCAGCGCGCCCTTCAAGGTCGGCGCGCCGGTGGAGATCACATCCCACTCGCCGAGCGCGAAACGTTCCTCGACCGGCAGGCCGGTGATGCCGGAAAAGCCGATCGACAGCGGCTCCTGGTGCGAGGCAAGCGTGTTCAAGGCAAACCTGCCGTTCTTCACGAACGGCTCGTTCTTGGGATTTTCACGGTTCAGGCAGACCAAAATGGTCGGCGGCGTATCGGAAACCGAACAGGCGGCGATGACCGTCGCGCCACGCTTGCCGGCCGGCCCGTCGGTGGTCACCACATGGACGTGGCCGGCAAAATGGCTCATCGCGTCGCGATAGGCCTGCGGTCCTATGTCGTTCTTCTTCAACACCGGAGATTTTCCATAGCCTGAACCCTACCGCTATATATGGCTAGATATGACATGCCACAAGCGAAGTGCTTGGCCCATATCCCGAAATTCGCGTGTTGCGCCAAGACCGGGCAGCCTTTAGGTCTTGGCGGGAGTGGCGCCGGGACCATCCGGGCTCGCTTGGAGGAAGTCTTCGACAGGATGCGACCCGGGGCAACGATATCTGCCGCGCTGGCCTGGCTGCTGCTAACCGGCGCCGCCAACGCCCAGACGCTGCTCGTCGGCGTTGCCGCGCCGCTCTCCGGATCCTCGGCGATCCTTGGCAGGCAGATCGAAGCCGGCGCCGAAGTAGCGGCCCAGGCGAACGGCATCGAGCTCAAGACCATCGACGATGCCTGCACGGCCGATGGGGGGGCCGCGGCAGCCCGGGAATTCGCGACCGCCAAGGTCAATGTCGTCGTGGGATTTCTCTGTACGGAAGCGATCGAGGCGGCGATGCCGATCTTGAAGGACGCAGGCATCGCCGTCATCACCGTTGGCGTGCGAACCGAAAGCCTGACTGACCGTCGTCCCAAGACCGGCTGGCCGGTCTACCGGCTCGGACCGAGGGGCGACGACGAGCGCAATGCCGTCGCCAACACCCTTACCCGGCTTTGGCAGAACGAACTGTTCGCCGTCATCGATGACGGCACCATCTACGGCCGTGAGATCGCCGAGACGTTGCGGGCGGCGGCCGAACAGGCGGCGCTGAAGCCGGTGTTCGTCGATACGTTCCGGCCGCAGCTCGACAACCAGATCGGTCTGATTGGCCGGCTAAAGAAGGCCGGCGCAACCCATGTCTTTGCCGGTGGCGACGGCGACGACATCGCCATCATGGGTCGCGACGCCGCGCAACTCGACGCCGGCATCGTATTCGCCGGCGGCGAGAACCTGCGCACGCCGCCCGGAGCGGTGCCCTATGCCACGGGAACACTGATGATCGCTCCCCCCGAATGGGCCGATGTCGCCGATCCCAAGGTGTTCAAGGCGTTCGCCTCGCAAAAGATCGTGCCGGACGGCTACACGCTGCCGGCTTATGCGGCGGTAGAAACCGCCAAGGCGGCGATGGCGGAAGCGGCAAGCTCCGGCAGGCCCCTTGCGGAAGCGCTCATCGGGCATGATTTCACCACGGCGATCGGGCCGGTGCGCTTTGATGCGAAGGGCGACCTCAGCCGGAATCCGTACCGCGTCTTCCGTTTCGATGGCGCCCGCTTCGTACCGCTGGAAAGCAACTGATGTTTCGCACCGGCCCGCGCAACCTGATCACCGATGTCGCCGGTCTCAGCGTCGGCAATGCCTCCGATGCCCGACTGAAATCCGGCGTGACGACAGTCCTTTGCGACGAACCGGCTGTAGCCGGCGTCCAGATCCTGGGCGGTGCGCCGGGTACCCGCGAGACGGACCTGCTCGAACCCCACAATTCGGTTGAGACGGTCCATGCCGTGGTGCTGTCGGGCGGGTCGGCTTTCGGCCTCGACGCAGCGTCCGGCGTACAGGCAGCACTGCGCGAACGTGGCATCGGTTTCGAGGTCGGCGGCTTTCGCGTGCCGATCGTGCCGGCGGCGATCCTGTTCGACCTGCGCAATGGCGGCGACAAGGACTGGGGCCGCTATCCGCCATACCGCGACCTCGGCTACGAGACGGTGCAGGCCGCCGGTTCGGATTTCCAGATCGGCACGACCGGCGCCGGCACCGGCGCGCTGACCTCCGATCTCAAGAGCGGGCTTGGCTCGGCTTCGACGCTGCTTGACAATGGCGTCACCATCGGCGCGCTGGCGGCGGTCAATCCGATCGGCTCGGTGACCATCAGCCGAAGCCGCCATTTCTGGGCGGCTCCGTTCGAGATCGGCGATGAATTCGGCGCGCTTGGCTATCCCTCGCCAATGCCGGACGACGCCAAAAGCATCCTCTTGAAGTTTCGCGACAAGACGTTCACGGGCAAGGCGGATGCCGGCGGCAACACCACCATCGCCGTTATCGCCACCGATGCCGTTCTCACAAAGGCCGCCGCAAAGCGCCTGGCCATGTCAGCGCATGACGGTTTCGTGCGGGCCATATGGCCGACGCACACGCCGGCCGATGGCGATCTGGTCTTCGCGCTGGCGACCGGCAGGAGCGGTATCCGGCTCGAAGCCGACGCGGCAATCGACCTTTATGCCGCGGCAGGCGCCACGATGGCGCGCGCCATCACGCGCGGCGTTTTCGCCGCGACGCCCGCCGAGGGCGATCTGTTTCCGGTCTGGTCGTCGCGCTGACTTATACGCGATCAGGTGGGGTCGGACTTTTCTTCCTCGAAAGTGACCGCGACGTCGGAATTCGCCGACAGCCAGACCTTCTTTCCCTCGACCTCCGCAACAAGGCTCAGGGGAATGAAATGATGGTGCCCCTTATGCGTGCCCATACCGCTGTCGGACTTGGTCAGCTTGATCCGCTGCCCCTCGACTTTGTCGACCGTGCCGACATGAACGCCATCGGCACCGATCACTTCCATATGCTCACGAATTTTGCTGGTGTCGGTCATGGTGGTTCTCCATTGGGACTGCCGACAATAACAGACGAGGCCGCGATTGGATGCATGGCGCTTGCTTTATCGGGCAGCGCGACGCCGGTATCTTGTCGTGATAGGGAATGGCGATATCGTTGGCCGGCGGAAAACCTCATGCAAAACCTTCTTCTGTTTGCCGTTTGCCTGCTTGCGCAGTTTTGCGCAGTCGTCGCCGCCCGGGCCGGGGATGTCGCCGAGCTTGAAATCCTGGGCTTCACCAAGGACGGCGGCATCTTCGCGTTCGAAGAATATGGCGTGCAGGATGGATCGGGATTTCCCTACGCCAATCGCTATTATATCGACACCAGCAACGACAGCTTTCTCCAGGGAACGCCTATTCGCGTCCGGCTCGACGACGAGAACGCCACGTTGACGGCGGCTCGTATTCAGGCCCGCGAGAAGGGCGAAGCGGTCGTCAGCCAGGCGGAGTTGGCCGCGAACAAGGGCATCACCGCAGGCTTCAACCCGGTAACGGAGATGTCCGCCGACCCGCATCGGATGGCGGTCAATCCGCGTCCGATCTTCTCGCCAGTCGACCAGCCGCTCGAGTTCCGGCTGGACGAGATCGGCATGAACGAGACTAAGGGCTGCGAGAGCCAGGGTGAGATCAATGGCTTTCGGCTGCTGCGCGTCGAGGCGCAAGCCGGCGGTACGACGAAGCTGTTGCACGAGGACAAATCGATCCCCAAGAGCCGGGGTTGCCCGAACGGCTACCGCATCGGAGCCGTGCAGACATTTTCGATGGACAATCCCAGCGCCTATGCGGTGCTGATCGCGGTGCGCCAATATGGCTTCGAAGGCCCGGACTATCGCTGGATCGCGGTGACCGGCCGCCTGTGACACCGCTCGTCCACCCCGCCAGGCGTCATCGCGCCCTGGGCCGCCTCCGCGGCGCCATACCAACGCCGGGCACGGCGCTGCTCGGCGCGCTGCTTTGGGCCGCCACGATGGGCGCCAGCACGCTCCTCAACCTGTTGCTGGAAAGTTGGGTGACGCCAGATAAAATCCGCACCGTGACGCTGCTGTTTGCAGGCGGCGGCGCTCTGGCCTTTCCTGTTGGCCTGTTCGCGGCACGGCTGGTCTCGCGCGGAAGGAGCTGGGAAGTCGCCTTCGCGGCGGCATTCGTGGGTCTCGCCGCCGCGACGATCGGCCTGACCGCCGGGCTGTATGCCTTGCAATACCGGTCCTACTATGCCGCATGGCATGCACCCACCTTCACCCTCACCTGGGGGCTTCAGTTCGTCTTCACGATGGCGGTGGCGCTCTACCAGTTCGTGGTGCTGGGCATCAGGCTCTATTTCCCGATCGGGTTCCTCGCCTTGTTTGCCGCCAGCCTCTGGTTTGCGCGGCGGCGGCGTTGAGCATTTTGTCCGCCTCTGTTAGGACGCGGGCAAATTTCTCGACACGTCAGGACTGACCGATGATCCCTCGCTACTCCCGGCCGGAAATGGTGGCCATATGGTCGCCCGAAACCCGGTTCCGCATCTGGTTCGAGATCGAGGCTCATGCCTGCGACGCGCTGGCCGAACTCGGCGTCATCCCGAAACAGGCGGCGAAGACCATCTGGGAAAAAGGCAATGCCGCGAAGTTCGACGTCGATGCGATCGACGAGATCGAGCGCGTCACCAAGCACGACGTCATCGCTTTTCTCACCCATCTCGCCGAATTCGTCGGACCCGACGCCCGCTTCATCCATCAGGGCATGACATCCTCGGACGTTCTCGACACGTGTTTCGCGGTGCAGCTCACGCGTGCCAGCGACATGCTGCTGGCCGACATCGACGCGCTGCTTGCGGCGCTGAAGCGCCGCGCCTTCGAGCACAAGGATACCGTCACCATTGGCCGCAGCCACGGCATCCACGCCGAGCCGACCACTTTCGGCGTCAAGCTGGCGCAAGCCTATGCCGAATTTTCGCGCTGCCGCGAGCGGCTCGTGCACGCTCGCGAGGACATAGCCACCTGCGCCATTTCGGGAGCGGTCGGCACCTTCGCCAATATCGAGCCTTATGTGGAAGAGCATGTCGCGGCAAAGCTCGGGTTGAAGCCGGAGCCGGTATCGACGCAGGTGATCCCGCGCGACCGCCATGCCATGTTCTTCGCCACGCTCGGCGTCATCGCATCGTCGGTGGAGCGGCTGGCGATCGAGATCCGGCATCTGCAGCGCACCGAGGTGCTGGAAGCCGAAGAGCATTTTTCGCCTGGCCAGAAAGGTTCGTCGGCGATGCCGCACAAGCGTAACCCGGTGCTAACCGAGAACCTAACCGGCCTTGCCCGCATGGTGCGCTCCTTCGCGCTGCCGGCGATGGAGAATGTGGCGCTCTGGCACGAGCGCGACATTTCGCATTCCTCCGTCGAGCGCATGATCGGCCCGGATGCGACGGTGACGCTGGATTTCGCGCTGGCGCGGCTGACCAGCGTCATCGACAAACTGCTCGTCTATCCCGACAACATGCTGAAGAACATGAACAAGTTCCGCGGCCTGGTGCATTCACAGCGCGTGCTGCTGGCATTGACGCAAGCCGGCGTCTCCCGTGAGGATGCCTACCGGCTGGTGCAGCGCAATGCCATGAAGGTGTGGGAGCAAGGCGCTGATTTTCTTGAAGAACTACTGGCCGACAAGGACGTCACCGCCGCCTTGCCGGAAGCCGAGATCCGCGAGAAATTCGACCTGGGCTATCACACCAAGCATGTCGACACGATCTTCCGGCGGGTGTTCGGAGAGGCGTGAGGGGCTTTCCTTCTCCCCGTCGCTATACGAGGAGAAGGTACCGCAGGACGTAACTGCCGATCACGCTTTGCCGGGAACGGTTCTGATCACCGTGCCCCACGGATCTTCGCGAGTCGTTTCACTGGCCACGTTGTCGGACCGCATCTCGACCCAGGCAAGGCCTGACCGGGCCGGGTCGCGGCGGCCGGCGCCGGCGCTCTGCCACGCATTGGCGCCTATATGATGATGGTAGTGGCCTGACGACAGGAACACAGCCTGGCCGCCATACTTCGCCACCGTGTCGAAGCCGAATTCCTGGTTCCACCAGGCTTCCGCCTCTTCCGGACGGCCGACGCGCAGGTGGACGTGGCCGACAATGCTGTTTTCGGGCGCTCCCTGCCAGCCCGCATCGCCCGCCGGCACTTCGGCGACGACCGAAGGAATGTTCAGCCGTTCGGTCGCCATCGCGATCTTGTCGCCGTTCCACGTCCAGTCCTGCGGACGGCGATCGGCATAGATCTCGATCCCATTGCCCTCGGGATCGGTGAGGTACAGCGCTTCGCTGACCAGATGGTCCGAAGCGCCCTCTATGGCGATCTTGTCTGATATGGCGTGGTTGATCCAGCGGCCGAGATCGGCACGGCTGGGCAGCAGGAAAGCCGTGTGGAACAGGCCGGCGCTGCGCGGATCGTCAGGTTTGGCCAAGGCGTCCGGCTCCAGCACCAACAGCGGACGGTTGGCGGCGCCCAGGGTGATCGCGCCATCGGCGCGGCTCAATTCCTGCAAGCCGACAACAGCGCGATAATAGGCCGCTAGGCTTTCGGCGTCGCGCGCCTTCAGCCCGACCCGGGCAACGCTCACCGGCGTGGTGGCGGCAAAGGGCAGTTCGCTCATGATTGTCTCCGTTGCGGCGACGCTTTGGCATAAACCCCGAGGTCAGGAGCCCGGCGCCGGCGATCATTGTACATCGTGTCAGCACCAAATGCGGTCCTTCACGGCTGTTTCTTTCCTGACGACAAATCGGCGATCGTGATCGTTCACACAAGGCAGCGAAAAGCGAACATGGTGTTCACCATTGCAAGCAGGAGCGCGTCCATCGACGGTTGCATGAGGCAATCACGCTCGCTATCTCAGCGCCATGAAAGTCAAAGACGCAGATATTCTCATCATCCCGGGCTACACTAACTCCGGACCCGAGCACTGGCAGACCCGCTGGCAGTCAAAGCTGTCGACCGCGCGGCGCGTGGAGCAGGCGGAATGGTCGAAGCCCGTGCGCGAGGATTGGACGGCGAGCGTGGCTAAAGCGGTCAACGAAGCCGAGAAGCCCGTCGTCCTCGTCGCGCATTCCCTTGGTGTTGCCGCGGCGGTGCAAGCCATCCCGCAGTTTCGCAAGCCGGTCGCCGGCGCATTCTTCGTGGCGCCGCCCGATGTCGCCAATCCGGAGGTACGGCCAAGGCACCTGATGACGTTCGGCCCCTACTCGCGCGAGCCGTTGCCCTTCCCGTCCATGGTGATTGCCAGCCGCAACGATCCGTTCTGCGCCTTCCACGTCGCCGAGGACATTGCCGGCGCCTGGGGGTCTCTCTTCATCGATGCCGGTGAAGCCGGTCACCTCAACACCGATTCAGGCTTCGGCCCATGGCCCGAAGGTTCGATGACCTTCGCCAAATTTCTCACCGAACTGAAGGCCTGACGACCCCGACCGGATCGCGGCTCTCAGCCGCCGATCGAATCCTTGATGCCTTTCAACAGCGTCTTCGCCCCTAGTGAAATCAGCGCGTGCTCGGACCCTGTGGCCAGCAGGCGGTAGCCCATCGCCACGACGCGGCCGGCGATGGCCGGTTCGATGACGTAGATCGCCGCATGTTTGCCGGCCTTGCGGGTACGCTCGGCGATCGAACCCACCGTTTCCATCATGCTTTCGAGCGTCGAATTGACGGTCGTGCCGTTCGACCAGGCAATCGAGAAGTCCGATGGCCCCAGGAAAATGCCGTCGATACCGGGTGTATCGAGGATGCCGTCCAGCGCATCGAGCGCCGCCCGCGTCTCGACCATGGCGAAGGCCATGGTGCGCTGGTTGCTGTCGCGCAGCCATTCGGCATGATCACCCTTGCCATGGCGTGGGAAGGCATAGGTGGGGCCCCAGGAGCGCTCGCCCACCGGCGGGTATTTCATCGCCGCAGCGAACAGTTTTGCATCCGCCACCGAGTTGACCATCGGCGCGATCACCGCCTCGGCGCCGAAATCGAGCGCCCGGCTGGCCATGTCGAAACGGCCGACGGGAATACGCACCAATGCCGGCTTGCCGGTGGCAAGCACGGGCGCCAGGCCGCGCAACACGCTGTCTTCATGATGGCCGCCATGCTGCATGTCGAGCGTGACCGCATCGAAGCCCTGCCTGGCAAGGATTTCGACGGTCAGCGCGTCCGGCACGCCTGACCATGCGGTGACCAGCGTTTCATCGGCCGCAAGGCGGGATTTCAGGGACATCGGCTCTTTCCTCGCTAAGGATCGCAGTTTCAGCCGGAAACGACGGGAAACGCAAAGAAAAACCGCCCGGCTGGGCCGGGCGGTCGATTGGTCCAGTCATTCTTTTGCCGCAGGTTCCGTCGCAAAATTGTGGAACATTTTTGCGGAACCTGCTTCGGCCGGATCAGGTGTTCTTGATCTGCTCGATGGCCTGCGCCATCAATTCGTCCATGGTGCGGCGGATCTGATGGTCCGACTGGCTGACGCCGGCAGCGTCGAAATCCTTGCGGATCTTGCGGAAGACGTCGTGATCGCCGGCTTCCTCGATATCGGAAACAACCACTTCCTTGGCATAGGCATCGGCCTCGGCGCCAGATTTCCCGAGCTTTTCCGCGGCCCACAGGCCGAGAGCCTTGTTGCGGCGCGCCGACGCCTTGAACCGAAGCTCCTCGTCGAACACGAATTTGCGCTCAAAACCCTCTTCGCGATCCTTCATGTTGCTCATGGCGTCCCTCCGATGGAAATCGATTCGCTGGCATTGATGAATATGTGATGGCGAAGCACAAACCAAAAGGCTGGCGGCCGGTCAATACGCTTCGTGGCTTGCTGCGCTGCGGCATTTCGGTCCCGAAAGCAGTTGATTGAAAGGATTTGCCGATTGAGCAAACAAGGCGATTACGATAGACACCGGCATTGAACGCCACCGTCGCCACACTAATTTAGGCAGACGGACAGGAACTGGTCGCTTGCCGCCTGCCCGCAAATCCAGAGAAAAATCAAATGAAAAATCGCCGCCGCATTTATGAAGGCAAGGCCAAGATACTTTATGAAGGCCCTGAGCCCGGGACGCTGATCCAGTTCTTCAAGGATGACGCAACCGCGTTCAACAAGAAAAAACACGAAGTCGTCGATGGCAAGGGCGTGCTTAACAATCGCATTTCCGAGCACATCTTCAATCATCTCAACCGGATGGGCATTCCGACCCACTTCATCCGCCGGCTCAACATGCGCGAGCAGCTGATCAAGGAGGTCGAGATCATCCCGCTCGAAGTGGTAGTGCGCAATGTCGCCGCCGGTTCGCTGTCCAAGCGCCTTGGCATCGAGGAAGGCACGGTCCTGCCCCGCTCGATCATCGAATTCTATTACAAGGCCGATGCGCTCGACGACCCGATGGTCTCTGAAGAGCACATCACGGCCTTCGGCTGGGCGAGCCCGCAGGAAATCGACGACGTCATGGCGCTGGCCATTCGCGTCAACGACTTCCTGTCCGGCCTGTTCATGGGCGTCGGCATCCAGCTCGTCGATTTCAAGATCGAATGCGGACGCCTGTTCGAGGGCGACATGATGCGCATCGTCGTCGCCGACGAGATCTCGCCCGATTCCTGCCGGCTGTGGGACGTGGCGACGCAGGACAAGCTCGACAAGGACCGTTTCCGCCGCGACATGGGCGGCCTCGTGGAGGCCTACCAGGAAGTCGCCCGCCGTCTCGGTATCATGAACGAGAACGAGCCGCCGCGTCCAACCGGACCGGTGCTCGTCGCGTCGAGCGAGCCGCCGAAGGGCATGAAGCACTAATTGCCAGCAACGGGCTTGCCGGAAACGGCAGGTCCGGCGCAGACCGATACCGATCATTCAGGAGCATCGATGAAAGCCCGTATCACCGTAACCCTCAAGAACGGCGTGCTGGACCCGCAAGGCAAGGCGATCGAGCATGCGCTGTCGGGGCTAGGTTTTGACGGTATCGGCTCGGTGCGGCAAGGCAAGGTGTTCGACGTCGAGCTCGCCGGGACCGACAAGGCCAAGGCCGAGGCCGACCTGAAAGCCATGTGCGACAAGCTGCTGGCGAATACGGTGATTGAGAACTACGCAGTGGAGATTGGTTGACTGAACCCAATCTTTGGAGAGCACTTAATCAGCGTTGTGAAGCTATTCCACCAATTACACAACGGAAGTGCTTACGGCTTTCTGGATAAATTTCCGAAAAAACCGGGCGTGTATTTATTCTTGGAGGATGGTACTCCCGAAAGAATTGGGCGTACGAACAACCTGTCTCAGCGATTGAAGAACCATCTCCGACAGGATCACGGCTCCGCAGCCTATGCGTTCAAACGAGCCCGCCAAAAACTAGGACTAAAGCCCACATATCGCAAAGGGTCAGGCCGAAAAGACCTTCAAAAAGATCCAGCCTTCGTTGAGATTTTTCGAACGGAAATTGAACGTCTGAAGACACTTAGCGTGAAATATGTGGTCGTCGAAGACATCGCCGAGCAGTACCTGCTCGAAATTTACTCCGCAATCGAATACGGCTTTGACTTGGATGAGTTTGGGAATCACTGAGATGAAATCAGCCGTCGTCCTCCTGCCTGGCCTTAACCGCGACCGCGATATGATCGCGGCGCTGACCAAGATTTCCGGCAAGGCACCAGCCACGGTCTGGCAAACCGACACCGAAATCCCGGATGTCGACCTGATCGCCATTCCCGGCGGCTTCTCCTTCGGCGACTACCTGCGCTGCGGCGCGATCGCGGCGCGCATGCCGGTGATGCGGGCGGTTGCCGAGAAGGCGGCCAAGGGCGTCATGGTCATCGGCGTCTGCAACGGGTTCCAGATCCTGGTCGAGGCCGGCCTGCTGCCGGGAGCGCTCATGCGCAACTCCTCGCTCAAATTCGTCTGTCGGCAGGTGAAGCTCGAGATCGCCAATGCCAACACCATGTTCACCCGCCGCTACCAGCCGGGCCAGATCATCCGCTCGCCGGTGGCGCATCACGACGGCAACTACTTCGCCGATGCCGAGACGCTTGCACGCCTGGAAGGCGAAGGCCAGGTGGTGTTCCGCTATGCGGACGGCACCAACCCCAACGGCTCGATCAACGACATCGCCGGCATCATCAGCAGCCAGGGCAATGTGCTGGGCCTGATGCCTCATCCCGAGAACCTGATCGAAGCGGCACATGGCGGCAATGACGGCCGGGCGTTGTTCGAAGGCGCGCTCGGCATCGCCGCCTGATATCTTCCGAAATTCTTTCAGAACCTGGGGGCGGCCTGACGATGAGACTGACGATTGCTCGCTTTGCTCTCCTGGCTGCCGCCGGCGTTGCGCTGGCATCCTGCCAGTCGGGTCCGAAGAGCGCTCCGCCGCCTTCCGGCAAGAGCGCGGCGCTGCTGGCCATGGAACAGGTGGCGATCTCCGCCCACAAATGCTGGATCGCCAGCAAGGACCCGGCCTTCAAATCCTACCAGATGGCCAATGAGCTGAATTCGTTCAGCGGCACGCCGCGCTTCCTGCTGGTGCCGGCCAAGCATTATGGCGGCAAGCCGCTGCTGGTGGTGCAGGCGCAAGGCAATTCGAGCCGTGTAGACGTGTTCGGTCCGCTGATGGCCGAGCCGCTCGGCGCGCGCATCGGCTCCGACATCGCCCGCTGGCAGGCCGGCAATCCGGCCTGCGCCGCCGCCGCGTAAGATGGGCCGGCTGCTGCAGGTCGCGGGTCTGGTCGCAGGGCTGGCCGGTCTTTTCCTGCAGTTCTCGATCACCGTTCCGGCCTCGATGGAAGCCGGCCGCGGCCTGATCGGTTCGGTCGTCTTCTACTTCAGCTTCTTTACCATCCTGACCAACATCGGTGCGGTGCTCGTCCATGCGTCGCTGCTGTCGCCCGCCGGCCATGCCTGGTTTCCGGCCTTTGCCGGAGCGCGGATGCGGGCAGGCGTCGCCGTCGCCATCACCGTGGTCTTCATGGTCTACGCCACCGTGCTGGCACGCCTCTGGCAGCCGCAGGGCCTGTTCCTGCTGTGCGACGTGCTGCTGCACTATGTGACGCCTGCACTGTTCGTGCTGTGGTGGCTGGCCGCCGGTGCCGACGGCAAGACGCGATGGCGAGACGTTTCCTGGTGGATGCTCTATCCGCTCGCTTATCTGGCCTATGCGCTGGCGCGGGCGTCCATAACAGGCGAAGTGCCCTACCCGTTCCTCGATGCCGCCAGGAACGGCATCGCCAGCGTCGCCATCGCCTCGCTGGCCATCACCGCCCTTTTCCTGGCGCTATGCGTTGGCGCCGTGCTTGCGGACCGCGGCCTGTCGCGGATCAGGGCGCCAGTTGTGCAGCCACGCAAGCAGGATTGAACACAGCATCGCGCCTGTTCATTCCCAGAATGGCCTGATCCCTTCGCGATGGGCGTCGCAGCGGGAAATGCCGATGTCCTTCAACTGATCGTCGGTCATGTCCAGCAAGGCGAGCCGGCTGCGCCTGCGCTCCAGCAGGCCGTCGATCCAGCGCCCCAGCGATTTGACCATACGCACGATGCGGCTGACAAAGCCGCCGCGGCCCACAGGTCGCGCGGCGAACAATCCTGCGGCTGTCTGGCTGATTGTCTCGATTGTATCCATCTTCGCTCTACCAAAGTTGCAAATTGCACTCTTTTATTCCACACAATGCATGTGAATTGACTCATCGTTCGACGCAATATACAAAATTGTCACCATGACAAATTGGCTTCCCGACCTCACCGCCAGCTCCGGCCCGCTTTATCAGCGCCTTGCTGACAGCATTGAGTCAGATATCGACCGCGGCGTGATCGACGCCGGGGCAAAGCTGCCACCGCAGCGGGATCTCGCCTATGACATCGGCGCAACCGTCGGCACGGTCGGCAGGGCCTATCAATTGTTGCGCGAGCGCGGGCTGGTCAGCGGCGAGGTCGGGCGCGGCACCTATGTCCTCGGCCGGCAGAACGCGAAGCCCGACTTCATAGCGCCGGACGCGCAAGGCACGCGCGACATCGATGCGCCGCGCGGCAAGCTGCGCTTCGACAGCACCGCGGCGCCCGATGTCGGCCAGGGCGCCATCGTCACCGAAGTGCTGTCGCGCACGGCTTCGGATCATGCGCATGAGATTTCGAGCTACACGCGGGATTTTCCCGAGCGCTGGTTCGAGGCCGGCGCCAGTTGGCTGTCGCGCAACTCGTTTCGACCGAGCGCCGATACGATCGTGCCGACGCTCGGTACCCATGCCGCTGTCATGGCGGCGATCGCCGCACTGACCACGCCCGGCGATTACGTCGCCTTCGAGCACCTGACCTATTCGCAGATTTCGCGCAGCGCCGGCCTGATCGGTCGTCGCACGGCGCTGGTGGCATCGGACCATCAGGGTCTCAACGCCGACGATTTCGAGCGCGTCTGCGCGCAAAAGCACCCGAAGATGATCTTTCTGATGCCTACGGTGCAGAATCCGACGCTGGCGATCCTGCCGGCAGCGCGACGTGAGTCAATCGCGCGGATCGCGCGTGAATACAATGTCGTCATTATCGAGGACGATCTTTACGGCGGCCTGACCGAAGATCCGACGCCAATGCTGGCCGACTATGCACCCGAGCGCACCATCGTCGCAGGCGGCCTGTCGAAATCGGTAGCGGCTGGCGTTCGCGGCGGCTGGCTTTCCTGCCCGCCTGCTTATCGCCATCGCATCCGTGTTGCCCACAAGATGATGACCGGCGGCATGCCTTTCCTGCTGGCCGAGGTGAATGCCCGGCTGGTGCTGTCGGGCCAGGCCGCGGACATACGCAAACGCGCCATCGCCGAAATCAACGCCCGCACCGCCATCGTGCGCGAGACTTTGGCCGGCTTCGAATTCAAGTCGCGGGACAATATACCCTTTGTCTGGCTGACCTTGCCCGACCCCTGGCTTTCCGGCACGTTCAAGAACGCCTGCCTCGAGCACGGCGTGCTGATCGACGACGAAGACGAGTTCAAGGCGGGCCGTTCCGAGCAGGTCTTCCACGCCGTGCGCTTCGGCATTTCGCAGCCCAGGCAGCGCAAGGACATCGCGGACGGCGTTGCGGCGATCCGGAGGCTCCTCGACGAAGGCCGCGCCGGCTACGACAGTTTTTCCTGATCCGCATCGCCTTGGAGCGCCGGCGGTTCAGGACGACGGCATGCCTCCAGGCAAGACCGAGGCGCATCGGTTGAGTCCGGTCCGGTGGGACGCGCGTTCAAGGCGCCGCGGCTTTCTCCGGATTCAGCCACTTTTCGTCGGTCCATGGGTGTATCGGCCGCAAAGCTTGCGATAAGAGGAGACTCAAAATCCCAAGCTCCCACGGATAAAAACCGCCGCCCATGACCATTTCCAATTCCGTGCCGATCACGCCCGAGCTCATTGCCGCGCACGGGCTGAAGCCAGACGAATACCAGCGCATCCTCGACCTCGTCGGGCGTGAGCCGAGCTTCACCGAACTTGGCATCTTCTCGGCGATGTGGAACGAGCATTGCTCGTATAAATCCTCAAAGAAATGGCTGCGCACGCTGCCGACGACCGGCTCGCGGGTCATCCAGGGACCGGGCGAGAATGCCGGCGTGGTCGATATCGGCGACGGCGACTGCGTCGTCTTCAAGATGGAGAGCCACAACCACCCCTCCTTTATCGAGCCCTACCAAGGGGCGGCGACAGGCGTCGGCGGCATATTGCGCGACGTCTTCACCATGGGCGCGCGGCCGATCGCGGCGATGAACGCCTTGCGCTTCGGTGCTCCCGATCATCCCAAGACCAGGCACCTGGTGGCGGGAGTGGTTTCCGGCGTCGGCGGCTACGGCAATTCCTTCGGCGTGCCGACGGTCGGCGGCGAGGTCAATTTCGACGCCCGCTACAACGGCAATATCCTGGTCAACGCTTTTGCCGCGGGTCTTGCCAAGACGGACGCGATTTTCCTGTCGGAGGCCAAGGGCGTCGGCCTGCCGGTCGTCTATCTCGGCGCCAAGACCGGTCGCGACGGGGTCGGCGGCGCCACCATGGCCTCGGCCGAATTCGACGACAAGATCGACGAAAAGCGCCCGACCGTGCAGGTCGGCGATCCCTTCACCGAAAAGTGCCTGCTTGAAGCATGTCTCGAACTGATGGCGTCCGGTGCGGTCATCGCTATCCAGGACATGGGTGCTGCCGGCCTTACCTGCTCGGCGGTCGAGATGGGCGCCAAGGGGGATCTCGGCATCGAGCTCGAGCTCGACAAGGTTCCGGTGCGCGAGGAGCGCATGAGCGCCTACGAGATGATGCTGTCGGAAAGCCAGGAGCGCATGCTGATGGTGCTGCGCCCCGAAAAGGAAAAGGAGGCCGAGGCGATCTTCCACAAATGGGGGCTCGACTTCGCCATAGTCGGCAAGACGACCGACGACCTGCGCTTTCGCGTCCTGCATCAGGGTGATCAGGTTGCGGACCTGCCGATCAAGGATCTCGGCGACAAGGCACCGGAATATGACCGTCCGTGGGTCGAGCCGAAGAAGCCGGCGCCGCTTGCGGCCAATGACATTCCGCAGGCCGATGTCGCCGAAGCACTGCTGAAGCTGCTCGGCGGCCCTGACCTGTCGTCGCGCCGCTGGGTGTGGGAACAGTACGACACGCTGATCCAGGGCAATTCGCTGCAGCTTCCCGGTGGCGATGCCGGCGTGGTGCGGGTCGAAGGCCATCCGACCAAAGCGCTGGCTTTCTCGTCGGACGTGACGCCGCGCTATTGCGAGGCCGATCCCTATGAGGGCGGCAAGCAGGCGGTGGCCGAATGCTGGCGCAACCTGACCGCCACCGGCGCGCTGCCGCTGGCCGCCACCGACAATCTCAATTTCGGCAATCCGGAACGGCCGGAGATCATGGGTCAGTTGGTCGGCGCGGTGAAGGGCATTGGCGATGCCTGCCGCGCGCTCGGCTTCCCGATCGTTTCGGGCAATGTCTCGCTCTACAACGAAACCAATGGCCAGGGCATCCTGCCGACGCCGACCATCGGCGGCGTCGGGCTGATCGCCGACTGGTCGAAGATGGTGCGGGCCGGCTTCGCTGCGCAAGGCCAGATGATCCTGCTGGTCGGCGCGCCGGCCTCATGGGGCACGCATCTCGGCCAATCGGTCTACTTGCGCGACATCCACGGCCGCAGCGACGGCCCGCCGCCGCCGGTCGACCTCGACCATGAAAAGCGTGTCGGCGACCATGTGCGCGCCCTCATCGCGTCCGGCATCGTCACCGCGGCTCACGACGTTTCCGACGGCGGCATTGCGGTCGCGCTGGCCGAGATGGCGATGGCATCAGGCATCGGCGCGACGGTCCCCGGACTGGCCGGCACCGATCCTATTCCGGTCTGGTTCGGCGAGGACCAGGGCCGCTATCTCCTCACGCTGTCAATCGATCCAGACAGTGAGGACTGGGACGCGATCCGCAAACAGCAAGGCGAACTCGGTATTTTCGCGCCCTGGATCGGCTCGACCGGCGGCAACACGCTGAAACTCGGCGAGGCACGGGCGATCCCGCTCGGCGAATTGACCGCCGCGCACGAAGGCTGGTTCCCGCGCTTCATGGATCAGGCCATTTGAGCAGAGCGTGATCCCGAAAAGTGGGAAACGATTTTTTCGGAAAAATCATGCTCAACCACAGGAAACTGGCCGTCCGGGCACTGCTTGCAGTCGTCTTCTGGCCATCGCTGTTCTTCTTCTGGTTTCTCGGCCCGTTCGTCTTTTTCCTGCTGTCGACGACATCGAGCGAGGTCTGCGCCCGGTTGGATACACGCGCGGAGTTCCTCGCCGCGGCCAACGACACGCTTCCGATGCTTGGCCTGCAAAACCTTTTCTATGCAGTTCCGCTTGTCTGCCTGGTGCTTTGGAGCCGGCTTCTGCCGGACCGGGCACGGACAAGGCACATCTTCACCTGCATAAAACTTTTCGCCGTCGCGGCCGCATTGGGGGCACTGTGGGAGTATGGCTCCTCGCTGGCCTGCGATGGCTACGGCCAGCCGTTCTTCTCGCCCGTCTGGCGGATGACCGCCTACCTGCCGATTGCCAACCTGGCGATCAACCTTCCCCTCTATGTGCTGACCTTCAGCCTTGGGCGGACCTTCTCGACGCCCGAGGACGAGCCCGCAGACGACGCCGGCGGTCAGAGCGAGAACGCGTCGTGAGCCACAATCGCGCTGGGGCTGGACGGAACGGCTTCAATCCCGGCCGGAAAGGCTTTAGGTTCACTCCGACTCTCATCGCACGGGCAGCCATGCCGCAGCCCGCCCGAAAACAGGAACTTGCCATGGCAATGGATGCCCGCGACATCGAAAAACTGATCAAGGAGGGCATCCCGGATGCCAGGGTGACCATCCGTGACCTTGCCGGCGACGGCGATCACTATGCGGCCGAAGTCGTGGCCGAGAGCTTTCGCGGAAAAAGCCGCGTGCAGCAGCACCAGATGGTCTATGACGCGCTGAAGGGCAATATGGGCGGCGTGCTGCACGCGCTGGCGCTGCAGACCAGCGTGCCGGACTAGGGGCTTCCAACGCCAAAGTCGCTTGGCCCAAAACGCCGCATCTTTTGCGCCATTCAGGCCACCACGCGGCTAAAGTCTTGTTTCGGGCAACCTATGGGTTTATCTGATGGAAAAGCTTCGAGCCTGACTCCCACAGGCGGGAAAGGATATTCCATGAGCGGCATCAACGACTACATTGACAACGAGGTGAAGGGCAACGACGTCGTGCTTTTCATGAAGGGCACGCCCGGTTTCCCGCAATGCGGATTTTCCGGCCAGGTTGTCCAGATCCTCGACTATATCGGCGCCGACTACAAAGGCGTGAACGTGCTGGATTCGGCCGAGCTGCGCCAGGGCATCAAGGAATACTCCAACTGGCCGACGATCCCTCAGCTCTACGTCAAGGGCGAATTCGTCGGTGGCTGCGACATCGTGCGCGAAATGTTCCAGGCGGGCGAGTTGCAGACATTCCTTGTCGAGAAGGGCGTGAGCGTCAAAGGCGCCGCCTGATTTCGGTTGGGCATGTCGCCGTCGACATGCCCTGAGCACCGGGGCAGCCCCGCCTCGGCAATTTTGCGTCCGGGACCCGGACCAGGACGAGCCAATGCGCCGGGCCACCGGCGCGTTTTCGTTTGAGAGATCGGACTTGCCGTGGACCAGCAGACGTCAGCACCGCAATCGGCAAGCAAATTGCCCATTCCGCGCTGGGAGTTCATCGCGCTGTGCGCAGCGCTGATGGCGCTCAATTCGTTGGCCATCGACATCATGCTGCCGGCGCTGCAGCAGATCGGCGCCTCGCTTGGCGTCGAGAACGAAAACCACCGGCAATATGTCATCACCGCCTATATTCTGGGTTTTGGCGGCGGACAGCTGTTTTTCGGACCGCTCTCGGACCGATTCGGGCGCCGTGCGCCGCTTGTCGCCGGCCTGATCATTTATGTGGCGGCGGCCGCCGCGGCCGCCATATCGCCAAGCTTTGAAACGCTTCTACTTTGCCGGGCCGTGCAAGGCATCGGTGCGGCCGCGACCCGCGTCATCGCCGTCTCGATCGTGCGCGACACGTTCGATGGCCGGCGCATGGCCGAGGTGATGTCGCTGATCTTCATGGTGTTCATGGCGATCCCGGTGATTGCTCCCGGCATCGGCCAGTTCATCATGCTGTTCGCGACCTGGCATTTGATCTTCGTCACCATGGCCGTCGGCGCGCTTGTCGTCTCGGCCTGGTCGCTGCTGCGCCTGCCCGAGACGCTACATCCGGAATATCGCCGGCCATTGACCGTCAATGCCATTGTCGGCGGGTTCCGCATCGTGCTGACCAACCGCGTCGCGATCTGCTATGCCTTCGCCAGTACGTTCATCTTCGGCGCCATGTTCGGCTTCATCGCCTCGGCGCAGCAGATTTATGTCGACATATTCAATGTCGGCGAATTGTTTCCGGTCATCTTCGCCGGCGTTGCCGGCGTGCTCGCCTTCTCCAACTACCTGAATTCGCGTCTTGTCGGCCGCGTCGGCATGCGCCGCCTGTCGCAGAGCGCGCTGCTGTTGTTTCTGGTCATCAGCCTGGCCTGGCTGGTGGTTTCGCTGGAAATGAAGATGCCGCTCTGGCTGTTCGTCACCTTCTTTGCCTGCGCCATGCTCCCTTTCGGCGCGCTCGGCGCGAATTTCAACGCGCTCGCCATGGAGCCGCTCGGCCAACTGGCCGGCACGGCCTCGTCCATCCTGGGCTTCATGCAGACGTTTCTCGGCGGCATTCTCGGCACGCTGATCGGCCAGGCTTTCAACGGCACGGTGACGCCATTGGCCGCCGGCTTCTGCAGCGTCTCGGTCGCAGCCCTGCTGATGATCTTCATCGCCGAACGCGGCAAGATGTTCCAGCCGCAGAATCAACCCGTCTCGGGGCACATTGCCGATCTGCATTGAATTGTCGCCTTTGCGGCCCTCGGCTGGTAATCGAATTGGCAGCCGGCTATTGCGTCCAGAGTTCGCTGCGCAACTCGCGCCAGCTTTCCCGGTCGGGTGCGACAAGCAGGCCGCCGCCGACATGCGACGGTAGGTAGGCACTGGCGTCGAAACGCGCGGCGTGGCCGCCGGCCTCGGCATGGATCAGGACACCGGGCAGATGGTCCCACGGCATCAGCTTGTTGTAGACGACGAAATGGGCATGGCCGCTGGCCAGCAGGCGATATTCATGCGCGGCGCAGCGATAGGCGAATTGCGACAGGATTTTCGTCTGGTTGCGCGCCAGCCGCGACCGCTCTGGTTCGGCCATGTACTGCCAGGAGACGGAGCCGGTCATTCCCGAGATCGGCACGGGCGCCGCGACACGCACTTTTTCCAGGTTGCCATGCGCGTGCCTGATATGACTGCCGGCGCCCCTGGCGCCGATCAGCCAGTCCTTGCCGACCGGATCGTGGATGATGCCTGCGACGGTCTCACCCCGGACCACGACACCCAGCATGACGCCGAACAACGGCACGCCGGAAGCGAAATTGAAAGTGCCGTCCACCGGGTCGATGGTGAAAGCCAGATCGGCATCGCCAAGACCGTCGAGCAGCGCCGGATTGTCGGAACAGGCTTCCTCGCCGACAATCATGGCCGTTGGGTAGCGCTCACGCAGCTTGGCGGTGATCAGCCGCTCGGCACTAACGTCGGCTTCCGTCACCAGGTCGGCGGCCGACGTCTTCTGGCGGACGTCGCCGCCGCCCAACCGGCGAAAGCGCGGCATGATTTCGGCTTCGGCTGCTTCGGCCAGGGTGCTGGCCAGCCAGTCGATCGCGGTATCGTCAAATGTCATCGGAAATGTCTTGCCTGCTGGAGAGCGTTTCATCGAGTGCGGCGAAATCGAACAGTTTCCTGTCGAGCAGATGCGACGGCCTGGTGTTGGACAACGCACGCAGCATCGTGTCCTTGCGCCCGGGCATGCGCTTTTCGATATCGTCGAGCATGGCCTTCATGGCGTTGCGCTGGAGACCTTCCTGGCTGCCGCAGAGATCGCAAGGGATGATCGGGAACCGCATCGCCGCGGCGAGCTTTTCCAGATCGATTTCGGCGCAATAGCTCAGCGGCCGCAGCACCATGACGTCGCCCTCGTCGTTGAGCAGCTTTGGCGGCATGGCGGCGAGACGGCCGCCGTGGAACAGGTTCATGAAGAAGGTTTCGAGAATGTCCTCGCGATGATGGCCGAGCACCAGCGCCGAGCACCCCTCCTCTCGGGCTACGCGATAGAGATGACCACGCCGCAGGCGTGAACAGAGCGAGCAATAGGTGCTGCCCTGCGGCAGCTTGTCGGTGACGACGGAGTAGGTGTCCTGGTATTCGATGCGGTGTGCAATGCCGTGGGCATTGAGGTAATCGGGCAGGATGTGCTTGGGAAAGTTCGGCTGGCCCTGGTCGAGATTGCAGGCCAGCAGCTCCACCGGCAGCAGGCCGCGCCATTTGAGGTCCAGCAGCATGGCAAGCAGGCCGTAGGAATCCTTGCCGCCCGACAGGGCCACCAGCCAGCGCTCGCCTGGCCTGACCATCGAAAAATCCTCGATCGCCTGGCGGGTCAGCCGCAGCAGCCGCTTGCGCAATTTGTTGAACTCGACCGAAGACGGCACATCGGCGAACAGCGGGTGAAAACCGCCTTCGATGTCGGCGGCCTGCTCAAGCGATTGAGCGTCTGGCAGCATGTTCATGGCGTCGGTTCCAAATCCTGGAGCAACGAACGTTCGGAGCTTCGTTGCCGCCCGGATTAGCGGACATGGCCGACAAAGAAAAGGCCGCCTCGATGGGCGGCCCCTCCGGTCTCGCAAAAAGCCTTCGCTTAACGCGAATAGAATTCGACGACGAGGTTCGGTTCCATCTGGACGGCGAACGGAACGTCCGCCAGGCCCGGGATGCGCGAGAAGGTCGCGGTCATCTTGTTGTGATCGGCTTCGATGTAGTCCGGCACGTCGCGTTCGGCGAGGCCGACCGATTCCAGGACGATCACCAGCTGCTTCGACTTTTCGCGCACTTCGACGACGTCGCCCGGCTTGCAGCGGTACGAGCCGATGTTGACGCGCTTGCCGTTGACGTTGACATGGCCGTGGTTGACGAACTGGCGGGCGGCGAAAATGGTCGGCACGAACTTGGCGCGATAGACGACCGCGTCCAGACGCGACTCGAGCAGGCCGATCAGGTTCTCCGAGGTGTCGCCCTTGCGGCGGTCGGCCTCCTCATAGACCTTGCGGAACTGCTTTTCCGAAACGTCGCCATAGTGGCCCTTCAGCTTCTGCTTGGCGCGCAGCTGCAAGCCGAAATCGGAAAGCTTGCCCTTGCGGCGCTGGCCGTGCTGGCCGGGGCCGTATTCACGCTTGTTGACCGGGGACTTCGGGCGGCCCCAGATGTTTTCGCCGAGACGGCGGTCGATCTTGTACTTCGCGGATTCGCGCTTGCTCATCGCATTCCCTTTCAAAACAACATAACCCGGAGCCTCATGGTCCGGGTGAAGGAAACGCGCCCTCCTCTGGCCTCCGTTTTCGAGACCTGACAGGGTTTTTCCACGCAACGCGGCGAAAAACCCACGGGACACGTCAGTTCAAACAAGACCTTGGAAAACAGACTGGCTTCCGTCGAGGTCTTGCGCATGCAAAACAAACCACCGGGCGTTGCGGCCCGGTGTTGGGAGCGCTGTTAAACAGAGATTTAACCGCTGTCAAGGTTCCAACTGGCGCCGTGTCGTAAGCACATGAGTTGTCCGGATTAGGTAGCACGTGAGTTGTCCGGTTTTATCGCCAGCGGATGGAGGCTGG
>NZ_VFUH01000017.1:0-126339 GCF_006440475.1 Mesorhizobium sp. B2-6-1
TTGGCGCCGGAGACGGCGATTGACGGCCAATATCTGGGCGAACTTTTCAGCGAAGCCGGACTGCCGGACGGCGTGCTGAGCATCCTGGTAGCGCACCGGGAAGTGAGCGAGTATCTCGTCACGCATCCGGGAGTGGACAAGATCGGCTTTACCGGGTCGACCGCCGCCGGAAGCCGCATCGCCAGCCTCGCCGGTGCGCAGCTGAAGCGAGTCAGCCTAGAACTGGGTGGCAAGTCCGCGGCGCTCGTCTTAGACGACGCGGATATCGGCGAAACGGTCGAGGCGCTGCGTTACCGCTCGTTTCCGAACAACGGCCAGGTCTGCGTTGCGCAGACTCGGATACTCATATCGCGCCGGCGCCACGATGCCTTCACCTCGGCGCTGGTGGACAATGTTACGGGTATGAAGATCGGGAATCCGGCCGACCCGCAAACTTTCCTCGGTCCGGTTGCTGCCGAGCGCCAGCGCCAGCGGGTCAGTGACTACATCCAGTCTGGGCTGGAAAGCGGCGCGGAACTTGCGACGGGCGGCCTTGGAATGCCGGAAGGCATCAATCACGGCGCCTTCGTGAAGCCGACGGTTTTTGCCAATGTCGACAACAACTCACGCATCGCCCAGGAGGAGATCTTCGGCCCAGTCGTCTGCGTCATCCCCTATGACGGGGTGGATGAGGCAGTGCGGCTCGCCAACGAGTCGGAGTACGGTCTCTCCGGTTCGGTTTGGACGAACGATACTGACCAGGGTCTGGCGATCGCCCGCCGCATCCGCAGCGGCGGGCTGACGATCAACAACGCGGCCTCGGACCTGCTCTCCCCCTTTGGCGGCTTCAAGCGAAGCGGCGTGGGACGCGAGTTCGGCCCGGAAGCCATCAATCACTACATCGAGCACAAGACTGTCGCAGTCTGAGGGAGTTCCGGAGCGATAATGAGCAACGGCCATGGAATATGGATGCATGTCGACGGTCAGGCCGGGCGCTTCATCGAACTGAGCGACAGGGTTTGGGAAACGCCCGAACTGAACTATCAGGAACATCGGTCGTCGGCCGAGCATCTGAAGGCGCTTAACGATCAGGGCTTCCGAGTTGCTACCGGCCTTGCCGGCATGCCGACGGCCATCATGGGCGAGGCAGGCGAAGGCGGCCCGGTCATCGCCTTCCTCGGCGAGTTCGATGCATTGCCGGAGTTAAGCCAGGAAGCCGGCGTAGCGGAACACCGGCGTCTTTCCGGCAATGGACCGGGACATGGCTGCGGACACAATCTGCTCGGGGCCGGCGCACTGCTCGCCGCTACGGCGACGAAGGATTGGCTGGCCGCGAACAGCCTGCCCGGGCGTGTACGCTATTATGGCTGCCCGGCCGAGGAGGGCGGATCGGGCAAGGCGTTTATGGTTCGCGACGGGGTTTTCGCTGACGTCGACGCGGCGCTTTCCTGGCACCCCTTCTCGTTCGCGGGCGTAATGGAGCCGGCCTCGCTCGCTTACGCGATCCTTGATTTTTCTTACACTGGACGGTCCGCCCATGCTGCGGGCTCGCCGCATCTCGGCCGCAGCGCGCTCGACGCCGTTGAGCTGATGAGCGTCGGCGTCAACTATCTGCGCGAACACATCCCCTCCGATTGCCGGGTTCATTACGCCTATCTCAATGCGGGCGGTCCGGCGCCGAACATCGTGCAGGCGGCCGCAATTGTGCGCTACATGGTTCGGTCGCCGCGAGCCTCCGAGGTGTTGATGCTAGTCGAGCGGGTCAAGCGCATCGCGGAGGGTGCAGCGCTGATGAGCGAGACACAAGTGGAGTCGCGCTTTGTCTGTGCGATGAACAGCCTGCTTGGCAATCGCGTTATGGAGGGAGCGATGGCGCAGAATTTCGAGATGCTGGGGCCGCCGGAATTCGATGCGGCTGACCAAGCGTTCGCGGGGCAGATCCAGGCCACGCTGACAAGGGAGCACATCCAATCAGCCTATGCGATGTTCCGGCTTCAGGAGAGTGACAGCGCTCTCAGCGACGGTATCGTCGGCGCCGCTTCCGGTGGCAAGCAGATGCTTGGATCGACTGATGTCGGCGATGTGAGCTGGGCCGTACCGACCGTGCAGGCATATGGCGCGACCTATGCCATCGGCACGCCTTTGCACACATGGCAAGTAACGGCGCAGGGCAAATCGCCACATGCACACAAGGGCATGATCCATGTTGCCAAAGCGCTGGCGGCGACGGCGGCGGACCTCTTTAGCCACCCCGATCTGCTAGCTTCAGCTAAGGAGGAACATGCAGCAAGGTTGGCGCGCGATCCCGCAGTACAGATCCTGCCGCCCCACCTCGCGCCCCCGTTGGACGGCTAGATGTATGATGCCGGGCATCGTGCTCATCTTTGTCGTCCTAATCAAAGGAACCGCTGGAGCGAAGCGACATACTTTGCCCGAAGATGGGATTTCTCCTGGAAGATGTGTGAACGATCCCGTGATAGTGACGGTTGATCGGCCCTCATCAAGCTGTTGCACTGCGATGGGCTTTGAATCACTTCTCCCGATCCTCGGGTTGCCCGGATCTCCATCACTGATGTCGTTCTCTCCTGCCGAAAGGGGACGTCTTTTCGTGCGACTGTCGGTCATCCTCAAGGGTGCGGCGCGCGGTAGCTTTCCTCACGCGCTATCGATCCGTCCTACCTTGTTGGCGAGAGCGACTGTGACCTGCCGTTCCGGTTTACGCTCAAGCAACTCGTCCGCCCAAGTGCTGACGGTCGTCACTTTTCGCCGGGTGTATCATTTCCGGCCGAGCTTGTCAGAGGGACGATCATGAGTTCGAGCGCGCCATACTCCGCAAACGAATTTCTGGCTGGGCTGAAAGGCCAGCGCGTTCTGGTGACAGCGGGTGCGGGGGGCATCGGTTTTGCCATAGCCGACACGCTGTCGCGGCTCGGCGCCCGCGTCGTTGTCTGCGACGTTTCCGACGAAGCGCTCGCCGCTGCGCCCGACAAGATCGACCTGATCGCGGCAGTGAAGGCCGACGTCTCGCGCGACGATAACGTCGACCGGCTGTTCGAGGCGGTCGAGAAAGAACTCGGCGGGCTCGATGCGCTGATCAACAATGCCGGCATTGCCGGGCCGACAGGCGGTGTCGACGAGATCGATCCGGACGACTGGCGGCGCTGCATCGACATCTGCCTGACCGGCCAGTTCCTGTGCGCCCGGCGCGCCGTGCCGCTGATCAAGGCGGCGGGCGGGGGCTCGATCGTGTCGATGTCGTCGGCGGCTGGCCGCCACGGCTATGCGTTCCGCACGCCCTATTCGGCGGCCAAGTGCGGTGTCATCGGTTTCACGCAAAGCCTCGCCAAGGAGCTTGGGCTGCACGGCATCAGGGTCAACGCCATCCTGCCCGGCATCATCGAGGGACCCCGCATCGAAGGTGTTATCTCGGCGCGCGCCAAGCAGGTCGGTATCAGCCACGAGGAGATGACCGATCGTTATCTCCAAAACATTTCGCTGCGTCGCATGACCAGCCCTTATGATGTCGCGTCGATGGTCGCCTTCCTGCTGTCGGACGCCGGCATCAACATTTCCGGGCAGTCGCTCGGCGTCGACGGCAACGTCGAAACGCTCTGAGGAGGGCCGATCCATGGCAAAGGTTGCGATTGTCGGCAGCGGTTTCATTGGGCGGGCCTGGGCGATCAGCTTCGCTCGCGCCGGCCATGACGTGCGGATGTGGGACCAGTCGCCCGCCGCGACGGGCGGCGCGCGCGACTACATAGAAGGCGTGCTTGGCGATCTTTCTTCGAACGACCTGCTGCGTGGGCAGTCCGTCGACACCGTGCTTGGCCGCATCGCCATCGCGGTCGAACTGGAGGAGGCGCTGGCTGGAGCAATCCATGTCCAGGAGAACACGCCTGAAAACCTCGATGTGAAGCGGGAAGTGTTCTCCCTGATCGACAGTCTGGCCGGCCCGCAAACGGTGATCGCCAGTTCCACCTCGGCGCTGTTGCCGTCGAAGTTCACCGACCATCTGCAGGGGCGGCACCGCTGCCTGGTCGTGCATCCGATCAATCCGCCCTACCTCATTCCGGCGGCCGAGGTGGTGCCAGCGCCATGGACGTCCGCTGAGACGCTGGAAAGAACCCGCGCCTTCCTTATCGATGCCGGTCATGCGCCGCTGGTGATGAAGCGCGAGCTCGACGGTTTCATCATGAACCGGTTGCAGGGCGCCTTGCTTGAGGAAGCCTTCCGGCTCGTCGACGGCTATGCCAGCGTCGAGGATGTCGACATCGGCATCCGCGACGGGTTGGCTTTGCGCTGGTCATTCATGGGGCCGTTCGAGACCATCGACCTCAATGCGCCCGGCGGCGTGCGCGATTATGTCGATCGCTACCAGGGCATCTACTCCAACATCTTCCCGCAGATGCTGCGCCGGGTCGACTGGGCGGGCGAGGTCATGGCAACCGTCGAGGCCGAGCGCAGCAAGCGCCTGCCAAGGAAAAAACTGGGTGACCGGCAGGTCTGGCGGGATCGCCGGCTGATGGCGCTGGCGGCACACAAGAAAAAATCGGATCAGGAGTTCGGACAATGAAAGAAACCAGCCGCAAGCCCGGCGCGACGGCGACCAGGTCATCATCACCTGTGCGGTGACCGGGGCGATCCACACCCCGACCATGTCGCCCTACCTGCCGATCACACCGGACCAGATCGCGTCGGAGGCGATCGCCGCGGCCGAGGCCGGTGCCGCGATCCTGCATTTGCACGCGCGAGACCCGGAAACCGGCAAGCCCGACCAGACACCCGAGGACTCGGAAAGACTGTAGCGCTCAACTGGATAGCCGCCCAAAGCGGAGCTGCCTATTGTGAGGTTGCGCAGCATACCAAGGCTATCAGGCCGATGTTCCTGATGCTGCACGACGCCTACGGCGTCCAAAGGGACAGCAAGCACACATACGATCTTGCGAAGGATTGCATGAATTTTTTGGGCGCCCGATACGGCCCGACGCGCCCGTTGCTGGTGGACGAATATCAGAACTTCACACCCACTGTTTTGCGGGAGCTGCTGCATCTTCAGGAGCGATGCGGCTTCGCTTTACTGCTCGCCGGCAACACTCATCGGTTAGCGGGCACGAGGCGTGATACCCATGCTATGGATCAGATCGAAAGCCGTATCGGCATGCGTTTCGAGATCGGGCAGCCGACGCGGGAGGACTGCTTGAGGATTGACGCCGAACACAACGTTGAAGGAGCCGACGCCTACGTGGCAATCGCCACCTACGGGCAAAACACCTCCCTTCGCGCGCTGTGCCATCTCCTCCAGAATTGCGCTGCGGGTACCAGCGGCTTCGGCAGCATTCGTCTTCCCCGGATAGAGACCACGCTTCGCGGCATGTCGTGCGGCAGCGATGTGCTCAAGGTTCTATACGAGTGCCGAAACGACTTCGCACACGACGTGGGCAGCCCCACTTAAATTCGGACGACGACAGATAATTCCGAACATCACACCGGAATTGGTGCAATCGCGAAGTTAGCCCGCTTGCTGATCAGCCGTATTTGCCTCGCTCCTCAATTTTTCAAGCCGTGATCGGCAGATCATTTCGATACGATCGATCAACTCGGAGACCCGCTTGGCAAGCCACTGGAGCGCTTCGCGAGTGATCTCGAAGTGCCTCGAATAGCGCGCTTTCACATAAGCCTCGTTGATGACGTTGAACCAAGCTACGAAACGCTGCTGGTCGCGGGGCCAAACTTCGGCAAGTTCCTGTGCTTGATCTTCAGCGAGGCTGCGAAGGAATTTGACGTTGTGAGAGGCAGGGCTGTAATTTGTTAGAACCAACAACAACACCGCGTAGGCCTGCTCGATTGATTGGTGAAGGAGAAAGGCCGCTTCCTTGAAATTGGATTCGCTGAGAAGAAATCCAGCTGTCTTTGCAAATACTCGGGCGTGCGGCAGCCTGTCTTCGAGGTGTTCGGCTGCTAATTGGAATGCATCGGCCGGCTTCGTAGGTGCCGGATGCGCCAGCGATTCTTCGTCGAGCTCGTAGAGGACAATTCCCTCGCGACGGATGTCGACAAAGAAGTACTGACCCTCCCTGAGGGCAGTGTTCACCTCCCGGCGGGAATGTACAATGAAGCTGACTGGCGTGCTGATTTCGCGCATCAACCGGTCTGCTGCCGTCTGCCAATAGCCGGCAAAATCGGTCAGTTTGCGATTGTTCACCACCACAAGCAGGTCGAAATCCGAACGGTAGCCCTTCCTGGTATGCGGCTCGTCGACCCAGCCACCACGTGCATAGGACCCGAAAAGTATGATCTTGAGAATGCGCCCGCGCTTTTTGAAGTCGGTCATCCCTCCCTTGAGGGCATCCTCAAACTCCTCGAGGAGCAGCTCAACCGTCTTTCTCAGCTCGCGCTGCTTTGGTGGCGGGAGGTGGTCGATGCTGGATTTCATAAACAAGGATCTGTCGTCCATCGTGTGTGCATAGCCGAGACGAGGCCCCGAATCCACACACTGCCTCGTTCGGCCGAATTGAGCAACGCACACCGTGCGACATCAAATGGAAGAGTTGTTAAGTCAGCATCCTAAACATTGCAGAGGGATTTAAGCTCATCACGTATCACTGCAATGTTGGGGGTATCGTCAATACATTGCCCCACCATTTCCCAGCGCTTTTATCTGTGGAGGGTCTGTCCCGCAGCGTCGCGCTCGGTCCTCGAATAAGCGAACAGACTTCTAGCTCGGAAGATGTCGGCGAACTCATGCGGAAGGGGGGCGGCGGTATCGGCCGCCGGATTTTCTTAAGATTTTCCCTGTCGAGCCGCGGTCGAACACCGGTATGTTCAAACCGGAGATTTCCAATGCCATTTCGATTCGTCGACACCGCCGACATCCACCTCGACTCGCCGCTGCGTTCGCTGGCGATGCGAAACCCCGACCTTGCCGAACTCGTCGGAGACGCCAGCCGTCAGGCGTTTGTCTCGATCGCTGACCTCTGCCTCACGGAACGTGTCGATGCCCTGGTCATTGGCGGCGATCTCTATGATGGCGATCAGACTTCGATGAAAACGGCCCGCTTCCTGGCGTCACAGATGACACGGCTTCATCAGGCCGGCATCAGGGTTTTCAAGATCCGTGGCAATCATGACGCCCTGTCGCGGATATCGAAACAGCTGGTGTTCCCTGACACGGTCACGATCTTCGGCGGCCGTCCCCAGACCGTGCTGCAGACAGCCGGCGGGCTTGACGTCATGTTCCACGGCTTGAGCTTTGCCAGCCCCAAGGCGCCGGACAGTCTACTCCCGAAGTACTCAGCGCCGCGCGAGGGCGCGGTCAATGTCGGTATCATGCATACCAGCCTGGCCGGATCGCCGGGCCACGACGTCTATGCCCCCTGCAATGTCGCTGACCTGCACGGCCACGGTTTCGACTACTGGGCGCTTGGGCACATCCATGTCCGCCAAGTCCATCCCGGGGCAAGCACCGTGGTGATGCCAGGAATTCCACAGGGCAGGGACATCAACGAGGCCGGCGAGAAATCCGTCACCCTGGTGACGATACAAGACGACCGCACCATCGAGATCGAGGAAAGGCTCACCAGTATCGCGCAATTCGAGCGGGTGAACGTCGACGTGACCGAAACGGTGGAATGGTCCGAGATCGTCGAGCGTGTCCGATCCGCGCTCGAAGATGTGCGCGCCTCCGTTAG
Organism: Mesorhizobium sp. B2-6-1; assembly: GCF_006440475.1. NCBI lineage: Bacteria > Pseudomonadati > Pseudomonadota > Alphaproteobacteria > Hyphomicrobiales > Phyllobacteriaceae > Mesorhizobium > Mesorhizobium sp. B2-6-1. Next base: position 7,668 of record NZ_VFUH01000017.1, read on the forward strand.
ATCCCGTCATGCTGTGGTTCGCCTCGGCCTGACCGGGGCGTCACCTCTATCGTGGGCACTGATCCGCGACCGGGATCTGCTGCTCGCGGAAGCTGAGCAGGTCGCGGACCAGGTAGGCGAAACCTGGGTGGAGAAGCTCGAACTTAACGTCTCGCCACCCGCAGCCGAAACATCCGAGGGCGTCGCCGATCCGATTTTCGAGCTCGCAGAGTCCATGCGCGCCGATGCCGGCTCGGAAGCCTTCCGTGCCGAGGCGAGGGCGTTGGTCCAAAAGATGATCGCGGATTTTCCGCCTGACGGGCGCGATTTCGCCGGCAAGGACGAGACTGAGCAGGAGTTGTTCCTGGAGAGGGTGGTTGCCAGCGGCGCCGACCTTGTTACCGCCCGCCTCAAGGCCGGTGGGTCACAATGAGGCTGCGGCGACTTGATCTCATCCGTTATGGCAAGTTCACCGACAGGACGATCGACTTCGGGCCGAAACCGGAATCCGGTCCCGACCTGCATGTCGTCTTCGGCCTGAATGAGGCCGGCAAGTCGACGGTGCTTTCCGGCTATCTCGAGATCTGCTGTTCGGCATCGAGGAGCGCAGCCGCTACAATTTCGTGCACGAGTACAGCGCAATGCGCATCGGCGGGGTGCTCGAACTTGGCGGCGCGGAGCAGATTTTCACACGCACCAAACAGCGCACCAACTCGTTGCTGAACGCGACTGGCCAACCAGTCAGCGAAATGGCGATATCATCCCATCTCGCCGGCCTGTCGCGCGACGCCTACGAGACCATGTTCTCGTTGGACGACGAAACGCTGGAAGCAGGTGGAAAATCAATCCTGGAATCGCGCGGTGACCTCGGCAAGCTGCTGTTCACGGCCAGCGCCGGCCTCGGGCATGCAAGCGATACATTGAGCCTGCTCGAGGCCGAGGCGGACAGGCTCTATCGCAAGCAGGCACACGGAACCGAGCTTGCTCTGTTCAAGAAGCGGCTTGCGGAACTGAAGTCGAGGAGGGAGGCGATCGACACCTTGGCGTCGACCTTCGAAACCCTTGAGACAGAGCGCCTGGACGCGACAGAAAACTACGACCGCAGCATCGCCGAGCGGTCGGTGCTGTCGGCCAGGCTCGATACGATCGCGAATTATCTTCGCGCGATCCCGATCCTTGCCGATATCCGACGCAAGCAAGCCCAGCTGGCCGAGTTGCCAGAGATCGCTTCACCGTCACGGACCTGGACGGGCAGCGTCGCCGACATGATCGAGATCGACGCCAGCCTGAGAACGCGTCTGCCGTCCTGATGCAGCATCATGACCCGACGAGTCGAATTCTTGCCCAGACGCCGATCGAGCAAGCCAGCTTCCCCAGCCTTTTCGTACCGATCGCGGTAGCGTCGGAATTGCCGCTCCGACATGCCAAGCAACTCGCCTGCCTCCATCATCGAAAGATCGCCGCCATTCCAGCGGCTCAAAACGTCCCGAAACTTTTGCATTCTCCGGTCCTGTAGCCATGCCGTCCGCTTCATCCCCAGCCTCCATCCGCTGGCGATAAAACCGGACAACTCACGTGCTACCTAATCCGGACAACTCATCTGCTTACGACATTGCAACCGGATGGGGTTGCGTTATTCCTTGCGGCGTGTAGGATAAAAAAGATGCTGGGAGGTCGATCGCGACGATCGTCCAACGCAGATGGCGCCCTCTGCTTCTTTAGCCTTAGTCAGCCTCACCGCGTTGATGGAACGCGGCAGCGGTAGCCCGGAAGTGAAGATCGGGCTCATCGATGGACCTGTCGTTACCCAACATCCCGATCTGACAGGCGAACACCTCCACGAGATCCTCGGAAGCAGCGGTGGCACATGCACCCAAGCTAACAGCGCGGCGTGCCTACATGGAACGTTTGTGGCCGGCATCTTATCGGCCCGGCGGAGTTCCGCTGCGCCCGCCATTTGCCCCGATTGTACCCTACTCATACGCCCTATTTTCACCGAGACGACCGCCGGGCGCGAACATATGCCCAGTGCAACACCCCGGGAGCTTGCCACGGCGATTGTCGAATGCATTGGCTCAGGCGCGCGAGTAATCAATTTAAGCCTCGCCCTTGCGCAACCTTCGGTTAAAGACGAGCAGGCGTTGGAAGAGGCGCTCAATCTCGCCGTCAGCCGCGGCGTCATAATCGTTGCAGCTGCGGGCAACCAAGGCACGCTTGGAAGTTCCGCCATCACCCGCCACCCGTGGGTCATCCCGGTGGTGGCCTGTGATTTTCGAGGTAGGCCGATCGACGAATCGAACCTGGGTAGTTCCATCGGCAGGCGGGGTTTTCGCGCGCCCGGCGACAGCATTACCAGTCTCGGCAGCGAGGGCCAGTCGCTTGCGCTCGGTGGAACAAGTGTTGCGGTGCCCTTTGTGACCGGTGCGATTGCACTTCTATGGTCGGAATTTCCTTCTGCGACCGCGGTACAAATCAAGCTCGCCCTGACCCAAGCCTCCACCTCGCGACGTGCTTCCGTCGTTCCACCTTTACTGGATGCCGCGGCGGCCTACCAAGTACTATTGGTGACAAATGGGAGGAGGCGAACAGCGTGACAAAGGCAAATGAAGGCAACGACTCGCCAAACCAGAGCGAACATCCGCCTTACCGGGTACGCCTGCCTGGATTTATCACCGACGAGGAAATCGGGTTAGGCGATGCGGTTGGACGAGCTACCTCCTATCTGGGGATACAATCCTGCGGAGGCTGTGAACGCCGGGCGGCCGCGCTAAACCGCCGGTTTGTCTTCACCGGCCGTGCCCATTAACCCAGATCCATTGATCTGTGATGTGATGAATGAGGATTACTATGGAACAAGAATCGACAGAACGGTCGACAGGTCATGATGAGGCAAGATGCGATGCCGCTGTGTTCACGGCCGCCTACGGTCCCGCTGGGGAGGAAAACCTCCGATCGTCGTCGACCTCTCCACTCTCGAGGGAGACGCCCTGCCCAACCTGCGCAGGAGGCGCGAACTCCATGTCCCTCTCTTATGTTTACGCCATTGGTCGGGTCGAAGCGCGTTTCCCGAACCTCGCCGCGGAAAAGGAATTTGCCCAGGCGACAGGACGCACGGAGACCGCCGGGAAGACCGATCAACAGACCTTCTACGCCGTGCTATCCAAGCGCGAGCACCGCTACCTAGTGCGCCAACTATGCTGGGTCCTGACCATCCAGGGGCTGGAAACTTACCTACTGCAGCCACGCGATCCGGCGGACATTGATCTGCTGGTGGAAGCCACTCGTCCCGCCCCTAGCCCTAATGACATCGATGTTGTCATCGGTATGCGCGGTCCCATCGCGCCGCCGCAAATGTGTAATGGCCTGATGGTACCCATCGTCGCATTCGATCAAATCTACTCCTTCGACCGCGACGCCCTTATCAAAGCCATCCCGAAGCCGGAGAAAACCACTGCCCAGCAGTTCGGACCGGCGGCCGAGGAACTGTTCGGCAGGATCATGCAGCTGACGGACAATGCCGGCGCGACCGACGAGCACCGCGCCTTGAACTACCTGGCCATGCGCTATCCCGCTATCTATGGCAAGGCCGCTGAGGAATTTGGGCGGGACTTTTCGTTGACCGGGGTGGAAGTGCGCCCCTCGCCCTTGAGCGCCACCCGCAACATCGTTGACGTGATCTTCTCTTATACCAACCGCAACAGCGATTTTACAGAGAAGTTCTCTACGCGCTGCGACGTAACCGAAGAATTTCCGTTCCTCGTCGCGAAGATGTCGCCGTACTATGACCGTTAAATCTAGCTAAGTGTAAGGAGATACAAAATGAATATGCCTGGATTTACTGCAGAAACATCGCTATGCAAGACGAGAGGTCACTACCAATCTGCAATAAACCAACCCTACAACAATATTGGAGAAGGAGTGATGGCTCAATTGCGCGGCGGCGGCGGAGGCATGATTGGGGGAGGTGGTGTGCTCTTTGGGTTTTGGTCATGCCTTGCATGTACTACTGCTTGTTCAATACTTACTGCTGGCGATATACCGGCATGTTTGACCGCATGTTATGCGTCTGGCTTCTGCTAAGCGCAATTCAGAAGGTTCGTTCGCAAGATCCGGATCGCCCGTTCATGCGGGCGCTCCTTGGTTAAAGCGTTCCTGCATGTTGGCGGACTGAAGTTTGTGTCGACAAATCGGGAGTTAGTCTGGTCAAATGCTATGATCGATAAAACCAACAAAGGAGGCGATCAAAATGAATATTCCTGGATTTGCTGCAGAAGCCGCTCTCTTACAAGAAAGAACCGGGCGCTACCGACTCATGCGATTTCCGATTCAAGCAGGGCCAATTACGCCGAGTCATGAAGGACGTTTGCGCAAACCGGTGAATCCCCAAGCGCTGAATTGGGGAGGAAGTCGACCGGGGAGCTGTGTGGACCGTTGTTTGGCGTCGTGCCCAAGGGACTCCGTCGGTGGAATCGAGGTCGCGTGTGCCCTCAACTGCCTTTGGATCTGCTCCGGATCTCGAGTTCTTGGGTATGCTTCCTTTGCCGCCACCTGAGTGCCGGTGCCCGTGGGCAAAGTTGGCGTCCGCGGACCCCACCCTAGTGGCAATCCGCATCGACATTTTCTTTTGAGGTATTTTGATAGTCACTTCCTCCTCTCGGCCAGCCAAACCGGTTGAGAACCGCTTCTCCATGCCGATCTCGATGTCGACCATGTTGAGCCAACTGGCGTGCTTGGGCGCATAGTGGAATTCGATGCGCCTGAGCAGGCGGCGCGCTTCCGATGACGGGAAGGCCGCATAGAGGACGGCGGGCGTGTGTCGACAGATTGACCAGCACGATCTGATGTACTCGGCCTTTGGGAAGTGGAGATCGACGAGTGCATGCAGAGCGCGAAGTCATCGGAGGTTCGCCGCTCGGTCACCTTGACGTTCCCCCATGACCGATGGGCATCGAGGCAAACGAAGAGATTGGCGGTGCCGTTGCGGCGATACTTCGTAATCGATACGCTGCGGCTTTCGCGATGCGGCGCCGTTCGGCTGGCGAAGTTCGCCGATGAGCTGGATCGGGCTCTTGTCGAACAAACGACCGGTCGTCGGGGGATCGGGAGCTGAGACGCTCGAGGCGCAGCGCCAGATGACGCATGATCCCGTCCGGTTGCAGATTTCCGACGCCGAATTCCACCACGCCATCTGTCGGGCCGGCGGCAATCCGCTTCTGGCCGATTTTCTGCACAAGATGTATTCGTTCGGCCTGGAATTCCGCCGCCGGGGCTTTTGGCGAAGGGCGCCGTGTCACTGAGCGTCCGCGATCACACCCGAATACTCGACGGCCTTGAAAAGCGCGATGCCGCCGCAGCCGTTGGAGCAATGGAGAAACACCCTTATCAGAATCCGCCGCAAGACGCTGGATGGGATGAACTCCTGATCGGATTACGGCCATTTTCCTGGCGCGATGGATCGGCACCAAGTTCAAGGCCAGGATACTGCGCGTCGACGCGCTTCATATCGGTGGTGAATTCGGTATCTATCCAATCGCAGATCTCGGAAACTACAGGAGTCTCCTGCTTGCGGGCGATGACCAGTTCGCAGGTCCGGCCGGTCTTCATGACCGGGCCTACCGGCACCAGGACACCGCGCGCCAGGTGATGCGACACGACGTTGAGCCAGCCGAGAGCGACGCCCTGCCCGAGCAGGGCGGCCTGGACCACGACTGTATAGTCCGAAAACTGCAGCCCGCCCGCCGTGCCATTTGCCGTGTTCTCCGAAAACAGGCCCGACCAGTCCGGTTCTGCCGTGCTGAGATTGATGATCCTGTCGAGCGCCGGCATGAACGTGCCGGTGGGCGCCTGTTTTTCCGGCAGGTGAGGAGCGCGGATCGGCACCAGCAATTCCGGCATCAGCTTGCGCGCGACGTGCCGGGCGTTGCTGCCATGATCGAAGCGCATCGCAATATCGACACCGTCCACGGCTCCGCCAAGCGGTCCGCTGATCAGCTGAAAGCGGATATCGACTTTCGGGAATCTCGACTGGAACAGCGCTAGCCTGGGCATGAACCAGTGCGTGGCGAAGGCAGACGACACCGAAAGAACCACTGTCCGCATTCCCGACTGCCTTGACTGCTGCACCCGCAGGACTGTTCGCTCGATTTCGTCGAAGCTGCCCGAAATTCCCGAAAAAAGCACGCTGCCCTGCTCCGTCAGGACGGCGCCGGAAGCGGTCCGGTGGAAAAGCGCGACGCCCAGATGGGCCTCCAGCCGCCCGATCGTGCGACTGACAGCCGGGCCGGTGACGCAAAGTTCCTGTGCGGCACGAGCAAAGGTCCCGCAGCGTACGGCCGCCTCGAAGGTCACGAGCGCATTGAGCGAAGGAAGCAGGTGTCGAAGGCGGGACATTACAAAATGTAAGCTCCCCGATCAGCATTTGTGGAATTGCGGCGACGCATCCTCTTCTGTTCATTGAACGCAAGCTTCCGCCGGTCGGAAGCCGGTTTCAGCGAGGAAGAGAGGCAGGTCTGATGTCCTTCAAGCAATTCAAAATTTTGACATTCGACGTCGTGGGGACGCTCATCGATTTCGAGAAAGGCATTCTCGACGCGTTCCGCTCGATCGGGGGAAAGGCTGCCGAGGGGCTGAGCGACGACGATCTCTTCGCCCCCTATCTTGAAGGGCGCGTCGATCATCCCGGCCGCTCCAGCCAGGTGATGGCGGACGTCTACCTCCATGTGGCCCATAAGCTCGGCCTGCCTGCGGACCAGCGCTCGGCCGACGCTTTCCAGATTGCCGTGCTGCGCTGGCCGGCATTCGAGGATTCCGCCGAGGCACTCAAGCGGCTGCGCCGGCATTTCCGCCTGGTCGCCATGACGAACGCCGACCGCGTTGCCTTCAGCGCCTACTCGCACACGCTGGGGACCCCTTTCCACGACGCCGTCACGATGGACGACGCCAGATGCGCCAAGCCTGACCCACGCTTCTTCTCGCATAATCTCGGGCGGCAATCCGCCTTCGGCTATCGCCAGGAGGACATGCTGCACGTTGCACAGAGCCAGTATCATGATATCGGCGTTGCCCGCTCGCTCGGTTACAAGGTCTGCTGGATCGAGCGGCGGATGCACCTGGAAGGCTATGGCGGCACACCGCATCCGGGCGAAGTGACGAAGCCGGATTTCCATTTCGCCACACTGCGCGACCTCGCCGACGCCGTCGAGCGGGAATAGCTCCGCCGGCGCCCAAGGGAGGACGATGCCGATGCAGGACCTGGCACATCCACGATCGCTGTGGCTGGAAACGGCCTCGCCGGCGCCGCCGCCGGTCGCGCTTGGAAACGCGGTCCAGGCCGATATCGCCATCATCGGCGGCGGATATACCGGCCTCAATGCCGCCTTGCGCGCCATCGAGCGCGGCCTGCATCCCGTCGTTCTGGAAGCGGTCGAAATCGGCTGGGGCGCTTCCGGCCGCAATGGCGGGGTCGTTTCCACCAAGTTTCGCGCCTCGCTAAGCGACATCGCGGCGCACCATGGGCTTGAAGCGGCGCGGCGCATGCACCGCATCGGCCATGATGCGATGGATCGCGTCGAACGGAATATCCAAGAACTGGGTATTGCCGACGCCGGCTTCATCCAGACCGGCAATTTGCGTTGCGCCCACAACGAACTTGCCCAGAAAAGGCTCGTGGCCGAAGCGGAGACGGCGCGGGGTATGTTCGGCGATGCCAGCCTGACCATACTCAACGCCAGCGCGGTGCGCGAGGAAACCGGTTCGGCCGATTTCGTCGGCGGCGTGCTTTCCACCCATGCCGGCATCGTTCATCCGCTGAACTATGCGCGGGGGCTTGCCGGCGCAGTGCGCAGCGGGGGCGGCGAGATCTTCGAGAATTCGGTCGTGGTGGCACGCCGGAAGGACGGCGACCGCACCGTTTTGACGACGGCGCGGGGCCAGGTCGCAGCCAGGCATGTCTTGATCGCCACCAACGGCTATTCCGACATTACCGCCGCCACTGCGCCGGTGCGCGGAACGGTGATCCCCTTCCGCAGCGCCATGATCGCGACCGAGCCGCTTGGCGCCGACCTCAGGGCCACGCTGATGCGGCACTGCCGCAGCTACAGCGAGACGCGGCGCATGATGCGCTGGTTTCGACCCGCCGGCGACCGGATGCTGTTCGGCGGGCGCGGGGCCTTCGGGCGCGAAGATTCCGCCTCCGCCTTCCAGGCGCTCGAAAGGGCGCTGAAGGAGATGCTCCCCCAGCTTGCCGGCACCGCGATCACCCACCGATGGTCGGGGCTCGTGGCCATGACCATGGATAGCCTGCCGCAGATCGGCATGCTCGACGAGCGGACCGGTTTCGCGCTCGGCTACAACGGGGCCGGCATCGCCATGTCGGGCCTCATGGGCCGCCGCGCCGTCGACCTGATGCTGGGAGACAGGCCGGAACTCAGCCTGATGCAACGCAACGAGCCGCAATCCATCCCCTTCTATTTCCTGCGCGAGCCGGCGGTGCGCACAGTGGCGGGCTGGTATCAGTTTCTCGACCGCATCGGCCGCTGACACCGCCGGCGCGCGCACCGTCACAGCGCGCTGCATATGCGCAAGGCGTCCAGCACCGCGGCATGGATGTTGCGGCTCGAAACCGCGTCGCCGATACGGTGCAGTTCGAAGCCGCTTTCCCGCAGGCGCGGTTGCGGCGCCGCCTTAACCATGGCGTCGAGATCGGTGACGCCATCATTCGCCGAGTGGCTGCGCAGCGCAAAATAGGTTTCGTCCATGGGAATGCTGCCCTGCTCGACGATGACCTGGTCGACAAGGATACTCGTCACCTCCCGCGAGATTTCATTGACAAAGCTGGCTTCCAGCCGGTTGTCCTTGCGCTGAACCGCGAAGAGTCGGCTCTCGAAGACTGGCCTCACGCCAAGCTGCAGGAAGCGCTTCTTCCAGCGCAGCCGCTCGGCATAGGTCAGTTCCTCCGAAAGCTGCGCGTCGATCGAGACATAGGCGACCTCCGCACCTGCATCTCTGGCTTGTTCGGCGGAAAGCGGGCCTGGATGCCGTCCGGTTCCGTCGTAAATCAGCACTTCGCCATGCAGCGGCACCTGTCCGGTCAGGACGTCCCATGTGTTGAGACAGAGTTCCGCGCCCTCCTGCAGGTCGATCTGCGGCAGGCCGCCCGTGGCGAGGATGACGACATCCGGTTCAAGCGCGGCGATATCGGCGCTTTCCATATAGGCGTTGGTATGGACGGCAACGCCGAGACGCTGCAGTTCGGCTTCGCGCCACTCCACAATGCCCATGAGGTCGCGACGCCAGGAGCCGGTCGCGCCGATCCGGATCTGCCCGCCGAGATCGCCAGCCGCCTCGTAGAGCGAAACGGCATGGCCGCGCTCGGCGCTGATACGCGCCGCCTCCAGGCCGGCCGGTCCGCCGCCGACGACGACTACCTTGCGGGCAGGTCCGTCAGTCTTCTGGATGATGTGGCGCAGCGTCAGTTCGCGGCCCGTCGCGGCATTGTGCAGGCAGGAGGGGCGATACGGCGACTGGCAATGCGTGGCGCCAACGCAAGGGCGTATCTCGGCCTCGCGGCCGCCGGCGAGCTTCTCCACCAGATGGGGGTCGGCGATCTGGGCGCGCGTCATGCCCGCCATGTCCAGCCTGCCTTCCGCCACCGCGAAGCGAGCCGAAGCGACATCGGCAATGCGCGCGGCGTGAAAGACGGGCAACCCGACCTCGTGGCGGAAGGCGCCGACCGGTTCGATCCATGGAGCCAGCGGCGAGCCCATGCCGGGCATGTTCTCCTCCGCAAGCGCGCGTGTCGTATCCATCGTGCCGTAAATGGCATTGAAGAAGTCAACGCCTCCCCCCGCCTTGAGCATCAGGGCCGCCTTGACGCATTCCTCGAAGTTCAGGCCGCCATCGGGGCCTTCGTCGACGACAAAACGTATGCCGACGAGGAAATCATCCCCCACGGCCTTGCGGATCGCTTCGTGGACCATCAGGCCGAAACGCAGGCGGTTCTCAAGCGCGCCGCCGAAACGATCCGTGCGGCGATTGGTCAACGGCGACAGGAATTGGCCGATCAGGTGCCCGGCCGCCAGGGTCTCGATCCCGTCCAGACCGCCTTCCTTGCAGCGCAGGGCAGCCTGGGCGTAAGCCTTCACGACACGGTCTATGTCGTGCTCGTCCATCTCCTTGGGGATGCTGCGGTGGAGCGTCTCGCGCACTGGCGAGGGTCCGATCGTAGAAAGCCGGTCGCCGGCATAAGGATCGCCGCGGCGGCCCAGATGGGTGATTTGGCACATCAGCGCCGCACCGAGATCATGCATGCGCGCGCTGAAGCGCTGGAAGTGCGGGATGATCGCGTCGGTGCCGACATTGAGCTGCCGGAAGATGTTGGGGGAATCCAGGTCGACGTTGGACGAGCCGCCGAACATCGATAGCGCCAATCCGCCGCGCGCCTTCTCCTCGTGATAGCGCTGATAAGCTTCCTCGGGCATGCCGCCGACTTCCAGGCCACAGGCATGACTGGTGCTTATGATACGGTTGCGCAATGTCAGCTTCTTGATGGTCAGCGGCTGCAGCAGCGGATCCCTGGTAATGGTCTTGACCGGCCCGTTCATTTCATTCTCCTGCCGAATTCCGGCCGAGCACGATCGCTCGCGCAGACGGATCGGTCCGCGCGTCGCCGTTGCCGGCCTGTTGGTTCAATTTCCGAGGCCCAAGGGTCTTGGGCCTAAACTCCTAGTCCGAGGGCCTGCGGCCCTAAAGAACCTGACTCAGGAACTGCCTCGTCCTGGGATCCTTCGCCTTGGTGAAAAACTCGTCCGGTGGGCCGTGCTCCACGATCACGCCCCGGTCGGTGAAATAGATGTGGTCCGCCACCTCGCGGGCGAATCCCATCTCATGGGTGACGAGGATGCAGGTCATGCCCTCTGCCGCCAGTTCCCTGATCGTGAGCAGCACCTCCTTCACCGTCTCGGGATCTAGCGCCGCCGTGACTTCGTCGAACAGCATGATGTCGGGGCGCATGGCCAGGCTGCGCGCAATGGCGACGCGCTGCTGCTGGCCACCCGACAGTTCTCCCGGATAGGCGTTTTCCTTGCCCTGCAGGCGGACTTTGGCGATCAGCGCGCGGGCGCGCTCCTCGACTTCCCTCTTCGGCTCCTTCAGCACCAGGACCGGCGCCATCATGACGTTCTGCAGGGCCGTCTTGTGCGGGAAGAGATTATATTGCTGGAACACGATGCCGACTTTCTTGCGCAGCGCGAGAAGATCGAGCTTGGTGTCGTTCACCTCCTGCCCTTCGACCTTGATCGAGCCCTTCTGGACAGGACTGAGCCCGTTGATGCAGCGGATCAGCGTCGATTTACCCGAGCCGGACGGGCCGATGACGCAGATCACCTCGCCTTTGCGGACATCGAAGCTGATCCCCTTCAGCACCTCCAGGGCGCCGAAGGACTTGTGCACGTCGCGCAGCGATATGATCGGCATGTCCGGCGACCAGCCTGATTTCAGCTTTGCTTCGTCGGTATTCGATTTAACTTGCAACGACATATTTTCGCTCGAGCTTCCGCGTCCAGATTGCGATCGGATAGATGTAGGCGAAGAACAGGCACAAAAGAAAAAGATAGAACGGAATGAGGAATTCCGGCCGCGCGCCCGCCGCTTCCATGGCGGCCTGGGCATTGCCGACCGCCTCGTGCACACCGAGGATCGAGGCCATCGGCGTCGCCAGCGCCAGCAATGCGTACCAGTTCATCCATGGCGGAATGGCGCGCCTGACGCATTGCGGCAGGATGATCCAGCGCAAGGTCTGGCCACGCGTGAAGGCAAGGCTCTCCGCCGATTCCCACTGACCCTTCGGGATGGAGTTGATGGCGCCGCGCAGCACCTCGCTGATATTGGCCATCACCGGTAGCGAAAAGGCGAAGGTGGCCTTGATCCAGTCCGGTATCGCCACCGTTCCGGCGCCGGGCAGGCGCATCTCGAACGGCACCAGCAGCATGACCGTGAACAGGATCACCAGCCACGGCGAATTGCGGAACAGATGCGTCACGAACCATGCGGGCGTTCGCAACAGCTTCGAGCGGCTGACCCGCAGCAATCCCAGCCCGATCCCCAGAAGGGTTGCGACCGCCATGGCGATGAAGCTCATCAGGAGATTGAGAGCGAAACCCTTGAGAATGAAAGGCAGCCACAGGATCAGCGTGGCGATGGCCGACGGGGCCTGCTGCTGGGGGTCCGATTGGGCATAGGCGAAGGCAAGCGAGCCGAAGAAGGCGAGCACCAGCCACAGCCCGTGCCGCCAATGGATGCGCGAGCAGAAGCTTTCTTCTGCGAAGCGGCCCCTTTCGATACGGAAAGCCGCGCCGCTCATTGGCCGTATCCCGGCAGGGTCAGCCTGTGCTCGATGAAATGGAGCCCGGCGGCCAGGAGCGAGACGACGAGCACATAGAACAGGAACAGGAGCAACATCATCTCCGGCACGTTCACATTGTCCGACCACACCTGGTTCAGCGTATAGGTCATCTCCGGGACGGAAATGACGTAGGCGAGCGATGTCGTCTTGGCGAGACTGACGAGATTGTTGGTGAGGGCCGGCAGGCTGATGCGGAAGGCCAGCGGTAGGGTGACATACAGGTATATCTGCCACTTGCTCATGCACAGGCTCTCGGCTGCTTCCTTCGTCGATCCCGGCACCGCCTCCAAGCCGGCGCGGAAGATCTCGACATTGAAGGCGCCGCCGAAAATGCCGAGCGAGATGATCGCCCAGGCGAAGGACGAGATCAGCGGCTGGTAATAGCCGCCAACATCGACCTGCGGCGTGAAGGCGCCGAGAGCGAAATAGAAGAACAGGAGCTGGATCATCGGCGGCGTGTTGCGGAATGCCTGGATATAGGCATCCATCAGCACCCGCAGGACGGGAGACCGGGCGCTTTGCGCCCAGGCCCCCAAGACGCCGATCACCAGCGACACGACGATCGACCAGAAGATCAGCTGTAGCGATATGCTGATGCCGGACAGGAAGCGCCCATATTCATAGCTGTCGTAGAAGACGATGAAATTGAGGCCCGTGCGGTCGTAGAGATCCTGGAAGAAGGGCGCGATCAACTGGAACATTTTAGCTCCGGCAGCCGGTCATCGATCAGCGTTTCGCAGAGCATCGGCTCAGTTGCCGCCCTTCAGGTAGCTCGTGTCCCACTCAGCCTTCTTGTGCTGCTCGGCGATCCACTGCGACGGCTTCACCTTCCATTTCTTTTCAAGCTCGACCAGCTTTCCGGACGCTTGCCAGCGATAGGCCATGCCTGCCATGAACACGCCCAAGGCCTTGTCCACTTCCGCCACGGGCACCGCGGCCGCCCAGGGATTGTCGAAGAGAACGGAAACAGGCATCTCATAACCCTTCCACTCGCCCGAAGCGAGGTCGGCCATAATGCTCGCATCGTCATAGACCCAGGCGATGCACTTGCCGGAGCGCAAGGCTTCCTTACCCTCCGTGTTTCCGGTGAAGGCGACGACCTTGGCGTGATATTCCGTCTCCACCAGCTTGTTGTAGTAGACGCCCTGCTTGGCGCAGACCGGCTTGTCGGCGATGTCCTTCCAGTCCTTGATGACACCCTCCTTGGCCAGCAGGGTCGGACCGGACGTCCAATAGGCCGGCTCGATGATGCCGACCGCCTTGCGCCGCTCAGTGGTGTCGTACATGCCGCCGATGATGACGTCGATCTTGCCCTGCTGCAGGAACTGCATGCGGTTGGCGGACGTGACCACGACCGGCTCAAGCTTGACGCCGAGCGCATCGGCTACCGACTGGGCGAGGTCCACCTCGATGCCTTGCATCGAACCATCCGGCGATGGGAAGGACCAGGGCTTGAACGCGCCGAGAACGCCGACACGCACGGCGCCTCGTTCCAGAATCTGCTGCAGATGCGATTCGGCCGCCTGCGCGCTGCTGGCGGGAAGGATCGCACTTGCGGCCAGCGTGACTGCAAGGGCGGCGATGGTTTTCAGTGCTGATCCGATTTTCATGCTTCTACATCTCCCATTTTGTGTGTTGTCGGCTGAATTGGAAGGTCCGATGCGGCGCGGAACGCCGTCTTCTGGTATCGGATGAACCCGTCGATTTCACTGACGGTCCGCTCCGGCGCCCAGCCGACCAGATCGGCAATGGCATCGGCAGCCTCCTCAACCTCGGCGCGGTCGAGATGGCGGCGCCAGGCGAGGCCTGTCCTCGTATAGAGAATACCTTTCAGGTCGCGGGCATGCTCGACCGAAACCGCTGTGCGGAAAGCGGCGCGCCTGCCTTGCGAAAGCGGCCTCGAAATTGCGAACTCCGCACCGCTGTCGCCTGTCTCCGGGATCCGCCTCGCCACGGACTTGCGCGTCGGCTTCAGTTGCTTCTCGACGATCCGCAGCATCTCGCGCCCTGCGCTCAGATGGCTCATGACCGGCCCTGCCGTCATCGCGAAGATACCCGGCCTGCCGGCAGATGCGAGATCGTGGATCTGACGCGTGCGCCGCCCCATCGGCTCGGCTGCATCGAAGGTGAGCGGCCGCACGCCGGCCCAGGTGAATTCGACGTGGCGGCGGCCGAGCCGCAGGCCGGGAAGCATGTGACTGGCTTCCGCAAGCAGGAAATCGATGTCTTCGTTGGTGGCTGCGGCACCGGCGGCGTCGCCGTCGAAAGGCGTCTCCGTCGGCCCGAAATAAAAGCAGTCGTCATGCGAAGGCAGACAATAGAACGGCATACCGCTGCGGTTGATCGTGGCGATGCCGTAGCCGCGATAGGAATCCGGCAGCCTGACCGCGATATGAGCGCCCTTGGTGCCGCGAACAAGGCAGGGCGCTGGCTTGCCGGCGACGGGATTGGCGTTCACCGCGTCCACCCAGGTGCCGGCCATGTTCAGCACGACGGACGCGCGAACCTCGGCCGCTTCCCCCTTACCGTCGCGCAGTTCGACGAGCCAGCCTTCCGGCTTCCTACGTATAACGGAAGCTTCGCAGAACAGGCGTATTTCGGCGCCGTTTCGCTCGGCGTCGAGGGCGGCATCCACGCACAGCCTGTCCGGCCAGTCCATGATGTATTCACGGTAGGTGGCAATCGACCGCAGACTTTCGGGGTCCCGCAGGTCGTTTGCGAATGGCAGGTGGGTTTCGAAATCACTCTTCAGCCGACGATAGGCGAGCGCCGGTTCCGGTGGCCCGAGACGGCGCAGGATGCGGAAACCGAGATCCAAATGCCAGCCGCGGACGGGGCTCTCCGGATAAATCGGAAAGCACATGGTGAAGGGCTTGCACCGTTGCGGGCTCCGCCCGACAAGTTCGGTTCGCGCTTCCATCCCCGCCCGCGCCATGCGCAAGGCCGCGGCGAAGCGCTGCGGATGAAACGCAAAGGTGCGGATCGGGTTGGGCGTTTCGAAATATCGAAGGCCGCAATGCAGGATGCGCGAGGATCGGCTGGAGGCGCCGGCGGCGAAATCGCTCCTGTCGACCAGGAGGACGCTGTAACCCGCTGCGGCCAGTTCTCGCGCCGCGCTCGAACCGTTGATGCCGGCGCCGACCACGACGACATCGTAGTCCCGGCCCTGCATCTCGATAATTCTAGGCGACATTGGCGGCCTGTTTTCCTGGACGGTCGATCACGCCAATAAAGCGCTGATACCGAAATGTTCAAAATAGAATTATCGGCGATTGATATGCGTAGTGTGCATATCGTCCTGGTCCGGCAATTGTCTCAGGATCCGATCGCGCTTTTGCGCCATCAGCTCCAGCAGGGCATCGGCGGCGGGGTTGGGCCCGCGCGACTCCGGGCGCAGCAGGGCAACGTTAAACGGGATCTTCGGCGCGAAGGGGATCAGCCTGACCCGGTCGTCCAACTGCTCGACCGCGGTGTAGGGATCGATGATCGCAATACCGATCCCGTGCTTGACCATTTCATAGGCCGACACCGAAAAGGTCGTCTCATAGGCGGCATCCACCTTGACGCTACTGGACAGCAGCGCCTGATCGAGGAGATGCCGTGCCGAGACGAAGGAAGTCCAGGAAATGAATGGCCCCTGGCGCAGGTCGGCCGGGCCGAGCCGGCTGCGCCCGGCGAGCGGATGATCGCGCGGAACAGCCGCGATATAGGGCGCGTCACTGAAGACTTCGGTCCGGAACCCGGAGCGCTTGAACGGTGTTTCCGCCAGTCCGAAATCAATCTGCTGCGCGGCCGCCCATTCCTCGATCTTGACGGACATGCGCACGTTCAGCGTGACCTTGGTCTTCGGCCAGTTCTTCCTGAAATCGGCCAGCAGATGCGGCACGAAATTGATGCCCAGCGCCGGCATGACCGCAAGGCTGATCTCGCCGCCTTCCCCGCTTGCCAACCGTGCTGCGAAGCTGCTCAACGCGTCCAGCGAGACATAGGCTCGCTCGATCTCGTCGAGTAACAGGTGTGCCACGGTGGTCGGCGTGATCAGGCCCCTGCGGCGCTCGAAAAGCGAAACGCCAAGCTCGTATTCCAGCTTGTCGAGAAGCCGGCTGACGGCCGGCTGGCTGCGCCCCAGCAATTCGGCCGCGCCGCTGACGGTGCCGGTGAGCATGACGGCGCGAAATGCCGAGTAGTGCAGAAGGTTCAACGTACTTGTCATGGCGCACCGGTCTTCCCCGGACTCCCTGCAAAGCCATTCGTCCCGTAATCGCGATTCCCGCGATCGCGTACCGGCTGTGTAGCATCTATCCATCAGCAGGCTGTCATTATCTTTGACGGCTTCAAGGCGCGGACTGTCCTGCAAAGAGGGCATGAAACACTGCCTCTGGTGGCAGGTGGGCCCGATATTGGGTCAAGCGGGCGGATCAATGTGCAGCCGATGGGCGATAGCCTCCCGGGCGGAAGCAGCCTCCTGCCGCTTCCTCTGCGCCGACCATGAGCGCGCCTTGGCAAGCACCTCGGCTGCCAGGTCCACGTCTTCGCCAAGCGGGTCGTCGTTCCAGACGAGGCCGCTGCGGCGTACCAGCAGATCGTCGATGGTCTCGGCATGCTCGCTCTCCACGCCCCGTTGCATGATCGAAAGCTTGTCCTCGCGTGAGCTGTTCCCGGTTTCGCGCGGAACGCTCCTGGAAGCGAAATCCGGCTGCTGGCTCGGCCGTGACGGTGCCAGTCCCTTGCCCAGTGCCGTCAATGCGAGCTGCCCTGCCGAGCGATGGCTCATGATCGGCCCTGCCGTCATGGCGAACAGGTTGGGCGCTCCTTCAGGACCGAAGTCATGCAGTTGCCGCGAACGTGCGCCCATGGGCTGCGCCGGATCGTAAGTGAGCGGCCGCACGCCCGCCCAGCCATAGAGAATGTCGGACCGCCTGATATCGAGCGTCGGCAGGAGATGATTGGCTTCGCCGAGCAGGAACTCGAAATCCTCCTCGGTCGGATGGATGTCGTCGGGATCGCCGTCATACAACGTTTCGGTCGGTCCGAAATAATGCAGGCCACGCCACGGGATACAGTACAGCCCCTCATTCAGCCGGTTGAGCGTTGCGATGCCGAAACGGCTGCATTCGGGCGGCAGGCGGACCACGATATGCACGCCCTTGGTGCCGGTGATGCGACGACCGATCCGCCCAGCCTCGACGCGCGCATTAATGCGGTCGATCCATATCCCGCCCATGTTGAAAACACTGCGCGCGACGACGTGAACGGGCCGGGCGGCAGCATCCAGCGTATCGCCGAGCTCCAGCTGCCACAGATCGCCCTGCTGCGCCGCATGGGTGACTTCGGTATAGTTGCGTACCGACGCACCCAGACGCTGCGCTTCCAGCACCGCATCCACCACCACCCGTTCGGGCCAGTCGAACTGGTATTCGTCGAACATGGCGACCGACTGGAGCGCCTGCTTGTCGCGCAGATGCTGGAGAAGCGGCATCTGCGCGACTTCTGCGCCCGATAACCGGCGGTAATTCAGCGGCACCTCGCGGCCGCCCAGGGATTTCAGGATGCGGAACGCCGCATCGATCTGCCACCCGCTATAAGGGCCTCCACGGTAGACGGGAAAGCAGAACCTCATGGAGCGTATACGGTCGGGCGTGTCGCGGACGAATTGCGCCCGTGACTGCATCGCCGCCCGGGCCATCCGGCACGCGGTCAGGAAGCGCTGCGGCTGGCGCACGAATTCCCAGACGGATTTTCCGGGCGCGAGATAACGCAGACCACAATGAAGGAGCCGCGAAGACCGTCCGCTGGCGCCGGCGGCGAAATCACTCTTGTCGACGAGCAGCACCGAATAGCCGGCAGCACTGAGGCAACGCGCTGTTTCGGCGCCGTTGATGCCGGCACCAACGATGGCGACGTCGAAGACTGATCCGGAAAGTTCATCGAGTGAAAGGCGCATGATATCCCTGCTTGTTTGCAACTATGGATCCGCTTGGCGCAGGCGCCCGCGCCGGGCCGATCGAACCAAGAGTTGAAAAAAATCGACCGGAGGACCGCGTCCACCGGTCTCAAAATGGAGCTTTTCCGTCTCCGGCCGGCGGCTCGACAAAGGCTGTCTGTCGACCGCCAACCGGCCTGGCGGCGCGCCTGTCGCGTTGAGACTACTGGCTGTCCATTTTCGTGTTGTCAGCCTCAAGCAGCTTTTCGTGTTCGGCTTCGAACCACGGATCCGCGACCACTTTCCATTTCTCGGCAAGTTCGATGAGCTTGCCGGAGGCATGCCAGCCATGGCTCATGCCGGTCATGAATTTTCCCCAGATGCCGTCGCGCTCCTCCAGTGGAACGCCTGCCGCCCAATAGCTGTGATAACGGGATTTCAGGGGCATTTCGTAACCATCCCAGCCTTCGGTTCTCAACGACTGCTGGATCGCCGTATCGTCCGACAGCCACGCTGCGCATTTGCCGCTGCGCAGGGCCTGTTTGGTTTCCGTATTGCCGGAAAAGGAAATGATCTTGGCGTCATAGGCCTGAGCGATCACGGTATTGTAGAAAAGGCCTTGCTTGGCGCAAAGCGGCTTGCCGCTGAGATCCTCCCAACTCTTGATCAGTCCGGCCT
Source organism: Mesorhizobium sp. B2-6-1 (assembly GCF_006440475.1). Classification (NCBI taxonomy): domain Bacteria; kingdom Pseudomonadati; phylum Pseudomonadota; class Alphaproteobacteria; order Hyphomicrobiales; family Phyllobacteriaceae; genus Mesorhizobium; species Mesorhizobium sp. B2-6-1. The sequence goes on from NZ_VFUH01000017.1 coordinate 26,648, forward strand.
TGGCCATGACATTGGCGCCCGATACCCAATAGGCTGGCTGCACCATCCCGACGACCTTGCGTCGCTCCGGCAGGTCGGACATCGCCCCGAGGATGAGGTCGATCCTTCCCTGCTGCAGGAGTTGCATGCGGTTGGCGGATTCGATCTGAACCAGTTCCAGCTTGACGCCCAGCTTTTCGGCGACATCCGCAGCGAGATCAGGCTCGATCCCGACGAGCCTGCCATCGGGGTCACGATAGGACCAGGGCGGATAGGCACCCTGCACTCCGACCCGCAGCGTGCCGCGTTCAAGGACTTCCTTGAAGCGATCATTGGCCGCGTCCGCCTTTGCGGCAACTCCCGCAAGGACCGCGCCAGCCACGACGGCGATCGACGTGAACTTCACCCATAAATCCATTGCCCAATCCTCCCATTGCAATTATTGGCGACAAATGTCGCGGTCCGGCGATTGGTCACCGCCTCATCAATCGGACTTCGCGCCGATCCCATTGTCAAATAAGGGGAATTATGGACGCTATGCAGTTCCGTTATAGGCTGCAAAGGAGAGGCGGCTTGAACATCAGGCAACTCGAAGCCTTCAAGGCAACGATGACTGCAAAGACCACCATCGGGGCCGCGGAGCTTCTCGGCGTTTCCCAGCCGGCCGTAAGCCGGCTTCTGGGTCAATTGGAAACATCTTTGTCAGTGACCCTGTTCGACCGGTCCGGCGGGCACCTCAATCCCACGCCGGAAGCCCTCCTGCTGCATGAGGAGGTTCTTCGTGCCTTCGTGTCGATCGACAAAATCCGCGAGATCGCCCGCGAAATGCAGGTCGCCAATTCCGGGATGGTCTCGGCGGCGTCGCTGCCGATGCTGGCAATGGACTTCATGCCTTCGGCGATCGCCCGCTTCACGGCAAGCCGGCCGGAGAGCCGCATTTCGCTGCGTATCCAGATGTCGCCGCGCATAGAAGAACTCGTCGCCAGCCAGCTTGTGGATGTCGGCATCGCCGAATATCCCTTCGACCGCTCCGGCATCGAAATCGAGGAATTCTGCTCCGCGCATTATCTGATGGCGGTTCCAAGCCATCATCGGCTGGCGCAGAAGGCACGGCTGACGCCGGAAGATTTACGCGACGAACGCTATATCTCCATCACCCACAATCATCTGGGGAGGCAACTCGCCGACCAGATTTTCGACCGCTACGGCGTTAAGCGCCGCATTGTCCTTGAAGCCCAGCTTTTTAGCACCATCGCCAACATGGTGGCCAAGGGGCTGGGAATCGGATTGATCGACCCCTTCACGGCGTTCGATTTTCGCGAGCATCCGGGAGTGCGCTCCATTCCCTTCGAGCCCGCGGTCAGCCTGCGTCTCGGCATGCTTTATCCGACACACCGTTCCCCCTCGCGCGTCGCGCGCGAATTCATTTCCAGCCTCAAGGCATCGCGCCGCGATGTCCTGCGTCAGATCGACGATATCTTCCACCGCAATTGAAGCCGGGCGCGCATCTATGCCGATCCGGCATAGCCCTATGCCACGCGCGGCTGCCTTCTCCTGTTATTGTCGCGGCGAAGGATCGGGCAAGGAACATAGATGGGCACCTTTCAAACGGACGTGGCCATTGTCGGTGGAGGAATTGTCGGCTGCTCGACCGCTCTTTCCCTAGCCCGCAAAGGGAGGTCGGTAACAATCTTCGAGCGCGGCAAGATCGCTTCCGAACAATCCAGCCGTGCCTGGGGTTTCATCCGCCGGCAAGGACGGCATGAAGCCGAGCTGCCGCTCGCGGTCGAAGCCTTGGAACTGTGGGCGGACTTGACCTCGAGATACGGCACACAGGCGACGCAGTTCACCCGCAGCGGAATCCTGGTCCCCGCGGAAACCGCTGCCGATGAGGATCGGATCCGCAGCGGCCACGATATTGCGCGCAGCTTCGGCCTTTCGACGCGCCTGCTGGATGCCGCGGACGTTCGTCAGACAATCCCCGAATTGGCTGGGCAATGGCGCGGCGGACTTTTCACCGCCGACGACGCCCATGCCGATCCGGCTCTTTCGACCCGGACCATCGCGGCTGCGGCACGCGAAGCCGGAGTCACTATCCTGGAAGATACACCGGTTTTCCGGCTCGACCTCGACAGGCAGGACAGACCGAGGCTCCTGGCGTCTAACGGGATCTTCGAAGCAAAAACCGTCGTTTTGGCAAACGGCATCGGCGCACCGGTGCTGGCCGCTTCGGCCGGCCTGCACCTGCCTATCCAGATCGTCAAATCCTCCGTCGGCCGCACCCGGAAGGCAGCACCCTTCACCCGCATCGCGATGTGGGGTCCCCGCGTTGCATTCCGCCCCTCTATGGGCGGCGATTTCATTATCGGTAACGGCTATCGCGGCATGGGAGTCGATTACGAAATCACCGTCGACTCATTTCGCTGCATGCGCCATTTCATACCCGCCTATCGCAACAACTGGCGTCAACTGCACCTCAGCATCGGAGCCGATTTCCGTCATCAATTAGCCGCGCGCTTCAGCCGCCGCAATGCCGTGCAGGCGCTGCCGGAGCCGAAGCCCAATATGCGCAAGGTGATGGCCAACCTTGCTGGCTTCCGGCAGATCTTTCCGCATCTGAATACGATCGAACTGCAGAACGCCTGGGCCGGCAGGCTGGATATCACGCCCGACGTCATTCCAATCATCGATCGGCCCAAGCCAGAGCTCGAACTCTTCGTGGCGGCCGGCTTCAGCGGCCACGGCTTTGCGCTTGGACCTTCCATCGGCAAACAACTCGGCGAATGGGTCACACAGGGCAGCCCCTCGATCAATCTTTCCGCCTTTGCTCTTTCCCGGTTCGAAAAGGGCATCGTTCACAAAGCGCAACAGGCGCTTTGAGATCGTGTTCGTTCACGCGGCCTCGCCTTAGACTTAACGGCGGAGCCGGGCTTGACGGACTTGTCAGACAGGCCGGAGCCGAGCTCACCGCGATAGGAAGCGCGGCCGGCAGCATGCGGCTCGCCGGCCGCGCCGAGGACGCCCTGCGCGACCCCTGGTACCTGCGCCCGGCCGGCGCCGATCCCGGCCCCGCCGGCGCGGTTCTTGGCGCCTGGCGGCAGCTGTCCGTGCAGCCGCCCGCTGGCAGCGCCGACCGACTCGAAAAGATCGTCGACCAGCTCGGGCTCCATTGCCACCGCGCGGCGCTCGCCGACCTTTGCACGGAGATCGAAAAACTGGCGGGATCGCAGCGGCCGGTGCCGTTCGCTGCAACGGCAATCGCCGCCCGCGTCGCCGCGATTCGGCCCGACCCCGAGCTTTTGGCCTGGTGGCTTGCCGACCTGGTGCTGGCAGCACCAGCCCACCCTGGAGGCTGTCGTTTCCTGTGACAACTCAAATCGCTTGCAGTATCGTTCCCGGCGTCGGCTGAAGCCGATCCGGACCCGCAAGAGTAAATACCTGAGTAACCGGATCGAACAGGACCATCGGCGCATCAAGCGCCGCATCGGGTCAATGCTCGGCTTCAAATCACCGGGATCAGCCGCGATCATCCTAAACGGCATCAAAATGGTTCACATGATCAGCGGCGGTCACGCGGTGCCTGATTGATCGGCGCGGCTCCAGCATCGTTGGCGGTAGCATTGGCCAAAGCCGGGCGCATCGATCGCCATGTGTGGCATGACGGGTCTGCGTGAACCCTGGATGATGCGGCGGCGTTATAAGATTTCTGCAACTGTCTTATAACCACCGCTTGCGTCGCTTGAGTTCATCCTGTTATAAGAGAAACTCATTTTTCTTATAACGGAGCCGGCGCATGAAGACGGTCGATCTCGTTTATCGCACGATGTATGCGGAACTCGTTCAGCGCTGCCTTGGTGCATCGTTCGAAACCGACTTCTCAACGGCGGGAAATTTCGTTCGGGTTCCGGTGAAGGGGCGGGATTATTGGTATTTTGAGGAGACCCAACCCAAGAAGACGCGGAAGTATGTCGGCCCGTCCGATGATCCCGAGATCGCGAAACGCGTTGCAGCCTTCCAAGAGATCAAGGAAGACCTCCGCGGGCGACGGAAACTCGTCTCCACGCTGACTCGCCAAGCAGGGCTGACTGCACCGGACCGGTTCACTGGCGATGTCGTTGGAGCAATGGGAGCAGCAGGAATCTTCCGCCTGAGAGGCGTGCTCGTCGGTACGGTTGCCTTCCAGACGTATGCGGGACATCTCGGCGTGAGATTGCCCGGTGCCTCATTGCAAACCGGCGATGCCGATTTCGCGCAGCACTACTCGATCTCCTCGTCAGTCGACGACAGCCGGCCGCCGATCTTGGAAATCTTGAGAGAGATTGACCCGACCTTCAGGGAGATCCCGCACAGATCGGATCCCGCACACGCGACGCAATTCGAGAATGCAACGAGATACAAGGTCGAATTCCTCACGCCGAACCGGGGATCCGATCACTACACCGACCATGCCACTCCGATGCCAGCACTGGGCAGAGCTTCGGCGCAGCCCTTGCGTTTCCTTGATTTCCTCATCCACGAGCCCATCCGGACCGTGATGCTGCATCGGTCAGGGGTGCCTGTAACCGTGCCGTCGCCGGAACGCTATGCAGTTCACAAGCTCATCGTCGCCTCTCGCAGGCAATCAGATGCAAACGGCGTCGCCAAGCGCGAAAAGGACGTCTATCAGGCCAGCCTCCTTATCGAGGCACTGGAGGCCACCCGTCGCCAGGACGACCTTGCAACAGCGCTCGCGGAAGCGTGGGGCAGGGGGCAGCACTGGCGCGAGGCGATGCTGAAGGGGCTGAGCCTGATGCCGCCGAAGAAACGACAGGAAGTTGAGGAGACAGTCAGAAAGGCCCTTGTCGAGATCGGCGAGGAGTTGGACGGCTTCAACTCGGCCGTGAAGTCGTCGCCAGAAAAAAGTGCGACCCGAAAGCCGCCCTGTCGCTTGGACTGAGGAATATCCTCGTTGATCAGGATCGCGTACGAGGGAATATACCGTAGCTGAGGTCTGTTCGCCGTGTTCGTCTAAAACAAGGCACTAAGGAACTATAAGCTGGATTGCCTCGGGCGATCGCTTGCCTACCTGGCCAATACGGTAAAGAACCCTGCCTGACCAGCCGGAAAAGTGCGTAGATCGCACCACGACCGCAGCGGCCGTATGGTGGTTTTGCGTCTTCACCACGCTGGCGAGTTGGAGCGCGACCTGACCCGTGAATGCGCCAGCTGGTCTTCCTACCGCCAGAGCACGCGGCCGCAAAGGCGGACGGAAATTCGCGCTCACCAAAGCGCGGATACGCCTCGCCCAAGCTGCCACGGGCCCGCCAGTTCCGCAATAGCATTCCGAACAGCCCGATCGACGAGAATGCTGCGCTTCGGTGGAGACGAGCGTTTGCTTTTTTCAACCCATAGCCGTGCCAGACAGCTCTACCGACCCTGCGGGGAGCCGCGCAAAAGTGTACCAATTATAGATCTGCTCGCCCGTCCAGAATGCCACGTCGCGATGAGAGGAGATATAATCCAGCAATTCCTCCAGATAGCCAATCCGATGCGGAACACCGCTAAGATAAGGATGGACGCTGATGGACATGATCCGGGGCGAGGTCGCGCTCTCCCGATACAGCCGGTCGAACTGGCGCTTGCCGCGCTCGAGCAGTTCCGCCGACGAGTGCTGCGCCACAGCCATTATTGCGACATCGTTAATCTCCACCGTATAGGGGAGTGTCACCAGCCGGCCGGCCGTCGTCTTCAGTTCGCAAGGCAGGTCGTCCATTACCCAATCGGCGACGTACCGAATTCCTTCTTCAGCGAGGATGTCGGCCGTGTCCGAGGTCTCCGTAAGCCCTGGGCTTTCCCATCCCACCGGCGGCTTACCGGAAATCTTGGACAGCGCGCCGATTGTGCGCCGAATTGCAACGCGCTGGTCTTCGAGGTTGTGCATCGGCCCTTGGAGCCAACCGTGACCCATCAGTTCCCATCCGGCGTCGTGCGCGGCATGCGCGATCCTGGGATAGACCTCGCACACTGATCCATTGATGGCCAACGTCGGAACAATTGTTCGGGATGTCAGGCTCTCGTGGATGCGCCAGAAGCCGACCCGCATGCCGTATTCGTGCCACGACCAATTCGGAATATCGGGTAGCATCGGCATGCCCATCGGCGGCGGCAAGACGGTGCGCGGCATCGGCCGCCTCGCGTCCCAATGTTCGACATTGACGATCAGCCACACCGGCATCCTGACGCCGTCAGGCAATTTCAGCGGCTGTCTATCGACGATGGCCTGGTAGTCTATTCGTTCGCGAGGGCTCAGCGGCATGCGACGGTCCTAAGGGCTTGGAACGCACTTGGATTGATCAGCTTCATAGGGTGACTCGCCGTCAACCCAGTCGCACCACCAGTGGGCCGATACGTATAGACCTCCACCACGCCGCCGCCAAGCGGATGCAACGTGGGGCGCCTTGGCTTGGCACAAAGGACGACCAGTTGCACAAGCAAGCAGACGCATGATGATGTTTAGCCTTGTTTGATCGTCAGCCCGCCGTCTACCAGCAAAGTCTGGCCCGTCACGTATCGCGCTGCGTCGGAAGCCAGAAACAGGATTACATCCGCCACCTCGTCGGGTTCGCCGATGCGACGCAATGGAATGGAAGGAGCCTGAGCCACCAGCCGCGCTTCACCCATCGAGTGCTCCTCGGAGAGGGATTGTGCCGTGCGGATGAAACCGGGCGCGACGCCGTTGACCCGGATCCCGTCGCCGCCCAACTCGGCGGCCAAGCCTCGCACCAAACCCAGAACGCCGGCTTTGGCGGCGGAATAATGGACATGCTCGGCCCAGCCATAGCTCATGCCTGAAATCGACGATACCGCCACGATGGCGCCTTTGCGACGCTCTCGCATGCGCGGCGTGGCAGCGCGTGCCATCCGGAACACGCCTTTTAGGTCAATGTCGACTGTGATGTCCCACTTGGCATCGCTCATCTGCGCCAGCGGCACCTTGTGGGCGATACCCGCATTGGCCACCACGACGTCCACGCCGCCATACTGCTTGTCGATTTCCCCCACGACGTCGTCGACCTGATCCGATCTGGTCACATCGAGTTTGCGGAAATAAGCATCCCCGCCGCCCGCCTTGATCTCTTCGGCCACCTGCTTGCCTTCGGTCTCGAGAATGTCGGTCACGCAGATTCTGTAGCCAACCCTGGCGAAAGCGAGGGCCGTGGCGCGGCCAATGCCGATGCCGGCGCCGCTGATGATTACGGTAGGCTTGGTCATGACGATCTCCCGGACACTGCGTGGTTCGATGCGATTGTGGACATGAGGCGCATCACTCGATGACGCCGATCTTGCCGTGTTCCAGCGAAAGAAACACCGCAAGGATGAGAATTAGGCCGGTGATGATCTTCTGCTTCTCGCACGAGATGCCGAGAATGATCAGGCCATTGCTCCGCATGGCCATTATGAGGGCCGATATCACACTGAGTTCGAAGGAGGTTGCGGTTGTCGGCGTCGCCGCACCCAATCTTGCGGCGACGACGCGCGAAGTCACCGAAGCAGTCTGCAACGCCATAGGCGGGTGCAACGTCCTGACAGGCTGAAAACTGTCGTTCGGCACGGCCGGCGTCTCGCTCACGGCTGGTGCAATTGTCGGAACAGCTTGAACAGTTCGGCTTTCTTCTCGAAGCCGACACCGGGAACATCGGGTAGCCCGACATAGCCATCTTCGACCGCGATGTCGTCGGCGAAGCCGCCAAAGGGCTGGAAAACGTCGGGATAGGATTCGTTGCCGCCCAGATGCAGCCCTGCGGCAATGTTGAGCGACATCTGGTGTCCACCATGCGGCACCACGCGTCGTGACGACCAGCCAAGCGCCTTCATCACCTCCAGCGTGCGCAGGTATTCCACCAGGCCATAGGAGAGGGCACAGTCGAACTGAAGATAGTCGCGGTCGGGCCGCATGCCGCCGTAGCGCAAGAGGTTGCGCGCATCCTGGTGCGAGAACAGGTTCTCGCCTGTCGCCATCGGCCCACCGTAGTGGTTCGCCAGTTCCGTCTGCAACGCATAGTCCAGCGGATCGCCGGCCTCCTCGTACCAGAACAGGCCGTATGGCTGCATCGCCTTGGCATAGGCGACGGCGGTCTTCAGGTCGAAGCGTCCGTTGGCATCGACAGCCAGATACTGGCCCCCACCGACCACCTCCAGCACGGCCTCGATGCGGCGCAGATCCTCATCCAGGGGCGCCGCGCCGATCTTCATCTTCACGACCTTGTAGCCGCGGTCGAGATAGCCCCGCATCTCCGCCTGAAGCTTCGAGTGATCCTTGCCGGGATAATAGTAGCCGCCTGCCGCGTAGACCCAAACTTTCTCGTCCGCCACGCCCGCCCGGTAACGGTCCGCCAGCAGGCGCCACAGCGGGACGCCGGCGACCTTGGCGACGGCATCCCAGACGGCCATGTCGATGGTGCCCACCGCCACGGACCGTTCGCCGTGGCCTCCGGGCTTCTCGTTGGTCATCAGCGTCTTCCAGATGGCGAACGGGTCAAGGTTGTCGTTCTCATGGTCGATCAGTGTTTCGGGATCGGCCTCGAGGACGCGCGCGAGGAAACGGTCGCGCATCAGCGCGCCCTGCCCGTAGCGGCCATTCGAGTTGAAGCCGTAGCCAACCACCGGCTTGCCATCACGCACCACGTCGGTGATCACGGCGACGGCCGAGCAAGTCATCTTCGAAAAGTCGATATAGGCGTTGGCGATGGGGGAGGCGATCGAGACGGTCTTTTCCCTGATGTCGACGATGCGCATGCTTGGTCCTATCCTTCGAGTGCCTCCGCCACCGCCTTGCCGCAGGTGACGGTATCGGCCTTGCCCCCGAGATCACCGGTGCGGGTGGCTTCGCTCTTCAGCGTGGCTTCGATGGCTTCCACGATCGCGCGGCCAGCCTCCTCGTGACCAAGATGGTCGAGCATCATGGCGGCCGTCCAGATCTGTCCGATCGGATTGGCGATGCCTTTCCCGGCGATGTCCGGAGCCGAGCCGTGTACCGGCTCGAATAGCGACGGAAAGCGGCGTTCCGGGTTGATGTTGGCCGACGGGGCGATGCCGATCGTGCCGGTGCAGGCGGGTCCGAGATCCGAGAGAATGTCGCCGAACAGGTTCGATGCCACCACAACGTCGAAACGGTTCGGATTGAGCACGAAATGGGCTGCCAGAATATCGATGTGGTACTTGTCCCAAGAGACATCCGGGTATTGGGCGGCCATCGCCTCGACGCGCTCGTCCCAATACGGCATGGTGATCGAGATGCCGTTGGATTTGGTGGCCGATGTGAGGTGCTTGCGCGGACGCTTCTGCGCCAGATCGAACGCATAACGCAGGATGCGATCGACGCCGACGCGCGACATCACGGTTTCCTGGATGACGATCTCGCGCTCCGTGCCCGGATACATCCGGCCGCCGATAGATGAATATTCGCCCTCGGTGTTCTCGCGCACGACGTAGAAATCAATATCGCCGGGCTTGCGGTTGGCGAGCGGCGAGGGCACGCCCGGCATCAACCGGACGGGGCGCAGGTTGACGTATTGGTCGAACTCGCGGCGAAACTGCAGCAGCGATCCCCAAAGCGAGATATGGTCGGGAACCATGGCCGGCCAGCCCACCGCGCCGAAGAAGATGGCATCATGGTTTCCGATCCGGGACTTCCAGTCCTCCGGCATCATGCGGCCATGCCTGGCATGGTAATCGCACGACGCAAAGTCGAAATGGTCGAGCTGTAGGTCGATGCCGAAGCGCCTTGCCGCCACTTCCAGTACACGAAGTCCCTCGGGGACGACCTCCTTGCCGATCCCGTCACCGGGAATGACCGCGATCCTGTGCTTCTTTGCTGACATCATGGTTCCTCGGCTGCAGGAATGGGACGGCGGCGATGGACGGGCGCCTTACGGAAATCAGGCGGTGGAAGAGCGGGCATCAGCCGCCGAAATATTCGATCTCCTGGCGCAGGCGTTCGCCCTCGATGCCCATGCCGAGCAGGACGGCCACGAGCACTCGTGCTTTCTGGCCGCTCAAGTCGCCGGCAAAGATCACGCCCCCGTCGGAGAGTGTCTTGCCGCCGCCATTGCCATAAATCGGCTTGACCCGGCCGCGCTGGCAACGACTGGTCATGATGACGGGAGTACCATTGGCGACAAGCGACGTCGCGGCGGCAGTGACGGCGGGCGTCGCGTTACCCCGCCCGAAACCCTCCAGAATGATGGCCTTGGCACCATCCTGGGCGGCGAAGCGGATGTAGCGGTCACCGATCCCCATGACCAGCTTGATAAGATCGACATCAGCGACAATGCCTTTTGCGTCGTAGGTGCGGCGCAGGACCGGCTTGCGGTGCAATACGATGCGGTCGCCGTCCACTTCCCCGAGCTTGCCGTGCTCGTAGGAGATGAAGGTATCGGTGCGTGAACTGTGCGACTTGCTCACGTCACGCGCAGCATGGAATTCCTGCTCGAAGCAGATCATCGCGCCCAGGCCCCGCGCAGTTTCGGACGCGGCTAGCCGGATGGCATCCGTGAGGTTGCGTGGGCCGTCGGGGTTCGCCTCATCGGCCGCGTGCTGTGCGCCGGTGAACACTATCGGCTTGTTAGTCGCGACAAGGAGATCAGCCAAAAAGGCGCTTTCCTCCATCGTATCGGTCCCGTGGGTCACCACGACCCCATCGAAGTCACCTTGAAGGTGGTGTGAAATCCGCTGGGCCAGTGCAAAGCCGAGCGGGAGGTCGATGGCATAGCTGCCGACGTTGCAGAACTCGTCGATGGCGATGTCAATGCCATCGAGCGGATCGTGCAGCATGGCGCGCAACTCCGATCCTGTGACGCTTGCGGTGACATGTCCGCTCTCGGCTTCCAGCTTGGATGCGATCGTCCCTCCTGTTGTCATCAGACAGATTTTTCGCATTTCGGTTCCTCGCTGCCGTACCCGACGTTGAATAATTTGGTCAGACCAAGAAATCAAGAAGCTATTTTTTTGTGCATGAAATGCACGAATTTTTCGCATTTTTTGTGATTGACGGTCAGGCCAATTTGTCCATTAATGTCAGTTACGCTCTTTGGTCTGTCCAAAAGCGGAAAGATAACGAAGCGTATTCGCGCAACCAATGGGGAACGAGAGATGGTTGATGATTTTACCAGAATTCGGTTGGCGCCCACGCGCCGTCAGTTCCTGAAAACGACTGCCGCCTTCGGCGGTGCCGCACTTGCTGCATCGACCGGCCGCTTGGGGGAAGCCTTCGCGCAGGACGCAAACAGTACGCTGGTGATCGCGGCGCCCGCGACGCCCCAGGGCCTCGACATCGAGTTCGACGTCAGCCTGGGCTCCATCGATTCCCTCGGTGCGCTCTACGAGTACATGCTTGGCTATGAGAAGATGGATGATCCCAATGCACCCGGCGTGCTGCGGGAGGATACCGGCGTCCATACCGACAAGCCGAACAACCTCGCCTTGCGCGGCCGGTTGGCGGAAAGCTGGGAAGTGGCCCCCGATGGCCGCAAGGCGACCTTCAAGCTACGCGAGGGTGTCGTCTCCAACTGGGGCAACAAGTTCACGTCCAAGGACGTAAAATGGACTTGGGACCGCAAGTTCAACCTCAAGGGGCAAGGCCTGTTCCAGACCGCGGTGCTCGGTCTCAAGACGCCTGACCAGATCAAGGTGGAAGGCGACTATGCGGTCTCCTTCAATCTCGAACAGCCAAATCCATTGCTTCTCAAGCAGCAGTGTAACCTCGCCAACCCGATCTACGACGCCACCAAATGCGCCGAAGCCGGTGGCTCCGACGACCCGTGGGCGGTCAATTTCCTCAAGAACGATAGTGCTGGCTTTGGCCCATATCGCCTTGCCCAGCTCGTGCGCGGTCAACAAGCCGTGTTCGAGGCGCGCGAAGACTACTGGGATGAAAAGCCCTTCATGAAGCGCGTCATCATGCGCGAAGTGCCGCAGTCGGCCAGTCGTTTCTCGCTGCTGCAGGGCGGCGCGGTCGACATCGCACAGTTCCTGCAGCCGCGCGAACTGGAGGCGCTGAAGAAGCAGCAGAACGTGGCGGTGGATGCCGTCAATTCGTCCTACATGATCTGGCTGGAGCTCAACTCCAAGATCGCTCCATTCGATAATGTCGACGTGCGCCGTGCCATCAACCTCGCTATCCCGCGCGACGAGATCATCCGCACCATCTACTACGGCTATGCCGACGAGCAGAAGGCGCCGATGCCCTATATCTACCCGATGGCGGATGAAAGCTTCTTCGCGTACGGCTATGATCTTGCCAAGGCCAAGGAGCTTCTTGACAAGGCAGGCGCCAAGAACCTGGCGACCACCTTGTCCTACAACGCCGGCGACCCGACGCAGGAGCCGATCGCATTGCTGATCCAGACCGCGCTAAAGCAGATCGGCGTGGAGCTGACGTTGGAGAAGCTGCCGGCCGGCGTGTTTTACGAGAACGTCACCAAGCGCGCCAAGCCGATGATCTTCTATCTGGATTCGCCGTGGACGCCGGATCCGGGCTACTCGACCTACCTCTACTTCAACTCCGAAAGCTACGTGAACTATTCCAATTATGACAACAAGAGCGTCGATCAGATGATCAAGGACGGTCTTGCCACGCTTGATGACAATGTGCGTAAGCAGAAATACTCGGAGGTGCAGAAGACGTTGATGGACGAAGCGCCCTGGGGCTTCATTGCTTATCCGAAATACACGCTGGCGCGTAAGGCGAACCTCAAGGGTTACACTTACTACACGTCCAATAATCTTCGGTTCCAGGATTTCAGCCGCGGCTGATGAGGTCTTGTCCCTGGAGGCTGCCGCCTCCGGGGACAAGTTAGTGTATCGGAAAGATCTTAGATGTCTTCGAAGCTTAGCCTTCTCCTGAGGCTGGCGGTCATCCGGCCGAGATTTGCGATCGGCTATCTGATCGTCATCGCGATCACCCTGCTGGCGATCTTCGCGCCGGCCATTGCACCCTATTCGCCGACCGAGGCGGATTCGGCCAGCTTCCTGCAGCCGCCGGATGCCACCCATCTCTTTGGCACCGACAATGTCGGCATGGATATTTTCAGTCGTTCCATCTACGCGCCCCGCATCGACCTGACGATCGCGATACTGGGCACGCTCCTGTCGGCGCTGATTGGCGGCTCGATCGGTGCTGTTGTTGGTTTCTACAGCAGCGGGCGCGGCATTCGCGTGTGGCTATCCTTCGCCGTCATGCGCGCGGCCGACGTGCTGCAGGCATTTCCCATTTTCGTCTTCGCCATCGCCCTGGTTGCCAGCCTCGGTCAGAGCATCCAGACGGTGGTTCTGGCCATAGCCTTCGTCAATGCGCCGATCTACTTGCGTCTCATGCGCTCGCAGGTGCTCAGCATCCGCTCCATGCGCTATGTCGAGGCTTCGCAGGTCAATGGCCTGTCGGACATGCAGACCATTCGGCGCCACATCATTCCCAATGCGATGGCGCCGGTGCTGGCGCAGCTATCGGTCAATGTCGGCTGGGGCATCCTGCTGACCTCGGCGCTGTCCTTCGTTGGTGCCGGCGTGCGCGCGCCGACACCTGAATGGGGCAGCATGATCGCCATGGGCTTTCAAAACGTGGTGACCGGCCAGTGGTGGCCGTCCATGTTCCCCGGCGCGATGCTCGCGATCACCGTATTCGGCTTCTCGTTGGTCGGCGCGTCCATCGAGGTCCTGGCCGATCCGTCCAAGCGCCGGCAGCTGCTGAGCGATGCACGCGAGCATCGCCGCCGGGTCGACCGGCCGGCGGAGGGCGCCTGATGCGCATCCTGGCCTATCTCGCCAAGCGCCTGATTTTCGTGATCCCGCAGTTGCTGGGCATTGTGCTCGTGAGCTTCCTGCTGGTGAAGAGCATTCCGGGTGACCCCGCTGTGCTGATGCTCGGGCCCACGGCGACGCCTTCGGCCATCGCCTCACTGCGCCAGCAGCTCGGGCTCGACCAGCCTCTCTACATGCAGTTCCTGATCTATGTGCGCAATCTCTTGCATGGCGACCTGGGAACCTCCTGGCAGACAACGCGGCCGGTGCTCGAGGATCTGCTTCAGCGCTTCCCGGCGACCCTCGAACTCGTCACGCTTTCGCTGCTCCTGGCTATCATCGTTGGGGTAACGCTGGGCGTCTATGCGGCGCGCAAGCCAAACGGCTGGATCGCGCGCCTGTCCGATCTCTATGGCTTGAGTGCCGGTGCGCTACCGGACTTCTGGTTCGCCCTCGTGCTGATCTTCATCTTCTATACCGTGCTCGGCTGGGCGCCTGCGCCTCTCGGCCGTATCGACATGATCGTCATACCGCCGGCGCCGGTCACCGGAGCCCTCACCATCGACGCGCTTCTCGCCGGCGACCTGCAGGCCTTCTGGTCTGCCTGCGCGCATCTGGTCCTGCCGGTGATGACGCTCGGGCTCCTGAATGCCGGTCCCATCCTCAAGATGACGCAGGCGACGATGGAGAAGATGCTGGACTCCGATTTCAGCCGCTTTGAAGTTTTGTGCGGGGTGCCGCAGAACCTTGTCGTGCGCCATGCGCTGCGCAATGCGTTGCCATCGATCGTCACCATTATCAGCGTGCTCTACGGCTTCCTGATCGGCGGTGCGGTGCTCGTCGAGATCGTGTTCTCGTGGGGAGGGGCGGGGCAATACGCGGTGCAAGGTGTGCTGAATTCGGACATCTATCCGGTTCTGGGCTTTGTGCTCTTCTCCGCCATCTTCTCCCTCATCGTCTACATCGCGGTCGACCTCATCTATTTCCTGCTCGACCCGCGGATCAGCAATTAATGTGAGAATGTCATTGGGCGCAGCAGAAATCATAAGCAAAACGCGCAACGCGTCCGGCGGCGACAAGCCGCCGTTGATCGACATCAGGAACTTGCGCGTGACGTTCCCGTCCGGAAGCGCCGAACCGAAGGCGGTGCTGAAGGGCATCGACCTTGCAGTACAGCCTGGCGAGATCGTTGGCCTGGTCGGTGAGAGTGGCGCGGGCAAGACGACGCTCGCCCGCTCCATCCTCGGGCTGCCGCCATCGCCGGGCCGCATCGCCGGCGGCGAAGTCCACTTCGAGGGCCGCCAGATCCTCAGCCTGTCCGAATCCGAACTCCGCCGTCTTCGCGGCCGCCGTCTCTCGGTCGTGGTGCCGAATCCCCGCGCTGAGCTCAATCCGCTGCTCAAGGTCGGCGACCAGATCGCCGCGATGGCGAGGATCCATCTCGGCGTCGGCGGCAAGGAGGCGCGGCGCATGGCGTTGAAGATCCTGCACGACGTGCAGATACCGGACCCGGAACGGCGCATGGATGCCTATCCTCACGAACTGTCCGGCGGCATGGCGCAGCGCGTCGTCATCGCCATGGCGCTGATCTGCAGCCCGGCCTTTATCATCTCGGATGACGCCACCAGCGGACTCGACGTCACGGTGCAGGCGCAGATCCTGGCCCTGCTGACCAAGCTTGCCTCGGAGCATGGCAGCGCCATGCTGTTCATCACCCGCGACGTCGGCATCACCGCGCATTTCTGCAATCGCATCGCTGTGCTGTTCTCGGGCGAAATCGTCGAAATCGCGCCGCGCGAGGCTCTCTTCCTCGCGCCCGCGCATCCCTACACATTGATGCTGCTTGCAGCCTTCTCCCATAGCCCCAGGCTGCGCGACAGCTGGAGCGTGCCGGACACTGGCCGGCGGCGCGAACCGCCCACCGGCTGCCAGTATGCCAACCGCTGTCCCATCTCTCAGCCGGTTTGCCGCGCACAGCGGCCACCTTTCGCCGAGATCGGTCCGGGCCACTTCGTCCGCTGCCATTTCCCCGTGAGGCACGCATGAACGCCGTCCTGACCATCGACAACCTCTACAAGCGCTTCCCCATTGCCGGCTCCAAGCAGGTGGTACAGGCGATCAACGGCGTCAGCCTGACCATCGAGCCGGGTGAGACACTGGGGCTCGTGGGCGAGAGTGGCTCAGGCAAGACCACGGTCGGCCGCTGCATCGTCGGCCTGATCGAGCCGACCGCCGGAAACATTCGCTTCCGCGGCACCGACCTGGCGCAGCGCCATCAACACAAGAGCAAGCTGGCTGGCAAGATTCAGCTTGTATTCCAGGAACCGAACGAGTCGCTCGACCCGCGCATGAAGATCGGCGACACGATCTGCGAGCCGCTCCTGCCGCTAAAGCTCGACCGCGAAACGAGGCGCCGCCGCACGGCCGACGCCTTGCGCCTGGTGCGGCTGGATACCGACTTGCTCGACGCCTATCCTTCCGAGCTGCCTTCCGGGCAACAGCAGCGTGTCGGCATAGCGCGCGCCATGGTCACGGAGCCCGAACTCGTCGTCCTCGACGAACCGACCTCGGCGCTCGACCCGACCGCCCGCGCCGAGATCATCGATTTGCTGCGGCGCATCCAGAGCGAACGCAACACCGCCTATCTGTTCATCTCCCACGACCTCTCCACGGTGCGCTTCATCAGCCACCGCGTCGCGGTGATGTATCTCGGCATGATCGTTGAGCAGGGCAGCGCCGAAACGGTCTTCAATCGCCCGCAACATCCCTATTCCAGTGGTTTGCTGTCGTCGGTCATGCTGCCGCATCCGCATCTCAAGATCGAAAGCAGCGTCAGCCTCAAAGGCGAGATCCCGAGCCCGATCAATCTGCCCCAGGGCTGCTTCCTGGCATCGCGCTGCCCGTTCGTCATCGATCGCTGCCGCCGTGAGATGCCGCCGGCTGAGACGGTCGGCGAACGGCACACGGTCCATTGCTTTCGCCACAAGGACGTCGCCGCTTCGGTGCCGGCCTCCGACACCTTCAACGTGTTCATGAAGGAAGCCGAACGCATCCTCGGCCGGCCGGCGCCCGGTGGTCTCGCGTCTTCGCTACGATAGTCAATCAACCAGGAAATGGGAAACCAAGCATGTCAGGACGTCTCGCTGGAAAGAAAGCACTGGTCACGGGAGGCGCACGCGGCATCGGTGGCGCGATTGCCACGGCCTTCGCGCGCGAGGGCGCCGACGTGGCCGTTCTCGACCTGAAACTCGAGGCCGCCGAGGCGCGCATCTCCGCCCTTGCTGATTTCGGTGCAAGGACCTTCGCCGTCGCGGCCGACGTCAGCGACGAGGCGCAGGTCGAGGCAGCCGTCAAGAAGGTGGAGGCGGCGCTCGGCCATATCGACATACTGGTCAACAATGCCGGCATCGACACGACGTCCGTCGTCGCCGAAATGAGCACCGGCATGTGGGACCAGATGATGGCCGTCAACCTGCGCAGCGTCTTTCTTTGCACGCGCGCGGTGCTGAAGCCGATGATTTCCCGCAAGTTCGGCCGCATCATCAATATCGCCTCGCAGCTCGGTCACAAGGGCGCGCCGGAAATGGCGCACTATGCGGCCGCCAAGGCCGGTGTCATCGGCTTCACCCGCTCGCTCGCCTATGAGGTGGCGCGCGACGGCATCACCGTGAATGCCATCTGTCCCGGCCCGATCGAAACGGAGCTATTCAAGGCGCTGCCGGAGGAATGGAAGAAGCGCAAGCTCGGCGAACTGCCGATCGGCCGCGCCGGCCATGTCGACGAAATCGCTCCCACCGCCGTGCTGCTGGCGTCGGAGGAGGGCGCTTACTACATCGGCGCGACCATGAATCCGAACGGCGGCGATGTCATGCTCTGATCAACCGCGGGCTGAATGGTTCCATCCAAATGTATCTTGTTCTAGCTATGTGGCGACAATTCCTGCTGACGCTGGGGCCTAGCCATGATGAAACGCAATCTTAGTGATGATGGAAAGACGGCGGCCTTACAGCCGCCCGACCTGCGGCGCGAGCGCCGGGAAGCCAGCGGCGGTGTGGCCCAGGCAACGGTGGCCGCCTTGCAGTCGATGATCCGCGACGGCAGGTTGCGACCAGGCGATACATTGCCGCCGCAGCGCGACCTGGCCCGCGACCTCAATGTGAGCCGCGCCACGCTGCGCGAGGCTCTGTCGATCCTCGCCACCATCGGCGAGATCGTTGCGCGCGAGGGAGGGCGGGGCTTCGTTTGTGCCGACCCTTCCGGCGCACCGGCAACTCCGTCCTGGCGCTTCGCGGCGCGTTATTCGCTGAGCGAGGTCTATCAGTTCCGCTACATCGTCGAATCCTACGCCGCCGAGCTCGCGGCGCTGACCCATACCGATCAGGAGATCGCCGACCTGAAGGAATGCACGATCGCCTTTCGCAACGCGGCGCGCGAAAAGGACCTCAATTCCTACGCGCAGACGGACTTCGATTTCCACAACCTCATCATGCGCATCTCGCGCAACAAGCTGCTGGTGGACATGCACCAGACATTCGCGAGCGTGCTGCTGGAGAGCCAGCGCCTGCCCACCGAGCGGCGGGGCAATCTGCTGTTCGCGGTGCAGGAGCATGATCGCATCCTGGAGGCGATTGCCATGGGCGATCCCGATGGCGCCAACTACTACATGCGCAAACATATCAGCATGGCGGGAAGCCGGGCCGGTCTTCCACCCTCGCAACTACCCTAGACGCCCTTCGGCCGGGGACATGAACAACGAAAGGAAGAGAGATGCCGAAAGAAATGTTTGTATCCTACGGAGTGGACGTTGACGCTGTCGCCGGCTGGTTGGGTTCCTACGGCGGTGAGGACAGCCCTTGCGACATCTCTCGCGGCGCCTTCGCAGGCAAGGTCGGCAGCCTCCGGCTGCTTCGGATGTTCGAAAAGTGGGGGATCAAGACGACATGGTTCATCCCCGGTCATTCCATCGAGAGCTTTTGGGACGAAATGAAGGAAGTGGCGGACGCTGGCCACGAGATCGGCATGCATGGCTACAGCCACGAGAACCCGATCGCCATGTCGCCCGAGCAGGAAGAGGCCATCTTCAACAAGTGCGTCGACCTGATCACCAAGCTTTGCGGCAAGGCGCCTCGCGGCTATGTCGCTCCCTGGTGGGAGTTCGGCTCGAAAACAAATGAGCTTTTGAAGCAGAAGGGGCTGCTCTACGACCACTCGCTGATGCATAACGACCATCACCCCTACTATGTGACGGTCGGCGACCAGTGGACGAAGATCGATTATTCCAAGCATCCATCCAGCTGGATGAAGCCGTATTCGCAAGGCGAGGAGACCGATCTCATCGAGATACCGGCATCCTGGTATCTCGATGACCTGCCGCCGATGATGTTCATCAAGGCCTCGCCCAACAGTCACGGCTTCGTCAACCCGCGCGATATCGAGCAGATGTGGCGCGACCAGTTCGACTGGGTCTACGAGAACTACGACTATGCCGTGTTCCCGCTGACGATCCATCCCGACGTGTCGGGCAAGCCGCATGTGCTGAAGATGCACGAACGGCTCCATGACTATATGAAGGGCTTCGAGGGCGTGAAGTTCGTCAAGATGGAAGAGATCGCGGCCGATTTCGGCAAGCGCTTCCCGCGCAGCGGCAAGGCACGTCCCAAATCCTGAGCGGCTTCGGCGTACTATGCCGGGATCGCCGCGCGGTCTCCGGCCCGGTTCGCTTGAGTGGTCAGACCCGATAGATCGGATTGATTATACTTTCTGTGTCATCTCGCCGATGGCAGCTCCCGTCAATTCTGCTGGAAACAGCAGAATTGATGGTGGATTTGGTGCCCTTCGCATTGCTTTTCGACCACCCATTTCCGGTCAGACCAAATGTGCTGAAAATTCAAGCTTTCTTGCAAGTTTTCTTAATTGTCATGGCGGGTAAGGCGTGCTAGCTCCAATCTTGGTCTGACCAAATAGGGAAGACTGGGAAGAGGTGGAATGAAGGATAGAACGCACAACGTCCTTGATTTCCGATCCGTGTCCAAGCGCTACGGTGCCACGATTGCGCTTGAGGATATTTCGTTTGAAATGCGCTCCGGCGAAGTGTGCGGTCTGCTCGGCGAAAATGGCGCCGGCAAGTCGACACTCGTGAAGATACTGAGTGGCGTCGTCACACCTGATACCGGCTCCATCGAATTGCGCGGCGCTCCTTTCAAGCCGCAGGGCATTGTGGACGCCCGCTTGGCCGGCATAGCAACCGCCTTCCAGGAACTCAGCCTGATTCCGACATTGTCAGTGGCCGCGAACCTGTTCCTGCCGCGCCCGGCACTCAACCGCCTTGGTCTGGTGTCGGCGCGCAACATCGAGCGTGAGGCGGCTGAGATTCTTCAAGCCCATGACGTGGCGGATATCGCGCCCCGGCGGCTGGTCGAGGATCTGCCGCTCGGCATGCGCCAGAAGGTCGAGATCGTGCGTGCGCTGCGGCACCGCCCGGCCGTGCTGGTGCTCGACGAAGCGACCGCCGCGCTCTCCGACCGTGAATGGCTTTTCAAGCTGGTCGATGCCGCTGTTCGTGGCGGCACGTCAGTGCTCTACATAAGCCACAAGCTCGACGAGATCCGCCGCTTGTGCCAGCGCTGCGTTATCCTGCGTAACGGCCGCAAGGTGCTGGAAAGCGATGTTGAATCCATGAGCGACGAAGCGATATTCAGCAGTATGGCCGGTCGCTCCGTGGTTGAATCCGCGGAGAAGGCGCCGTCGGCGGTTCGCGTCGGCGCCACGCCGGCGCTGGAGGTCGGTCACCTGATCGGCCCTGGCGTCAATGATATCAGCTTCTCGCTGGCTCCCGGCGAGATTCTTGGTGTGGCGGGTCTGGAGGGTCACGGGCAGTCCAGTCTCTTCAAGTCGCTGGTGGGCTTGTCGACGCTGCGAGAGGGCACGATCTCGATCGCAGGCAAGGCGACTTCGGTCGGCTCGCCTCGCGCGGCGCGTAGGCTCGGCATGGTGCTGGTGCCGGAGGAACGAAAGTCCGAAGGACTGTTTCACGATCTCACCACGCAGGCGAATATCTCGCTGCCGGTGATAGACAAGGTGAGCCCATTCAAGCTCGTAAACAGATCTTCCGAGCTGCGGCTGGTGGAGCAGGTAACCCCGGCAGTGAACCTTTCGAAGCAGCTCCTGCCCCTCAACGTCGGCGCGCTTTCGGGCGGCAACCAGCAGAAGGCGGTGCTGGCGCGGGCGCTGATAACGGGCGCGCGGTGCCTGCTGTTGTTCGATCCCACGCGCGGTGTCGATGTCGGCGCCAAGCGCAACATATACGCCATGATGCGCGCGTTCGTGCGCGATGGCGGCTCGATCCTGTTCTATTCGACTGAACTGGACGAACTCGTTCAGCTCTGTGATCGCTGCCTCGTTCTCTACCGCAATTCGATTGCCGGCGAGCTGGGCCGCGACCATCTCTCACAGGACCGTATGCTGTCGCTGGCATCCGGTTATCGCGACGGGTCGCGGCGGCCTGCCGCCCAAGGGGCGTAACGATGGCATCCGATACGCCTCGCGGCCGCTTGACAATTCTAGGCAACGGAGCGGTCGCCGCCATCGGCCTGCTTATCGTCATGTTCGCCGTCTATGCCGCCCACGAGCCTTCGGCACTCTCGCTGTTCGGCATCGGTAACCTCCTCAACAACGCCATCGTACTCGCCCTCGCCGCAACGGGACTGACGCTCGTCGTGGTATGCGGCGAGCTGGACCTTTCGGGCCCCGGTGTGATCGCCATCGCGAATGTGGTGGTGGCGACGGTGAGTGGCGGCGATGCGGGCGCCCTTGGCAGCTTCGGCCTGGTTCTGTTGGTCGGCCTCGTGGTCGGTGGTCTCAACGGCATACTGGTCGCCTATTTTGGACTGCAGTCGCTCGCCGTGACGCTCGGTTCTCTGATCGCATGCCAAGGCATCGCGCTCCTCATCCTTCCGGCACCTGGCGGCGAGGTGGTGGAATCCATCGCTTATGGCATCACCGGCGACATTCTACGCATTCCCGTGCCGGCGATCCTGTTGGTGCTGGTGCTCGTCTTCTGGTTTCTGCTCAAGCATTCGCGCATGGGCATAGCAATGTACGCGGTCGGCACGGATCAGACGGCCGCGCGGCTCTCGGGGCTCAATATCCGCGCCACCAGGCTATTCGCTTTCGTGGCCGCCGGCCTGTTCTATGCCATGGCCGGCTTCGTTTTCAGCGCCGAGATCGGTTCGGGCGATCCACGCATCAGCGATTCCTTCTTGCTGTTCATGTTCGCGGCGGTCGCGATCGGCGGCACGTCCCTGTTCGGCGGTCGCGGCGGGGTGGTCGGCACGCTGGCCGGTGCAGGTATTTTGACGGTGTTGCAAAAGATGCTGTTCGCGCTCGGCGTGGCTGACTTTTACACCAACATCTTCAACGGACTTATCATGATCTTGGCAATCCTTTTCGGCCAAGCCTCCGTCTATTTGGCGCGCCGTTCCGCGAGAAGGGAAGCCTGATGACCGACAAGGACATTACGACCCCGGCACAGACGTCCGAGCACGGCGCGCAGAGCGCGCGCCGCGCACTTGTCTCATCGGACCTTGTGCCGCCGATCACCGTGTTCGCCGCCACGGCGCTGCTGGTCATCGGCACGAAGATCGCCAGTCCCAATTTCGGTTCGTTCGACCAGCTCACCGCCATACTGGTTACCGCCATCTTCCTGGTGGTCGCTTCGTTCGGGCAGGGGCTGGTGATCCTTCTGGGCGGCATCGACTTGTCACTGGGCGTGGTCATCGGTGTCGGCGGCATGATGATCGCGGAACTTACGCGCGGCAGCAACGACGCGCTGCTGTACGCCATTCCGCTTACCCTCTTGTGCTGTCTTGGCATCGGTCTCATCAACGGCATCGGTGTGGCGATTGCCAAGATCCCGCCCTTCATCGTGACGCTGGCGTCCGGCATCACATTCTTCGGGGTGGCGCTGGGTTTCACCGCGGGCAATTCGCAACAATCGGTCGCTCCTGCGATCCAGCAGTTCATGAGCTCCCGCTGGCTGGGGGTACCCTACCCCGTCTATTTCATAATCGTCTTTGCGGTGTTCGCCTGGCTGTTCCAGAACAAGAGCGCGGAAGGCCGCAAGCTCTACGCCATTGGCAGCAGCCCTGGCGCGGCCAACGTGCTGGGCCTGCCGATCGCCGCGCTCACCATCGCAGTCTATGCCATCAGCGGCCTTTGTGCCGGAATGACCGGCATCCTCTTGGCCGGCTATTCCTCGAGCGCGACGCTTGACATGGGCGATGCGCTGCTGATGCCCTCCATCGCCGCCGTCGTCATCGGCGGCGCACGGGTCACCGGTGGCTCCGGCATCTATCTCGGAACTCTTGCCGGCGCGCTCTTCCTCAGCACGTTGTCCACCGTCATCACCACGCTCAGCCTCTCGCAGGGATTCCGCGACCTGGTGCAGGGCGGGATCATCATCATCGCTTTGCTGCTCCAGCGTGGGCGGCTCAATCTGCGAAGCCGTTAGTCGGCGGTCGCTTCAAATGGGAGAAAGAACATGAAGAACGCTTCGCGTAGACTGACTTACGGCCGGGCGGCCATCGCCGCCACGTTGCTTGGTCTGGGGACATCCAGCGCGAATGCCCAGGATACCTACAAGGTGTTCCTGAACATGAGCTACAGCGGCAACACCTGGCAGGCGAGCGCCGCCAACGGCATCAAGGCACTGGCTTCGACCCCGCCTTACGACAACCAGGTAGAGTTCAAGACCATTATCTCCGGCACCGACGTGCAGAAGCAGATATCTGACCTCCAGAGCATGATCGCGGCAGGCGCCAACGCCATTCTTCTGTATCCGCTCTCGCCGACTGCGCTCAACCGCACCATCAAGCAAGCCTGCGATCAAGGCGTCGTGGTGTTCACATACGACAGTACGGTTACGGAGTCCTGCGCGCACAACGTCTCCAACATCACCGCCCGTTACGGCGCCAATACGGCGCAGTGGATGGTGAACCAGATGGGCGGCAAGGGAGAGCTGATCTTCAACCACGGCGTCGCCGGCACGACCGTGACCAAGACCTATGACGAACAGGCCTATGGCGTGTTCAAGAAATATCCCGACATCAAGATCGTCGGCGATTTCTATGGCAACTGGAACGACGCGACCTCGCAGGAGGAGGTTGCCAAGATCCTAGCCGCGCACCCCAACGTCGACGGTATCTGGACGGTTGACGGCACCTTTGGCTCTTTGCAAGCCGTCATCAACAGTCGTCCCGACAAGCTGGTCGTGATTGCCGGCCAGTCCAACAACGGCTATCGTCTCGCGATGGCGGATCCGGCAATGCAGGCCAAGGGCCTGAAAGGCGTCTCCTCGAGCGCGGGTCCGGCCGTTGGCGGCTACGCCTTCAAGCTCATGATGGAAGTCGTGACCGGCAAGAAGAAGCTAACCGCTAACAACATCGAATATCCGCTGCCATGGGTTGAGCCGCAGGATGTGAAGCTCTGCCAGGGTGAGACCTTCGTTGACGGCTGCAACACTTTCCCTGCCGACAAGGTGCCACCGCTCTTCATCGACACCTCGCTGAACGGCGATCTGCTGCCCGAACTCAGCTTGAAGTCGGTGCAAGATGGTACGCCCACGCCGGGCGCAACCATCAAGGATCTGCCCGACGTGACCTACGCCGACAATTTGCCCGGCATCAACTGCGGAAAATGTGAGCCGACCAAGGGCTGGCTGGAGCCAAACAAGGTTAAGCCGATCCCGGCCCCTTGAGTTCCTCGACAGAAGAACGCGGCCTCGGCATTTCCGAGACCGCGTTCTTCTTCTGGTCGAAGCCTGCGGTAGACCAGGCAGGGGGGACTTGGCATCGCCAGGCAGGGCAACCACCTACAGAGGAACTGTAAGGCCCTGTCGGGGTCAAACGGTCTCCGAAGACGGTCATCCAAGGAGCAGATCATGTGCTCGCTATGCGGCGTTCTAGGCAGCAACGAACATTGGACCGATGCCGTGGCCCGGCCCGGCGTTTACACGCGCAACGTCGAAAACGTTGACCGGCGCCGTGAGCGCGCCAATCGCGTCAGGATAGCTAATCTCATCCTGGCCTCCTTCGGCATGCGGCTGGCGGACTGGCAGGGGACGGCCTTTGTCATTTCAACGCGAACGGGCAAGACCGAGATCATCAACGATCTCGGACACCTATGGCAGGCTGCGGAGCGTCTTTCGGGCAGGACTTGCGATCCGTTGGAGGCCGATGTCATCGCAAGCTTCGAAGCCGGTCGCGATGGCTGAACTACCGCCTTTCACCCCGGTCCACCTGCTGACAGGTTTTCTCGGCTCGGGCAAAACGACGCTTCTGAAACGGTTGCTTGATGACCCTGATCTATCGGACGCGGCCGTGCTCATCAATGAATTCGGCCAGGTTGGGCTCGACCACCACTTGGTGGAACGAATTGACGAAACCATGGTACTGCTTCAGTCCGGCTGCGTGTGCTGCACCGTGCGCGGTGAACTGGCCGACGCGATCCGCGATCTATATTCGAAGCGGGAGCGAGGCCAGATATCCCCGTTCCGGCAGGTAGTGGTCGAAAGTACGGGGCTGGCTGACCCATTTCCGATTCTTTCGACGCTAAAATCCGATCCGATGCTGAAGCACCATTTCATCGTGGGAAATGTGGTGACCACCGTCGACGTCATGAACGGGATTGCCAACCTCGACCGATATATCGAATCCAATCGTCAGGTGGCCATTGCCGACAGGCTGGTCATGACCAAGACCGATCTCGCTGACGACGCCAAAATCGGGCGACTTGCAGATCGGCTGGAGCGCATCAATCCGGATGCCCCGATACTGAATGTCCGCTCCGGGTTCTGCGCACGAGATCTGTTCGAGCAGGAGACTGTAGCCCGTGCAAGCCAGCTGCAATCGCAGTCAGGCTTCTTCTGCGAGGAGGCTGCCGTGTTGGCGACTGCCGACGGACAGGCGCATCAAGCGGCGATCGCATCCTGCGTCCTGGTCTGGGACGAGCAAGTCGATTGGACCGCGTTCGGCTTATGGCTCACCATGCTGCTCAACAGACATGGAGAGCGTGTCCTTCGGGTGAAGGGCATCCTGAACATCGCAGGTGAAGACCGCCCGGTCGCGGTCCACGGTGTGCAGCATCTCGTTCATCCTCCTGTACATATGGAGGCGTGGCCGAGCCAAGACCGCACATCGCGGCTGGTCATCATTGCCGACGGCCTCGATTTAGAACGGGTGCAGCGCTCATTCGCTGCATTCGCATTGGCCAGCCAGCCCAAAGTCATGGTGATCGGCGGCGCGTAGCCGAGCGCCAATGTACCCCACACGGACCAACCGACCGCGGCGATGGTCATTGGCATGCCGATCATGATGATCATCGTGGCGATGCTGGTGCTGCTGATGATCATGCGTCATCGGCGACCGAAGCGCGGCGGCGATGATCAGCATCACGCTGCCTTCGTCCCAAGCGAAAGCCGCTCCCCGCTCAGAAGACACAAACCGCCAAGCGCGGCGCGGCCGACGCGATGTTGAGCGCCTCTCATACACGCTGCGGCTCGGTGCGGCATCCCAGAACCACGATCACGCCCAACTGCGTCGGCATCTTGCCGATTTGGTCGCGGCCTACAATTTCGGTCGCAGACTCGAAACCCTCAAAGTCTCACCCCCTACGAGTTCATCTGCAAGGCATGAGCTTCCCAGCCCGAGCGCTTCACTCTCAATCCGCTCCAGCAAATGCCGGGACTTCTCTATTCGGTGTGTTGAAGTCAATCGCTTTCAAGCTTCCTCTACCATGGGCATTTGATGTCTTTCGCGAGGCCCTGCTTCTCTTCGGGATCGGCGCTTTGGCCCTCCCAGCATGGGATCAGTTGGAATGAAGGGGACAATCTAAACAGCGTTCTCACCACGTTGCCGCGGTGGAAACGAGTCCCGGCACGTCCTCTCTTCATCCTCCGTCCCGCGAAGGACATGTATCCGCCCTTGGCGGATCCCGTTATCGGATCTTCTCCCTTTCGTTTGGTGGACCCGGCTATATCACCCCCGTCGCTTCCTCTCGCGCCCAGCGGAACTCACCGCCGTCGGACCATATTCTGTGCATGATGACAGCCATTCTGCGAGCAAGGGCAACGGTCGCCCTTTGCCGGCCTCGACGTTTGGCGATGTTCATCCCCAAGTTTTCAGCCATGACCACTTTTTCACCACCGTCAGCAAGACTTGCGCGGCTTCATAAAGCAGCGTCCGCATCATGGCGTCACCGCACAGGGAAACACGTCCGACGCGATTGTCCTCGCCTGATTGATGCAACCGCGGCGTCAACCCGAGAGCCGGACCTACGGCTTTCGAGTTCTTGAAGCGTGCAGGAACGTCGACCGTGGCATTGAAAGCCAGCGCAACGACAGGGCCGATACCAGGCACGGTCATCAACCGCCTGCAGAACCGTGTCATCCTTCACGATCGACAACAACCTTTCATGCAGCACCGTGAACTGCTCGCGAAGTTTCTGTCGGGCGGCAAGCAACGCCTCCATAATGTCACATAGCTCCGGAATGTCGTTGGAAAGGTCCTGGATGCGATCTGCAAATTTGGCAGCGCCGACAGACTGGTGCAGCCATGGGTATCTCCCCTCGACAACCCCCTTCAGAAAAAACGCATCCAGCGGCCATTTCTCCTGAATTCCCGCACTTTGGCTTTCCAGCGATAAACTGGCCTTGGGCGATGAATGGAAACGGTCAGGTGTCTGTGCTCGAGAAGGTCCACATAATTGGCACTGTTGAATTTCGATTTCGGTCTCGAATTAAGAAAGCTGGTGCAAATCCAGCTTGATCGGCCTCTCGGGCTTCCGGACGAAAAGCGCAGATCCTGTTGCATTGCGCGCTGGATCGCCGATCGCGCTATCGCCCAGGCCCTAGCGAAGTAAGCAAAGGTACGTTCGCCTCCTGCAATCTGGGAGTTCTTGCCGACATCGGCGCGAAGGGCACTTGCGCCTTCGTAAAGCGTTCTCCTGTCAGAGATGCGGTGAAGGCTCCATGATCATGAAGAGAACGGATGGATCAGGTTCGAATGACAATGTCTCAACGGGCGTGCCGGCGTCCTTCCCCTTTGATCGGACCACCGTCGAACGCTTCCGGAAGAGTTTTCCCCGGGCCCGCTGGAGCGATCAACTCAAGGCCTGGTTTGTCCCGGGAAAGACCGCAGCTCGGCGCGTCAATCGTTGGATGGAGCAAGAACTCGCCGGATCGAGCGTGCATGCTGACAGCAGAGGACGCGACGCCTACGCCTTCGATCCTATCGTTTCCAAGTACCTGTTCGTGCACCAGGATCGGCTGGAGGTGCAAACACCATATTCTCGCTCGGTGGTGAAGGTGATGCGCGACGTGCCGTTTGCGTCCTGGGATCCCGACAGGCACGCTTGGAAAGTGCCATATCGCTCCTATGAACAACTGCATCGACGCTGGGCGGAAATTGAGGCTGCCGCTCTTCGCAACGAGCCCGAAGCGCGAAAACAGCGCGCGGCGCAGAGGCAGGGGTCTCCGCAAGAACTGGCGTCTCGCGCCCATGCCACGGAACGCCGCCGCAGGCGCTATCCGCTGGATCCAAACGATCTTCCGCCGCTTGGCCGGCCGGTAATGACACGGGGCTACGGTGTCATCGTCTTCATCGGGTGCGATGGCGAGCCCGTCGATGGCGACATTCTTGGTACCCAGTACGCCGACTTTCCAGACCACCATGACTATGTCTGGGGTCGGTGGCGTCCCGCCGCCTTCGATGAGCTCATCAAGACCTGGCCCTCGCGAACCAAGACGGAGATTGGTGACGCGCTTTGGTGGCAGCCAACTCTCGATGACCTCAGGGTCGCACGAAAGGCGGCGCGTGGGTTGGAAAGACGGCGAGGTCGAGTGTGACCCTGTTTGCCACCGTTGAGGCTCTTCTCGATGCCTCCACCGAAGTCTGCAAAGTCGGCGGGTCCATACCTCGTCGGGTTTGGACTCGATCCGTGCAAGCACGCGCGTACGGAAATTGCTGTCAGGCTCAACCAAGGACATGTCCGAAATATGCGACAAGTTTCGGACAAAGGCGTGAACCTGCTGACATCTGAACTTGGCCCCGTCAAAATCGACTAGTCGAGCTCTATCCAAGCCGGCGCATGATCGCTGGGCTTTTCCCACCCTCGCGTCCCAACATCCACGCCGGCATCGCGAAGCCTGGGCGACAACGATGGACTGACGAGCAGATGGTCCATTCGCAGGCCAGAACTCTTGTCGTAGCCGCCGCCATAGGAGTGATTCCAATAAGTATAGACCCCCTTCTCCGGGCGGATGCGCCGGACCGCATCGATCCAGCCATCCTCAAGCATCTCGGCATAGGCTTGCCGGCTCTCGGGGAAGAAAACCGCATCGCCGAGCCATCGTCGCGGCACCACGGCGTCAATCGGAGTTGGAACGACGTTGTAGTCTCCACACAGCACTGTCGGCGCTCCCGCTTTGAGCAAGTCCTGGCCGTGGCTGATCAAGCGGTCGAACCAGCGCAGCTTGTAGTCGAACTTGGGACCAGGCGCTGGATTCCCATTGGGCACGTAGAGACAGCCGACAACGAGCCGGTCCACCTGGGCTTCGATGTAGCGGCTGTGAGTGTCATCAGGATCGCCAGGCAAGCCGCGCCGGCGTTCAACCGGGTCCATCCCTCGAGTTACAATGGCCACTCCGTTGTAGGATTTCTGGCCATGCCAGATGGCGCCGTACCCCGCCTCGCGGATGGCCTCGATCGGAAATTTCTCGTCGGACGTTTTTAGTTCCTGGAGGCAGACGATGTCGTAGTTGGTGGCCGAGAGCCACTTGAGGAGCACGGGCAGCCGTCCATTGACACCGTTCACATTGAAGGTGGCAATCCGAACCATTTGTCGTGGCTCATTTCTTTCCGAGTTTGTCCTTGACCTTCTTGCGACTGTTGCCGACCGATTTCACGGCCGATTTGACGTCGGCTTTGCTTGCCCCACTCTTGCCCGCCTCGTATTTCACCTCATGATTCTGCCCGCCAGCGACCTTTGCGCGGTCCTGGCTGCGCCCGCGAGTTGTTTGAGTAGCGGCCATTTCTTCCTCCAAGGATTACGTTTCGATTTCCCAACAACGCGGCCGGACTCTTCCGGTTCAATTCATCGGCGCGTAGTGTGGAACTGAAAGTCAGGGCCGGCTATTGGATCGAACTATGTGTTCGGGTTCCGCATGCCGGCCGTAGAGGCCGCCCTCTACCCGGACATTACCCCCTGCCTCAGTTTCGTCCGTTCCAGCGCTGCGCGCTGATCGACGACATACCGGTCCATACGGGAATGACGAAGTGCAGGTGAAATGAATAGGAGATCGCGGCGATCTCTCCTCGATATACACATGGCGAGGCGAGCGACCGCGAGAAGCACGAATGTCCTCTTTGGAAATCCGGTACCCATCCGGTGAAGCAGCCTTGCTGACATAGGCTGAAGGGCTGCAAGTTCTAGTGCCAGCACTAGGAGTAGCCCTATGACGAAGCATCAGATTGAAGTGATCACCTCGGTCGAGCGGCGCCGGCGCTGGGCCGGAGGAGAAGGAGCGGGTGGTCGGCGCGACATTTGAACCGGACGCCAATGTTTGGAGCTTGCGCGATCGGCCGGCATTCAAGGATCGATGACGGACGCTTTGATCGCATTGGTAGCCGCGGCCACAGAGCGCACGGGACTGCCGCTCCCGGGTCCAGCGGCTTCACTTCGTCCAAGTTTTCAGGCTCTCTCACATTCTCCCGAGCAGCCAGATCAGCCCAGCGTCCGGCTCGGCCTCAGTGCTGCTGGTACCTGACGCCCTTTCGAGGGCGCAATGGATGTTTCGCAAAGTCGAGGTGCATGACTATCATAGTTAATTGTAACTGCTGGTAACCTTGCGTAACCGGTAGCCATCAGTAGCTTTTGAGCAGAGAACGGTATGTTGTATCCTGGTCGTTTTTTGGGGCCGAGCGATATTGTTATGCTTGCCCACGTTTGTCACTCCGTCTGCAAAGAGCGCGGCGTAGCCCCTGCTTCGAACGAAGCAGCGCGCATTGCTGCGCACGTCCTCAGGCTCTTTATGAACGGCCTGACTGAGGAGGATGAACTGCTCGATGCTGAGAGGAACTGGGCTCGACGGCTCGACCCGTCATACCTGCAGAATCCCGTCAATTACGCTGAGACGGAAGAGGCCGCGTAATCCCCAGGCGCTTGTCAAAGGTGAAATTATGTCGGTCGTGCAGACCGATTAGATCAATCACCAGCCGCGAGCTCCGGATCGGCCGGCTCAAATCATTGGACGAAGATGCGTTGCCGCTAACGGGCAAAGAACTCTGCTAGCGGTCAATTGGGTGGGCGAAATTCTGTGGGCCCACAACGCCAGCAGGATCGCCTCGTACGCACTGCCGATCTCCCAGTCGAGGTAATTTCGGCTGTCATAGCCGATGATTTGCTCCATTGCTTCCTTATCTCGGGCATTGAGAGCTCTTGGGTTCGCGGTCAATCGGACCTCCTGCGCAACCAGCCGCCCAGCCATTCGCCATCCCGTGGAGAAAATTCGCCATCCCGTGGAGAAAAGATGACATGGCGGCCCTCCTCGGGCTCTCTCGATCGGACCAAGGAGCCTTATCAGGCCGAGGCGGTTCGGACGTTTCACGCGCCTCGGAGAAGTCGAATGACCAAAGACCGTCCCCGTTCATTGTCCCGACGTGAAGTCATGGCGGCAGCAGGAGTCGGAATAGCGGCCGGCGTCTCGGGTACGGCCAGCGCCCAGCAAACAACGACCAAAATCTCAGAGAACGGACCCGCGATGCAAGATCCCCGCTCCAAGTACCCGAAGCCGCCATTCGAAGCACAGACGCAGCCCTGGCCCGGCCTGGCACGCGACATGAAGCCGAAACCCGACCACGGAGAGACCAGCTACAAGGGTTCAGACCGGCTTGCGGGTCGCAAAGCTCTGATCACGGGAGGCGATTCCGGTATGGGCCGGGCCGCCGCTATTGCTTATGCGCGCGAAGGAGCGGATGTCGCGATCAACTTCTATCCGTCGGAAGAGCCCGACGCGAGTGAGGTGATCCAACTTATACGAGATGCCGGCAGGACCGGAGTCGCGCTTCCCGGCGATTTGCGGGAGGAGGCTTTCTGCCAGAAATTGGTTGCCGACGCCCTGCAGCAGCTCGGCGGGCTCGATATCGTCGTCTGCAATGCCGGCCGGCAGCAGGCGAAACCCTCCATCCTCGACATAACGAGCGAGGACTTCGACGCTACAATGAAGACCAACATCTACGCGCCGTTCTGGATCATCAAGGCGGTGCTGCCGCATCTGAAGCCAGGATCCTGCATAATCGGAACGACCTCGGAACAGGCCTACGATCCTTCGCCCGAGCTCTACGACTACGCTCAGACCAAGGCCGCGACTATGAACTACGTGAAGTCGTTGGCGAAGCAGCTCGGACCTAAGGGTATTCGCGTAAACGGCGTGGCCCCGGGACCGATCTGGACGCCCCTGCAGATAAGCGGCGGCGCGTCGGAGGAAAAATACAAGAAATTCGGCAGCACAACTGCGTTGGAACGGCCGGGTCAGCCGGCGGAACTGGCCTCCATCTATGTGCAGTTGGCAGCCAACGATGCAAGCTTCGCAACCGGAAATATCTACGGGTCCGGCGGCGGCCAGGGGCAGCCATAAGCAAACAAAGGGGCAAAGGTGATGCTCCCAAGCGGATCCTTCATCACCTCGTCGCCCGCAAGATCCGCTGAGCGGCTGAGCGATGCCATCAGCTCCGCCTGCGGGGATATTCGCCGTGCAGGAGGAACATTTCGCGAGGGGGGCAGTTTGCGATCTGTGTCTTCCACTTCCACGAAACAGGTGCGAAATGACCGTTCGCGAGCTTTTAGAGCAGATCAAGGATTTACCGCCGGACGCTGGTCTGCAGCGCCGAAGTGGACGAAGCCTTTGGCATGAATCCTACTGCGGTAGAAATCGTTGACGACGCTCAAATTGGTAGCCGCAAGTCCGATGGCACCGAGGCGATCCAACTGGGCGGCGGGAGAGATAAGGTGATCGTCATTCGCTGGTGAGGCGCCGAGGGCAGCTTCCGTTCTTCAATAGAATTCACGTCAGCCATCGACGGCAAAGGCAAAACCGAGTTTGGAAGGAGCTTTGTCATGGCCATGCAGTCGAAAGCGCCGGCCTCGTGAAGCGCAGAAGGAGACCGTTCAGCGGGTGACGCACGAGTACAACCACGGCCCGCTATCGCGCCTGGAACTGGAAAGCCCGAAGGGAAGGGGGCCCGGTCTCATCGATGCTCTCAGCACGAAGGGGAATGTCGGCGGCATGATATGTGTTTCGCAGGACAGACCACGTTCCGTGATCCGGCCCCGAGGGCTATCGAGCTTCACACAAACCTTTGAACCCGGTCGGGCAAGCGCGGGATCGCCTGGCGAGGGATGCCGAGTTCGGGACAACTTGCAAAGATCGCAGCTTTCTCTTCACCGAACTGGTCTCATCTCTGCTTCGAATGATGCGAACCCGACCGGGCGCGAGCCAGTGCATGCTTCGTGTGTGGCACGCTCGACTTGAGCGCCGGTTGATGCTTTCCTATCTGGCTGGAGAGGCAAGGAATTGCATGGCAAGACTCGTTCGTCTCATAATCTGGCTGTTGATCGCGCCCGGTGACATTATCTCGATCTCGGATCGGCTTGGCGTTACCAAGGACCAAAACCGCGACCTTGTTCGCATGCTCTTCAATTCGCTCTTTTGGATATTAATCGTCATCATCGGCTTGGCGATCTGGACGTCACGAATGCCGGCGTTTGGCTCGCGCTAAGATATGGTAGTGTCTCGGCCGTCTAATCGCGGACCGAAATGCAAATTTGTATTGGGATGTCGTTTGCCGGGAGCACGGTCGAAATAAGCCTGCTGCTGCCAAGCCGTGCACGACGCGGACAAGACCGACGTAACTAGCCGCACGGGCAGTGGCCCTCCGGGAAGCGTATCCGTACGTTTCGCCTCCCTGCGATCGTTTGGCAGAGCAAGTAGCCAAGCTCGCAGCTATGGAAATCGATCAAGGATGACTGGTGAGTGGACAGTTCGCCCCCCGAAACTGATCTTTGACATCGCCACAAGGCGACTAAGCCATCGAGGCCGAGCCCTTGCAAATACGCATGAAGGCTTCGCCCGGAACACCGGCACCGTATCGGGATGAGGTCACGATTTGGTTGATCATAGGAATCGGACTTGCTGTCGATACAGGGGACAGCAATGATCATCGTCTACTCCGCTGGGCCATCGAAGGCTTAAAAGGCCGGTTGTCCAAGCCGTCGGCAGGAGATTGTCATGAAGAAGCATACTTCTCGTGAGGACACATCCGCCGTCCTGTCGAACATGGGCAGGCTGCTGCCCGATCTTGAGGCGCTCTACAAAGACATTCACGCCCATCCGGAACTGTCGATGCAGGAGACGCGAACAGCGGGCATTGCCGCTGAAAGGCTCAAGAACGCCGGTTACGAGGTAACAGCCGGGGTGGGCAAGACGGGTGTGGTGGGATTGCTCCGCAACGGCAAGGGGCCGACGGTGATGCTGCGGGCCGACATGGACGCGCTCCCGATCGCCGAGAATACGGGCCTCGCCTTGGCCAGCAAGGTCACGGCGACGGACGCCGAAGGGAACACGGTGCCGGTAGGGCATATGTGCGGCCACGACATGCACGTCGCCTGGCTTGTCGGTGCGGCCACGCTGTTGGCGCAGACGCGCAAAGACTGGAAGGGTACATTGATGGCCGTCTTCCAGCCTGGTGAAGAAACCGCCCAAGGCACCCAGGCCATGATCGATGACGGTCTGCTTAAACGCTTCCCCACGCCTGATGTCGTGCTTGGCCAGCATGTCATGGTCGGTCCCGCCGGCACCGTCGCCGGCAGCGCCGGGCCAATCACCTCCGCGGCGGACAGCCTTCAAATCCGGCTGTTCGGACGAGGGGCCCATGGGTCGATGCCGCAAGCGAGTATAGATCCCGCCGTTATGGCGGCATCCGTCGTCCTGCGACTTCAGACCATCGTGTCCCGCGAGGTTGCCGCCACCGATGCGGCAGTGGTCACGGTCGGTGTGTTGCAGGCCGGCACCAGTTCACGCCGGGCCTGATCACGGACGGCGGCGAAGTCACAGTCGAATCCACGCAGGAGTTCTTGCGCAACTACATGGCCGAGTTCCATATGTTCATCGCACGGGTCCTTCAGGTGCTTCCAAAGGATGCCTGATGTTGTCACGGAGCCCCTAGACGGCTGCGATCCGGAGGCTGAGGGAAGGGCGGCCTGCTTGCTGCCTTTCGCAACAATGCGAGAGTGATTGATGGCGGATGGCCCACACCGAAGATATCTTCAAGGGAACGGGTAACCCAGAAATGCCACTACGAAGGCATAGTCGTGGAAATGCACTACCACAATCTGCAGTGGCGTCTTTCGGTCGCATTGTGGTGCCGCAGTCAGCTCAATGCGTGGCCAGCCAATCCATAAACCCACGGTCCGTTTTCTTCCCGGTTCAGGAAGCGACGCCCTTTGGACATGGTCGTAACGGTTTCGGCAATGCCAAGGCCGCACTGCTCGAGAAACGCGGCAAACATGCCATCCTTCTCCCGGGTATCGACTCGGGCGAACCGTCCTGCAAGATTTCTCAGATGGACGGCTGTGAGATGGACCGCGTCCAGATCACTGCGCGCGACCATCGGGCCGATCACGTAGCCACGCCCGAACTCGCGACACATGGAGTAGCCGACGATCTCGCCGCCACGGCTCAAAGTGCAGATCGAGGCATCCGCTGAGAGCAATGCGAGCAGCCTCTCGCGGTTTGTTCCAAACGCGCGCGTATCCAGCTCGATGATCTCATTCAGCCTGTCGCTCGGCAGCGTCTGCAATTCACCTTCCAAATCAGCCATGGCCGGGAGTACCAGCGGAACCTCCCCCTGTCGCATATATACGATGGCCTCGGTCGTGAAGCCAAGTGAGACATAGAGAGGATAGGCGACATGGGTGGCGTTGAGCGCCAGATTGCGATCGCCACACTGCTCAAGCACTTGGTCCATAAGCCATCGGCCACCGCCTTGCGCTTGCGTGCGGGGCGTTGTGATCACTACGCCAATGGTGGCGAAATCGTCCCCTTGCGGAAACCACATCGCGCTGCCGAAAACCCGACCAATGCCGTCTACGGCAACAATGCCGCGGCCGGCGCGGCGCAGAATATCCCAGTCCTTTGGCCGATGCGGCCAGCGGACTGAGATCGACAGCGCGTGCAGCAACTCGACGTCAACATCATCGATGTCCCGCGCGACCAGTTCGAAAGACTTCAGGCGCACTGATCTCTGCATTTCAGTCGACCTGCTCCTTATATCCAACTCGCGAGCACGTCCTGTCGTCGCTGACGGTGCCGCAGCCGTCTTTTGCCTTATGATTACACCCGAAAGCCAGCAGGTTTCGCTGGTTCCGGGCCAATATTCGAAATCTTCGGCCAAAGCATAGCTTCATTCGGCACGGAATGCTCTCGCCTGCTGCCACACTTGTCGCATCCAGCGAACTGCGAGTGGAGCGGCGCCCGGTGAATGTCGAAGAAATTCTAGCGACGCTGATCGCGTTCCCCTCGGTCGTGGGCTCGCCCAACGGCGCGATCGTCGACTGGGTGCGTGAATATTGCGAGGCGGCCGGAGCAGAAACGACCGTCCTTTGCGGCCCCGAAGGCGACCGGTCCAACCTGTTTGTCACGATCGGGCCGCGGCGTGCCCGCGGCTACATCTTGTCGGGCCACCTGGATGTCGTGCCGGCCGGTGAGCGGGAATGGAACTCGGATCCCTTTGTTCTGCGCCAAGATGGTGCCAGGCTTCATGGCCGAGGCACCTCCGACATGAAGGGCTTTCTTGCCTGCGTGCTGGCTGCGCTGCCGCGGCTTGCGGCGACGAACTTGCAGCGGCCCATTCATCTCGCATTCTCCTATGACGAGGAGGCGGGTGCCCGTGGTGTGCCGCATCTCATCGCCGCCCTGCCAAGCCTGTGCGAGAAGCCGCTTGGCGCGATTATCGGTGAGCCGAGCCGAATGGAAGCCGTGCGGGGGCACAAAGGCAAGGCGGCCGCGCGGCTCGAGGTGATAGGCAGGTCCGGTCATTCTTCACGGCCCGAGCTGGGACTGAATGCCGTGCATGCAATGTCAGGTCTCGTCACGCAGATCGTGGCCTATGGTCAGACCCTTGCGGATGGGCCGTTCGACACGGATTTCGCGCCTCCATACTCGTCATTGCAGGTTGGTGTCATCGCTGGCGGCCAAGCCGTCAACATCATCCCTGATCGCTGCACCGCCGATATCGAGCTCCGTGCCGTGCCGGGTGTTTCCCCATCATCATTGCTTGAGCCGGTAAAGGCCCAGCTAATCGCTCTCCGTGACAGCGGCTTTGACGTGGCGTGGCATGAGTTGAGCGCGTATCCCGGTCTTTCGCTCCCGCAGAAGAGTGAACTGACAACCCTTCTGGCCGAGTTGACGGGGCAAGAGCCGCTGCCTGCGGTAAGTTACGGCACGGAGGCTGGCCTCTATCAGCAGGCCGGCATCGACGCGATCATCTGCGGTCCCGGCGATATCAGCCGGGCTCATCGTGCCAACGAATATATCGAGATCGGCGAACTTGTTGCCTGCCGGAGCATGATCGAGCGTCTCGGCACGCGCCTAGCCGCATAGCCGGAGAGGGCGGTTT
This sequence comes from Mesorhizobium sp. B2-6-1, assembly GCF_006440475.1. Taxonomy (NCBI): domain Bacteria; kingdom Pseudomonadati; phylum Pseudomonadota; class Alphaproteobacteria; order Hyphomicrobiales; family Phyllobacteriaceae; genus Mesorhizobium; species Mesorhizobium sp. B2-6-1. The sequence goes on from NZ_VFUH01000017.1 coordinate 64,129, forward strand.
CATGGCTTTTCTTTTCAATTCCGACCCGGTGCGCGCAGCGGTCTTCCGCAAGGTTTTCGCACGCGAGCTCCCGGACGTCGAATTGTTCCACAGCAGCGAATGTGTCGACCCGGAGAAGGTGCGCTACCTCCTGACTTGGACGGCACCAGATGACATCGCGCGCTATCGCAATCTCGAAGTGCTGTTTTCGCTTGGCGCCGGCGTCGACCAGTTCAAGCGTGAGAGCCTGCCTCAGCAGGTGAAGCTGGTGCGCATGGTCGAGGACGGCATCATTCGCATGATGCAGGAATATGTCGTTCTCGGCGTGCTGAGTCTCCACCGGGATATGGTGGCGTATCGTGAACAGCAGAAGCGCCAAGCGTGGCTCGGTCTTGCCGCTCCGCAAGCCGCCGAGCGCCGCGTGGGCTTTCTCGGCCTCGGCATGCTGGCGCAGGCGGCTATCGAGCGATTGCTGCCGTTTCGCTTTCCCCTCGCTGCCTGGAGCCGAAGCAGGAAGGAGATCGACGGCGTCACCTGCTTTTATGGAGCGGATCAGCTTGCCGGTTTCCTCGCGCGCACGGACATTCTCGTTTGCCTGCTGCCGCTGACGGAAGAAACCCGTGGCATCCTCGATGCGGCCCTCTTCTCCCGGCTGCCTGCCGGGGCGAGGCTGCTGCATGTCGGCCGCGGGCCGCAGTTAGACCAAACCGCCCTGCTTCAGGCTCTCGATAGCGGGCACCTTGATGCCGCAATGCTCGATGTCACCGATCCCGAGCCGCTGCCGGACGGCCATCCGCTCTGGCGGCACCCGAAGGTGATGATCACGCCGCACATCGCTTCCGTAACGCAAGCAGATTCCGCGGCGCAATCCGTCGTGGACAATATCCGGCGCCACCGCGCCGGGGAAGAACTGATCGGCCTCGTCGATCGGACACTCGGCTACTAACAGGGAAACATGACATGTCACTTCTGATCACGATCGACACAGATCCAGCCTTCGCGCCGAAGGAGGCATTGCCAACTCCAGAGCGGCTCATTTCGGGCAATCCATCCTTCAAGACGTGGGCGCAGGATGCCTCGAAAGGCGAAAAGGTCCTGACCGGCGTCTGGGAGGCGACGCCCGGCGAGACGCATTCGATCAAGGGCACTACCTGCGAGTTCTGCCACATCGTTTCGGGTCTCGTCGAGATCGAGGAGAAGGGCGGTGAGACCAAGACTTACCGTACCGGAGACAGTTTCGTGATGAAGCCCGGCTTTGTCGGCGTCTGGCGCACGATCGAAACCGTGCGCAAGATCTACGTCAGCGTTTACGACTGAGCTCAACGCTCAAGGTCCGGCCGAATAGCGCGCGCGGCGGTTCCAGAACAATCGACTTTCCAGATTCCGCCCGACGCGATTCGACGCGGTCGGGCGGCTCATTCTCGGCGAAAAATGCGGCGCGCTGTCGACTATTGTTCTGATGAAACCAGGTACGAGATGCCGAATGTCGCTGCAATGTTGAGCAAGCTGCGACCTTCGGTGCCCGTCGGTCTCCAGGAGGACCTCAATGAAGGCTTACACGATAGCGCACATCCCAGGCGACGGCATCGGCAAGGAGGTGACCGAGGCGGGATGGGACGTGCTGCAGGCTGCGGCAAAGCGAGGCGGTTTCGCCCTTGAGAATACAAGGTTCCCATGGTCGTGCGCCTACTACCTGGAAACCGGTGCGATGATGCCCCCAGACGGCGTCGAGATCCTACAGAAATTCGATGCGATCTACCTCGGCGCCGTGGGGTGGCCAGCGAAGGTGGCCGACTCCGTATCGCTTCACGGACTGCTCCTGCCGATCCGCAAAGGATTCACGCAGTATGCCAACATACGGCCGCACAGGCTGTTGCCAGGCGTTCGGGGACCCCTTCGCCGTGATGGTTTCGATATCCTGTGCATCCGCGAGAACACGGAAGGCGAATATTGCGGCGCCGGTGGGCGCATTCATACCGGCACGGCCAATGAGGTCGCGATCGAGACGGCAATCTTCACGCGTGCGGGTGTCGAACGGATCCTTCGCTTCGGATTCGAACAGGCGCGGACGCGCCGCAAACAGCTTGCATCCGTCACCAAATCCAACGCGCAGAGACATTCCATGGTTTTCTGGGATGAGGTCACGCGCGAGGTGGCGAAGGACTACGCCGATGTGGAGGTCTCGCAATACCACGTCGACGCCATTGCCGCCCGCATGGTGCTGGCGCCTGAAAGCCTCGACGTGATCGTCGCCTCCAACCTTTTTGGCGACATCCTCACGGATATTGGAGCGGCCATTCAGGGCGGGCTGGGTTACGCCGCCTCCGCCAATATCAATCCCGATCGCAGCGCGCCTTCGATGTTCGAGCCGGTCCATGGTTCGGCACCCGATATCGCAAATCTCGGTATCGCCAATCCGATCGCCGCGATCTGGTCCGGCGCCATGATGCTCGGGCATCTGGGCGAGCGGCAGGCGGCAGCCGAAGTGATGTCGGCAATCGAGTCCGCAACCGCACGCGGGATAGGCACGATTGCAGGCAAGGACAGGACTGAAGCAATCACGCAGGCCGTGCTGGCCGGATTAAGCTGAAAGAGCAGAGGAAAAGAACCATGAACGCAATAACGAAGATTGGTTTCCTGAAGGATGCGGACCTGTTTCGCCAGCGGGGACTCATTGGCGATGTCTGGCAGCATGCGCACAGCAACGCGACTGTCGATGTGATCGATCCGGCCAGTTTGGAAGTGCTTGGAACCGTACCCGACATGGGCCGGGATGAGACAAGGGCTGCAATAGATGCAGCGCAGGCAGCGTTCAAGGACTGGAAAGCCAGGACCCATGCCGAACGCGGAGCGCTTCTGGAACGCTGGCACAGCCTGATACGGGAAAATGAAGAGGACCTGGCGTTGCTGCTGACGCTGGAACAGGGCAAGCCTCTGGCGGAGGCACGCGGTGAAATCCGCTATGGCGCCTCCTTCGTGAAATGGTTCGCCGAAGAAGCACGCCGGATCGGTGGCTCGACCATTCCGTCGCCAACGCCCGACCGCCGCATTCTGGTGCTGAAGGAGGCCGTCGGCGTCTGTGCCATCGTCACGCCATGGAATTTCCCCAACGCGATGATCACGCGCAAGGTGGCGCCGGCGCTGGCCGCGGGTTGTACGGTTGTCATTAAGCCGTCGGAATTCACGCCATTCTCGGCGCTGGCGCTCGGCGTTCTGGCGGAACGGGCAGGTATTCCGGCCGGGGTGATCAACATTGTCACCGGCATGCCCACCGAAATCGGCAACGAACTGATGGCCAACGAGACGGTGCGCAAGATCTCGTTCACCGGCTCGACCCGCGTAGGAGCGCTGCTCATGCGTGGCGCGGCCGATAGCATCAAGCGGCTCAGCCTCGAGCTCGGCGGCAACGCGCCCTTTATCGTGTTTGACGACGCCGATCTGGGCAACGCAGTCGAGGGGGTGATCGCATCCAAGTTCCGCAATGGGGGTCAAACCTGCGTTTGCGCGAACCGGATTCTCGTGCAGGCGGGCGTTTACGAGGCTTTCGCAGAAAAGCTGAGCCAGCGCGTATCGCGAATGAAGGTTGGCGCAGGGACCGATGACGGCACTGAGATCGGCCCGATGATCAATTCGGCCGCGATCGACAAGATCGAGCGTCACATCGCGGATGCACAGGCGAAAGGCGCGCGGATCATCGCCCAGAGCGAGACGGTGCCGGACGGCAAGCAATATGCACGGCCCGTCGTGCTGGGACAGGCTACGACCGATATGCTGCTGGCATCGGAAGAGACGTTCGGCCCGGTGGCGCCGCTTTTTCGCTTCGAGACGGAGGAAGAGGCTATCGCGATCGCGAACGGTACGCCATTTGGCCTTGCTGCCTATTTCTATACGGAGAACCTCAAGCGCTCGTGGCGTGTGGCCGAGGCGCTGGAGTTCGGCATGGTCGGGCTCAACACCGGCCTCATCTCGACCGAGGTTGCGCCTTTCGGCGGTGTCAAGCAGTCAGGAGTGGGCCGCGAAGGATCGCAGCTTGGCATCGAGGAATATCTCGAGGTCAAGACCCTTCATGTTGGCGGGCTTAACTAGGAAGTAGGTGGAAACACCTGCAGCTTCCAAAGTGTTGGAACAACAAGAAAGGGGCGGTGAAAACCGCCCCTTTCTCCGTATTGCGACCGGTGATCATTAACGAGGTGGGGAGCGCCGCAGCTTGGCGACTGCACTGGCAACAGACGTTCAGGCGAATTCACGAACGGGCTCCAGCCCGACGGCGCCGGCCAGACCGCCGATGTCCTTGATCTCGGTGTATTCGTAGAAGGGGTTCGCGGGCTCGTGGCCGCGATTCACCCAGACCTTGCTCTTGATGCCAAGATCATAGGCGGTCATGAGATCGTAGCGGAACGAGGACGACACATGCGTAATGTCTTCCGGGCCGCAGCCGAGCTTGTCGAACATGTGCTCGAAGCCCTTCATATGCGGCTTGTAGGCGCCGGTCTCCTCGGCCGTGATGACCATGTGGAAAGGTGCGCCGAGTTTCTCCACGTTCGACATGATCAGGCTCTTCATGGAGTTCGACAGGATCACCAGCGGAATCTCCTTGGCGACCTTGGCCAGCCCCGCCGGTACATCCGGGTGCGGACCCCATGTCGGTATTTCCGCATAGATGCGCTGGGCGTCCTCAGGCCGGAACGTCACATTGTTGCGCTTGCAGGCGCGCTCCACGGAATTGTGCACGACCTCGCTATAAGGCTTCCAGGCGCCAAGAACCTCATCGAGACGATAGGCCGAGAAGTCCTTGATGAACTGCGCCGTCACGGTTGCGGATAGTCGCGCGCCATAAACGCGTCGCGCCGCGCCGGCCATGTCGAAGTTGGTCAGCGTGCCATAGCAGTCGAAAGTGATGTATTTCGGTCTGAACTGGGTCATGGGCGTCGATCCTTCCAATCTTTCGGCACTGCGTGCCTTTAACAGCGAGGATCATAATGAGAGCCGAACAAGACGAGTCGCCGCATTCGATGCGCCCCGAAGCAGATTGTTTCGTATCGCGGTAGAGCCTTGGCAGAGAGTTGCGCCCGAGACCGTTTCGGTCTGCGAGGGGAGCGCGATCGGCCCGCTGTCCGTCCGCATAACATGCGGCGCCGGCGGCAAAGGAAAGTCAAAACACCTATCGCTCAGCTCCTGGTCGGAAGGAACTGCTGTCTGCGGCAGCCTACCTTGAGCTCAGAGAATTCAGGCCCGGACTGAACCATGACCACGCAGCAAATTACGCTGGAAACGATGACATTCGCGCATCTGAGGGATGCTCTCGAATTGTCACGTCATGTTGAATGGCCGCACCGTCGTGAAGACTGGGAACTGATGCAATCGCTCAGCCAAGGCGTCGTTGTCCAGGAGGAAGGACGCGTGGTGGGGACGATCTTGATGACGCCCTATGGCGACGATGCCGCCACCGTCAACATGGTCATTGTCGATGCCGCAATGCGTGGTCGCGGGCTCGGTCGCAAGCTGATGGAGGAGGCGCTTGCCAAGGCAGGCGGGCGCACCTGCTATTTGGTGGCGACGCAGGAAGGGCTCGCGCTCTACGAGAAGCTGGGATTCGTCGCGACCGGCAAGATCGTGCAACACCAGGGCCTGGCGCCGTCTGTAGACGCACCGGCACATGTGTCATGGGGCAAGGACGGCGACCACGCGCGCCTTGTTGCTCTGGATCGCGCGGCGTTTGGTCATGACCGGTCGGCGCTCATGCGCTCGTTGCGCGAGCGCGCGAAGTTCGCCGTCGTTCGCGATGAAGGCAATGTTCAGGCGTTTGCCGCAGTTCGTCGGTTTGGCCGAGGGCTGGTGATTGGGCCGGTGGTGGGGAGGAAGCTTCACGAAGCGAGATGCCTGATCGACTTCCTGCTGGCCGACAGTGCGGGCGAGTTTGTCCGTATCGACACCGACGAATCCACGGCTCTCGGCGAGTGGCTCACCCGTCGCGGGCTGGCCCACGTCGGCGGTGGCATCACGATGCGACGAACCGCAGACGAGCCGAAGGTCGAAATCAGGTCACACCAAACTTATGCGCTCGTTAGTCAGGCGCTAGGCTGAATCGGAGGAAGAAATGCTGGCCAACTCATTGATCGAACTCGATCGTGCACATCTGGTTCACCCATTTTCAAGCTATCGGAGCCATGAAGAGACGGGCGTGCGGGTGCTCAAATCCGCCAAGGGCGCAACGGTGACCGAGGCAAGCGGGAAAACCTTGCTGGACGGGTTCGCGGGTCTCTGGTGTGTCAACATCGGATACGGGCAAGAAAGCGTCGTCGAAGCAGCGGCGAAGCAGCTAAGAGAGCTTCCTTATGCGACAGGATATTTCGGGCTAGGATCTGAGCCCGCCATTCGTCTCGCAGCGCGCCTTGCCGAACTGGCGCCTGGCGATCTGAACTATGTCTATTTCACGCTGGGCGGTTCCGACGCGATTGACAGCACGATCCGTTTCGTTCGCTATTACTACCATGCCAAGGGGACGCCGCGAAAAGACCAGTTTATCTCGGTCGAGTATGGCTACCATGGATCCTCTACGGTTGGCGCAGGTCTGACCGCGCTTCCGGCTTTCCATGCTGGCTTCGGCGTGCCTTACGACTGGCAGCACAAGATACCTTCGCACTACGCCTATCGCAATCCGGTCGGTTCCGACCCGCAGGCGATCATCAACGCATCGGTCGCGGCACTGCGGGACAAGATCGCCGAACTGGGTGCTGATCGCGTCGCGGCCTTCTACGCCGAACCCATCCAGGGTTCGGGCGGTGTCCTGGTTCCACCGGCAGGCTGGCTGAAGGCACTGCACGCCGTGTGCAAAGAACACGACGTCTTGTTCGTTGCCGACGAAGTCATCACCGCCTTCGGCCGCACCGGGCCCCTGTTCGCATGTGAGGAAGACGAGGTCGTGCCGGATTTGATGACCACGGCAAAAGGACTGACGTCGGGCTACGTGCCGATGGGCGCCGTCTTCATGACCGACCATGTTTACAATACGATCGCGGACGGGGCCGGCAAAACGGCTGTCGGCCACGGCTATACCTACTCAGCCCATCCGGTGAGCGCGGCGGTCGGGCTGGAATGCCTGCGTCTCTATGAAGATGGCTTGCTCGAGAACGGCCGGAAGGCCGGGAGGCGCCTGATGAAGGGCCTCCGCTCGCTCGCCGATCACCCGCTGGTTGGCGATATTCGCGGTCGCGGCATGCTGGCCGCGGTCGAACTGGTGACCGACAAGGCGCGCAAAACGCCGCTGCCGGCGGCGGCAGATCCGGGACGCCGCATCTTCGACCGCGCTTGGGAGAATGGCCTTGTCATTCGCGCCTTCAACAGCGGCATTCTCGGCTTTGCACCACCGCTCTGCTGCACGGACGACGAAATCGATGGTATCCTGGAACGCACCCGGATGACGCTGGATCAAACCCTCGAAGACAAGGATGTGCGGGCGGCGATGAAGGGCTGATCCTCGCCATCGCCGGAGCTCCCCCGTCCAGGCGGCAGACGCCGAGCGGGGACGAAGCAAACCCTCAGGGTGGTGCCGCATTCCGCCAGGTGCCAAGCAAGTTGCAGCTATGGGACCTCAGCAGAAGAAAACACCGGCGCGCGCTCCAGGTGTTCAGACCGCGGAGCGGCTTTTCATTTGTCGAAAATGACATCGAGAGGCAAATGGGATTTTACGATCGGTGACTTCAGCACGACGAAGCTGAAATATTTGTCGATCCCGATATCCAGTTCGAGCATGCGCTCCATGATCGTCTGATACTCGCTTATGCCCGCTGTGACGAACTTCACAAGATAATCATACCCGCCCGAAATCAGATGGCATTCGATGACGGAATCCACTTTCTGAACGGCTGTGAGAAACCTCGCGAAGTCGTTTTGTTGATGGTGCTTGAGCGTGACCTCGGTGAAGATCGTTAGAGTCTGTCCGAGCTTGGACACATCGATCTGGGCGGAATAGCCGGTAATGAAGCCTTCCGCCTGAAGCTTTTTCACCCGCATCAGGCAAGGGCTCGGCGAGAGGTTGACCAGGTCGGCAAGCTCGACGTTGGTGACCCGCCCGTTCTTTTGCAGTTGGGATAAGATCTTGATGTCGATCTTGTCGAGCTTCATCGCAAACCTGTCACACGTTCGAACTGCGGATCGTCCGGCAGACGGCGTCCGTCACGTCCTGCGTGGTCGCTGTGCCACCCACGTCCGGCGTCAGCACGCCCTCACTGGTCACTGTTTCCACTGCGCTCATCAACCGGACGGAGGCTGCGCTTTCGCCCAGATGTTCGAGCATCTGGGCAGCGGTCCAGAAGGTGGCGACCGGGTTGGCAATACCTTTGCCGGCGATGTCGAAGGCCGATCCGTGAATTGGCTCGAACATCGAGGGGTAGCGCCGCTCGGGATCAATGTTGGCGGTCGGTGCAACGCCGAGACTGCCCGCCAGCGCGCCCGCAAGGTCCGACAAAATGTCGGCGTGAAGATTGGTGGCGACGATCGTATCGAGGCTGCGAGGTTTGAGTGTCATACGCACCGTCATAGCATCAACCAGCATCTTGTCCCACGAGACGTCTGGGAACTCTTGCGCCACCTCGGCTGCGATTTCATCCCACATTACCATGCCGTGACGCTGCGCGTTGGATTTCGTAACCACAGTCAGGAGCTTTCGCGGCCGTGACCGCGCCAGCCGGAATGCATAGCGCATGATGCGCGTGACCCCGACGCGCGTGAAGATCGCGACTTCGGTTCCGACCTCCTCTGGGAGGCCGCGGTGGGCACGGCCGCCATGGCCGGAATACTCACCCTCCGAATTCTCCCGCACGATCACCCAATCCAGATCGCCGGGGCCAACGCCCGCCAGCGGCGAAACGATGCCCGGCAATATCCTGGTCGGCCGCACATTCGCGTATTGATCAAAGCCTTGGCAGATCGGCAGCCGGAGACCCCAAAGCGTGATGTCGTCGGGCACATCGGGAGCGCCGACCGCACCAAAGAAGATGGCATCGAAGCGCTTCAGTTGCGCCACTCCATCTTCGGGCATCATCCGGCCATTGGCCTTGTAGTAGTCCGAGCCCCAGTCGAAGTGCTGGACGCGCAGCTTGAAGTCGCCGCAGCGCTGCTGCAGCGCCTCAAGCGCCTGGAGACCGGCGGCGATCACCTCCGGGCCGATCCCGTCGGCAGGAATGGCGGCAATCTCGTATTCGCGCATCGTCACTTCCCTGTTTTCAGCACGGCTGCTCGCAGCCTTAATCTCGTGTGCGACCGATTGTTACCTGTAAGTTGATCTTCTCAGAATTCAGCGACCTTGCCCCACGCAGCGGTCTTCAGGCGTTCGGGCCTATAAGGACGCGGGTCGACAATAGGCTCGCTGCCTGTAATGATGTCGGCGATCATATGCCCCGCGCCGGGGCCAATGCCGAAGCCGTGACCACTGAATCCCGCCGCCAGGATGAAGCCCGGAATCCCCTCCACTTCACCGATCGCGGGAATGCCGTCGGGTGTACTGTCGATATAGCCCGCCCAGGCATCGGAGATTGCGACGCGCTGGAGTTCGGGGATCAATTCACAGGCTCTTCGATATGTCAGTCGAATCTGTCCCATGTCGGGCTTCGGGTCGAGAATCCGGTTCCGTTCCATTGGCGTAATATCGTCAAGGCCCCATTTGCGCAGGCTTTCATGGCCTTGGCGCCAGCCCTCGAAGGCGCCCGGGGCGAGATTGCGCCAGCGGCGGGCGAACATCGGGATAAACTCGCGGCTGAACCTGAACTGCTGCGGCGTTGGATCGACGCGAGCCCGCCCGCTGATAGCCAGCGTGTATCCACCGTTGCTGCGCCGCGTCAGCGAGACGCTCGCTGTATGCAGGGCATCGGGCAGGCCGCTTGCGCCTGGCGCCACGGCTAGAATGGATTGACGCACGGCAGCTTGCGGGAAGCGCATACCAAGCTGGTTGCAGAAGGAGGAAGCCCACGCGCCTCCGGACATGACCGCGGTCTTCGTACGGATGGTTCCCGCTTCCGTAACGACGCCACTGACCCTGCCAGCGCTCAACTCCAGCCCGCGCGCCGCGCAATGCTGATGGACGGTACCGCCGGCCGCCATGATACCGCGGGCGGCAACCGGCACTGCCTTGGACGGATCCGCCGTTCCGTCAGTCGGTGAGAAAACGCCGCCCTTCCACTTGCGTCCGGTCACCTTGCCCTTCTCGGTGGCTTCCTCCGCGCTCAGCACATGCGTCGTAACGCCCACTGTCCCGGCGAAGTCACGCCACTTCGCCCAGCCCGCCAGCTCATTTTCGTCTTGTGAGAGATAGAGGAGCCCGCACCGGCGAAATCCAGTGTTCTCGCCAGTCTCCTGTGCCACCTTCTCCCAGAGATCGAGGCTCTTGGTCGCCATCGGCAGCTCGCGCGCATCACGGTTCTGCTGGCGGCACCAGCCCCAGTTTCGACTGGACTGCTCGGCGGCCACCCGCCCTTTCTCGACCAGGGCGACGCTGAAGCCGCGGCGTGCGAGATAATACGCCGTGAACACGCCCACGACGCCGCCGCCGATCACGACGACGTCCGCCTCGCGGGGCAGGGAAGGGCTGCACTCGATGTGCATTAGCGGCGCGGGCATCTACGGGACTCCGGTTACTCTGAAGCATTCTAACCCGCGCCGAGAATAGACAGGCTGCGGAGTTGTGTGCCTGGACGGAATATCCTGCGGTTAGTGAGCCTTAGGACATGCAAATTATTGCGTGAAAAGCTCGCTGGCGTCCCACCTCACAGAGGGGAGGTAGGCTGAAGCCTCAAAGCCATCTCGTGTGAAGGGGCGTCGATTGCGTAAGCGGCCTATGGGGTCGAATCCCACGTGCCCGCATGGCAATCCGCGCCGTCGCTGGAGAAGACGTTGTCGCTGCGGCATTGCGGGGCCGGGCCAAGCAAGGCCTCGGCCGGTAGCGAAGCAGACGGCTTGATGTCGGCGTCGGCGAACAGTTGGACAAGGCCGGGCTTCGTCGGTTTGTCGCAAGCGGCTGCGCAGAACGAAAACCGCACGCCTGATCCGCTCTGGATCCGAAGCGCGGTGCCACATCCGATGACAACGCCCGCTTGCGGCCCGAGCACCAGCGGGCCGTCCCGGTCGCCGTGGGGATCAGCTCTCCTTCCACCACGACGATGGTTTCGATGTGGGGGAAGCTTGCGACTTCGAGCTCACCAATAAAGCTGGTTCGGCCCACGATCATCGAGTCCGGTCCTTCCCAGGCGATTTCGCGATGCCCCACCAAGGGGTCGTCCTTGCCGAACGCTGCCCTGCGGAAAGAGCTTGCAACGGGTGCGCCGTCGGCGCGATGCAGCACTATAGCCACGGTCATGATTGCTCTTGCGCCTTGCGTCATGATTTCACTGAAACCTAGCAGTCGGTTCCGTCGTGCTAAGCAGTCAACTGGGATCGCTCAGAGTGTGCGAGATCAGTTCCCGCGGGTGGGTAGCAGGGTAGAGCGGTTGACGTTGCCAGCAACACTTCACATCCTTCCTCGCCCAAGGCCACCGCACTGTGCTCAACGCCATATGGAACGACGATGAACTCTCCGGGTTCGATGATCTCTTCACGGTCACGAAATTTCATGAGCAGGCGTCCCCGGTGAACGAAGAACAGCTGATCGTCGTGCTGCCGAAATGACCAGTTAGAGCTTCCCTTGAACAGGGCGACCTGGATTTGCATGTTGTTGACATGCACCTCGACTTTAGGCTCCCAAGGCGCGTGCAGCCCGGCAAACTCAATTGACAAATTCTTCTTGTGAATTGGCGAAAGGTGCTTGTTCAGGGCAGCGACGTCGCGAATGATCGCGGTGAGTTGGCTTGGTAGGTCATTCCCATTGGCCGGGTACTTGCCATCCAAAGCCGCAGTCCCAATCGTAAAACCAGCTGCGCCTGCGCTTTGGACGACTGCGATTCGTTCAGGGGTGTCGATCGAACCTGCAATGTAGACAGGCTTGGTGACCGCAGCGCAGACAGCCTTCATCAACTCGGGCACGTTCTGCGCCGAACGGTATGCCAGCAGGTCCAGGCCATGCACTCCATCGCGCCCTGCAATCGTCTTGGCACTTTCGACAATTTCGTCGATGGCGCCTTCAAGCACGCTCGGATGACCGGCAATCCGACCCGGAAACGGGAAGTACTGGATGCCGGTGTCCCTGAGGATCGGCAGCACATCGTCGACCCGCGTGCCACCAAGAAGAACGTCAACGCCGATTGCGGCAGCTGCCTTTGCCGAAGCAATTTCGCTTTCGCGGTCCAGTGACACGACTTCCAGATAGGAAGTTGCACCGCCCGTCCTGATGGCTGCATTGAGGCCTTTCAGCTGCTCGATCGGCACGCCGATGTCTTTGAACCCGATGTGCCGCACGCCAAAGCTGAGCGCGGTTTGAAGTTGCTGCGACGCGTCCGGAACCGTGCGGTCATTGCGCGTAAGCATGAAGATAAAGCGTAACCCCATCGGTGGTGGTTCCTTTCGAATCTAGTTCGTTTTGGTTCGCGCCGCTACCAGCCGCTTGGCGTAGGCAAGCGCCGTTTCCAAGCTGGCCTGGTCTGCAATCCCCCGGCCCGCGATGTCGAAGGCCGTGCCATGATCTGGGCTGGTGCGGACGAACGGCAGGCCAAGCGTGATGTTCACGCCCTTTTCCAGCCCGAGATACTTCACAGGGATCAGCCCTTGATCGTGGTATTGTGCCACCACAACATCGAATCGGCCTTGACGTGCTTGCATGAAGACGGTGTCGCCCGGATAAGGGCCAGTGGCGTCGATGCCCTCGGCTCGGGCCGCGTCGATTGCAGGTTGTATGATCCGGATTTCCTCGTCCCCGAAGAGGCCGCCTTCACCTGCGTGCGGATTGAGACCTGCTACGGCGACACGCGGGATCGCGAAGCCGAGAGCTTTTCCACCGTCGTGGGCGAGCCGAATGGCGGATAGCTGAGCGTCGAAATCGCCCTGTTCGATCGCCTTGCTCAGCGACGTGTGGATCGTGACGAGCACCGTGCGGATGTCATCGTTCGCAAGCATCATCGCCACGCGCTTGGCGCAGCCGTAGTCGGCCAGAATTTCGGTATGGCCGGGGTAGCGGATTCCCGCGCTGGCCATCGCCTCTTTATTGATCGGGGCCGTGACGATGCCGCTCACTTGTCCGGACTTCGCTGCTGCGATCGCTGCAACGATGGCGTCGAAGGCCGCCTGCCCGGAGATCGCGCTGATACGCCCGATTGGTGGGGACCCGGTAATGCGGGTGGTTTCGATAACTTCAATTCGCCGCGGCTCGAATTGAGCTGCATCGGCAGCGTTGATGCGTCGCACCTCGATGTTCAACCCGAGCCGGCGTACAATATCCTGCATGACAACATAGCTGCCGAACACGACGACGCGTTCGCCGCCCTTCGCAAGCACCTTCGCCACGATCTCCGGTCCAATGCCGGAGGCGTCGCCCATCGTGAGAGCAAGCGGGGGAATGTTCTTCATTGGGTTGCTCCACGTATCCGCGCGACGGCGCGCGTCAGGGCGTCGTCACTGCCAAAGCCACCGGCCTTCATCGCGAACAGGAGCGAGCGCCCATCGCCAAGCCTGGCGAGACCAAGTGGGAATCCGGGATCGAGTTCTTGCAGGATCTCGAACTCACGGACGTTGAGAAGATCCAGGATCGCGTCCATCGTGTCGCCGCCGGTGGCGATCAAAGCGCCGAAGCGTGGGCTTTGAAGCTCTTGCGCTGCGTCTTGTGCGATACGGCGCAGCACCGCTGCCGAGTCCGCCTCGCGCGCCCTTGGTCCGCGCAGCAGCATCACGCCCCTGACCTCCTGGAGTTGGTCTGCCTGCTGATGACTGCGCAAATTTGCGCTCCCAATGACGACCAAGACATCGCTACTGATGCCATCGAGCAATGGCGGTGGGGTCTTCGCTTGCACAAAACGCCGCGATAGGGCTGCAGCCATTCCGGGAGAACCAACCCAAAGGACCGACTCTGGATCCTCGATGGAAGCAATCTGCGAATCGAGTTCTTCCTGCGTTTCTGCATCAAGCAGCCTGACATTCTTGATGCAGTTGGGGACCAGGTCGACTAGCGCGGAATGCCGCACGGGATGCACGGGGTCATGGCTATACGCACTTTCCGACACCGGGATGCCGTCAACGAACTGAATGCCCCTCACTGTCGTACGTCCGGCCTGGGGGAACGCCGGCGCGAAGAGCAGCGATTTGCGGCCGCTCGCCGCAAAACATGCTTCAAGCTCCTCCGTTATGTGGCCGCGTAGAGTGGAGTCCACCGTTTTATAGAGCACGGCACGGCTGGCAAGTCGTGCGGTCAATCGAGCGACCGCCTCGAACGCTTGCGACGAAGTAGCAGACCGCGAACCGCTATCGACTGCGATTACCGCTGCCGCTTGGTTCGGAAGCTGGCGTCTGCCGATCGATGCAGTCAAGCCGCGGGCGACGAAAGGTGCTGCGCCATCTGCCGCGCTGGTGAGGTCATCGGCGAGGACCGCTATGCTGGGTTGATGATGGGTGCGCATGCATCAATTAACAAAACGTCGCCAAGTATGAATAGCGATAGTTTCTGACGAAATCGGTGATAGATTGTCACTGATGGATCGCTCGGACATACCTTCGCTCGACGACCTGCGAGCGTTCGAAGCAACAGCGCGGCTGGGTTCGGTCCGGCTTGCAGCAGACTCGCTTGCGCTCACGCACGGCGCCGTGAGTCGCCGTATCACCAAACTCGCCCATGACATCGGGGTCAGGTTGTTTGAAAAGAATGGGCGAGGCCTGCGGCTCACCCCGGCTGGCGAGACACTCAACCTGACTCTCGGGAAGTTCTTCGGTGAGTTGGCCACCACAGTGCAAAGCCTGCGTACCGCCAATGCCGGGAAGAATGCCCTTGTGCTCTCCTGCGAGCCTTCAGTTGCCATGCGTTGGCTTATTCCGCGCCTGGCGGCGCTTCAAGTGGCGCATCCGAACATGGCCCTCCACCTCTCCGTGGGTGGTGGGCTTGTGGAATTTCGCAAGAAACAGGTCGATCTCGCTATTCGACGGCTGGACTTCGCTGTGCCCGAGACATGGAACGTCCGGACCCTTTTCCCCGAAACGGTTGGGCCCGTTATGAGGCCGGAAGTGGTGCCAGCGTTCGAACGTGGCGACTATCTCGCTCTCGGGTCGAAGACTCGACCTGACGCGTGGGCGCAATGGCTGAAGACCCATCCGTCGGCGCGTCGACCCACAGAAATGCGATACTACGACAATCACGCGCTGATCGTCGAGGCAGCGTCCGCAGGCTTGGGTGTAGCCCTCAGTCCGCTCGTACTCGCGGTTGACGATGTGGAACGAGGAAGCCTGGCGGCGCCTGCTGGCTTTGACCCCGACGGCAGTCAATATGGGTTGATATGGTTGGGGTCGAGTGAACTGCAAGGTGTGGAGTTTGAACTCGCAGAGTGGCTCCAAGCGCAGTTCAGCGGCCTGAGCCCCCAGCACCTTTGAAAGAGCGCCCTGCGAGCTTCGCCTAGCTGAATGTGGTCGACCGGCATCGAAAAGCAGCAACCGAGCATTGATAGGCCGGGTAGAGTTTCTCGATGAGCGGCACAGTTTGCCGTGCTTGGTTCCGCACTACCATTTTACAGGCATCCTGATGAGGCATCGCATGGGCGCATCACGGGCTTCGTACAGGTGACGCCGGTTACTACCTACCTTCAACGCCTGGATGGGTGCCAATCCATTTCAAATGCGGAAAATCCCGGCGCGGCGGATCGTGCAAATTCCTGTGACAAGGAATGCCGTGCCCGCCTTGGACAGGTCGGCACGGCGGCTGGCCTCATTGCTCATTCATTTTTGGGGCAATCACTCTCAGACTCTCACCTATCCCACGCTATCATCATCAGGCCAAACAGAGTGAAATGCCAATTCGGACGCTCTTTTCAGAAGTTCGTGCTGCTCGCGGGCCAAGTTTCGATGACTCTGCGGAAACAGAACAGTCAAACTGGCTGAAAGAACGGAGCCAACCTCTTTATGGCGGGCAGGCTCCAGAGGACATCCGATAAGGCACAGTTTGCCCCATCGGTGAGTTCTCCAAGAAAAGGGAACACAGTTCGGTACACGGCCGGATTTTCATAAGGGAGTGGCCTGGATGAGCAGAACCCGTCTCTCGCGGCCTCAGCGTGCGAAGCGTCGAGATGCCCAGGCTACGGCTGTTGCGGTGAGGCGCTTCTGCTCAAAGGGCGATGATGCGGTCCGCAACAGCGTGGACCCGCTCGGTTGAAGGGGATCTGATCCAGATGGTCGCAAGCATCCAGGCTGTTGCCCCCCATGACATAGCGCTTTCGGTGCGCGATCTGACCGTAAGCCTGCCGGCCGGGATGGAGCGGGTCCATGCGGTCGAGAATATCTCGTTCGATCTGAAACGCGGCCAGATCCTCTGCATCATAGGCGAGTCCGGATCAGGCAAGTCGGTCACGGCGAACGCGATCATGGGGCTCCTGCCCAAGGTGATCCGCCTCTCATCGGGTTCAATACAGTTGGAGGGGATGAACATCATCGGCATGTCGCCCGACAAGCTGCGCAACCTGCGTGGTCGGGTCGTGTCGATGATCTTTCAGGATCCGCTCTCGGCGCTCAATCCCCTGATGACCGTGGGCGCGCAGATTGACGAGGTCATGGCCGCGCATGGATACGGCACGCCAAAAACCTGCCGCGACCGCGCCATCGAGCTGCTCACTGAAGTGGGCCTGCCTGACCCCGAACTCATGTATCATCAGTACCCTTTCCGGCTTTCGGGCGGGCAGCGACAGCGCGTCATGATCGCCATGGCCTTGGCGCTCGAGCCGACGGTGCTGATCGCCGATGAGCCAACCACTGCGCTCGACGTGACCACCCAGGCACAGATTCTGGAGTTGATCCGCGACATTCAGCGCCGCAAGGGCATGAGCGTGATGTTCATCACCCACGATTTTGGCGTGGTGGCGGAGATCGCCGACAGCGTCGTGGTGATGGAAAAAGGTCACATCGTCGAGCAGGGCAGCGCCGAGCAGGTGCTGAAGTCGCCCAAGCATCCCTATACGCAGCGCCTGATCGCGGCCGTACCGCATCTGACCGGCGAAGATCGCCCTCGTGCGGAAGCCGCCAGCAAGGAGCCGATCCTGAAAGTCGAAGGTCTGGTGAAGACCTATCGTGGCGGCAGCGCGCTATTCGGAGCGCAGCGGATTGTGATGGCGGTGAACGAGGTTTCGTTCGAACTGGCGCAAGGCCGCACCCTGGGCGTCGTAGGCGAGAGCGGTTCAGGAAAATCCTCGCTGGGCCGGCTTCTGATCAAATTGCTGGACAGCGACGGCGGCGAGATTTTGTTCGAGGGATCTGACATCGCCAAGCTTTCCGAAGCGAAGTTCCGCCCACTTCGACCGCGGATCCAGATGATCTTCCAGGATCCCTTCGCGTCTCTGAACCCACGCTCAACGGTCGGCCATATCATCACGGTCGGTCCGGTGGCACACGGAATGCCTTACGCCCAAGCGCGCGAGGAAGCGCGGGCGCTCCTGGCCCATGTCGGTCTCGATGTCGGCGCCTTCGGCCGCTATCCGCACGAGTTCTCGGGTGGGCAACGCCAGCGCATAGGCATCGCGCGCGCGCTGATGTTCAAACCGAAGCTGCTCATTGCCGATGAGGCGGTTTCCGCGCTCGACGTGTCGATCCAGGCGCAGATCCTGCAGCTTCTGGACCAGATCCAGCGCGAGACTGGCGTATCGATGGTCTTCATCACGCACGACCTGCGAGTCGCCAGCCAAATCTGCGATGAAATCGCCGTGATGCAGAAGGGCCGGATCGTCGAGCGCGGACCGCCCTCGCAGATATTCCTGAACCCGCAAGCAGCCTACACGCGCCAACTCGTGGCGGCGATTCCGGGGGAGCGGCCAGGCAATGCCCGTCCCATTGCAGCAAACGCATGAAAAATAACAAGAGAGGAACTACGATGACCAAAAATGCAACGACTACATCCAACTATTCGAGACGCCAGGCACTCCGACTGATGGCGCTAGGGGGGGCTGCAGGCTTGATCGCGCCCAATCTTCTGGGCAAGTCCGCTTTCGCCAAGACCCCTGCCACGGGCCCGGCCGGTCGCGTCGTCGTCGGCCTCTCACAAGAGCCGACGGTGTTCAATCCGCTGATGGCGCATATCGAAGTCGATGACGCGGTCCATTTCTCGGTTTTCGATGCGTTGGTCAGGATGGATGCCGAAGGTGTCCTTCAGCCGAACCTCGCGGCCGAGGTGCCAAGCCAGAAGAACGGCGGCATTTCGGAGGATGGTCTCAACTGGCGCATCCGGTTACGTGACAATGTTCGCTGGCACGACGGCGAGCCCTTCACGGCCGAGGACGTGAAATTCACCCTTGAGCTCATCACCAACCCGAAATTTCGCGCTTGGCGTACAAGCGGCCATTCGCTCGTGCAGGACATTACGGTGGTTTCGCCCACCGAGATCACCTGGCGGATGAAGGAGGCTTTTGCGCCCTATCTGTCGTTCCTGGCCGAAACCTTCATAGTGCCCAAGCACATCCTGGGGAAAGAGGGCGATCCGAATACAGCGGCGTTCAACCAGGCGCCGATCGGCACCGGCGCTTTCAAGTGGAGCCAACGGGTAGCCGGCGACCATATCGAGCTCGTCGCCAACCCCGAGTATGCCGGCGAGGGCCCCTATGTCGAGCAGCTCATCTTCAAATACATCCCCGATATGACGGTGCTCTACACGCAGTTCAAGAGCGGCGACGTCGACCTGGTCGATCAATCCTACATTACCGCCGACCATTATGCTGAAGCCCGCGAATTGCCAGACCGCGTGGTGACACTGGAGACCGGCGCATCCGTGGAGTCGATCTACCTCAATCTGGGGCGCCCGCAGTTCAAGGACCTGGCAGTGCGCCAGGCGCTTTACGCCGCAATGGACAGGAAAGCGATCGTTGACACGATCTATTACGGCGTGGGCACTCTCACCGAGACCTTCATGCCGAAGGAGTCCTACTACTACAATCCGAACCTGCCCGCGCAGGAATTCAATATGGACCGCGCGCGACAAATTCTGGATGAGGCCGGCTGGGCGCCAGGCCCGGATGGAATTCGCGCCAAGGATGGAGTGCGACTGTCCTTTGCCAATTCGACGACGTCAGGCAACAATCTTCGCGAGCAGACGCAGCAGTTCCTGCAGCAGACGTTTGCCGAGATCGGCGTCGAGATGACGATCTCGAACTTGCCGGCTGCGGTCATGTGGGGCGAATTCTGGCTGAAGTCGCAGTTCGACACCGCCATGGTGGGCGTTACCTATCTGATTGCCGCGGACCCCGACGCCACAAACCGCCTCCATACGAAGGCAATCGCTGCTCAAGGCGGGCACGGTTCGAACACCGGGCAGTATTCCAACCCCGAAGTCGATGCCCTGCTTGAAAAGGGTGCTCGCAGCTTCGATCAGGAAGAGCGGCACGGGATCTATAACCGCGTGCAGGAAGTGGTGCGTCACGATCTGCCCTTCCTGCCGCTGTTAGCGATCACCAACGTGCTCGGACGCAAGGCAGGGTTGGACGGTTTCAAGCCCAATGCCAACACGCGCACCGCGTCGTGGCATGCCGCAGACTGGCGCTGGAAGGCCTGATCCATCCTATTGCCGTCGCCGGATTTCACTGCGGCGACGGCAACAGCCTAAAATCGCCAACCCACAACGGAGGACTCAGAATGCGCGGCTTCCTGCTCAATCGCCTCTCGCAGAGCCTGGTGCTGCTTGTGATCGTTTCGATCATCGGCTTCGGCATTCTGAACCTCCTCCCGGGCGGCCCACTGGCGCAATTCGGGCTCGATCCCGGAATGACCCAGCAGGATATCGAGCGGCTGAAGGGATTGCTTGGCCTCGATCGGCCTATATGGATCCAATACCTGGACTGGGCATGGCGGCTGCTGCAGGGCGACTGGGGACACTCCTTCCGCGACGGAGCGCCGGTATTGCAGATCATTGGCAGCCACGTGTTCGCCACGCTGCTGCTGATGGGATCTTCAACCGTGATTGCGATCTCCATTGGCGCCTGGATTGGAATTCGGGGCGCCACACGCCGCTACTCGCTATTCGACTATCTAGCGACTGTCGGTGCCATGATCGCTTTGTCGGTCCCTACCTTCTGGTTCGGACTCGTCGGCATCTACATCTTTTCCCTGAAGCTGGGCTGGCTGCCCGCGGGCAATATGTCCGAGATCGGAGATGCCTCGATCCTGGGATATCTCCACCATTTGATCCTGCCAAGTATCGTGCTGTCGCTGGTCCATGTCGCGATCTGGAGCCGCTACATGCGGACGGCGACCCTCGACGCCATCAGCCAGGACTTCGTCAAGACGGCTCGGGCCAAGGGATTGAGCGAACGGCGGATTCTGATGAGGCATGTCGTCGGCAACGCACTCTTGCCGATGATTACCTTGGCCGGGATGCAGCTTCCCAGTGTTCTCACCGGCGCTCTGGTGACCGAAACCGTCTTTACCTGGCCGGGAATGGGACGGTTGTTCCTGGATAGCCTTGGCTATAGCGACTATCCGGTTGTGATGGGGCTTTTGATGTTCTCGGCCATCCTCGTTCTGCTTGGAAACCTAATCGCCGACATTGTCGTCGCTATTGTCGATCCACGTATTCGCCTGGCTTGAGCGCGCAACTTCCCCGACAGGAGACAGCCGATATGACCGCTCTCACCGCAAATGCAGCTCCAAGCCGATGGACAAACAACCGCGCGGCGCTTCGTTTCATGAGACACCGCCTGGCGCTGCTCGGGTTGGCGATGATCATTTTCCTCGTGCTTGCTTGCGTGCTCGGCCCCCATCTACTGCCTTATGACTCACTGTATATCGATCTGCGGGCCCGCTTTGCCCCACCGCTGACGGGCCACCACTTTCTGGGCACTGATCCGCTTGGCCGCGACCTTGCGGCAAGATTGTTGATGGCGGGACGAATCTCGCTGCTGGTGGGTTTCTTCGCCATGGTGTTGTCGACCCTCGTCGGCACGCTTGTCGGCGTGATCGCCGGCTATCGCGGCGGCTGGATCGGGGCGACGCTGATGCGCACGGTCGATGGCTTCCTGTCGTTCCCTTCGATCTTTCTGCTCCTGGCGCTGGCTGCGGCACTGAAGCCCAGCCCTGTGATGATCACCGTCATCATCGCCCTCACCAGTTGGATGGAGGTTGCCCGTATCGTGGAAGCGGAAGTCCGCTCGTTGCGGGAACGCGAGTTCGTCCTGGCCGGGCGCATGCTGGGATTGAGCGGCACCCACATCATGTTCCGCGAGATACTGCCCAACGCCATGGGACCCATTATCGTTGCTTCCACCCTGACGGTCGCGCGCGCCATTCTGATGGAAGCCTACATCAGCTTCCTGGGCTACGGAATTCAGCCGCCATTGCCCAGCTGGGGCAACATGCTCAACGGCGCCCAGCAATATCTGGGCAGCGCACCTTGGCTGGCCATCATTCCCGGAGCTGCAATCACCATCGCGGTGACCAGTTTCAATTTCATTGGTGACGGACTGCGTGACGCGCTGGACGTCCGGGACGACCATATTTGAAGTGCCGCGAGCGGCCGCTTTCTTAATCCCTGGAACATCAAGAGAAGTCAGTCACGTGCAAGAGCCCAAAGTCGCCGAAAAGAACACGCCCTACTGGTGGGAAGCGGCGCCCGTCATGCCGCTGCCGCGGCAGCCGCTGGCAAAGAAGCTCGATGTGGTGATTGTCGGCGCCGGCTATGCCGGGCTTTCGGCTGGGCTTGTGCTGGCGCGCGAGGGGCGCTCGGTCGCCGCTTTCGATGCGATGCATCCGGGCGAGGGTGCTTCCACGCGCAACGGCGGGATTACGAGCGGCAGCATCCGGCCGGACCATGCCACGATCACCCGGCGCTTCGGTGAAGAGAAGGCCATGGCGATCGAGGCCGAGGGCAAGATCGCGCGCGAATTCCTCTACGACTTCATCAAGACCGAAGGGCTCGACTGCGACTTCCGGCTGGTTGGCCAGTTCAAAGGCGCTTTCGGGTATCAACAGTATGAGATAATGGCGCGTGGCGCCGAGACACTGGCGAAGAAACTGGGGATCCAGTCCTACGCCGTTCCGCATGCCGAGCAGCGAAATTATATCGGCACCGATTTCTACCGCGGTGGAACCGTCCGGATGGACATTGGCGCGCTGCATCCCGCAAAATTCCACGCTGAACTCCTGCGGGTGGCGCTCGGATCCGGGTTGACGGTCCATTCGCATACAGCGGTCAAATCGATCGAGAGGAATGGTTCGGGGTTCCGCGTCACGACACCGGCAGGGACGGTGGATGCACGGCAGGTTCTGGTCTGCACCAATGGCTATACCGACGGCGCCGCTCCGTTCCTGCGTCGCCGCTTGGTTCCGGTCCGCAGCCGGATCATCGTGACCGAGGAACTTGCGCCCGATGTCATGGCGCAACTGATGCCGAAGCTGATGACGATCACCGAAAACCGGCAACTCGGTTTTTATTATCGTCCCTCGCCCGACGGGAAACGCATTCTGCTGGGCGGGCGCGACAGTTCTCGCGTCGGCGATCCGGTGGCGCCGAAACTTCTGCTACGCAAGGGCTTGGTGAACCTTTTCCCGGAATTGGAAAACGTCCGCCTTTCGCATTGCTGGTTCGGCAACGTGGCGATGAACCGCGATATGCTGCCCCGCATCTTCGAGAAGGAAGGTGTGGTCTATGCCACCGGCTTCTGCGGTTCGGGCGTGGTCTGGGCGCCATGGATCGGCATGCGTGCGGCCCACAAGCTGATGAGGCATGGCGAGCAGTCCCGCACGGCGTTCGACTTTCGACCGCCTTCGGCCATCCCGCTCTATCGCGGCGATCCGTGGTTCATGCCTGCGATTATCCAGGGCTACCGGTTGCAGGACCGTATCGCCTTCTGGCGCGCCAGCCGCTGACGGCCAAAGGTGACGGCCTTTTTTGACTATTCGTCGCTGCGGCCCGGCTGGAGGCACCGCGGAGCTTGAGGGCGCTGGCGAAGCGCTATGGAATCAACCAGAAGACCGTCGCGAAGTTGCAGAGTCGAATCTGTGTCCTCGATCTGCCGATTGGGCCGAAGGAGGCGCGGTCGACCCTGCTCACGGTCGATGAAGAGGCCGTCATCGTCGCCTTTTGACGCTATACGCTGCTGCCGCAGGATGACTGCTTCTATGCGTTGCAGCCGACGATCCCGCATCAGGGCAAGCAGCACAAGTTCGTCGCCATCTATCGTACCTCGAAGGGCGCCTTCATGGAATTGCATGAGAAGGCCACCACTGTCGTCTCCCGAGAGTTCCTGCTCCGGCTGATCGCGGCCGTTCCCCATAAGATCCACACAGTGCTCACCGACGATGGAATCAGTTCACCACACCTAATGCCGGAGGCTCGGCCGTGCCGCAGATCAATGAGGCTATCGCCAACGGCGAACGCTTCTGGGCGCACGCCTTCGAATATGCCTGCGCCACGAACGACATCGAGCACCGTACGACTAAGGCCAAGCATTGGACCAATGGACAGGTCGAGAGGATGTACCGCACGATTAAGGACGCCACGGTCAAACGCGTCTACTAGGGAAGTCACGATCAGCTCAGGTAACACCTCGGACTTCTTCGCCGACTACAACTTCGCACGCAGGCTCAAGACCCTCAAGCGCGTTCCAACGGACTCGCGAAGCGGTTACGCCGCCCTGCGCCGAACTGGAACTCGGTCGGGCTTGAGCAGATCGTATCGGTCAAGGGATCAAGAAACCGCACATCTGGCGAAGTCCTAGATGATTTCGGCACATTCTTTCGAGCGCACGATGCGATGAAGGGCTGATCGGAACTTTGCTTCCGCATTCATGGCAGCCGAGGTTGGTTGGAACATGTCGCCCCGAGTCGAGCGCATTCACAGCGATGAGCGTCTCCCGGCCGAAGTCGACGTCGTCATCGTCGGCGGCGGCATCCTCGGCTCTACGGCCGCCTATTTCCTGGCGAAGCGTGGCCTCTCTGTGGCTCTGCTAGAGAAGGGCCACGTCGCCTGTGAACAATCGAGCCGAAACTGGGGTTGGTGCCGTCAGCAGAACCGCGATCGGCGCGAACTGCCGCTCTCGGTGATCTCCATGCGACTGTGGGACGAGCTGACGCGCGATATCAATCGGGACCTTGGATTTCGACGCTGCGGTCTCGTCTATGCGACTCACGACGAGGCTGTGCTCGCCGGCTGGGAAAGGTGGCGCGAGGTCGCCAGGGAGTACGAGGTCGACACCCGCATGCTGAGCCGGGCGGAGGTGGCCGAGCGCGTCCCCGAAGCACGCGACAAATGGGTCGGCGGGACCTATTCAGACCGGGATGGTAAGGCAGAACCTGCGCTCGCCGCGCCGGCTATCGCCGAAGGGGCCAGAGCTCTGGGCGCCACCATCCACCAGGAATGCGCCGCGCGGGCGCTCGACTTGGCCAATGGCAAGATTGCGGGCGTGCACACGGAGAAGGGCTACATCAGAACCGGCGCGGTGCTGTGCGCCGCTGGCGCCTGGTCCTCGCGCTTCCTTAGGCCGCTCGGGATCAGTTTCCCCCAAGCAAGCATCCGGCAGACCGCGCTGCGTTCCACCCCGACAATCAACATAGGCGAGGCGGTCTCCACACCCTACTGCACGATCACGCGCCGACTGGACGGCAGCTATACGCTTGCGATCAGCGGCAAGGCGAACCTCGAAATCACGCCCCAAGCTATCCGGTATAGTCGGGAATTCATGCCGCAATTCTTGCGTCGCCTAAAGAACGTCAGGCTCGGCATCGGCCAATCGTTCCTTTCGGGGCCGGATTCAATGCCGGCGCTGCTGACCAGCGACGATCGGATCTTCGAACAGAATCGGGTGCTGGATCCTCCACCCTTAAAATGGCTGGTAAGCCAAGTGGTGGAGAGTGTCCGGAAGACCTTCCCCCAACTCGGCGACATAGAGATCGATAGTGCCTGGGGCGGCTTCGTCGATTGCACGCCGGACGCAGTGCCTGTGGTGTCGCAGGTGGACGCGGTGAAAGGTCTCGTCCTCGCGGCGGGCTGCTCGGGCCACGGCTTCGGTTTGGGCCCGGGGCTTGGCTATCTGGCCGCAGAGCTGGTCGTAAACGACACGCCTTGCGTCGATCCTACACCGTTCCGCCTGTCGCGTCTGGTCGACGGCTCGAAGCTGGACATCGCCGCTATCTGAAGATCAGTGGGAAGTCAGGCCTGACGCGCACCAACAAGCGCCGCTATGGCCTGCAGGACAAGATCGCCTGGTGGCGGGCCCAACGCTGACGGCTAAAGCTGGCGGCCCATTGACCATGCGGCGCTGCGGCCCGGCTGAATGATCGCGTCTCCAACGAAGACCATCACATGCACTACATCTCCACACGCGGCCATTGGTTGGGACTAGCCTCAAGGGGGCGATCTACGGCACGAACGTCCATGGCAGAATTCTGATGGCGACGATGACGCTGGTTTCTCACTCAGGCTATCGAATCTGGGACTTGGTTGCCATTCGGTCGTTGGCGGTGGACCGGAGTCTTGAGCTCCATGCGGCGCCATGAACCACGGCTCGGCTGTAAAGGTCTTTTCCAGTGCAGCGGAAAAATTCGTCGGCTGGGATCTGCCGGTGTGAAGGCGGTCAGTGGTGGGACGCTTTCGCGCGGATCAGCGCGTTGGCCATGTAGAGATCCTGGAGAGAGATACCGGAACTGTCGAAGACAGTGATTTCATAGTCGAAGCGGCGTCCGGGGGCACGCCTTTCAATGACGTCGCCGATTGGTGTTATCGCATGCACGCCGGCATCGATCTCGTCGAGCACGTGTTGGAACTCGCCGATCTGGACGGACTGGGAAAGCAGATCACAAAAGAGACGTGCTCTGGGAAATAGTTCTCTCGGCAATTCGCACTTGCCCGGAGCATCCGACCCCATGCTGACGATATGGGTTCCGGGTCCCACCCAAGCGGAATCGAACAGGGCTTCGCGTGAGGGTGTCACTGTGACCACGATGTCGGCTGCGCGGACGGCTTCTTCGGGCAAGGCAGCGCGCGCGTCCAGGCCCCTTCTCGCGATCTGATCGAGAAGAGCGTCGCGCCGTGGTGAAGGCCGGGCGACGACCAGCACGGTTTCGATTGGGCGGATGCGTGCCAGCGCCATCACTTCGAAGCCCGCCTGATTGCCGGCGCCGAATATCGCCAGGACCTTGGCTTGCTTGCGCGCAAGGAAATCGGCAGCAACCGCGTCGGCTGCGGCCGTCCTGTAGGCGTTGACCTTCCCAGCCTCGATAACGGCGCGGAGCCGACCTGAATGCTGATCGAGCAGCACGATTGTGGAGTTGTGGCGGGGAAGGCCACGTGCCGGGTTGCCCGACCAGAAGGAGCCAATTTTCACCCCGGTTAGGTCATCCGACGAACCGGATTTGATTGAGAAGGTATTGGTTGCCTCCTGTGTGCGCCCGAGAACAGCGGGAAAGATCCAGCTCCGCCGCGACGCTGCTGCCACGAAAGCCTCCCGCGCCGCCTCGAAAGCAAGCTCATGCGTGACAAGGGCGGCCGATTCCTCCTCGCTGATGTAGATCATCCAAAGTTCCCCATGTGCGTCAGTCGTTTATCGCTGGTTGCAGCTACGGCGTTACCGAGGCTGAAATCGCACCCCACGGCGAACGATGCGGACCTCAGCCGATCGCAGGGCAACCAGGCGGAGCGATTCTAGGTGCCCGATAGTCCTCGCCTGATTTGCGCAATTTGGGATGCCGAGGAACTGCTTAAAACGAACAATCCCGCTGAATTGAAAGCGCAAAACAGCAGCGAAATCTGTCCGCCGGACGCCACTCTAAGGTGCGACTTCAATCCTGGATCGAATGACAGCGTTGCACTTATGGCAATTGAGCATGGCACAGACATCGTCAGCAACCAGATGGAGCTGATGAAATTGGAGCCCCGCCATTTGCCGGGCGCGTTGAAGCTGTCGCAGGAGATGGGCTGGCCCTATCGCCTGGAGGATTGGGAATTTGCCGCAATGGTTGGAAATGGTCTGGTCCTGGAGCGGGGAGGACACGTGATCGGCACGGCCATGTCCTGGAGCTACGGACCGACCTATGCTTCCGCCGGAATGATCATCGTCACCGGCTCCGCGCAAGGCGGCGGCAACGGCTCCCGGCTCTTTGATGGATTGCTTGCGGCTACACAGGGGCGCCACGTGCTGCTCAATTCGACCGAAGAGGGGCTCGCGCTCTATAAACGGCGTGGCTTCACTGCCTGGGGCACTGTACTTCAGCACCAGGGCCCGCTGACTGTTGCCGTGACGCAGACGACCCCTGACATCCGTCAGGCGACGGTCTTAGACCTCGCGGCAATCCAGGCCTTCGACGAACGGGCCACCGGCATGCCCCGGACGGCGATGGTGGCTGCGCTCGCCGATGCGGGCAAGGTCGTCGTTATCGAGCGCGCGGGGCGGGTTGCCGGCTACGCCATCGCCAGGAAGTTCGGGCGCGGCTATGTTGTCGGCCCCTGTGCGGCCGAAAGCGTGGAGGACGCGCGGCTTCTGATCCTGGCCCAGCTTTCGAAGCTTCGCGATCAATTCGTTCGCATCGACGTCTATGCCGAGGATGGATTGGGCGACTGGCTTGAGAGCCTCGGCCTCAAGCGGACCGGCAGTGCCACCGCTATGGTCAAAGGGCAACGACCCGTTTCTGACGGGCTGGCCCACATGTACGCATTGGCAAACCAGTCGTTCATTTAGGAAACAAGGTCATGGACAATAGGGCGGCAAATCTATCAGGGAGCGCGACGGCGAAGAGTATCGACGCCCTTGTGACGCCGACCCTGCTGCTGGACCGCGGACGGCTCGGACGCAACATTCAACGCCTCGCTGAACGCGCCAAGAAGCTCGGCGTGGTGCTGCGTCCGCACATGAAGACGGCCAAGAGCATCGACGTCGCTTGCGACGTGTTTCCACAGGGACCCGGTCCCATCACGGTCTCGACCGTCGCCGAGGCGGCGTATTTCGCGGACCACGGCTTTCGCGACATCACCTATGCCGTCGGCATCTCGCCGGCTTCGGCAAGGCGCGCCATGGAGCTTTGTCGCCGTACCGGCGCCGATGTGAAGCTGCTTCTCGATTGCGTGGACCAGGCCGACGCCCTGGCCCGAGTGCGCGAAGCCACCGGCATGACGCCCTCGGTCCTCATCGAACTGGACTGCGACTACCATCGCGGTGGCTTGAGGCAGGACGACCCAAGATTGCTCGACGTGGCCAACAGGGTTGTCGCTGCCGGTGCCAAGCTCGTCGGCGTTCTCGCTCACGCGGGCGAATCCTACGGCTTGAACACACCCAATGCGCTGGTCAAGGCAGCGGAGAACGAGCGTTCAGCCGCCGTGCGCGCCGCTGAAATCCTGCGCGCTTATGGCCACGCCTGTCCGGTCGTCAGCGTCGGCTCGACGCCGACAGCGCATTTCGCCCAGAACCTGGAGGGTGTCACGGAGCTGCGCGCCGGCGTCTACATGTTCTTCGATCTCGTCCAGCATGGGGTTGGCGTCTGCGACCGCGACGATCTCGCAATTTCCGTTTTAGCCACCGTTATCGGCTCCAAGCCGGAAAATGGATGGGTGCTGGTTGACGCTGGGTGGATGGCGCTATCGCGCGACCGGGGAACCGCAAACCAGCAGATCGACCAGGGTTACGGCGTGGTCTGCGACGAAAAGGGGCGCGTGCTTGAAGATGTGATTGTGGCCCAGGCCAGCCAGGAACACGGTATCCTCTCCATTCGTGCCGGTTCCGGGAAATCCATGCCCGAACTGCCGCTCGGGTCTCGGGTCCGGATCCTGCCCAACCATGCGTGCGCGATGGCTGCCCAGCATGACTTCTACAGCGTCGTCAACGGGGACAGCCCCAAGATTGAAACGCGTTGGGAGCGGATGCGCGGCTGGTAGACGCGCGAACACACGCCTCGGACGAGCCCACTCTAATCAGCACTGGCGGTCAAGAAAATGAAATTTGCCTCTTACTGGTTGGATAAGTCGACGCTGATAGGCAGCACCATGACTGATGTCATGGATGGGCGCCCCGACCTGAACCTCTGGAAGGATTTCGAATGGCCAGCGATACCCGGCTATTTCGGGCGCCCCTGGTTCCTGCCGGTTCTGGGTGCCTATTCCCGTATTAAGGATCTTGTCGCGTGATCCCGCCCCTCGAACATCTGTCGCGCAACGGCCACCTGGACAAGTTCTTCATCGACGGTCGATGGGCCGAGCCACGCGGCACCGCCAAGGGCTTGGTGGTGAACCCCTCCACCGAAGAGGTTGTGGCTCGGTTTCCGCTCGGAAACAGCTTGGACGTGGATGCGGCCGTTGCAACGGCCCGCCGGGCATTCGCCGCCTGGAGCCGGACCACGCCGGAATATCGTGCCGGTCTGCTCGACCGCCTGCAGGCGCTGGTCGAGGCGCGCAGTGAACTGCTTGCGCAATGCCTCACCCTCGAAATGGGCGCGGCGATTGGATATGCGCGCACCGCCCAGGTGCCGCTGGCGATCGCGCATATCAAGGTCGCTCGCGATGTGGTGACAGCCTTTCCCTTCGTCAAGCAGCGGGGCCAAACCGCCGTCACCCACGAACCGATCGGTGTCTGCGCCTTGATCACGCCATGGAATTGGCCCCTTTACCAGATCACCGCCAAGGTTTCGCCCGCGCTCGCGGCAGGCTGCACGGTCGTGTTGAAGCCGAGCGAGCTTTCTCCCCTGGACGCTCTGCTGTTCGCCGAGGCGATCGAGGAAGCCGGCTTCCCTGCCGGCGTTTTCAACCTCGTGCAGGGTGATGGTCCGGGCGTAGGTGCTTGTCTCGCCTCCCATCCCGATGTCGACATGATCTCCATTACCGGGTCCACCCGCGCGGGCATTGCGGTGGCCCAGGCGGCAGCGCCGACGGTCAAGCGTGTCGCGCAGGAGCTCGGCGGCAAGTCGCCCAACGTGATCCTGCCGGACGCCGATCTCGACCGCGCCGTTTCCCTGGGCATAGCCGCCGCCTTCCGCAATCTCGGCCAGTCATGCAGCGCTCCGACACGCATGATCGTGCCACGTCCGCTGCTCACCGAGATTGAGGCAATCGCCAAGAGGGTCGCGGCCCAGATCGTCATTGGCGATCCTCTTTGCGAAGCCACCACTCACGGTGCGATCGCCAATCGTGCCCAATTCGACCGCATCCAAACCATGATCGGCGTCGGCATATCGGAAGGCGCCAAGGTCGTCATCGGCGGACCTGGTCGTGCACACGATCTGAACGTCGGCCTCTATGTGAAGCCGACGATCTTTTCGGCCGTGCGCACTAACATGCGCATTGCACAGGAAGAGGTTTTCGGTCCAGTTCTCTGCATCATCCCCTACGACACAGTTGATGAGGCCGTCAGCATTGCCAATGACACGGTCTATGGTCTGGGAGCCCATGTGCAGGGCAATGATATGGACGCCGTCAGAGACGTCGCATCGCGCATTCGCTCCGGTCAGGTGCATCTCAACTACCCGGCCTGGGATCCGCACGCGCCGTTTGGCGGTTTCAAGCAGTCCGGAAACGGACGCGAATATGGGATCGAGGGCATGCTGGAATATCTGGAGGTCAAATCCATCCTCGGCTATTTCTAGGCGATCTTTGCCCGGCGCAGAGGCGCGCCGTCGGAGCCATTCATGCCAAGAGTACAAGAGACCGACGGTGAATTGGTCGAGATCATCATGAACGAAGCCAAGTTTCGCGGCCAGTTCGTCCTGTTCGACCTCAGAGAGCCTTTATGAGCCTCCATTGGTTCAATCCCCCGGTCTCTATCAGGACTGGCAAGCCTGGCATGACGTATAGCTGCAACAACGTCGAGGGTGCAGCTCGGGAGCTCATGGGGTGGAACGATCGCGGCCCCAAATGGGACCTTGCGGTACGCGCCTGCCTGTCCTGTTTGGCTGGCGACATGACACCTGAGGATGTCCGCCAGGCGTTCATTGCCGCTGCTGAGGAGGGAGGCAAGCTGCTTGCCAGCGGTTGAGACTATAGCTTACTCCATGTCTGGCACGTCGCCACCCACAAACAGCGTCGTCGGCTCCCGTATTCGCGCAGTACCGGGTTGGCTTCACGCGACCTCGCAATGACGCCGGCATGGTTCCCCGCCAAGTCCTTGCGGTCCATATCGCCCGATCTCCAGTCGGCTGGTCCGAAGACAGGCCGGAGGTCGCCAGTCTCATCGCGGCCAAAGGCGGTGACGACGATTAGCTTCGGGGCTTTATGTTGCGGCATCAGGTTATCTGAGATGGGGGTCCTCTTTGGGCTGGAGCAAGAGCCGGTGGACGTTGAGCGGTGGAGGGGGCAGAACCTCGGTCATCTCGAATAGAGGCACCGATAGGCCGCCTTGCTCTGGCGCTGTGTGCTTTGACTTAAGGTCCGCTATTTCCTCGTCGCGTCTGGCAATTCGGCTTTCCAGATTGGCGATACGCTCAGTCAGCAAATACCGTCCAACAGCGAAGCCGCCGCCTCCAAACAGCACGGCAAACGTGGCAAAGGCTGCCGGGTTGGCCGCTACCAGCGCAGAGTTACTCTCAATGAAAGCGATAAGGTCATGCATTGAGGGTTGTCTGTCTCACCCCAGCACAGGCGGCGTAGGATCGAAGCTGATCGCCACGAGCCCCGGATGCCTGTGAGCGAGGGCGAGGATCTGTGTCTCAAGCTCGCAGTTGTAAGCCATGAGCGCCTTTACGGTCTCAAGGGGCGTTTCGTAGCGGGCGATGAGCTTCTCCGCCTCCGCGTGTAGTTCGGCTTTGGTTTCGGCGTCTAGGTGCATCGTGCCCATTGCAGTATTTTCCTAACGGGTTGCTCTGCGGGGTGCCGAGCGCGCGTCAAGGCGGTCCTGAAGGTAACCGTTGAGAACGATCATTTCCTTGAGGGCCTTCATCAACGTCGCCCTTGTGTACGGCAACGAACCTGTCGACGGTGGCTTGAAGGGCAGCCTCTTGCCGGCTGTCGAGTGACACAACGCAATCCACCTGAACGCCTCCTAATGTCGTGGACAGTGAACAAAAATGGAACAAAACTGTCAAGAGTGAAATGACTAGACGAGGAATAAATCCCTTTTTTTGGGCTCTGCCTGACAGGGATGGAAGACGGAAGCGCGGGCCGCACGCCGACACCTGAAGCGTGCGCGTCAGTGCCTTCATGGGCATGATCAAGTGAGCAGAGAAACGGTTGAGAGAATCGATGGGATGATCATAGCCCTGGCCGCGGAGGAGTGCTCTTTCTTTGCTTCCTCTTCCCCTTCGGCCATCGAACGACGCGGAACTCTGAGGCCGCCTCGTCCCTTTAAGGCATAGCTCTACCTGCTGAAGGCAACCAGGATGCCGAGCTCTTCCTGCATGGCGCCATGTGGCCCTCGATGCAGGAACTCGCAGTCCATCGAGGGGCCCCGCTGGCTCCCGCCGGCGGGCTCTTCAGTCACCCAGCGAAACGAAGCCGCTTCCGGCAAGTCCGGAGACTAAAGGAGGTTCCGATGAGAGAGCACGGCGGCGGACCCGAAGATGACGAGGGCATGCAGTTGCTTGCTCGGCGGCTGGCTTGAGAGGTCGGCATCCCGGAACGAGAACCGCGCGGTCAAGCTCATTGGTACCGACTGGAGTTCTTTGGGCGCGAAGCAAGTTTCCTGAAAAACCAGCGCTGGCCATTGTGATCTCGGCCAGGATCGCTGCCCTTGAAGGTCTTGCACGGCCGGAGGTCTTGCTGCATGTTTTCGGTGTTGGATTCCCGGGAGAAAATCATGCCAATTCAACAAAAGGCGGCGGAGGCCGGTATTTTCGACGCATCTGAGTTGGCACTGCTTGGGCGGGTTTTCCACAACCTTAAGCTAGGCAACCCATCGCCGGATGAGCGCGAGTTCATTGCCTCCCGAATTATCGCGAATTACATGGCAGGTGTGGTCGACGAGGCGGAGTTGGTTTTGCTCTCGAAGCAGCCGCTTGGCCGTTAGCCAACTCGCGGAACTTACCGCCTGCCCAGTTTTTGCGCTTCGGGGCCTTGTCGGTCTTTTTCTTTGACGCGAACAACGTACTCTTTCCGAAGTTGGAGCGCCGGAAGCTTCGCAGCGATACTCCCAGCTTCCGCAGCCCGTCTCGCCCACGGCAATGGCTTGCGGCTGTGGTATCCGAGTCGGCAGGCAGAATGATAACCATTCGCGCCTGACGCCTCGGGAAGAGCGGTCTTCCCGCTACCAGAAACACGATGACGAGAGCGCATAGCGCCAAGACTGCGGCGAAGGTGTTTGCTGTGAACTCGCCAAGTTGCATGACCATCCTCGTAAGGGACACGCGGTTAGACGAGTACCCGAAGATACCGACGAACAAGGGATCTTATTCCACGGTGCTTCGCAAAGGGCGGCAAAAAGATCGATTGGAATGGAATAATATCGGGCACAGCTCAGTAGATGGCCCAAGAACGAGCGTGAACGGAAATGCGTGGCGCGTAAACCGATCGTCACGATGATACAGGGAGCGGTAGCGAGTGCTGGAGGGTGGCTTGCCTCTCGCAGCTTGCAGGCGGGAGGAGCACGCTCCCATCGGCCCAGCGGTTGCCTGTCCCTGTCCCTGACCGCTGGGCCGATCCTCGGGTTTTCGGCCGGCAGACGATGAGTCCGAGTTGGAAATGGCGCTCGGGCTAACGCAGTATGAGACGGGATGAAAACGACGATCGACGTCATACCGCATCTGGAGGATCTTTGGCGCTACGGCCGGGTGCTCACAGGCAACGATTCCGACGCCGACGATCTGGTGCAGGAGGCCCTCGCCCGTGCGCTGTCGATGGCGGGCGGCTATGACACCTCCAGACCGCTGCTTCCCTGGCTGATACGGATCGTTCGGAACACTTTTTTGACCGGCGCTAGCCAGGCCAATGCCGACCGACGACGCTTGGCGTCCATCGCGGACATGTCCGACACTGCGTGGCCGCCATCGCAAGAACATTGCGCCGAGCTCTCCAAAGTCGGAAGGGCGCTCGCGCGAATGCCGGCCGATCAGGCCGAAATACTCCATCTGGTTGGAGTGCTGGGCTTTACCTACTCCGAAGCGGCCGAACTGCTTGGAGTGCCGCCAGGAACCGTGATGTCCCGGCTTAGCCGAGCTCGCGCTGCCTTGAAGCACAACATGGAAAATTTGGACGATGGAGCTTCCCCTCATTTGAAGGTCGTGGGAGGGCGTTATGTGGCCCGATAATCGTGTTTCGCAAGAGGATATCGGCCGCTTGCTGGATGGCGAGCTGTCGCCGTCGCAGAGATCCGAGCTGGAAGCCAGGCTTGCCCGCGATCCGGAACAGGCGGCAGAGGTTTTTGCCCACGCGCAGCGCATGGAAGCGTTGCGCAAGTCCCAACCCCGGCGGTTGTTTCCGCCCAGCGTGAGCCTGAAGAAAGCCAGGCAGCTGGAGAGGGCGTTTCGCCGCAGGAAGATGTTCACATTGCTCAGACTTCAAGTCGCGGCCGTCGCGCTGGTTGCGATCGGGTGGTCGGCCAACTCGCTGACCGTGCCGCTTCGCCAGGGAGGCAAGACAGCCGATGAGACCTTCATCCTGGCCGCCCGAGATGCCTTGCGGGTGGCACAACTGAATGCAGGTCCGGAGACGGGCACCGAGCCGAAGCAGGACAAGATCGAGCGACTGGTTGGCGCCGTCAACGTCAGCATGCCGACCCTTCCATCGGTATGGGTTGTGAAGGATGTCCAAGTACAGCCTTGGAACGGACAGCAAAGCCTGGTCGTGACGGCCGACACACCAAGCGTCGGTCGGATCACACTTGTCGCGGCTCCGATGAACGGCGAGGACGCCGTTTCGCCGACCACAGCGACCGACGGTCGCGTCCCGACAGTCTATTGGCAATCGGGAGGCACAGCCTACGCCCTGATGGGCTCGGCCGCGCCGGACCGGCTTGAGGTGGAAGCAAAGCAAATCGAAGTGGCAACGCGAAGAAACGTCTCTGCGAAGATCAGGGGCTAAAAGGTTGGCAATGGCAGAGGGAAACATATGCGCTCAGCAATTGGTCTATGGAACTCCGTACCGTTCGTGATCAGTTGGAAAGGTACAGGTTGGACTTGCTTTGATCGGTCGGCGACGGCCAGCGCGCCGATAGCAAAGACAGAGCAATGAACGTCCTGTCATTCGAAAGGCGGTATTTTCCCGCCACGTGCCCTGTCTGCACCGGCACGGCGCTCGAGGCCGACGTCACTCTTCGCAAGATCGAATTCCAATGTGCGTCTTGCGGAGGTTTCGAGATCACTTCCGCCGCGCGCTCTGCAATGAAAGGGCTGTCGCAGGAAAACCGTTCACTGTGGTTGTCGCAAGCTAGGCAACAGGGTTCCACGATTCCGCTGGTTGCTTGCGCAAACGAGACCCTCCTAACCGACCACTTTGATGACACAGGCTGATGTCCAAGGAAGTGCGACCGCGCGGGCACTTCCTGACGGCCCGGCACCAGGCTGGGGTGGTGTCGGGCCGTTTGCATCTTGGCGCAATGAGTTCCATCCCAGGGTCCTATTCTTGATATCGTGACGATCACCATGCGCAGATTGGAAGAGTACGAGGAAATTGGTCTCATAGGGTATCCCGGTGACGGAGAGTACATCGCCGTTCTGCGAGACAGCGAGCGCCAGAACTGGCTGCTCGGCGGTGAACGGTGTGGGCTGAACGGGACCCTCCTGGCGCATCAAGCAGCGGCTCTGCCCAGGTACTACCCGCACGGATCTCGCCTCGTTCTGGTGACGATAAGAGACAATTGGATTGTTGCGCTCCGGGACTACGGCGGCGCGGAAAACAGCCAAAACGCCAACGGATGATCGCGAGAAGGGCCTTGACTGCTGGGAAGAAGGATACGGCCAGGCGGCACACCGATCTTCAGGCCGCGGCCATGCTACGTGCTTCGACGATAGCCTTTGATGTGCGCACTGAAACGGCAATTTCGGAAGTCGCCGCCGAGATGAGCCTCGATCGGTTGGAGGTCATTCGCCTTGCGCTTCGAGAATGGCTGGCGATGCGCAAAAGCCTGCGCTTTCCCTCGGACATCCCGGAGTAGTTCATCATCCCTGGCTGAGGCAAGCCATGCCGCACAGGCACGTCAAGGCCGGCACAGTCTGGACTTCTACGAGCCGATCAACGTCCTCAAGCCCGTGGCCTCGATCTGGATTGTCGATGGACCTGAAATCAGGTTCGGCGTGGGCTGGCTGAAATTCCCCTTCACGCATAACGATCCTTCGGCCGCGCTGTGGCGAGCTGGTCCTGCATTCGTCTGTGAGATCTTGCGTCTGTGAGATCTTGCCCAAACTGCGATCGGGGATCGGAATGCTGGGATCAATTCGGTTCCTGGTTGCGCCGAACTGGTTTCACCGTTGGTGCCTGCCTGATTGGAAAGCTGCTGTCTCCCCAGATATGCTGGTGGCCACCGGCACCGGCCCTTGAAGCCACGCTTCATACATGGTCGCGCCTCCATTGCGACGGTCGCGCGACATAGCGCTGCCTGGCGAAAGTCCAAGATCGGCAATCAGCTCTTGGTGTTGTCCTGAGCTACGCTGTTCGCCGGGATTGTGTCCATCGCTGCCAATTTGTCCGCACATAGATCTGCGGCGCCTGGCACATCCTTCTTCATGCCGGCCAGTTTGACCCACCCGCCATCGCTGATGAAGCTGTCTCTCTGGTAGGAAGACGTATCCTTCAGCTTGGCCAGGTTGTCGCTCGCGTTGGACGCAGTGATGAATTTTTCCACACAAAGATTGGCCGCCAGTTCAGCCTTGGCCTTGATAGCGGATGTATTCGCCATTTCCGATGCCGTCCCTGCCGTCGTCCAGCCACCGGCGGTGAAGCCGACGATCATCGTCAATACAGCAGCACCCACTAGCGACCAAAACCAAAGTGTCTTGGAAGGTTGGTATTCGTCGAAGCGTTGCGACAGTGTTCGATCGGTTGTCATAGTTTCCTCCTTTTGAGATACGCTCTTCGTTTCGGGGTGATTTCCGCAGCCGTGGGCCGACAGTGGCCGGAATTCGAGCGATCATCGGCAGGACAATGCTCCCCGGCAAGATCGATCCAGTTCAGGAAACAGGGCAGGGGGATGCAGGGTCCGATTGGCAGCACTTTCGGGCGCGAGCACGTGGGCGCCGATCCTCTATCGTCCTCACCCATCTCCCGCACTCTGGCGCCTGAGACGACGTGCTTGAGCATCCGGAAATTTCCCAAAACGGCAAGAGCGGACAAACTTCACCTCGATGCTGCATATACCGAGCCTGCCGCCAAACTATTCCAAGCTAGTCTCGATTATGTGAAGTCGCGGTAGGCTCCGTCGCCAATAGCCGGAGCTGACGACATGGCGCAAACGGCGCCCTCATAGGATTGAGGCCCCGCAAACAGCCCGGTCAACTACGTCGGCAATCAACGGGAGGTGAATGGCTGCTCAGCAACTCCTTGCCTGGAAGCTGACGATCGGATTGCAGTCCCACCGCAGTCGTCCAGTGGCAGATCAGTTGGATATCCGGCAACGTCCATAACCATCATCTTTTTTTGCTGGTCTGCGGGCATCTGATCGATCAGTTCGGCGCGCTACGGCTCCTGCTTCTCCATCTCATTCGATTGGCCGCTTCTTCAGCGGGTGTGGCGCGGATTGAGCAACCGGTTCCGCGAGGGGTAACAGAAAGGGCCAAAGGCTCTAATCGCCACTGGATCACAGTGCAGTGGCAGGTCAGGAAATAGCAATCCCCGACCGCAAGAGCAGAACTGCAAATCTCACGCTCCGCCCATATAGATGTCCATGATCTGCCGGTCGTCGTGCACGTCCTGAGGCCTTCCCTCGAAGCGCCTTTCGCCGGCCGCCAAGATGTAAAGTTTGTCTGCAATGGGCATGGCCTCGCGGATGTTCTGCTCCACCATCACGATGCCGATGCCACGCGAGGTGAGGGTGGTAACGCGTTCGAGCGTCTCAATGACCATGGCCGGCGATAATCCAGCGGAAGGTTCGTCGAGTAGAATGAAGCGAGGTTGCGAGACCAGCGCTCGCGCCAGCGCAAGCATTGCCTGCTCGCCGCCTGAAAGCGAACCGGCCGCGGTGCGCCGCCGCCGCGCCAAAGAGGGATATTGCTCGATCAGCGCCTCGATGCGCTGCTCGACTAACCGGCGGTCCGCGATGGCGTAGCCACCCATACGCAAATTTTCCATCACCGTCAGGCGTGGGAACACGCCGCCGCCCTGGGGCATCAGCACGAGCCCTTCGCGCACTATCTCATGAACGGCAAGGTTGGAGAGCGTTGTATCGCCCAGGCTCGCCCTGCCGCTCCACACCGGCAGCGCGCCGGCAATGGCCTTGAGCAAGGTCGACTTGCCACACCCGTTCGGTCCGAAGATGCAGGTGATCTTGCCAGCCTCCGCATTAAGCGAGACACCGTGGACGATCTCCTGCTTGCCATAGCCGGTGACGATGTTTTCTGCCGTGAGCGTGGCGCTCATTGCGGCCGCCCCAGATAGGTCTGCATGACTTCCGAGTCGCGAACAATGTCGTCGAACGAGCCGCTAGCCACGACACGGCCTGCGTCCATCACGATGATGCGGTCGCACACATTGCGCACAATCTCCATGTCGTGCTCGATGATCAGGAAGGTGACGCCGCGCTTGCGCAGCCGCGCGATGGCCTCGACGATAATGTTCCGGATATTTGGATGCACGCCCGCCGTCACCTCGTCGAGCAGAATGAGCGAGGCCTGGCGCATGATGACGCGCCCGAACTCCAGCAGTTTCTGCTGGCCGCCCGAAACGTCGGAGGCGCGATTGTCGGCGACATGGTCCAGCTTCAGCAGCGCCAGTGTTTCGGCCGCCCGTTCACGCGCGCCCTGCCAATGGCCCTCGGCCGCTGCTGCCAGTAGGTTTTCTATGACGGTCATATTGTCGAACATGGCCGGAATCTGGAAGGTGCGGGCAAGCCCCAGCCGCGCGATAACGTGAGTCTTTCGGCCGCCGATCTCGTGACCGTCGAAGCGGATCTGGCCGCGATCAGGGGTGACCGCGCCCGATACCAGGCTGAACAGTGTCGACTTGCCCGACCCATTAGGCCCGATCAGGCCGGCGATCTCGTGCCGAGCGACGTCCAGGGAGACACCGTTGACGGCTTTGATGCCGCCGAAATGGCGGTAAAGTTCGCGCACGACGAGGATAGGGTCGCCGCCGCCAGCCGTTCGGTCGTCGGCCACGCTCAATTGGGCTCTCCCTGGTCACCGCCGACAAGCTTGTCGACCGCCTTTTCCAGCACGGCGCCGGAGTTGCCGGCGCGCTTCGAAAACAGGCCGGCGATGCCGTTCGGCATGAACAGCACCACCAGCACGATGGCCGCGCCCAATATGGCGATATAGAAGGCGGTGTCGCCCCAATACATCCAGATCAGCCGGTTGACGACGAACAGCCCCACGCCGCCCAGTGCCGGCCCCCACAGGCTGCCCAGCCCGCCCAGCAGCACCATGACCACCATCTGGTCGGTGATGTCGCCGCCGAAGACGCTCTTCGGATTGATAAAGGTGACCCAGTAGGCGAAGATCGCGCCGAACACGGAGGCGGTGACGGCGCTGAGCACAAAGGTCTGCAGCTTGACCAGCGAAGTGTTGATGCCCATTGCCTCGGCCGCCAGTTCGTGGTCGCGCAGCGCCTTGACCTTCAGCCCAAAACGTGAGCGCTCGAACAGCGCCCAGGTGATTAGGTAGGTCAGCGCCGCTGCGGCGAACATGGCGAAGTAGAAGAAGCGCTCATCGAGAAACGGCGGCAGTCCAATTCCGCCGATGCCGCCGGTGAAGTCCATCACCGAGGCGAACTGGATAAGCACCTCGGCGAAGGCCCAGGTGGCTATGGCGAAATAAGCGCCACGCAGGCGCAGCGTCGGCGCTCCGATTATGATGGCAAACAGCGCTGTCACAACCATACCGGCGGGGACGGTGGCGAAGAAGGGCCAGGCGAGCTTGTCGCCCATCAGCAGCGCGGTGACGTAGGCGCCGAGCCCGAAAAAGGCCGAATGGCCGAAATTGATGTAGCCGGCATAGCCGCCAAGTATGTTCCAAGAGCAGGCCAGCCCCGCCCACATCAGTGCGCCGGTGGCGATACGCAGCCAATAGTTGTTGACCAGCATCGGCAGCAGCGCCAACACGCCGATCACCGCGATCAGCAGGAGGACGCCGGCCCAGCGTGGGTTCATGTCCGGTCTCACAAGCCGTGCCGCAGGATCCCGCGCGGGGATACGAGCAGGACGAGGAACAGCGTGGCGAATATCGCCAACAGTGAATAGCTCGACCCGACATAGGTCGCAACGAAGGCTTCGATGACGCCGAGCAGCAGCGCGGCGACAAGGGCACCGCCGACGGAGCCTAAGCCGGCAAGCACAGCCACGAAGAATGCGAACAGCGTATAGCGCAGGCCGACCTCCGGATTGACTGAAAAAATTGCACCCATCAACACACCGGCCATGGCAGTGATGCCTGCATAGAGTCCGTAAACATTGGCGCTTAGGCGGCGGATGTCGACGCCCATCAGCGCCGCGTTCTGCCGGTTTTCGGCCGTCGCTCGGATCGCCAATCCATAGCGGGTGCGGTAGAGGAATATGAACAGTCCGCTGGCGATGGCGACCGCGAACACCGCCGCCGCCACGCGGATCAGCGGCACCGTCAACGGGCCGACGGCGAGGCTCTCGCCGCTCAAGGCCGTCGGAACGCTGTGGGTATTGAAGCCCCACGCGGTCAGCATGCCGCCGCGCAGCAGCGTGAACAATCCGAAGGTCAGCGCCAGCGCCATCAATTCCGGCCGCGCCGTGCGGCTGTTGCGGACATTGTAGAGGATCGGCCCGATCAGATAGCCGATGGCGCCGAACAGCACGAAGGCGACCGGGATCGCAAGGAATCCGTCGACGCCCAGTCCAGCGGCCATGTAGTAGCCGAGATAGCCACCCAGTACGACCCAGCCGCCCACGGCGAAATCGATGACGTGCAGCACGCCGAAAGCGAGCTGGAATCCGATCGTAAAGGTGGCGATGACGCCGCCGATCAGAAGGCCGTTCAGCAAGGTCTGTAGGAAAAGATCCAAGGTGCAAACCGTCCCTCAGTAGGCAAGCGAAAGAGCGGGAATGCCATGGCGAGGCGAGCGCGCTCAACGGCATGGTCCGTCATTTTCCGCGCACGCGCAACCGTGGTTCCGCCTGGCAGAGTGATGGCGACGAGGCCGCCCACACCCTGTCCAAAACCGCCTATTTCCAGGCCGGCAGCGGGTAGGTGAGGTCTGCTGCCGCGGCTTCCTTCGGCCCCACCGCCACGGTCTTGCCACCCTGAATCTGGATCAGCACCGGCACCGGCTGGACGTTGTCGTGGTAGTGGTTGCCTTCCTTCTCGAACTTGATCGGCCCATAGAAGGTCTGGATGTCGGTGGCGGCTATCGCGTCCTTCAGAGCCACCCTGTCTTCGGGCGTGAGCGCCGGCTTCTTGCCAAGCCGCTTGACGGCATCGCCGAAAACGAGTCCGCTGGCCGCGCAGGCCGCTTCGGTATAGTCGGGCTCGTGTCCAGACTTCTTTTGCGCCATCTCGGCAAACTGCCTTGCGGTGCCGAAGACGTCGTCCTTGTACGGCACCGATGGCAGCCACACGGAGACGCCGCAGGTGCCGTCGGCGTCAGCGGCAAGCGCCTGGGCAAAGGCCGGGTCGGTGACGCCATAGTGCATTATCAGCGCCTTGGGCCGGAAGTTGAGCGACTTCGAGGTCTTGACGACGTTGATCAGCGGCTCCTCATGGCCGCCGACGGCGACGATGTCGGGGTTGAGCGCTGCGATCTTGGAGATGACCGGGGTCAGGTCGCCCGAGGCCGGTACCAATTCGTAGGCGACGAGTTCCAGTCCGGCTTCCTTGGCCCCGTCGCGAAAACCTTCGCCGGTTTCCTTCGAGAAGGGCTCGTTGACACCAATCACTGCAATCGTCTTGGCCGCTGGGTTGGACAGTTTCGCCAGTACGGCCAGCGACTTGCCTGCGGTGGTGTCGACGGCCGGGATGATGCCGAAGTTGAATTCCGGCTTGGCCTTCCAGACGTTTGGCGATTCCGCGGAGCCGGAAATCATTGGCACCTGGTACTTCTGGCAGATCGGCTGCACGGCGATGGTCGAGCCGCTGGTGTAGGGGCCGAACAGCACATCAACCTCGTTCTGCACGATCAGGCGCTCGGCGGCATCGGCTCCCGTCGCCGGGTTGCTCTGGTCGTCACCGTAGAACATGTCGACCTTGAAACGCTGGCCGGCGACCTCGACGCCGCCCTTGGCGTTTATGGCCTCTGCCCAGAGATCGTAACCGCGCTTGGTCAGGTTGCCACCGAGTATGTTCTCGCC
The DNA here is from genome assembly GCF_006440475.1 of Mesorhizobium sp. B2-6-1. Lineage (NCBI taxonomy): Bacteria > Pseudomonadati > Pseudomonadota > Alphaproteobacteria > Hyphomicrobiales > Phyllobacteriaceae > Mesorhizobium > Mesorhizobium sp. B2-6-1. The sequence goes on from NZ_VFUH01000017.1 coordinate 106,494, forward strand.
CGACAGCGAGGTGATGACACCGGCCTTGAAGGTCGCCACCTGCGCGCGTGCCGTTCGCACGAACGGTATCCCCAACGTGCCGGCCGCCAAGGCGACGGCGCTGCCGCCGAGGAACCGGCGGCGAGAAACTTTGCTTTTGATGGACATCATTCAACTCCCTTTGTCCGACTGTCAGATTGGAAACCGATGATGTTCTTGTTCATACCACAAGACGCGGTTGTGCGGCCAGGAAGATTGCCTCACGAGGCGGCTTTGGGTCCGAGCGGTCTTCGCTGGATCGAAAAGACGGAGAGCTTTGCGGGAGCTACAGGAGGGTTGAGGATGAGAAGGACGGTTCACACCGAGCAAACGGGGTGGCGCCCAGGCTGAAGGAACGGGCTGGCACGACAGGCCGAGGTTCTCGTAGAGCGTGACGCTCCCGGCGCTGCTGGAAACGGCGGTCGCCGAATGGTCGATGCCAAGACAAGTTTCGCCGTCTGATCGATCGCCCGCTTGAACTTCAGCACCTTGTCCGGCGCGCTGAAAGACAGAAACAACACGCCCAACAGGCAGCGCACAGGGAACGTGGCGAGGATAGCGGGCGTCGGATGCTTTCTTCGGGCTCCGGCTGAAGTGCGCGCTCGGCGCGCTCCCGACTCAGTCTTACATTGGAGCGTTGGATTGGTTCGCAAGCCGCGATCACATTCATGTTCCTGCGCGTTACCGCATTGTAATGGCGCCAGCCGGACCTTTTGGTCCGCGGTTGCGTTTCATGGGAGCCGGCTGACCTGGCAGTGGCGATAATTTTAGTTCCAGGCGAGCTTCTTTTCGAATGAGTTCTCCATGTCCGATCACAAGCCTCTGGCGCGGCAGAAAGCCATCGTAACGGGGGCTAATTCAGGCATCGGCGAGAGCGTTGCCGTTGCGCTTGGCCGGGCGGGCGCCGACGTGGTGGTGAACTATGTCGAAAACGAGAACGCCGCGAACGCCGTCGTGGACCAGATCCATCGGGCCGGCAGCAAGGCGATCGCCCACATGGCCGATGTCTCGATGGAAGACCAGGTTCGAGACATGTTCGAGCGCACGATGCGCGAGTTCGGCACCATCGACATCCTTGTCGCCAATGCCGGCCTGCAACGCGACTCGGCGTTTGCTGACATGCCTTTGGCGACCTGGACTAACGTTCTCGGCGTCAATCTGACCGGCCAGTTCCTTTGCGCCCAGGCTGCGACACGCGAGTTCCTGCGGCGCGGCGTGGTGCCGTCCGTCTCGTGCGCGGCCGGCAAGATCATCTGCATGAGTTCGGTGCACCAGGAAATCCCGTGGGCAGGCCATGCGAACTACGCCACCTCCAAGGGCGGCATCAAGCTGCTCATGGAAAGCATGGCGCAGGAGCTGGCCCCCAGACGCATCCGCGTCAACGCCATCGCGCCCGGTGCGATACGCACGCCCATCAATACCTCCGCCTGGGATACGCCCGAAGCGCTCAAGGGCCTGCTGACGCTGATTCCGTATGGGCGGATCGGCCTGCCGGAAGACATCGCGCGGGCAGCCGTCTGGCTGGCGTCCGACGATTCCGACTACGTTGTCGGTACCACGCTTTTCGTCGATGGCGGCATGACGCTCTTTCCTGGCTTTTCGACCAACGGCTGATCGGAATGGACGGCGGTCGGCGATGCGAGCTTCTTCCCTCGATCGCGGTGGTCAATCCCACACTGACAATCATCGCCAACGCGCGTCGTGTGGCGGATAGGAGCGGCTTACATGACGGCGACATTTTCATGTGACCTGAACGGACTGGCGACGGAACTGCCGCATTTCTGGGAACACACGATCGGCAGTGGGCACGCCACGCTCGGCCTGCGCGCAGACTGGCAGGCGCAACTGAAGCGGACGCATGATGAGCTCGGCATGCGCTATGTCCGCTTCCACGGCATATTGTGCGACGAGATGGGCACGCTGATCGGCGAGGGCAACACATTGTTCTATTCGTTCTTCAACGCCGATCTCATCTTCGATTATCTGCGCTCGATCGGTATGAGGCCGTTCGTCGAATTGAGCTTCATGCCCGTCGCCCTGGCGTCCGGCGACAAGACCGCCTTTCACTACCGCGCCAATGTCACGCCGCCGAAGGACTACGCGCAATGGGCGGTGCTAATCCGCAAACTGGTGAGCCACTGGGTGGGCCGCTACGGCCTGGACGAGGTGCGCCAATGGTTCTTCGAGGTCTGGAACGAGCCGAACCTGACCGCCTTCGGCAGCGGCAAGCAAAGCGACTATTTCGAGCTTTATCGCTATACCGCCGAAGCCATCAAAGGCGTCGATAAGCTGTTGCGGGTCGGCGGTCCGGCGACGGCCGATAACGCGTGGATCGAGGATTTCCTGAATTTCTGCCGGACCGGCGACCTGCCCGCCGATTTCGTCAGCACGCACCATTACCCGACGGACGATTTCGGCCAACCAGGCGACGACACCGAAGCGCAGCTCGCCGCCAGCAAACGCAGCGCCCTGCGCGACGAGGCGCGAGGCGCGCGCAAGCAAGCGGGCGACGTGCCCCTCTATTATACCGAATGGTGCACCTCCTCGAACCCGCGCGATCCCTTGCATGACGACCCTTATGCCGCCGCGTTCATCGTCAAGACCGTTCTGGAAGCGAACGGACTGGTTGAGGGATACAGCTACTGGACCTTCTCCGATATTTTCGAGGAGAATTATTTTCCCTCGCTGCCCTTCCAGGGCGGGTTCGGACTGTTGAACATCCACGGCATCGCCAAGCCGGCCTATCGTGCCTTTCAATTGCTGCATGGCGCTGGCACCGAGATGCTGCCGGTCGAGGGCGCTCACGAGACGGTCGACGCCTGGTTCGTCCGCGGCGACGGCGCGTCTACGCTGATACTGACGAATTTCGCCCTGCCGCGCCATCCGATCAAGACCGAGGAGGTGTTGTTCACGCTGAAAGCCGCGTCGACTGCGACCACGGCTTGCGTGCAACGCATCGACGCCGAGCACGCCAACGCCAAGCGCCGCTGGGAAGAAATGGGCAAACCCGAATATCTCGACGCGCCGACCGTGGATAGACTCAAACATCTTTCGGAGCTTCGCAGCGAGCCGGTCGCGAGCAAGAGCGAGGCCGGTAGCTTGGTCCTCAAAATTGCGCTGCCGCCGCTATCGGTCGCCGCCATTCGTCTGGCGAACACGTAAAGCCGAGGCCCGCTTTCGGAGACGTACGCTAGGCCGGCCGCTTCACGACGCTGACCACTTCTCTGGCTTGCATGAATTCAGGACGGCGTCTCGCGCACGCTGACCGTCCTCGGTATGGTTTGGCTTGCCATTCAAATCCATTGCCAGGTTGGCGTGGCAGCAAATATGCACGCCCCGTTCGGGTTCGGGCTGAACGGGGATTTTCGTAACGTGATAGCCTTGTCGTCGGAAACTTGTGGGGATTGGCGCCTTTAGGTCGCCAGAATCGCGATAGCTGTGGCATCGCTCGTGACCGCCTGGGGTCGACATCTGGCGCGCCTTGCCAGGTGGTTTGAATCGGACCGCCCAAACCCGACCAAAGTCTGATTCCGAAGCGCAAAGGGTCTGAAGCGTGAAACAACGCAGGCGAGGTCACATTAGTAAGGCGACCGCCGATCACCAGTCCCTTCATCGCCGGTCGATTGAGTACCCGCTTCATGTGGCGGGTACTAATATGGTGGCTTGGCCGGCAGCCTGGTACATGATTTGTGTTCGCAGCGGTTTTGGTGAGTGTTCCTTGTTTTCGGCAAGCCGTTGTAGCCCAAACGACAGGCTCGATGGTGATCATGCTGCCCGTCCATACAATCGGCCCCGCTCTGAATGGCTGACTGCCAAGCGACATGGCTGACGAAGAACGGCTGGTCCTTAAGATCCTACAGGCCGGCACCCAAGAATTCCGCCGGCGTCGGCATTGAAGTGACCCATCAAATGTGCCTAGATTGGACAAACATCGCTGGGGAGGAATGGCGATGATGGCCACGCAAACAGATACCACTCGAATGCTGGTCGAGGCTGCGCGGTTGAGTGTTCGGCGTACCGGACTGGAGATTGACGAACTTCACCGGAGCCTGAGCTTTTCCCGGAAGGCCGTCGAAGCCTCGCGCCAACTCTTGAAGCGCCTTCATGAGCAGCAGAAAGATCGCCAGCCGGGATCGTGCTCCGAATTTATCGGGCAGGCGGCAAAGGCACCGAGCGACATCTCCGCATTTGATTGCGACATTCTGCGCGAAGTGTTCAAAAAACTGGTTTTGGAAACCAAAGTGCCGGAAGACAAATGGCGCGATCTGGCTACAAGCCTGATCGTGGAATTTACCGACCGCAAACAGATCGAACCCGCCTTGATAAACTGGATCATCCGCAAGTAGGCACTGCCGCCGTGGAGGGTTGCCAGCCCCCTCTCTCGTCGCGAAAAGTTGTTCGGCGAATCTCGCTGGCTGAACTTCAGGTCCTGCTTCGTCACTGCGTGCCCCTTAACGCCGGCCTTGCCGATCTCAGGCACCCGCATGAAGGAACTGCTTCTCGACCGCCCTAGTATCGCGCTCGCCTTCTGGTGGAACACGCTTCAGGATGAAGGGCTGTTGCGCGAACGCATTATCGATGAGGGAAGGCGCGACGCCTTTTCGCGCATTGGATTTCTGATATATGAAATTTTCGTGCGCATGCGGGCTTTCGGCGACATTGTTGACGAGAATTTTGAATTCCCGATTACCCAAGTGGATCTGGCGGACGCGACAGGCCTCACACCTGTTCACGCCCGATATACCGAGACCTGCGCCCGCAAGGACAAAGACAGGGATAACCGAGAGGCCATCGTCAAAGCTCCCCACAAGACGAACAATTGGGATCATGGTGCGGTCTATGTGACGGCGACGCAATCGGCGTTGAGTCGGAGCAAGGCGTGGAATAGGCAACGCCAGGGCAAATGAACGCGTCGGCCAAGACATGAAGCAGAGATCGACGATCTGCGGCGCAAGGGGCTCGTCATTGGCATAGCAGCCTAGCGGTTATGCTTTCATCCGCTAGGAAAGCGCGCGGAGCGCAGCGGCATTCTTGACTTCCGGCGAACGTCGGCAAGTTCGTCAAGCAACCGCTATATGATCCCTGCCGAAGCATGGAACGATTTCGAGCTGGCGATGTTGGACCCTCGCACTGTTCCCATTCAGTGCTGTGTTCCCGCTGATTGCCCGCCGCCGAAAGGTGGCGGGCTTTTTTAGCATCGTGGAACATACCTCCACCTTCGCAGTTTATAGCGTTCCGATTGCTGCGTGTGGGGAAATCATGAAGCGAGACTTTGCAGACCTGTGCGCTTGGGCGAGCGCACGGGGCGTTACAATCTACCAGCGTTCAAAGACAGTATGGATCGCGGCTGGCGGCTATCGAGGTCGCGATTTGGAAGTTAAGGGGCGGTCGCCAGCTATTGCCCTCGCACTATGGATTGAGGCTACCCGGTACCGAGGCTCGATGTATGGCTGTTCTTAGCAAACAATTTGCTCGCACCCGTGCCGAGCCAAGGTGGCCGGCGCCCTTGTTGCGGGGGCGGGTGGGATAAGCCTGCCAGCCGCGCGGTGCAGCCTGGACCCTACAGCATGCCCACTACACGGGCAGGAGGGCACCTACCCCACCATCCGAAGCGGCATGTCATGACGGGAAATGATGCGTTCGAGTTCGCCTTCGTCCTCGATGCCGGCCTGAAACAGCGCCATCAGCTCACATGCTGCGTCGTTGGCCATGGCGGAATCCAAACTGCACCGTCTCTCTGAACAATACTGGATAAGAACCCGCTGCAGCAGTTCGAGATCGGTTGGATAAATGGCGATGTCTGCTGGATGATGCATGCGCATGCTGTGGTCCTCCGCAAGCCGATGCCTTTGTTCAGCAGCTTAAGGGGAGCCGCTGAGCACCCCCATCGCATCCTGCTCCTGCGCCGTCATTTAACTATGATATGCCCGCCCTGGATCTGCCGCCACCAGCCACGTCGCGGCTCTGTTTCCCGATCTTGTTCGTCGGTGGTCAACTAGTGCTCCCGAGGCATCGATCCCGCGCCGCAGGGAACACTTCCGCCAAGTCGAAGTTCGGCTTCCACAACGGAGAACCAATATGGCGGCCACTCGAAATTCAAACGACAATCGCATGCCAGAAAAGATGCTGCTCGGTACGGTGGAGATATCGCGCAAGCAAGCGGAGGATGAAGTCAGGGCACGACGCAGGTACAAAATGGCGAGGCGGGCTCGGGAATCAAGGCGAGGCCCGGCCATGCCTCGCATGGTTCTTGACGGACGCCACTAGCAGACCGCGGTTGCAGCCGCCTGGATCGACCTCTCTATCTAAGAGATGTGGCACCCTCGGCACCCGCGACCCGGCAGATCGGCACGACCTTTCACTTGGCAATATTCAATTCCCCAACTGCGATGCCGAACCTCCGAGCACCATAGGTTTCAGGGGATGCGCATGCCGCCGTGGGGCGTGCCAGGGTAGAGGTTGGTAGCCGCGGGGACGAACTGGGCTCGCGTTGCGGAACCGGGGTTCGTGTTCCCGAGACGACATGCTGAGTGCAAGTTCCGGGGATGCTGCCGACTTTCTCGGCCCCCCAGAAGGCGAAGACCGCAGCCTTCGCGTGGTTCCTGCTGTCGGATGCTGCTGCAGATGTGACCGGCAGGCAATACGTGGTCGATGGCGAGTTAACGATGCTGTAAACCGCGATCGCCGTTGGAGCTCTGGTAGCGTGGGCTGATCGACGGGCGGCGAGAACCGTGCCTACGCTGCCCGTTCAGATCCGAGCACTTCCGTTGCCGACTTGCCGAAATCGATCATGTGATGCTCGTTGGCATGAGGGGCACTCAGATGGGCTGTTGATGAGGCAAACCGACCCGATCCGATCAGGTCCGCGCGGGTCGTCGCAGACGAGCGGAAACTGTTCCCTCGTTAAGCATGCAGCTGGCGCTCTCTTCCGAGCTTGCAGAACTACTGCCAGGCGAGCGGTCGGCAACTGCCTGCATCATCATCAACTCAGTTCGAGCAACCTACACCTTCCCTCAGACCCCGCCGCTGTCTCCGCGATTATAGGCTTCGCGAACTGGCACATCGTCCGCCGACCTCAGATTGACGCACGGCCCTTTCGCTGCAAAGATATTAAGCATTTGTTTACCAAGCATCAGCAAGCGCTGACGATCGGAGGGGGTGTGGAATCGTTTCTGGGTACGAACCGCCTTAATTGGGATGATCGGGCCGAACTGCATTCGACTGACACAACGGGCAGCTACCAGATCGAAAACGTGCTGGCAGGGGGATCCAATCTCTATGAGCTTGAGACGAGCGAGCTCGGTAATATTGTCGGCAAGGATATCATCCATCTACAATGTCACATTGGGCTCGACACGATCAGCTTGAAAAATCTCGGCGCGCGCAGCGTGACCGGCCTCGACTTTTCACCGACTGCCATCGCCGCTGCGCGGGATTTCGCTTCCAAGGCAGGCACTGATGTGCGCTTCGTGGAAGCGCCGCTATTCGAGGCAGTCGAAGCGCTTGGCCGGACCTTTGACGTCGCTTACGTGACTTGGGGTTCGGTAAACTGGCTCGACGACGTGGGCCGGTGGGCGCGAGTGGTTGCCGATCTCCTGCGACCCGGCGGTCGGCTCTATATGGCTGAGGGCCATCCGTTAATGTTCCAGTGTGATCGCAAGGCCGCGGCACTCGAGTTGAAGCACGACTGGCGAACACCCATAGCTCAGCCGCTCGCCTGGAACGAGGAACTTACCTATACCGGCGACGACCGGCGCTTGAAGCATCCTCGCTACTATGAGTGGATTCATCCCATCAGCGATGTCGTGAACGCCCTGATTTCAGCTGGGCTCACGCTCGATTTTCTGAATGAGCATGACACGGTTTCGTGGCAGCACTTTTCATTTGCGGTGAGGGCCGGCAAGAATATGTACGGCTTGCCAAAGAACTCTCCCAGGATTCCGATGGCCTATTCCATCGGCGCGACGAAGCGGAGCGTCGGTATGATCCCATATCTCGCTGCTCCTAAATCCATGTGACGGTATGATCCCGCTTAAACGACTGTCGCCTGCGATCAGGATTCTTTCCGAGCACAGGGCTCTTGCTACGACGCGCAGTCGAAGGCACCCGCCTGCCGAGCACCGGCTGGTCGGGCTTTCGACGGCGATCTGGTTTGCTAGGCGAACGCCCTCAGCTTGAGCGTAGCCGTTTCTAAATCTTGCGTATAGGCCAGCCGCGCCGTGTAGCGCGGCTTGTAAGGGGTTGGCAGCAGCCCAGGTTCGTGCCGTTTGTAGCCGTTTCGCCTGTCTTCTCTGATTGCGGTCAGGGCAGGTGACGAAGTCGCTTGTCGACGATTCCCATCAATATCAGTGTTGTCATCGGTGTCGTCGGCAGCGTGAAAACGTCGAGGGGACCGGCGTCGACCCGAGATGACATCACCGTCGGAAGTGCAAAGTTTTCAGAAGTGTGAAGTCTAAAATTAAGCAATCAACGCTAGTATTGTAGCACGAGTCCATCCGAACACCGGAACCACACAGGGAGTTCGACCCCATTGCCCCTTTTCGGCGCTAGGTTCGGCGGGATGAAGGATGCCGTTTTTTCTTCGGTGAATATTCCGGCCGCCATGGCGGTCTTGGTTATTGCCATCAGCGCAGCGTATGCGGACCATCAAAACAAAATCGTTTCGGACCAAGCCGCCCGCGCGGATGTCCTGGTCAAGGTAAATCTAATTCGCGCCAAGCTAGAAGGTAACATCAGCGGAAACCTCCAACTTGTGCATGGACTGGTCGCGACGGTCGTGACGGAACCCTATATGGGACAGCAACGCTTTGCTTCTCTCGCGAGAAACCTGTTCAGCGAAAACTCACAATTGAACAACATTGCCGGCGCGCCCGATCTGGTCGTTTCCTTGTTGTATCCGCTGAAGGGCAACGAGAAGGCGATGGGCCTCGACTACCGCAAGGATGATTGGCAACGCAAGGCCGCGCTAAGGGCGCGAGACGAGCGCAAGTTGATTCTTGCCGGCCCCGTCGACCTGAAGCAAGGAGGCCAGGGCTTCATCGGCCGTTTTCCGGTTTTCGTGTCGAGTGCGGGCAACAGTGAAAGATTTTGGGGCATCATATCCGCGGTCGTCGATGTGCAGCGCCTTTACAAGGCGAGCGGCCTGTTTGACGATGATCTCGGGATTGATATCGCGCTCATAGGGAAAGATGCCCTTGGCCCAAGCGGAGTTCAATTTTTTGGCTCTGCAGACATCCGCAAAAGCAATCCGGTGACGGCCGAAGTTCTGCTTCCGTCCGGTTCGTGGCAGATCGCAGCCGTCCCCAAAAACGGCTGGCCTTCGACCCCCAGCAACGCTTGGCTCTTGCGTACCATCATGGCCGCGGCCGGGGCGCTGATCCTGATCCCATTCCTGGTAGCAGGTCGGCTGCTTAGTGAAAGGCAGCGCAATTATACGGAACTGCGTCGATTGTCCCGACGCCTAGAACTTGCTCTGGAGGCGTCAGCCATTGGCGTTTGGGAACATGATCTCGCGACCAATGACCTGTCGTGGGATGATCGCGTGAACGAAATATATGGCAAGCCCAGCGATGGAGGTCCTCGCGGCTATTCGGATTGGGCGGGCGCAATTCACCCCCTGGATCTGGCCCGCGCCAACGCAGATTTCAACAGTGCTGTGGCCAGCGGCGGAACATATTCGTCGGAGTACCGGATTGTCCGTCCAGGTGGTGAAATTCGTTACGTCCGATCCAAGGCCACCATATACCAAGCCCCAAACGAGACGCCCAAGATGATTGGCGCGGAATGGGATGTAACGGCCGACGTCCTGCTCAACAGCGACCTGGTTCGCGCAAAACAGCTGTCGGAGACGAAAAATGCAGAACTCGAGTCTGCCAAGGCGCGCATAGAGCATATCGCACTTCACGACTCTCTGACGGGTTTGCCCAACCGTCGTTACCTCGACCAGGTACTGAAAGACTTCGTAGCAAAAGCTAGGCGAGACTGCGGTCATGTGGGCCTGCTTCACATCGACCTCGATCGGTTCAAGCACATCAATGATACACTTGGCCACGCCGCGGGTGACGCGATGCTGGTTCACGCATCTACCGTGCTGCGATCCAAGGTAGGGGAGGGCGGCTTCGTCGCTCGTATTGGCGGCGACGAATTCGTGGTCCTGTGCACTGTGCAGCATACTAAGCAACTGGGGCTGCTGGCTGACGACATCATCAGCAAGATGAGCGAACCTGTTTACTACCACGGCCACCGCTGCCGCTTTGGTGCTAGCGTGGGGATTGCAGTCGAGAACGACAATGACATCGAAGGCAAGCATCTGCTGGTGAATGCCGACATCGCGCTTTACCAGGCAAAGACGCGTGGGCGCAACCGATATGATTTCTTCACCGAGGTGATGCAAAGCGAGATCGTCGACACGAAGCGGATTGCCGACGAAGTTCTCGGCGGCCTGGAGCGCAATGAGTTCATAGCCTTCTACCAGCCTCAATTTAATGCAAAAACCCTCGAAATCGTCGGCGTCGAGGCGCTTGCGCGATGGAGACACCCAAAGCGGGGAATTTTAGCGCCGGATGCCTTCCTAAGGATTGCCGACGAGTTAAATGTCGTCTCGATGATCGATCGATCCATACTGAATCAATCACTTTCAGATTTTGCAAAGTGGTCCAATGCAAATCTCCATATACCACGGGTATCGGTCAACGTTTCCGCGCGACGTCTTCATGACGAAGAACTCATAAAGAGCTTAAGGAAATTAGATATCAAAAAGGGAACGGTTTCGTTCGAGCTTGTTGAGTCTATTTTCCTGGATGGCAGCGATGATTTGATTGCATGGAACGTCAATCAAATAAAGGAACTCGGCATCGATATAGAGATAGATGATTTCGGCACGGGCTATGCCTCTATAGTCAGCCTGCTCAAGCTACAGCCCCGCCGGTTGAAAATAGATCGGCAGCTGATCATTCCAATCGTCAAATCTCCGCAACGAAGGCAGGTTGTGTCGTCGATCATTGAGATCGGCAAGTCCCTGGGTATCGAGATTATAGCAGAAGGTGTCGAGACGATGCAGCACGCACGGATGCTTGGAGATTTGGGCTGCGACATACTGCAAGGCTATGCCTTCGGCCATGCGTTGGATTCCGAGGGACTACAACTCTTTGTTCGGTCTCGGCGCCTGCGCGCAGTCAGCTAAGTGTCAGACGCGGCCCGGGTTAAATCGGCGGGCGATATCCAACAATGCTGCGCCATAGCTTTAACCCTATCGACCAGTTTGCCGGCAATTGGGATCACCGGATCCAGCGCGGGTGGCGGTTTTCCTCAGTGGACCCACGACAGGCTGAACAGGGCCGGGCTGTGGCAATGCGGGCGTCCACCCGCGTCTATAAAAGAGCTTCTGGCATCTCCAGACGGGGACGCTGGGCCCTTTTCAATGCCTTTCCCGATATCCGCCAGCAAATTGCCGAAAACCCGGAACTCTAGCCGCATCCGAGTGTGCGGGTTCGCGCCACCCCGCTTGCGCCGTGATGTAATCGGCGTCGACCAGATTGCAGGGCTCCTCAGTTTGCGTAGGCGGCAGCCTTTCGCCTCTTTTGCAACGAGCAGGTTCTGGCGGTCATTGCTTCTGATCCGACAATAATCCGCGTAGTTCGATAGTTAATCCGCGGGCATCGATGGCACGCCGTCCATGTTCTGGCGTCAGGTCGGGTGATGCGCGGCGATAGAGCTTCGTGTTGGCCGCGCTACTTCTCATCGGGGGATGCCTTCGCTGCCAGCGAGCGCGGCTCCTTCGGCCATTCCCAATCAGTTCCAGGAGTATGTCCTTGCCGTTCTCCAAACGGATTCCAGACGGCCAGGACGCGCGGTCAAACGGCCTCCTACCTCGCCCTTTATTCACGCCGCTTCATTGAGCTTTGGGCTTAATCAGGTCGCGAAAAACATCAAACCAGAAAAGAAAATCGGCCGTCCGCCCAGCGAAATGTGCTTCCATGGCGCAGTAGACCACTGCCGTTGCCGCGTCTGGGCCATAGAGTTCCCGGGCCGCACTTGCAGCAGCAACTAGGTCGGCGGTATCCGAAAGCATTAGGTCGCGAGTTGCGTCGATCCTTGAAGTCATTTGGTAGTTCTGTGGCGGTGATGCGTCTCGTCAAGAAGGGCGGCCCAAATTCGTCAATACAATCCGCCCGCTTGCTCCGGCCGGCGGTTTTTTTTGCCTGGCGAAACCAAACCAGCGCTGCCACGTTCGGCCGTAGGAGGTTTCGATGGAAGATGACGGCAGCGAACGCGAAGACGAGGGCATGCGGCTTCTTGCTCGGCGGCTGGCTAAAGAAGTCGGCATCTCGGAACGCCAGGCGCGTGACCTGATCAAGCTCATCGGCCCCGATTGGAATTCATTGCTGCGGGAGGCGAGGTTTTTGAGAGACCGCAACTAGGGACGTCAGGTGTTCAAGCAATACGCGGTTCGCGGCCAGAAATCGCCGGTATGCCGACGCGAGCAAATCGCCAGGCGTGCTGTTCTCACTGACCCGGCCTTAGCACCTCCTGCAGGTCGGAGCCGAAGGCTGAAAAAGGCGGTTCTTTCGCTGGAGTGAAAAATTGAATGTGTGGCAGCCATGGCAAGTTATTTTCCGCGAAACGGGATTAGCGGAACCTAAGATCTCCCCGCAGCTTGTTGCGGAATGGACGATCGAACCAAGCCTGAAAAGGTGGTGCCTCCGCCGCCGCCCGGATGGCAGAACGGCAGGGGCATTTTGATAGCGGTCTCAGCGGTTGTGGTTGGGGCTTGCGCGCTGTTCATCTGGTGGTTGTTTTCTCGATGAGCACGCGTGGAACCAACTTCCTTCACAAATGGATATCAAGCAACGTCCCGGAAACAGTCGGGGCGGATGTCACCTCGGTTGCCCAACTCACCCAGAAGCTTTTTTCGGATGCGAAAGCGGCTGGCATCAGCAGCACAGAAATCGAGGAAGATACCGTCAGTTTGTACAACGCAATCCTCGACGCAATAGTACCCCATGAGGCCGGCATGGCGGATTGAGGGGAACGTCCGAATCTCTCCGCCTCATCGCCTGATCAGCCGTCCTTGCCGCTCGCGGTTCAAGCACCTGTGACCGGGCTTCTCATGCCAAAAGAGAGCTGCCGCAGGCCGCGCATGGCCACCTCCCGCCGCAGGTCAGGTGAACAAATGGTCCTCTTCGCGGCCATGTTCCCGGGACTTGGCGGGCCGAGACCGGACAGCTTTGGCGCCCGCGCAATTTTTCTGCCTCAAGCGTGTCGCGATTAATCGGCCTCATATCCGGCCGCTTTGAAGAAGTTTCTGCATTCGGCTGGCTCGAACAGGTGGCAGATATCGCCGAGAGCCTCGCAAAGCGTGTCGAAGGTTCTGGCCGCCTTCTTTCGCAGGTGCGCCTTGAGTTTTGAGTAGGCCATCTCGATCGGGTTGAGGTCGGGCGAGTATGGCGGCCAGGAACAGGAGCCAGGCGCCCCTTTGGGCGCTACTGCATGTCTCCACCTCCACGACCCTGTGAGAAGGATTGAATCTCCTCGAGGTCAATCCTGCCATCGCCGTTCTCGTCGACGGCGTCAAATATCCGCCCGATCACATCCTGGATCTCGCTGTGCGAAAGGGCTCCATCGCCGTCGGCGTCCATTATCGCAAACATTATTTGCATACGGGCAAAGTACATCATGCGGGGCCCCATGCGATCAGCCTTTCGAGATATCCTGCCCGCCTCGCGAGGCCCTTGTGCGATGTCCCGGTGCCAACCTTTGCGGTGCGGAGGTCCTCCTTCGGGACCGCCATCTCCCTGCAGCTTTTCCTGCAACATCTCGTCTATCATCTGGCGCATCATTTCACGCGTCTGGTCGTCGATATGTCCGGTGGGGCCGGGGGGCGGCGTGGATCCAGACTGCTGCGTTGGCAGCTTAAGGTCCGGTGTCCCGCTCGTCTGGGCCATCGCCGGCAAGCTCAACAAAACCAAAGCAGCGGCAAACTGCCGCCGGCCCGCATTGCGCTTTCATCGGCTTCTCCTTCCTTGGATGGTTGTGCCAAACTTCGGCGTTCACGGCCAAACTTGCTCCTCAAACTTTGGTTCCGATTCGCACGCTCGGCTAGCAGCCGAGCCGGATGCGTCGGTCCTTTCCGACTGACGGTCCGCGACGTTCAGGTCGGGCAGCGGGAGCACCTTCGCTTGCGTCTGGAAAGCGGTCGTCGATGGCATCCGTTCAAGAAGAGCGGCTCCGTGCCGAACGGCCCCGAGCTCTAACTGCCGACCGAAAAAGCGCCGGTCAGGAAGAGGGCGAGCAGTCCTGGAGCAGACATCGCCGAGAGACGGGCAGGACATCGAACGCGCATAGCCGGTGTGCAGCCTCTCCAGCGATCTATGGTAGTCGCGCCACCACGGGCCGATATTGACGGTCGGGAGATTGGCTAACCCACTCTGCGACGTCCATCGTAAGGTGTCCTTCCATGCGGGCGTGTTTGCGTGCACGATGTCGAGACAGCGTTTGGCGGCTTCGCCGAAGAAGCTCACATCGGAAATCCCTGCGACATACTCCGAGTAGCCAATCGCGCTGCCGTGGTGTGCCGATGCCCTTCGGCAGTTCCATGGCCACGGCCCGAAGCCGGACTTCGGTCGAAGTGACGGAGAGATTTGTCGGCACTATGGTATCTAACCAAACCCGGTATGATTGCAGGCCCATGCTATTGGCCTGATACCAGGCCTCCTGGGTTGTCAGGCCAGGCAAAATGGATCCGGTGGTCTGTATGCGTACAGTCGCAATCGATCAGCCGGCCAGCTTGGAGCGTACCAATTCGCGATAGCAACGAAGATTACGTCCGTTAATTTCAAAGCCAGGGCTTCGCCAGCACTGGCTGCCGGCTGTGACGCTCAGCCTTTGTTGTCGAGCTCCTGCAAACCGTTTTGGATGGCTTCGATGAGCATCGCCGTAGAGTAGGGTTTCTGAACCCAGCCGAGTGGTCTTGCCGCTTCGGCTCGAAGCTTTACGTCGCGGTCAGCGTGCGCGGTTGCGAAGATGCACCGTATGCCGAAGTCCCGGTAGAGTTCCAACGCTGCGTCAATTCCGTCCCGCTTGCCAAGCAAGCGGATATCCATCAGGGCAATCGCAGGCTGAGCCGAGCGCGCAATTATGATCGCCTCCTCGGCTGTGCTGGCTATCCCAGCCAACACAAAACCGGCATCGCTAAGACTAGCCTCGACATCGAGGGCTATGAGGTAGTCGTCTTCGACGATCATGATGCATGGTTTGCCGGAAATTCTCGCTTCTGCTCCAATCCCATCATCTCTGGAGAAAACCAACTGAGGTCTGAATGGCTGGTTCGACTCCCCCGTTCGGCCTGTCTCAAACATTGCCGTTTTTAAGGTCAAAGCCGTTCTCCCCGGGAGCCTGAGAAAAAATCACGATGCAACGAGACGGATCTCGCTCAACTTCGAAAATCCCACCAATCTGTCGCGCCAACCCCTCAACCAACCGCAAACCTGACGAGGAAGGACGCACCGCCCTCAGATCGAAACCTGAACCTTCATCCTCTACCGTCAACACCTGCTTTTGACCGTGCTGCTTGATCCCAACCCGAATGATGCTTGCCTTGCCCGCAGATCCATGTTTGACGGCATTGACCAAAAGCTCATTGAGTATGAGCGCAAGCGGCATCGCGATATCGTTGGGCAACTGGATGGGATCGGCGTCGCAAATGAGTTGGACGTTCGCTGGAAACACCTGCTTTGTCGTTTCGCAAATGGCCCCGAGAAAAAGTGGCGCGCTGAAATTGGATGCGTCTGGGGTGTCGTAGAGAACACGTTGAGCCGCAGCCATGGTTGCCACTCGCTTGCTCGCCTCGTCGAGCGTCTTGCGAGCCTCCGAATTTTGACTGGTCCTGGCCGCTACCGAAAGCAAGGACTTCAACATCATCATGTTGTTCTTAACGCGATGGTTGAGTTCGTTAAGCAGGATCCGCTGTTGTGTCTCAGCTTGCTTGCGCTCGCTGACGTCGACCAGCATGTTGATGCCGCCGACAATTGCTCCAGCTGCATCCCGCATCGGCGTCGGATAGGGAATGAATGGAATCCGCGTGCCGTCCGGCCGCTCGGCAATCGCCTCAACTCCCCGGACCGGCCGCCCTTCACGAAGGGAAACAGCCATTGGACACTGGTCGTGAGGAAGTGGCGTTCCATCTGGCCAATAGAGCTTCCAGGTGACGCACCATTCATCACTGCCGATCACCGGCGTGCGGCCGGCGAGTTCGACCGCTGCCTCATTGAAATAGGTGATCTTGCCTTGCTCATCGGTCGTGTAGATTGCAGCAGGGATGGCCGCGAGAAGATCCTGAAGGTGACGTTCACTGTCGCGCACCTTTGCTTCCGCAATTTTCTGCGCAGTTATATCCCGGGCAATTTTGGAGGCGCCAACGATACGGCCCGCTGCGTCTCGGACAGGCGATATAGTCAGAGAAATGTCCACTAGCGACCCATCCTTGTGGCGCCGGACTGTTTCGAAATGATCGACAATTTCGCCCTTGCGTATTCGACCCAGGATGAGCGGCTCCTCTTGCAGCCGATCCGGAGGGATGATGATCGTGATCGGCTTGCCGAGCACTTCCGAGGCCGAATAGCCGAACAGGCGCTCAGCCCCGCGATTCCATGTCAAAATGATCCCATTCAAATCCTTGCTGACGATCGCGTCATGGGAAGACTCCACGATTGCTGCCAGCCTTTGAGCAGCAATTTCGCCCTTTATGCGTTCGATACCGAAACCGAGCTGACGAGCGATGGTCCGACCCGTTTCAATCTGCTGTTCCGAGTGCTCTTGAGGCTGGTCGAAGTAGGCCATGAATTTGCCCAGAAGCCGTCCACCTTGTGTGATCGGAATGAAGTAGACCGCACCAATGCCCTCAGTCTGGATCGCTTGTTTCAATTCTTCCGGCAAATCCGCTTGGTGTGCATCGTCAACACAGATCGGCTGCGGATCTTGGCTCTCCGCTGACCAAGGCGAGTGTCCTTCCACCGCTACGCGGTAAGTGTCGGACAGGCCACGCCAAGCCACAAACTTCATGCGCCCGTTTTTATCCAACAGCAATATCGAAGCACGCTGGCATTGGAGCGCACGTTGGATTGCATCGAGCGCCGGCGCATACACATCCTCTTGCGTGCGCGCATGCTGCAGCATTTCGGTGAATCGATGTATCGCACCCTGTTCCTCGGCACGTTTGGCAAGCGCCGCCTCAACCCGCTTGCGCTCGCTGATATCGTGCTGGACACGTACAGCGTATCGAAATGACCCGTCGCAGTCATGAACGCTCGACGAATTCACAACAGCCCAAAAAACTGATCCATTCTTGCGAACAAATCGCTTTTCAAGTGTGTAGCTGTCGATCTCGCCAGCCACTTGCCGTCGATACTGCTCGCGATCTGCTTCAGCATCGGCGGGAAAGGTGCGGTCAAAAATCGATCGTCCAATCAGCTCATCCTGCGTGTAGCCCAAAAGGTCACACAGATGGGAATTTACCCGCAGCAGTTGGCCTTCGGCGTTTGCTTCCACAATACCAGCGGCAGCGTTCTCATAGGTGATGGCAAGGCGCCGCTCCTGTTCGCGGATAAGCTCCTGCGCCTTGACCGTTTCAGTCACATCGATGGTGATGCAGCGGGTATTGAGGAAGCGGTCACCCAATGCGCGAACGTTGGAGGTTATCTCCACCCAGCGGGTCGAGCCATCTTTGGCACGCAGCCGGGCGCGGTGGTTTTTAAGTTCCTCCCGCCGGGACAGGCGGTCCAATATGTCTCCAATAGCAACCTGATCTGCGTGGAAATCGCGAATGTTGCGGCCTACATATTCGTCGGCCGTGAATCCCAACATTTGCAATTCCGCGCGATTGGCACGCAGGATGGTGCCATCTTTCCCGACGAAGTGAAGTGCGATGGCGGCATTCTCGAAGAAATCCTCAAACTCATTGGTGAGTATCGGATCGGGAACCTCCGAGAGAGAGGCTACCTCGTCGACTTGAGCAGGAAGAATCCCTTGCTTCATTTGGCACCCCGTCCCCACAAGCCCCTTCGAACGCTTGTGGGGATGAAAAGTTCCAAACTGACCGCTTTAATCGGCGCCAGACGCATCAGATCCCTTAGCCCAAGATGCATGAACACCGCGGATCGCGTGCTTGAGGGCCGCCCGGATAGGTTCAATTGCAGCAGAGGAGCCTGAAGAAAATCGCCTGCCGTGCGGCCGAAGCACTATCCGTTAGCACGATTGTGCACGGGCCGAGGTGGTTGAGGAGTGCGTCGGCAATTTGCCCGTTGGGGTCCTCCACCTGCCTCTCAAGCCGAGCGTGCCGTGCGCCATTGCTTGGGCCATCATTGCTGCTGGGAGGTGACGAAGCACGCGAGTAAAAGTCTCTATCGCGGCTCTTTGCGAAGGTTGAGATAAGTCGCGTCGAACTCGGCGGCTCGCACCAAGCGATCCCAGTTCGTGATGGTCACGACCTTACGCTGCCAGGTGATAAGGCCAGCACGGCGCAATGCCATAAGCGTCCGATTGAGATGGACAATCGACAGCCCCACCGTATCCGCCAGCATGCTTTGCGTGACAGGAAATTCGAATGACCATTCCCGGGTCAAGCCGACGACCTCCATACGCAGGAACATCTCGCAAATGATGTGCGCCAGGTGGGCCTCTGCGGACCGGCGCCCGAGGCACGCGATCCAAACCCTCTGAATGGCGGCATCCACCGCCAATACCGTTGTCAGCACGCGGAACAGATGCTGGTGGGTCTCAGTGATCCGATGCAGCGTATCATGCCCGATGAACGCCATGCGAGTTGGCGCCAAAGCAACGACGTTGTGGTCCATAACGTGCAACAGGAATGCATGCAGATCAACGAAGTCGCCTGGAATGTGGAGGGCCGTTATCTGACGCCTGCCGTCGGCGAAGGTGACATTTCTTCCCGTGATCCCCGAGACGATAACGCAGCTCTCCTTGGGTTCGGAGTGCTCCACGACGATTTCGTCGTCGACTTCGTAGTCACGCACGCGCCAGGGGCCGTCCTTAAGTACTGCCCGGTCTTGGGCCGTGAGATCGTCCCGTCGTTCCAGCACCTTGAACAACACGGAGAGATCGAAACCTGATCTGTTCGGCAGTATCGTCTCACCTGGCAAGGGGTTACCTCCTTAATATCGAGCGGGCTCAAAAGCTCAGGTCAGGTTGTATCGCGTGCCATACCTCGCCCCATCACTTGGAAGTAGTCACGTTCCGAGAATCGCCGAGTGTCGGACCATTAGGATGGTACGACTGTCCGCGGGTCGAAGGCGGCAAGCTAGCGATCCATTTCTTCGCGCGGACATCAGAGTGGTGTCACCGCGCGCTCGCCCGCGTGCTGCACACCACCACGCCAGCGAAGACGAGCTACATCTCCCCTCATGATCTCCACCTAAAGAACGTAAAGCTGCACGACGCCGAAGGTTCCGCCACACATGAAGAAGGCTTCATATCTGCCGTGGAACGACACCTTCACGCCAGCGCATCCGACCATCGTCGCCAAGTTCCGGCTTCGTCCAAAACTGTGGCCGCCCAAGATGTCGGATCAGCTTGCGGCAAAACCCTTCAAGCACGTTCGCGAGCTTGGCCCAAGAATGGGAACCCGCGTTGCAGTCGAAAGTTCTTGATGATGGCAAATCACCCGATCACGAGCGTGCTCACCTCAATTGGCACGTTGACCTCTCGGCCGGCAGCATTCCTGGTGCTGCTGGCTTACACGGCCCTTTGGCTATTTCTCGACAGGGCGAGTTTGAACTGGCACGGCGCGGCGACCCTGTTCACCTGGGCCATGACA
>NZ_VFUH01000018.1:0-109668 GCF_006440475.1 Mesorhizobium sp. B2-6-1
GCGCGGATCCGGTCGAACGGCGACACCGGGATCGTGAAGCGCAGTCCGCCGTGGACCCTGCGCTTAACACCTATCACGTCATTGAGGACGTCCAGCTTTTTCAGGTCGCTGACACGGGCGGTCGCCCAGCCGTCGCGATATTCCATAATGCAGGTCGCGCGCCGCGCATCGATGGCAAGGATCTTGGGCGCGCAGCCGAGGCCGGCCGCTTTGCGCTGCGCATCGAAGGATGCGGCCGCATCGATGAAGCGGCGCTGGTCGGGCTGGATTGTTTTGAGCAGGAGCGACGGATGCTGGCCATCGACCGACAGAAGCAGGCGGGTGCTGTCCACGCCACGATGCGACGGGACGAGAATGCCCGGCTCCATCTCCTGTGCCGATCTGCACAGCTGCGGTCCGGCACCAGAGCAGGCGGGCTCGTCGGGCGTCATAAGACAGAGGTCGGCCGGCGCCGTGAGGTCATCCGCAAAAAGGGAACGGAGTTCTTTTGTTGCGGACGGGAGACGATGAATGTCCATCGGGCCGATGCGGCGATCCATACCCTTTCGCGACAGACCAATTTCCATGAAGCCAGCGGAACCCTTGTAATCCAAGCAAGCACAACCCACCAGCGACGGCCCGTCCACGAAAGGGAGCGGGGGACAGGCGCGCCAGCAGGAAACGCAATGCTATATCTATGCGGGCGTGAGTAAAGTGCCGACGTGCCTATCGGCGCCGAGATGCACTTAAACGCGGATGAGGTCGACGCCCAGTTCGGCGAAGCGCTGGACGAATTCTTCGCCGACACCCTTAGTGGTGATGACATGTTGGGCGTCGGCAAGGCCGAATGCACGAACCGAGCCGAAGCGTCCGAACTTCGATCGATCGGCTACCATGACGGTGGTGCCGGCCTGACGCCTCGCCTCATCGTGCAGTGCAACCTCGTCCTCACCAAAGCCCATGAAGCCGTGATCGACATGGACGGCGCTGGCACCCATCAAAGCCAGGTCGAACCTGTGCCCTTTCAGCGCGGTAATGGTAGAATGCCCGAATGTGGCCTGATATTCCGGCACCATCGGACCGCCGAGCACGCGGACACTGGTGCCCCAGCCGTGGGAGAAAAAATGCGCCGCAATGGCGATGGAGTTCGTGAAGATCGTCAGGTCTGCATGCTTGTCAAGGTGCTTCACGCAGGCCAGCGTAGTGGTTCCCGAACTGACGAAGATCTTCATACCGTTCTGGATAAGGCTGGCAGCCCTTTCGGCGATCAAGTTTTTTTCCGGCGCATTGACCCGGCTGCGCTCGCCAAACGGCTTGTCCCCCTCTTTTGGCGTCAGTACCGCACCGCCGTAGACGCGCCGAGCCAAGCCATTTGTTTCGAGTAGACGCAGATCGCGCCGGATGGATTCCGGACTGACTTCGAGGCGATCGGCGAGCAGATTGACACTCGCGCGCTCATTTGCGCGCAGTATTTCCAGGATTTTTTCCTGGCGAAACTCAGAAAATCTCATGGACCGAATCTGCCTGTGACCATTTGGGTCTTTCCGGACTTAACATATCCCCGAGCACGTCGAACACTGCGAGATGCCGGAAGACCGAAAATCCCGGCGCCAAGCTAGTCGACATGCTCAAACCAGTCAAATCCGTCTTAGTCGCTCAACAGTCCTAGGGTCTAACAAGCCTTGGGATTTAGACCTTGTTCGGGACTGGGCACTCGCCGAGGGTAGGCCAAGCAGCCGTGCTTGACCACAGGCAAATGTGTCGATATTGGTGTTTCTGACCGATTTGTGTGTTTTGAGAAATTGGATCGGTTTGACGATGGATCTGGCGTCCAGTCAGGATTTGGAAGGCTCGTCTGGCAATGGCGAATAAGTGCCATGCTGCAGGTCGAAGCATGGAGTTCAACGGACCGGCACCGAGCGGGTCCTGGAAAACTAAACCGCACATCGGCAAAACAACTGCCGATACAAAAAGGGGAACACGATCAATGATTACGCGTAGAGACATTATGGTTGGGGCGGGAGCGCTTGGCGTAGCCGGCGTGCTCGGCAAGGTCGCGGTGCCGGCCAATGCGCAGGGCAAGAAGTCACTCGTGCTCGCGTCGATGGGGCCCGTCACAGGTAATTGGGATCCGACTTCCCACACGACCCTTGGTCAGGGCAATTTCGAAAAGTTCGTCTTCAATGCGTTGACGCGTGCCCCGATGCGGGACGGCGAGGCGGACCTGCTCGAACCCGCGCTGGCGGAAAGCTGGAAGCTGATCGACACCAACACGTTCGAGTTCAAGCTGCGCGACGGCGTGAAATTTCACGACGGCAAGGAATTCAGCGCCGAGGACGTAAAGGCGACGCTCGAATACTCCTGCGACCCCGCCCGCCCGGCGGCTTCGTTTTGCCCCGGAAAGGTCGATGTCGAAATTGTCGATCGCCTTACGGTGCGACTGCACACCGAAAAGCACGGCTATCCGGCATCGGCTTGGTGGTTCATTTCAAGCGTGATCCCGATCCTCTCGGCGAAGGATGTTGCTGATCCGAAGATTCTCCAAAAGCGTCCGAACGGCACGAACGCCTTCAAGTATGTCGAGACCAACGGCGACAAAAATATTCTTCACGCCTATGACGACTTCTTCGGCGGGCGTCCGAAGATCGATGAGGTCGTCTATGCTTATGTTCCGGATGCCAACACGCGGGTTCTCGGCCTCTTGAACGGCCAGTACCACATCGCCGAACGTCTCGAGCCGGAACAGTACGCATCGCTCGCCGGAAATCCAAAGGTCACCACTCGCAAGGGTCTCACGACCGAGAACAAATATCTGCATTTTCGCTGCAACAAGGCGCCCTTCGACGATCCGCGCATCCGCCTGGCGGCATGCCATTCGATCGATCGCAAGCAGATCCTCGAACTGATGGGCGAAGCGGCGCTCGAGTCAAGCTGTTACGTCTCCCCGATGAAGTTCGGCTTCACCGACATCAAGGGATATCCAGACTACAATCCCGAGGAAGCGCAGCGTCTGCTGGCCGAAGCCGGCTTCCCGAACGGGGCGGGGCTGCCGCAGCTCGAATATATCACTTCGATCGGCTTCTATCCCAAGACCAAGGAGTATGGCGAACTGATCGCCGCGATGCTCCAGGAGCAGGGCTTCAACGTCCAGTTGACGGTGCTGGAGCCGGCGGCCTGGGAAGTGGCGATCTATCGCCGCGCCGACGGTCAGGGCCAGGGCCATATGTGCGACGTCGGCTGGATGACGCCGTCGCCTGAGCCGGACCTCGTCCTGCGGCCCAACTGGCACTCCAGCGCGGCGCTGATTTCGGGCATCAATGATCCCGAGATCGACGCGGTCCTGGACAAGGAGCGCAACGCGCCCAATCCGGAACAGCGGCTGAAGATCCTCACCGAGGAAACCTTTCCGACGATGGCCAAGAAAGTCCCAAGCTTCTCACTGTTCTCTGCGCTCACCTTCCACGGCGCCGCCAAGAACCTCGAAGGCGCGGTCTATCTGCCCTACGGACCTATCGACCTGTCGAAGGCGGATCTCGTCTAACCTTTGGCCCAGCAGCGTCGCCATCCGGCGGCGCTGCTCCTTCGTGAGCCTGCCGTTATGCTTTTTGCAATAGACTTCTTCGTTCGCCGTCTTGCCCAAGGCGTGATCATTGTGGCGGGCATCGCCCTGTTGATCTTCACCCTGCTGCGCGTGGTGCCCGGCGACCCCGTGCGGCTGATGCTCGGCCCGATGGTTTCGCAGTCCGTGGCGGAGCAGACGGCCAAGGAGCTCGGCCTCCGGGATCCGATAATCGTCCAGTTCGGGCGGTATATGACCCAGATCGTCCGCGGCGATTTCGGCCGATCCTTCGTGCGCAGCGCCCAGGGCGGCAGCACTGGAGGTTCGCGCGGCGAATCGACCTTCGATGCCAGCAACCGGGCGCCGGTCATTGATCTGATCGGCGCGACATTGCCCTACAGCCTGCTGCTGGCCGGCCTGGCCTTCCTGATCTCACTGTCGATCGCGGTTCCGCTCGGCATCTGGGCCGGCCTTAACGCGGGCAGGGCGCCCGACCGATTCGCGCTTTACCTGAGTTCGGTCCTCGTCTCGCTGCCCAATGTATGGCTCGGACTGGTGTTCATTTATTTGTTGTCGGCCAGGACTGGCTGGCTACCTGCAATCGGCTACGAGAACTGGACCTATGCGATCCTGCCGGCCTTGGTCCTGGCGGTGGAACTGATTCCGATCATCGTCCGGTCGCTCTCGGTTTCGGTCTCCTCCAACCTCCTCGAGCCCTATGTCTATGTTGGCCAAATCCGCGGGCTGACCCGACGGCGCATGATCTCGGCGCATGTTCTGCGTAACTCCGGGATACCCCTTCTGAACGTGTTGGGCATCCAGGCGGTCGGCCTGATCCTCGGCTCGCTGTTCGTCGTCGAATACCTCTTCAACTATCCGGGGATCGGCCTGCTCATGATCAATGCGGTGTTCCAGCGCGATTTCCCGATCATCCAGGCGATCGCGATCTTCGCCTGCGCCGGGCTCGTCGGTGTGAACATCCTCGTCGATTTCGCATCGACCACGATCGACAGAAGGCTCCAGTACTGATGTCCGAACACACCATCGTCGACGCGGACGTCAGCGTTCCCCCAAAAGCCCGAAGCCTCGGCGCTAATATCTTCCTTCAAGCTTTCAAGACGCCGGAGTTCCGGGTCGGGGCGGTCATTTTCATCGCCGTGATCCTGCTCTCGATCGCCGCGCCGGGCCTGCTCGGACTTTCCGCGACGAAGTTCAATGTCGGCCTGAAGTTCTCGCCCCCCTGGCCTGCCGAAGGCTCGGTCTGGCCTCACGTGATCGGCACCGATCAGCTCGGCCGCGACCTGCTCGCGCGTTCGCTGATCGGCCTGCGGAACGCGCTGATGATCGGTATTGCGAGCGTGGTGGGCATGTTCGTGCTCGGCTCGGCCGTCGGGATGCTGGCCGGCTATGTCGGTGGCTGGACAAATCTGATCCTGATGCGCATCACGGATGCGCAGATGTCGATCCCGGTGATCATCCTCGCCATCACCATCCTCGGTGTGACGCGGCCGACGCCGCTGACGGTCATCCTCGTCTTCATCCTCGCGGGCTGGCCCGGCTACGCCCGCGTGGCGCGTAGCGTCACCATGTCCGAGCGGCGCAAGGAATATGTGCGCGCCGCCAAGATCCTCGGCGCATCGGACCTGCGCATATTGCTGGTGCATATCGCGCCGAACATCCTGCCGCCGATCGCATTCGTCGCCGTGCTCGACGTCGCGCGCATGATGATCTTCGAAGCCATCCTCGGATTCATCGGCATCGGCATCCAGCCGCCCACGCCTACATTCGGGACGATCATCGCCGACGGCACCAAGTATCTCCTTAATGCGTGGTGGATTACCACCATTCCCGGCCTGCTGCTGGCGATATCGCTGTGCAGCATCAACCTCATGGGCGGTGCCCTTGAGCGCTCCCGCAACAAGCTACTCCAAGGTGTCCTATGAGCGGGGAGAGTGTAAGCATTATCGAGGTTTCGGGCCTGTCAGTCGATCTAGCGCTGCCAGGCGGCGCAAGGCGCGCTGTTCTTCGGGACGTCAACCTCTCGGTTTCCCAGGACGAGGTCCTCGGCATCATCGGTGAAAGCGGCTCGGGCAAGACGGTACTGTCGCGCGCACTCGTCAATTGGATAAGCCCGCCGCTGGTCGTGACCGGCGGGACGATTGCCTACCATGGCCGCAACCTGTTCGATCTCGCGCCCGCCGAGATGCAGAGACTGCGAGGACGCAAGGTGGCCTATATAGGCTCCGACCCTGGCAGCGCACTCGATCCGACCATCCCGGTCGGACAGCAGATCATCGAGAAGCTGCGCGCCGTCGAGCCGGGTATTTCGACGGCGGAAGCAAAGGCGCGCGTGCTTCGTGTCCTCGACGCGGTCCGCATTCCTTCGCCAGCGCAGCGCTTCCAAGAATTTCCTTTCCAGTTCAGCGGCGGGATGATGCAGCGCGTGCTGATCGTCGATGCCCTGGTCACCAACCCTGACCTGCTCGTCGCCGACAACATCACGCAGCCGCTCGACGTGACCGTCGCCGCCCAGATTCTTCGCCTACTGAGGGATCTCCAGCGCGATTTCCGCACGGCGGTCATTTTCGTCTCCTCGGCGCTCGGTGTCGTTAACGAGATCGCAGACAACGTCCTCGTGCTCGCCGATGGCCGCGTGGTCGAGTGCCAGCAGACCCGTAAACTGATCGACGAACCCCAGCACAACTATACGCGCAACCTCATCAAGAGCGTGCCGCGCATCTGGGACGCTGAGCGGGTCACCGCCGCGCCGGCATTGGCCAAGGACGACACACGCGAAATCATCCTTTCGGTCCGCGACGTCTACCGTTCCTACGCAACCAAGGACCGTGAGAGGCTGTTTGCGTATCGGGTCGTCCAGGCCGTCCGGGGCGTCTCCTTCGACGTCTACAAAGGCGATAACCTCGGCATCGTAGGCGAATCCGGTTGCGGGAAGTCGACGCTTTCGCGTCTACTCAGCCGCCTCGAAGCACCCAATCGCGGCCAGATCCTGTTCAAGGGCCAGGACATCGCGCATCTCGGCCGAAAGAAGCTGCTTGATCTGCGCCGTCGGTTCCAGTTGCTGCTGCAGGATCCCTACAACGCCATCCCGCCACATTTGGCCATTGGCCGGACGATCGCCGAACCGCTGCGCATCCATGGCGGAATGAGCGCCAAGGAGATCGGCGAGAAGGTCGCCTACACGATGAACGAGGTGGGGTTGCGCCCCGAGCTGACGGACAAACTGCCGGTAGGGCTCAGTGCGGGCCAGCGGCAACGCGTCAACATCGCCCGCGCCATGGTACTGGACCCGGAACTGCTGATCCTCGACGAGACGCTGTCGGCACTCGACCAAGTGGAACAGGGCAAGCTGCTCGATCTTTTCGAGCGCCTGCAGGCCCGCCACGGCATGACCTACATCTATATCTCGCACGATCTGAGCATGGTGCGCCGCGTCTGCAATCGCGTGGCCGTCATGTATCTCGGTCGCATCGCCGAACTCGCCGGCAACGAGGCGACATTCTTCGATTCCGGCCATCCCTACACGCGGGCACTGCTCAGTGCGGTTCCGGCGATCGAGCACAAGCCCTACGACACGGCGACCTATCTCCTGGACGGCGAGCCGCCGGACCCCATCGACATTCCTTCCGGCTGCACCTTCCGCACGCGCTGCCCGTTCGCTTTTGACCGCTGCGTAACGGAGGATCCGGCGCTGCTGAAACGAAGCGACGAGGATTATGCCGCATGCCATCTCATCGAGGCCGGCTTGTCGGCCCCAAGGCTGATGCCGGCGGTCGATCTGAGCGGCCTATAACAGGGGCGCAGTCCCAGACCGCGCCGGGCCCCTAACCCCGGCGCGGTGCCCCGCAATCCCGATGAGGCAAGCGTATCATGGAATTCGACTATATCGTCGTAGGTTCGGGCAGTGCGGGTTCACCGCTCACCGCCAGGCTTGTCGAAAAGGGTGCGAGCGTCCTTCTCCTCGAAGCGGGCAAGCGCGAGAAGCTCCACCTGACGCGCGTACCGGCCGCGCTCATGTATACGATCGGTAACAACCGGTACGACTGGAACTACGTCACCGAGCCTGATCCGAGCCGTAACGGACTGCAGGAAGCCTGGCCGCGCGGGCGGGTTCCGGGTGGTTCGTCGGCCATCAACGGGATGATCTTCATTCGTGGCGCGGCCGCCGACTACGACGCTTGGGAGGCCATGGGAAACAAGGGCTGGGGCTGGAACTCCGTGCTTCCCTATTTCCGCAGGATGGAGACGGCGGACGATGACAGGGACAATTCTCACCGCGGCGGGATGGGGCCGCTCCGGGTTTCGTCGCTGCGCTGGAAACACCCACTATCGCAGAAATTCATTGACAGCTTCGTCAATGCCGGCGTGCCCCGCAACCCGGACCTGAACGGGAGCTCGCATGAAGGGGTCGCCTGGAATCAAGGGTCCACGACAGGGGGCTTGCGTCATTCGGCGTTCGACGCCTTCGTCCTCCCACGTCTCAACGACAATAAGTTGACCTTCATGGACAACGCGCTGGTGGAGCGTATCCTCATGGAGGGTAAGCGGGCCTCGGGCGTGGACATCATGCGCGGGGGCAAGACAATCCGGGCAACAGCACGCCGCGGTGTAGTCCTGTCTGCAGGCTCCATCAACTCGCCACAGCTCCTAATGCTTTCGGGCATCGGCGATCCGGCCGAACTGGGTCGCCATGGCATCGAAGTGCGCGTCGCCAGCCCCGACGTCGGGCACAATCTGATGGAGCATCCGGGCCTCTATGTCCGCGCCGAAATGGACGTCAAGACGGGCAATGCCTATGCGTCGGCCCTGGGCCGGCTGCGCGCCGCCGGGCAGTGGGCGCTGTCGCGCAGTGGCGTGCTGAGCGTGCCGACCGCGCAGGTGCTCGCCTTCCTCAAATCCACACCCGAGCAGGAGGTGCCCGATCTCCAGTTCCATCTCTTCCCGTTCGGCTATTTCAGCGAAAGCGGACGCCTGCGCGTCCCCACGCGCAATCTCGTCACCATTCTCGCGAACGTGAATTACCCCAAGAGTACTGGCCGTCTGGAACTACGCAGCAGCGATCCGCGCACGCCGCTCGCGATTTATCCGCGGCTCCTCGACCACCCCGACGACCTGGACTGCGTTCTACGTGGACTGGCCTGGATTCGCCGACTTGCCTCGACGCCTCCATTCGGAAACCATGTGCGCGAGCTGATTGACGTGCCGCCCGAGCGGGCGGGCCGCGATGCGGAGGAGCAGTATGTGCGCAAGGCAACGGTCCCCTTCCTTCACCCGGTCGGGACCTGCCGGATGGGGATCGACGATAAGGCAGTGGTGACGCCGGAACTGCGCGTCCGCGGCACCGAGGGGCTGTGGGTGGCGGATGCCTCGATCTTTCCGCGCCACATCGCGGGCAACACCAACGCGACTGCAATCATGATCGGCGAGCGGGCGGCGGATCTCATCCATCCCTGATCCCAGGCAAGCCGGAACAGGAGCCAGACGGGCAATGACCAGGAATTTCAAGCACGATTTCATCGGCGGCAGGCGCGTCGACCGCTCGGCCCAGAGTCCATCGAAGTTCGTTCGCCCCACGACGGCAGCCTGGTCGGCACGGCTCCGCTCGCCGCACAGGCGGACATCGACCTTGCCGTCGACGTGGCGCGCAAAGCATTCGACGAAGGGCCGTGGCCGCGCATGCCGGTAGCCGAGCGCATCGCGGTCATCCGCAAATTCACCGACCTCTACGAGGCGCGGTCCACGGAATTTGCCGGACTGGTCACGGCAGAAATGGGCGCTCCCGCGTGGTTCGCCGCGGCGATCCAGACCCTGATCCGTGATCAGGGCCAGGTTTATCTGACCGCGGCCGAACACTATCCCTGGGAAGTGAAGCGCGAGGGCTTCCCGAAAGGGACGTCCATCTGGATCCGCGAACCAGTCGGCGTGGTTGCCGCCATCATCCCCTGGAATGCACCGCATCAGGTCGCGCTAGCGAAACTCTTTCCGGCTCTGCTTGCCGGATGCACGGTGATTCTGAAATTGGCGCCGGAGACGGCGATTGACGGCCAATATCTGGGCGAACTTTTCAGCGAAGCCGGACTGCCGGACGGCGTGCTCAGCATCCTGGTAGCGCACCGGGAAGTGAGCGAGTATCTCGTCACGCATCCGGGAGTGGACAAGATCGGCTTTACTGGGTCGACCGCCGCCGGGCGCAAGATCGCCAGTCTTGCCGGAGCACAACTGAAGCGCGTCAGCTTGGAACTGGGCGGCAAGTCCGCTGCCATCGTTCTCGATGATGCCGAAATCGGCCAGACGGTCGAGGCTCTGCGTTACAGGTCGTTTCCGAACAACGGGCAGGTCTGCGTAGCGCAGACACGCATCCTCGTCTCGCGCCATCGGCACGATGCCTTTGTCGATGCGCTGGTGGACAATGTTGAGCGCATGAAGATTGGCGATCCCGCCGAACCCGTTACATTTCTCGGCCCGCTCGCGGCGGAGCGTCAGCGCCAGCGCGTCAGCGAATACATAAGTTCCGGGCTGGAAAGCGGCGCGGACTTGGCCACGGGCGGCATCGGAATGCCCGAAGGGATCAATCACGGCGCGTTCGTGAAACCGACCGTCTTCGCCAACGTGGACAACAAGTCGCGCATCGCACAGGAAGAGATTTTTGGGCCGGTCGTCTGCGTCATACCCTATGACGGCGTGGACGAAGCCGTGCGCCTCGCCAACGATTCGGTTTACGGCCTTTCCGGTTCGGTCTGGACGAAAGACTCCGAAAAGGGCCTGGCCGTTGCCCGCGGCATCCGCACCGGCGGGCTGACGATCAACAACGCGACCGCCGACCTGCTGTCTCCCTTTGGCGGCTTCAAGCAAAGCGGCATCGGCCGCGAATTCGGCCCGGAAGCCATCAATCACTACATCGAGCACAAGGCCATAGCGGTCTAAGCCGGAGCATTCCATGAGCAACGGTCGCCGGATATGGGAACATGTCGATGGCCTGGCCGAGTGCTTTGTCGCGCTGAGCGACAGGGTCTGGGAAACGCCTGAGCTGAACTATCGGGAATACCGTTCGTCAGACGAGCATCTTCGCATGCTTCGCGAGCAGGGATTCCGCGTTGAAACCGGCATTGCCGGCATGCCGACGGCCATCATGGGCGAGGCGGGGGAAGGTGGCCCGGTGATCGCCTTCCTCGGCGAGTTCGATGCCCTGCCGGGGCTGAGCCAGGAGGCCGGCGCGACCGAGTATCGACCTTTTGCGGGAAATGGACCCGGACATGGCTGCGGCCACAACCTGCTCGGGGCCGGAGCAATGCTCGCCGCAACGGCGGTCAAGGGTTGGCTGGCCGCGAACAATCTGCCAGGGCGGGTGCGCTACTATGGCTGCCCCGCCGAGGAAGGCGGGGCAGGCAAGGCGTTCATGGTGCGCGACGGCGTCTTCGCGGATGTGGACGCGGCAATATCATGGCATCCGTTCGCATTCGCGGGAGTGATGGAGCCTGCCGCGCTCGCCTACGCCATACTCGACTTCTCGTTCACCGGCCGATCGGCCCATGCGGCGGGCTCACCGCACCTTGGGCGCAGCGCGCTCGACGCCGTCGAGTTGATGAGTGTTGGTGTCAACTATCTGCGCGAGCACATTCCGACCGATTGCCGGGTCCACTATGCCTATCTCGATGCCGGAGGCCCGGCGCCGAACGTCGTGCAGGCGTCAGCGGTGGTGCGCTACATCGTGCGAGCGCCGCGTGCGGCCGAGGTGCTGATGCTAATCGAGCGCGTCAGGCGCATTGCCGAAGGCGCGGCGCTGATGAGCGAAACGCCGGTGGAGCCGCGCCTCGTCTGCGCCATGAACAGCCTGCTCGGCAACCGCGTGCTTGAGGACGTGATGGCGCGGAATTTCGAAATACTCGGGCCCCCCGTATTCGACGACAAGGACGAGGCATTTGCCCAGCAGATACAAGACACGCTGACGAAGGAGCACATACAGTCCGCCTACGCGATGTTCGGGCTCGAACCGGGCAACACGGCACTGTGCAATCGCATCGTCCGCACGGGTTCGGGCGGCAAGCGGATGCTCGGCTCCACGGACGTCGGCGATGTCAGTTGGGCCATTCCCACCGTCCAGGCCTACGGGGCGACCCTCGCCATCGGCACGCCGCTCCACACATGGCAGGTGACGACCCAAGGCAAATCCCCCCATGCGAAAAAAGGCATGATCCATGTGTCAAGGGTCATGGCGGCGACGGGAGTGGATCTGTTCGGCAACCCCGACCGGCTGGCCGAAGCGAAGAAGGAACATGCATCCAGGCTGGCGAGCGATCCGGTCGTGCGCATCTTGCCGCCCGATCTTATGCCTCCGCTCCGCGGATAGCGCTCAAATGTACATACATCTGCGCCACGCGCCATCTTCTACGGCCTCGCCGCCGCTTTCGGCGCATTGATGGCGTTGCGGAAAGACATTCGACCTAGGGAGCAAGGCATGAGTTCGCGAGCGCCGGTTTCGGCTAATGATCTTCTTTCCGGACTGAAGGGGCAGCGAGTACTGGTTGCCGCCGGTGCTGGGGGGATCGGGTTCGCCATAGCCGAGACCTTGTCCCGGCTGGGTGCTCGGACGAGGCGCTCGTGACGGCCTCCAGGAAGCTCGACCCTGAAGTTGCTGAACTGGCTGACGTCTCGAGCCGCCATTATTCGTGCAGTCGGTGTTCGGCCCGTTAGGCAGCATCGGAACGCATCCGGAAGACGTGGCGCATATGAAGCGCGCTTGACGGACTTTTTCGGGCTTGACCTAGCGGACTTGGAGAAGCCGGACGTACGTCGCCTTCTTTGTCACGATCGGCTTCGTTGTCTTAGGCGTCGGCGCCATCTGATAGGTCGCGGGCGATCCGTAGCGGAAGTGCGAACAATGCTGTCGATGACGCTCTGACTGCTTGCAGTGCTGGTCCCGCTCCAGGGTTTCATCGGCGACCAGCATGGTCTGAATACGCTTGAGTACCAGCCGGTTAAGCTCGCTGCAATCGAAGCACGTTGGGAAACGCGGCAGGTTATATTGACTCTTTTGGCCATTCCCGACGACAGCGGTGAGCGCAACCGCTTGCCATCGACCTTCCCTGGCTTGGGAGCCTTATCCTGACCCACCAGCTGACCGCGAGATCAAGGGCCTCAAGAACTTTCCGGCCGACCAACGCCCACCGCTCGCAATACCCTGTCAGTACTTTCCACCTTTAACGCGCTTTCGGCTTTTGTGGCGTGCAAGTCGCGGTCGATCATGCCGTTCGCGCTCAGATCAGCGTGCGGACATGGGCTTCGCGGCCGTAGATTGAGACCAGTAGGAGAATGACTACACCCAGCGCAGCCTGCACCGCAGAAGGCGCGAGACCGAGACCGATCAGGAATGTGTTGAGCTCGATCAGGACTGCTGAGCCGGCAATCGTGCCGATCAGGCTGCCGCGCCCGCCGACGAGCGCGGTGCCGCCGATCACCACTGCGGCAATGCTCTGGAACAGGTAAGGCTGGCCAACGTCACCATAAGCCGAGCCGGTGAAGCCGAGCAGCAGGATGCCCGCGAGCGCGGCGAACAGGGCGCTTAGCGCGTAGCTGACGATGACGATCCGATGCGGATCGATCAGCGCCAGCGGCGCCGCCGTCGGGTTGCTGCCGAGTGCATAGACCTGCCGGCCGAACGGCGTGCGCGCAAGCAGCACATGGACGAAAATCGCCAGCACCGCGAAGCAGGGCACGACCCACGGGACGGGCAGCGGACCGATCGTTCCACCAATCGACACGAACTCGCTTAGATAGGCCGGAGCCGAGCCCGTGGGCAGGCCACCGGTCCACATCAGCACGATGCCCTGCACCGTGGTGCCGACGCCTAGCGTCACGATCAGCGGGTGGATCTTGAGGAAAGAGGACAGCCCACCGTTCAGTGCACCGATCGCCATCGACAGCGACGCCACGACGAGGCAGACCAGCCAGAACGCTATCCCGCCGCCATAAAGCGAGGCGGCAACGACATTGGCGAAGCCGATGACGAAGGGGATCGACAGGTCGATCCCGCCAAGCAGGACCACCAGCGTCTGGCCGATAGACGCAACGGCTATGAATGTCGCTAGGACGAACATCGAGCGGATGGCAAACGGTGCGCCGAATCCCTCGATCGCCAGCGATCCGACGACGAGCAGCACGAGCGCCATGACAATGGCGCCCAGGGTGCGACGGGTGTTGGCGCTAAGGCCGGAAAGGACGTTCATCTCGATCCTCCCGCGACGCGATCGGTCAGCGCGTTCAACGACACGGATGCGACCAGGATGATGCCGTAGAGGGTGTGCAGCAGGAAACTCGAAACGTTGAAATAGGTGAGCGCGCTCTGCAGCAGGAAAATCACCGCCGCGCCCAGCGCCGCGGCGGCGAAGCCGCCACGACCCCCGGCAAGACTGACGCCGCCAAGCGCCACGCCGGAGATGGCGACGAGGGTGAAGGTGGGGCCGACATTGGGATCGGCCGAGCCGAGCAGCGCGCTGAGCAGAAGCCCGCCGGCACCAGCGAACAGTCCGCCGAGCGCATAGGCGAAGACGCGCACTCCGGTGACGGGAACGCCGGCGGTGAAGCAGGCGCGGTCATCGCTGCCGCAGGCCATCAGCCAATCGTAGACGGTCAGGCGCTTTACCAGCAGCCAGATTGCCGCCATGCCGGCGAGCGGCACGATGGAGTAGGGGCCGGCAAGGGTCTTCAGCCAGGCGGGCGCTGCGCCCTCGGGTGCCGGCAGAAGGGTCAGCGTCACGCCGCTGAGCACCAGATAGGTGCCGAGCGTGGCGACGATCGGCTGGATGCGCAGCACCGCCGAGAGCAGCCCGTTGAAAAGCCCGACGAGCGCGCCGATTCCGAGCGCGACAGGCACCAGCACCCAGGGCTGGTCGATACCCAGATCGCCAGCCAGCACCTTGACCAGGATGACATTGATGAAGCCCATCAACGGGCCGATCGACACGTCGATGCCGCCGCGCCCGGCCACGATCGCCGGCATCGAGGCTATGGCGGCCGCCAGCGTCGGACAGGCCAAGCCGATGACGGTGCCCCATGAGCCCGGCAGCACCCAAGCCCGGTTCATCCACAGGTTGACGATCAACAGGACGACGAGGAGGGCCAGCGCCGGTGCCGACTCACGACGTCCCGACAACAGCGCTCCGATGCCGCGGGATCGGGCGGGTGCATTGCTGGCAACTGACGCGGCGCTCATGCGACGCGCCCGAACATTGCCGCGATCACGGTGCTGCTGTTCATATCGGCTCCCGAAAAAGTGGCGACGAGGCCCTGCTCGCGGAACACCAGAAGCCGGTCGCAGAGGCGGAAGATTTCCTCGAGTTCGGAGGAAAGCACGACAAGCGCCATGCCCTCCTGTCGCGCGAGGTCGCGGAAGACCTGGTAGAGCGTTTCACGGGTCCGCTGATCGACGCCGCGCGTCGGGTCGTTGAGAAGGAGGATCCTGGGTTCGCGCGCCAGCCAGCGCGCCAGCAGCACTTTTTGCTGGTTGCCGCCCGAAAGCGCCGTGATCGGTTTGTTGCCATCGGGCGCGACGATCGACAATCGCTCGCGGTAGCGCTCGAAGCGCTCGCGCCTGGCGCGCGCGCTGATCAGTCCGAAACGACGATCGCGTTCCAGCGTCACCATGCTGAAATTGTCGAGGATCGACAGCGAGGGGAAGATGCCGTTGGCTCTGCGGTCGCGAGCGAGATACGCGATGCCCAGCCATGTCGCGTGGCGGAAATCGTCGATTTCGACATAGCCGGCAGCGCCATGATGGACGAGGACGCGGCCGCCGGCCGGGGCACGCAAGCCGGCAAGCGTTTCCAGGAAGGCATCCTGGCCATGGCCGTCGAGACCGGCGAGGCCGACGATCTCGCCCGCATGGATGAGCTCGTCCAGCCCGGGCGTGTTGTGGGCAAGCGACACGCCTTCGACGCGCAGGGCCGGCTCAGACGGCATGATCGAGCTCCCTGGCGGCGGCGGGCGCCATCAATTGCAGCAGCCGTTCGGCCGAAACCGACGCGGTTTCCAGCGTGTCGACCAGTTGCCCGTTACGCAGCACGGTGACCCGATGGGCGAGACGCATCACCTCGTCCATCCGGTGCGAGATGAACAGCACCAGGCCGCCCGCCCGGGCATGATCCTCGATCATCTCGAACACCGCGGTGCGGTCGCCGAGATCGAGCGCGGCGGTGACCTCGTCGAGCACCAGGATCTTTGGGCGGCGGACCAGGGCCCTCGCCAGCACGACCAGTTGGCCCACCGCCAGCGACAGCGAGCCGGCAGGCGCGTCGAGATCGATCGGCAGTTTCGTTATGCGCCCCAGGACCGTGGCGGCGATGTCGTTACGCGCGGCGCGGCCGGCGCGCCAGCCGAAAGCCGAGCCGGTGCCGAGCACGATGTTGTCGGCCACGGAGCGTTCGGGGGCGAGCAGCACCTCCTGGAAAACGGTCGCCACGCCGAGTTCCTGGACACGCGCCGGACCGGAACCGGTGACCGCCTGGCCAAGCATCCGGATGCTGCCGGAGGTGGGCGCGACGATCCCCGAAAGCAGCTTGACCAGCGTGCTCTTGCCGCACCCGTTCTCGCCCAGGATAGCGTGAACCGAGCCGGGCTGGAAGGCGAGATCGACGTTCGACAGCGCCAGGGTCTCGCCATAGCGCTTCGACAGGCCACACGCTTCGAGCATAGGGCTGCGCTCGCGGGTCATCTCATCGGTTGTCCGGGCCGATGCCGTTACTGCCGGCGCCGCAGATAAGCGTGGCGACCTTTGCGCGCGGCGGCAGACGAAGCTTGCCCGAGCGCAGGGCGGCGATGCCGGCGGCGCCGCTGAGGTCGGCGGCGATGCCGAATTCGAACCACAGCCAGCGCGCGGCCTCCCGCATGTCCTCGTCATCGACAAGGACGATCTCGTCGACACGATCGCGAACGATGCTGAAGATGCGCTCGTCCGTTCGCCCGCAAGCCATTGTGGTGATGCGCGTGGTGACGGACGGCAGGGTAACTACATGGCCGGCGGCGAGAGAGGCCTGGAGCGTCGGCGAACCAGTGGGCTCGATGCCGACGATACGGATCGAGGGTTTCAGCGCCTTGAGCGCGGTCGAAATGCCGGCGATCAGCCCGCCGCCGCCGATGGCAATGAGCGCGACGTCGAGGTCGGGCAGCGCCTCGATGAGCTCAAGCCCGATCGTGCCCTGGCCGGCGACGACCTGCGGGTCGGCAAACGGGTGGAAATAGGCGGCATTTCGCTCCTTGGCGAGCGCCAGGGCTGCGCGGTTCGTGGCGTCCCAGACGGCGCCCTCGATGCGGACCTCGGCGCCCCAGGCCCGAAGCTTGTCGATCTTCGCCGGCTCGGCCGTCTCAGGCACGAACACCGTCGCCGTCACTCCGGCGATCGTTGCCGCTCGCGCAGTTGCCAAGCCGTGGTTACCGCCTGAAGCGGTCACGATGCCGGCGGCAAGCTCCTGCCGGGGCGTGGTCAGCAGGCGGTTGGTGGCTCCCCGGGCCTTGAAGGAACCCGTCGGCTGCAGCGCTTCGAGCTTCATCCACACTTCGGCGTCCGTCAATGGCTGCCGGGTGGCGGTCGCCTTCACCACCGGTGTGCTTCGGATGTATGGGGCGATGCGTTCGGCGGCCGAGCGCACATCGTCGAGGCCGATCACGGCAGTTGTCCGCGATAGGGCGTCGCCACGACCATGCAGACATTGCCGGGCCGGACCTGGCCCGGTTGGCGGTGCACATAGACGATGCCGTCGGCGCGGTAGTGGAGCGTTTCGGGCGCGCGGCCGGGATTGGCAAGGAAATGAATGCGCCCGGCCGGCTGGCCGGCACGCACCTCTGCGCCGTTGAGGTGCAGCGGCTCGAACACGCCGGTCTCGGTGGCAAGCACATAGGCCTCGGGTGTGATCTCGTAGATCCTGGGCCGCTCCACGGAGGACGAACCATCCTCGCCGGGCGGCAGCACGCCAAAATGCGCCAAGAGGTTGCGCAGCCCACGCCGGACGACCGCCAGCGCTTCGATGGACACCGTGCCGCCACCGGCGAGCTCGGTGCCGACCACCGTCAGCCCAGCGCGCACCGCCGTCGCCGTCGAGGTGCGTGGATCACCGCGATTGGAAATGATCACGACCATGGGCGCGTCGAAGGCCATGACGGCATCAATGTTGCGCTTGAAATGCGCCGGATCGGCGGCCGGCTCGATGGCGGCGCTCGGCATGTTGACCGAGGACGAACCGCCGGAATGTAGGTCGACGAAAACGTCGGCCATTGGGAACAGCACGTCGCTGATGTAGGCGGCGATTTGGGCGGTGATGGTGCCGCCGTGATCGCCCGGGAACATGCGATTGAGATTGAGGTCGTCGACTGGCGAGGTTCGGCGGCCGGCCACGACCGCGGGCAGATTGATCGCCGGCACGATGATCAGCCGGCCCGAGATCGAGGCCGGATCGAGATCGCGGATCAGCTCGCCGAGTGCGATCGGCCCCTCGTATTCGTCGCCATGGTTGCCACCCTGCAGCAGGATGGTCGGCCCCTTGCCGTTCTTGATGACGGTGAGCGGGATCGGCACGACGCCCCAGGCATCCTCATGAACGGAAAGCGGGAGGTTGACGAAGCCGATCTGCTTTCCGTCCTTTTCGAATCGATATCCGTGCTGGCCGTGCTGACAAGCTTCATGGTGGTTCTGCCAAAAATGTCTGGAAGTGAGGAAGGGCCCTCCGAGAAGGGCCCTTGGGGCGACGGGAGTTACTGGGCGCAGGGGTCCGGCGTCTTGGAGTAATCGAATTCCGGCGTCGGCGCGGGGTTCTTGAAATACCCGTTCATCAGGTCCTCCGGCATCGGATCCTGCGGTGCGACCGGGAAGATCGACACGGCATCGGCCGTCATGCATGAGCGGTACCATGAACCGAGGTCGCCGACCTTGACGTCGGGGACCGGAATTTCCACCAGGCTCACCTTGGGCTCCTGACCCAGCAGCATCCGCACGCCGACGCGTACCGCGGTCTGCGCGGTCCATGACGGCAGCAGCGCTCCGCCCGTGAATTTAAAGTCCGGATGCGCTTTCCAGTAGCCGAGGGCATCACCCGAGATGCTGCCGGTAATGACTGGCGCCGGGCGGCCAGCCTGCGCGAAGGCCTCGGCCACCACGCGCGCTTCGCTGCCCGAGGTCCACACCGCGTCGACCGGACCCGGATTAGTGGCGAGCGCCTGCAGCACCACCGTCTTGGTCACCGCCGCGGTCCAGTTGCCGTTGACGTCGCGCACGACCTTCACGTCGGGCGATTCCGCGAACGCCTTGTCGGCTCCGATACGCTGCTCCGCGACGAGCGGACTGCCGGCAATGCCCTCGACCCTCAGCACATTGCCCTTGCCGTTAAGCGCCGTGGTGATGTCCTTGGCCATGTCATAGCCGAACTTGATATAGTTGGAATCGACACTGACCGCGTAGGGCGTGGTGACGAGGCCCACCGAGACCACCGGAATGCCCGCTTTATAGGCCGCCTCGATGGCGTCGTTCAGCGCGGTCGACGATCCGGCCACGACACTGATGATGCTGCATTTCTTGTCGATGAAGGCACGGAGTTGGGCGATCTGCTGGCTAGTGTCACCGTTCGAGTCCGAAAGTTCGAAGCTGCTGATGCTCCCGTCGGCCTCGAATGCGCCGACGAGGCTCTTGAAGTGGCTGGTCAGCGCCACCCGCCAGGGATTTCCCTGATACGATTCAGAATGGCACCATTTCCACGGCTTGGCCGGCATCGCGAAGCCGTCGAAGGCTGACGG
Source organism: Mesorhizobium sp. B2-6-1 (assembly GCF_006440475.1). Classification (NCBI taxonomy): domain Bacteria; kingdom Pseudomonadati; phylum Pseudomonadota; class Alphaproteobacteria; order Hyphomicrobiales; family Phyllobacteriaceae; genus Mesorhizobium; species Mesorhizobium sp. B2-6-1. Next base: position 19,331 of record NZ_VFUH01000018.1, read on the forward strand.
CTGCACATTCTGTTCAGCCCCGACATAGAGGCCGCGCAGATTATCCGGCAGCGTGGCGAGCGCCGCCTTGCCGTCGGCGAGAGCGGCATTGGGGATGGCCAGCTCGGCGAGCAGCAGAGCTGGGAGAAGTATGCGCAGAGCATGCGTGTCCATGGTCGAGTTCCCCGATTGATTTTATATATGATAGCATGCTTTAATATGTAATAGAAGCTTTGCGCGCTTGTCAATCGCCGTCGAGATCAGCAAATTCCTGCGGACAAAACGAACGGGACCAGAATCAAATGGGTGGGCCAAGGAAAGGCGACGTCGCCGAGCGGGCGGACAAGGCGCCCAGAGAAGGGCAGGCGGCCTATCTCGCGCCCGCGCTGGAGAAGGGCCTCGACGTGCTCGAGCTGCTTGCCCGGCAATCCGAGGGACTCACCCAGAGTCAGATCGCCCAGCAGCTCAGCCGTTCGCTGCAGGAGGTCTACCGCATGGTCGTCTCGCTGGAGCGGCGCGGCTATATCCGCCGCGGACCGCATGACGACTCCTTCCGGCTGTCGATGAAGCTCTATGACCTGGCGCTCGCTTTCCCGCCGATCGAGATGCTCACCACGGCGGCCAACCCAATCCTGTTGCGGCTCGCGGCGGAGACGCAGCAATCGATCCTGGTGACGGTGCTGGAGGGGGCGTTCATCCGCACCATCGCCTATGCCGACAGTCCGGCGCCGCTGGGCTTCCGGGTGCGGCTCGGTACCTCGAGTCCGGCCGAGCACACCGCCTCGGGCCGGGTGATCCTGGCCTTCCAGCCGCCAACGATACGCGAGTGGAATTTCGACGCGCTGGCAGCCAACGGCATCGATCGCGCGGAATTGCGGCGGGTGCGGCTGCGCATTGAAGCCATCGCCGTGCGGCACTATGAGCTGATCGCGGGTGAAAACATTGCCGGTATCACCGACGTGAGTTTCCCGATCCTCGACGGCCGGGGGCAGGCATTAGCCGCGCTGACCATGCCTTTCCTACAGTCGGTGCGCGGGCGAGTGCCGATCCAGCAGGCAGCTGCTTCGCAATTCAAGGCCGCCTGCGAGCTGTCGAACATTCTGGGCGGTGCGCCGCCGGCACCCGAGTTCCCGCTATCGGACCCATTGACCCGCGCTCCGCATCCCGAATGAGAATTGTCGATGCCCAGCTCCTATTCCGGCCCCATCATCGATCCGCACCATCATCTGTGGGACCTCGAGTTAGGGAGACATCCTTGGCTTGATCCGCCGGGGACCGGTGTCGATGCCAACGCCCCGTTACGGCGCAGCTACCTGATCGACGACTACCTTGCCGACTCCAGGGATCAGAACGTCGTTGCCACGGTGCATGTCGAAGCGGCCTGGCTCGATGCTGATTGCGTCGGCGAAACGCGCTGGCTTGATGGGCTCGCGCATCGCGCGGGCATTGCGCGCCGCTATGTCGCCCACGTCGCGCTCGACCGACCGGACGCGCCGGAGCTCTTAGCGCAGCAGGCGACATTTCCCGATGTCGTCGGCATTCGCGATATCTTGAGCTGGCATCGCGACCCCAGCAGATCTTTTCGCGCGCGACGTGACGTGATGGACGACCCAGCTTGGCGGCGGGGGCTGGCGCGACTGCAGAGTCACGGACTGAGCTTCGATCTCATGATCTTTGCCGGCCAACTGACCGACGCAAGCCGGCTTGCCGCGGCTTTCCCCGACCAGCAATTCGTGCTGAACCATAGCGGCAGCCCGGTCGACCGGGACGCCGACGCGATGGCCGCCTGGCATCGAGGCATCGTCGAGCTTGCCAGGGCCGACAATGTCGCAATCAAGATCTCGGCCCTGACCGGATACGACCCCGATTGGACGCTCGCTAGCATCCGCCCGCTAATTCTGCATTGCATCGATGCGTTCGGCCCGGAACGGACCATGTTCGCAAGCGATTTCCCGGTGACGAGCCTGCATGCGACCTACCGCGAAACCTATGCCATCTACCGGGCTGTCGCCGCCGAATTCACCGCCGCCGAACAGAGAGCGCTGTTTCATGACACGGCTCGGCGCATCTATCGAACTCCGGGTCCCGCATAAGCAAGCACCTAGTCTTGCCGAGAAAGTCGCGGATGCGGGGGATTCGTGCTGGCTGCGGATTTGTTAGCATGCTGATTCGTGATCAGGGAAGCGCGCCATGAGCAACTGGACCGCGGAGAGCGAAGCGGCGTTCGGCGCCTATGTCGATGCCTTGATCGGGGTGATTGGCCACGCCGACCGAGCTGAGTCTCTGAAGGATTACTGCCTCGAGTGCAAGAGCGCGGACCGTTGGCGGCCATCACGGCGCCGTCGCGCATGCCTGCCAAGCATCAGTCTCTGGCTGCATTTCGTGGGAGGCGCCGTGGTCGGACGCGGCCTTCCTGGCGCGGGTTCGCCACCGGGTCCCTCCATAGATCGAGTAGCATGGACCGATCCGAGCGTGGATCGTCGACGACACGGGCTTTCCCAAGAAGGGCAAGCACTCGGTGGGCGTAGCGCGCCAGTATTGCGGCCTGTTGAGCAAGCAGGACAACTGATTGGGGTCAGCCTGTCGATCGCTAATGACGCAGCCTTGCTTCCGATCGCCTACCAATTGTATCTCCAGCACAGCGGGGCGGAGGATCCGGAACAATACAAGAAGGCCAAGATTCCGACAGAGATCACGTTCCAGATCAAGCCGCAGATCGCGCTCGAGCAGATCAAGACGGCCAAGGCCGGGGACGGAGTCGCAATCAATCTGCCTTGGAGCATGATAGTCCAAAGAACCAGCGCTATGTTTCGAGTACCTTGTTCCTAAAGGAAAACTAAAGAATAATATCAGAACTTTTTTGAGCGGCTGCGGCCAAGAATAACTTTCTATTTCAATCGCCTAGTAAATTTCATAAGATAGATTGCGCGATTTTCACCGTAAGGCCTAGTTTTTCTTAGTGTGCGCAAGTTAATACGGGAATCACTTCACGGCTTAACAAAGATCATCGAAAGCAACAAGCCGTTGTTTTAGCAGTATAGTTTGCAATAAGGTTAAATTATACGCGCCGGTGTTACTCATCGGCACCTTATCGTCTAATGAAACTCGAGGAGAGACTCTGTAGGGAGGCTTAAGGCGAACTGGTCCTTGCCGCAGGAGCCGATCCGCCGCTTTCAAAGTGTCGGCTCGGGAGAACGTGTTGTAGCCGGCAAAACCGCAGCGCTGATCCGTTCAGCGAATTCCGCTGGCCAGTCACCTGGCCGAAATACGGACGCGCCGGTCACGCCATGCGTGATGACCTTGGTCATTGCCAGCCGGGTAGGAAGCACGCCGCCAAAGAAATCTTTTGGGCCTGCGAGGGACGCTGCAGATGTCCGATGATCCACACCTTTGGGCTACATGCCCTGCAAAAGTTCGAGATCATCACACATGCGGTGTAACGAACCAGGTCATTGGCCAGAAGCTGAGGAGGTGCCAGTATATGGACCAGCGCACGCTTTGCGCGGTTAGGCCATGGCCGTCCTCTAAATCGCGAGATTGCAGATAGGTCCCATCATGCCCCCTGCTTTTATGACATCGAAGTTGGCAACCGTCGTGGCGATGATTGCTACCGTCGCCATTCTTTACGTCGCCAAGGAGGTCCTGCTGCCATTGGCAATAGCGGTCCTTCTCACATTTGCGTTGGCGCCGATTGTTTCTTTGCTCCGAAAGTTGAAGCTGCCGCGAATGATCGCTGTGCTTGGCGCGGTTGCATCGGCCTTCGTCCTCGTGTCGCTGTTCAGCCTGATCGTTGCCACGCAGGTGAGCCAGGTCGCGCAGGACATTCCGACATACCAATCCAACATCCTCGAGAAGATTCGGACTTTGAAAGAAACAGGATCCGAAGACGGCCTTATCAGCCGGCTCGGCAAGGTGTTCGAGCGCGTCAACACTGAGATAAACAAATCCCAATCCAGCGGGCAGGCAGATGTGGAGCAAACCACGAAGCAGCAGGATCCGCTTCTGGTTCAGATATTCTCGCCCCAGCGTCCGATAGAGACGCTGAGGAACATCATCGAGCCGCTGATCGGACCACTCGCCACGACCGGCCTTGTCATCATCGTGGTGATTTTCATGCTGCTCGAGCGTGAAGAATTGCGGGATCGATTCATCCGCCTTGTGGGCTACAGCGATCTCCATCGCACGACCCAGGCATTGCAGGATGCAGGCAGTCGCGTCGGACAATATCTGCTCATGCAATTGGTCGTGAACATCGTCTACGGCGTGCCCCTTGCGATAGGTCTTTGGTTTCTTGGCATTCCCAATGCCCTGCTATGGGGCATGTTGGCCGTTGTCTTGCGTTTCGTACCCTTTATCGGTCCGGTTATCGCGGCGGTGATACCTTTGTTTCTTGCCTTCGCAGTGGCTCCCGGCTGGAGCTTACTGGTATGGACTGGCGCTCTCTTCATCTTGGCAGAGCTCGTAATCAGCAACATCGTCGAGCCCTGGCTTTACGGCTCGCACACGGGCCTCTCGCCGCTGGCGATCATCGTAGCCGCCGTTTTCTGGGCTTGGCTATGGGGCCCGGTCGGCTTGGTGCTGTCGACGCCGTTGACCGTCTGCCTTGTCGTGCTTGGACGGCACGTGCCCCAGTTCGAATTCCTGCAGATCCTGTTTGGCGATGAGCCGGTGCTTGACCCGAAGGAGCGTCTGTACCAGCGGCTTCTTGCCGACGATATCGACGAAGCCACCGACAACGCGGAAGAAATGCTCGAGGAGAAATACCTGATCGAGTTCCACAGCACGGTTGCGATTCCGGCGTTGCTGCTTGGTGAACAGGACCGGGCTCGGGGCGCACTGACGGCAAGTCAGTTGGCGAACCTTGCCGAAAACGCCCGCACCCTGGTGGCCAACCTCAACGAGATCGCCGCGGAGGAAGAAGAAGAGGAAGAAGACGAGCACGCGGAAAAAGAAGGCGCGAGCGGGGATCCGGGCGAAGAGGATGAGGATCAAGCCGAGTTTGCGCCTGATCTCCCGGATGGTGCTGGGAAGTCAGTGCTGTGTATCGGCGGGCGCGGAGACCTCGACGATGTGGCCGCTGCGATGCTCGCGCAGGTCATTTCGATCGAGGGTGCGGATTGCGTGGCCGCGAGCCACCGTGACCTCCTCCCCGCGCGGATCCGGAAACTTCCGCTTGAAGCTCGCGACGCAGTCGTCGTGGGCTTCCTCAACCGCGATTCGTTCAAACACGCGGTGTTCGTCGTGAGGCGCTTGAGGCGACTCGCACCGCGTGCACGCATCGGAATCGCGCTCTGGCACGACACCCATGACAAGCCCAGGGAGGATACGGCGGGCCTCGCCGAGCAATTGGAAGCGGACTTTGTTGCGTTCAACGTGGTCGACTGCGTGACGGGTGCGCTTTCAAACGAAGAACCGCGTCAAGTGAAAAAGAGAAAGCAAAGAAATCTAAGGCGGCCTCGCGCTCGTCAGGGCGTGGCGGCGACGGTGCAATTGGACGATTCGTTGGCTCAGCCGGTGCGGTGATCGTCAACGGCACGGCCCCTTTTGGACCAACTTCGGCTACCTGATAATGATCATGTGAGCGGTACCTCTGGCACCGGCAGGTAGTTTCGAAAGTTCGCTGGCAATCGCGCATCCACAGCGAACATCCGGGTGTTCGCTCTCCGTTCGACCTTAAGCAGATTCTGAAACAGCTCTTGTTCCGGCCCCAATTACGGAATCCTACCTATCTGTTACATTCGGCGACGCGGCGCTTTCGACGGTGTTTGAGCAGGAAAGGGCGGTGCCGGATTATCTGCTGCCCGGCTTTCGCTGGGCCTGAAATCTACACGGAGACGGGTGCGATCAACTCCAGAGAAACGAGTTCGCGCGCGACTTCGTCCCAGTCGGCGCAGATGGTTCGGGCGCCGGCCACGCGTAGTTTCTCGGCATGCCCCGGATAGGTGTGGCCGCCGCCGATGAAGCCGATCGCCGTCATGCCGGCGGCGACTGCGCCCTGCACGCCGAAAGGCGAGTCCTCGACAACCGCGCAGTGCTTCGGTTCGATGCTCATCTGATCCGCGGCGAACAGGAAGATGTCGGGGGCGGGCTTCCCGCGCGCGACCATTGACGATGAGAATATGTTCTCGCCGAAGAATCTCGCGAGCCCTGTGACCGAAAGGCTGTGATATATCCGTTCCAGCGAGGAGGATGAGGCGACGCAGCGGGGATTGGACAGCTGTTCAAGGAAGGGCTTCAGGCCCGCCATCGGCTGCAGACTTTCGGTGAAGAGCGCTTTCACCTCGTCCCATAAATCCGTGGTCTGATGCTCCTCAAGACGATGGCCGGTCGTGAGCCTGATGCGCTCCAGGATGTCGGTCTGCTTCATGCCGACGCATTGCAGGACCGCCTGCGGGTCGAGTTCCATGCCGTGTTTCGAATAGACCCGCCCGTAGGCAAGCGCCGCCAGCGGTTCGCTGTCGACCAGCACGCCGTCGCAGTCGAATATGATCAATGTGTCTTGCATGCTCGCTCCGGTTTGCGCGCCAGGTGTCACAGGCCGCGTAGCGCTTCAAGAAGTTCGTCGTGAATGAGCCCGTTCGAGCCGACCTTCTGCGTGTCCTCGTCTGTGGAGTCGACACCTGAAAGCGTGGTGACCTTGCCTCCTGCTGCGCGTAGCAGCGGCATGGCAGCCGCGTAGGACACGACGTCGGCCTTGATCGAAACCGCCGCATCGAGCTGGCCGGCGGCGACCATCGAATATTCAAAGGCCCCTGAGACGATAACGCGCACGCCGCGCGCGCCGACGCCGAGCCGCCGCACGATCTCTGCGGTGCGCGCCACCTCCTCGGCCGAAAAGTGCGACGTCAGCACGACGGCAATGACCGCATCGGCCAGTCTTGCAGTTGTCGACACATTGGCCGTCTTGCCGTTGACGGTCGCGATCCCCTCGCAGGTGTAGTGCGCCTCGAAGCCGGCGGCGGGCGCGACGGTCAGGCCGACCTTCGTCGCACCCTGCTCCTGATAGGCCATGGTGACGGAGAACCACGGCAGGCCGGACGCGTAGTTTATCGTGCCGTCGAGCGGGTCGACGATCCAGCGGCTTTCGCCCAAGATTCCCGTCGTGCCGGCTTCTTCCGACAGGATGGAAGCTTGCGGCGTAAGCGCGCGCAGCCCGTCGATGACAATGCGCTCCGAAGCGAGATCGGCGGCGGTGACAATGTCCAGCCCTTCCTTGCGAGTGACGTCGAGGCGCTCCTCGCGCATCGACATCAACGTCGCGGCTGCCTTGCGTGCGACGGCATCGGCGTCTTTCAGGATTTGACGGTAGTCGCTCATGTTTCGTTTTTCCCGGGGTAGTCGACATCGGTGATGAAATCGTGGGCGGGGCCAAAATCGCCGATCGGGACGACGTGCGAAACGATACCGGTCTGCGGCGACCAGGCGTGCAGGGCGAAAGCCGGCGGTTCGAAGATGAAGCGATTGGGCTCGCCCGGACGAAGATCGAGCGCGACCTGGTGCGCGACGCCCGGCGCGACGAAGCCGACCGTGCCGGCAAAGCGCGTGGTGATGGGCCGGTGATAGTGCCCGCAGGCCACCCGCTCAATTTCGGCGTGGGACCTGATCATGTCGCGGAAGCCGTCGCCGACGACGCACATCATGATGTCCATGCCGTGCACGCCGACGGGAAAGGGCGGATGGTGCATGAAGACGAAGGTCGGGCGGCCGTCGCCCTCGGCGAGACGCTCACCGAGCCAGGCTTCGCGCCGCTCGCAGATCGCACCACCGTCCTCGCCCGGCTGCACCGTGTCCAGCCCGATAAGGCGGACCGGAAGGTCCTCGATCGTATAATGCAGGAAATCCGGCGACTGGCTCAGATAGGGGAATTTCGGCGCCATCACCTCGCGCATTGTCTCACGCCGGTCGTGGTTGCCAGGAATGACGAAGACGGGCATGGGCAGGGCCGACAGCATGTCGGCGACCAGCGCATACTCTTCCGGGCGACCGCAATCGGCGAGATCGCCGGTGACGAGGACGCAATCGGGCGCCGGATCGAGCGCGGCGACGGTCGCGATGGCGCGACGAGTCATGGTGTTGGTCTGGAGACCCTCATAGGCCATCTGGCCGTCGGGTCGGATATGAAAATCGCTGATCTGTGCAATGAGCATCGGGAGGTCCGGCAGTGTGAAGGGAGGGCTGACACAAGAAGGGCGCCACATCGGCGCCACCTTAAAAAGGGCGCGCCAGCCGAAGCCGGCCGGCGCGCGTGGCATGGCGACTTATTTCATGAGTGCCTGTGTTTCGGAGACGAGGCTGTCGAGCCCGTCCTTGATGGATACGTCGCCGCTCATGACCTTGCTGATGATCTCGCGCTGGGTGCGCCAGATGCGGACCGTGTTGCCCGCCGAATAGCCGGGCCACGGGCGCGACAGTGCCATCTGCTTGGCAACGGTGGCGTAATTCGGGTTCGCTTCGTAGAACGGGCCGAGATAGTCGGTCCCGGTGGCGGCCTTGTTGGTCGGGAGGTAGCCGCTCATCTTCACGACCTGCTCCTGCGCCTTGGGGCCGGTGACGAATTTAAGGAATTCCCAGGCCGCCTTCTGCTTTGCCGGGTCGGAGGCAGTGATCACCGCCGCGTTGCCGCCTGTGGGCAGGCCACCCTTTTCCTTGTCGTCGACCGGGAAGACCGCGGTACGCAGCTTGAATCGGTCGCCGATCAGTTCGGTATCCTGGCTGAGACGGGCAGGCGTATCGAAGAAGATGCCAATCTGGCCGGCGATAAAGGCCTGGCGCGACTGATCCCAGTCGATCAACGGCATGCCGGCATCGGTGACGAAGCTGCGGAAATATTCCAGCGCCTTCAGGCCGTGCTCGTCGCCGAAGGCCACTTTGCCGTCCTTGGTCAGCTCGCCCCCACCTTGCATCAACATGGCGTCCCAGAGCCATTCGTCGGGCCAGTCATGAATATTGTAGGCGAGGCCGGCGATGCCGGAACCGGTGGCCTTGATCTTCTTGGCGAGTTCCATAATGCCCGGCCAGTCGGTAGGCATGTTGTCGGGATCGCCGCCGGCCTTTTTAACCAGGTCGGCATTGTAGAACATGATCGGCATGGAAGCGTTGAAGGCCAGTCCGTAGAGCTTGCCGTCCACCCGGCCGAGGTCGAGAATGTTGTCGGCGTAGTTGGCGTCGCGCCATTCCTTCGACTCAGCGTCCATCATCGTGCCGAGGTCCAATATCTGGTTGCGCGCCTTCAGCTTGCCGACCAATTCATGCAGGACGTGATAGCCCGAATAATAGACGTCGGGCAGGTTGTTGGTGATGGAGGCCCGCAGCATGGCTTGGTGGCCTTCGTCGTAGCTGGCCGCCGGCGCGCGGAACTGGATCTTGATGTCGGGATGTTCCTTCATGAATTCCGCGGCCAGCGGCTCATGGAACTTCGCGAAGGCCGGGAATGCGTAGTAGACGTCGAGCGTCACGGGAGACTGGGCCAGCGCTGTCGACGCCGCTCCCAGCAATACGGCCGAGGCCGCGATGATCTTTGACAGGAATTTCATTAAGGCTTTCCTCCGGTTATGCGATTTGCCCGATGCTCTTGAGGCGATGATGCCGCCTTGCCCCGCGAAAGGTGTGGGGGAACGGCGCGACCGGGCTTCTAGCCGCGCCAGTTGTCAGTTTTATTTCACGCCGGTCATCGTGACGCCCTCGATGAAGCGGCGGCGTGCGAACAGGAACGCGAGCAGCAGAGGCGCGGTCAGGATGGTCGCGGCGGCCGTCAGTGCGCCGTAGTTGGTGCCGGCTTCGGCGTCCGAGAAGAACATCATGCCGAGCGGCGGCGGCGCCAGGTTGACGTCGGATATGACGATTAGCGGCCAGTAGAGGTCGTTCCAGTGCGCGACGAAGGAAAACACCGCGAAGGCGGCGATCGCCGGCATGGCGCTGGGCGTGACGATGCGCCACACGATCTCGAACTCGCTCATCCCGTCGAGCCGCGCGGCATGAATGATGTCGTCGGGGAAGGAACGGAAAAACTGCCTGAACAGGAAGATCGCGAAGACTGAGAGGAAGAAGGGCACCATCATGGCGAAATAGGTATTCAGCAGGTCCATCTTCGCCAGCGCGATGTAGATCGGCAGCGCCGGCACCTGTTCGGGCACGCATAGGCCGAGCAGGACGAGGACGAAAAGCAGGTTGCGGCCCGGGAACTTCAGCTTGGCCAACGCGTAGGCGCATGGGATGGCGACCAGAAGCTGGATGATGAGGATGCCGCCGCACACTATGACGCCGTTGAGAGCGAAGCGCAGCAGCGGCGCGCTGGTCAGCGCCATCGCATAATTCTCGAAGCCGTAGAAATGCTTCGGCCAGATCCTGAGCTGGGCGTTGAACACCTCTTCCGGCGGCTTGATCGAGGTCACCAGCATCCACAGGAAAGGCAGGAGAATGAACGCCGCGCCGGTGATCAGGATGCCGTGAGTGATGAACAGAGAGGCGAAGCGTCGGCCGGCGGAGCCAGCTGGTGTGGTTGTTGTGCCCCCCATCGCGGGAGCAGTGATGGTTGTGTCGGTCATCAGTAATGCACCCTGCGGTCCATGACGACGGTCTGGAGGATCGAGAAGACCAGAATGAAAATGAGGAAGATGAAGGTGAGGACCGACGCATACGCCATGCGGAAGTACTGGAAGCCTTCGAGGTAGACTTTGTAGAGCAGGACCTCGGTCGATCCCACCGGACCGCCATGGGTCAGCACCGCCACCGTGTCGAACACCTTGAAGGCGGTGATCGAACTGGTGACGATGACGAACATAGTCGTCGGTCCCAGCAGCGGCCACGTGATCGTCAGGAAGCGGTCGATTTCGCCGCCGCAGCCGTCGATCTCGGCGGCTTCGTAGAGGTCCTTTGGAATGGTCGAGAGGCCGGCCAGAAACAGGATCATATTGAAGCCGACCAGTTGCCAGATGCCGATCACGGCAAGCGTCGGCAGCGCCAGCGAGGGATTGCTCAGGAAGGCGACCTCGCCGATGCCGAGCCAGCGCAGCACCGCGCTCACCGGGCCGAGGCTGGGGTGCAGCAGGAACTGCCACACCGTCGCCATGGCGATGAAGGTCGAGGTCACAGGCAGGAAGTAGATGATTTCGTAGAGCGAGCGGGTGCGCTTGCGGCGGTGAACGAGGACGGCGACGAGTAGCGACAGGATCACCGAGCCGGGCAGGACGATCGCGACGTAGACGAGCGTGTTCTTGAGTGCGCGGCGGAATTCCGGATCGGTCAGCGCGTCGGTGATGTTTTGCAGGCCGACATAATGGACATCGACCTCGCCGAGCTCGTAGTCGGTGAAACTGAGATAACCGAGCACGCCGAGCGGCACGAGGATCGTCAGCACCAGCAAAAGCAGGGCAGGCAGCGCGAAGCCGCCGGCGACCAGCCTCTCGATGAAGGCCTGCCGGGCACCGGGCCGGGCGGGCGGAGCGGGGACCGCGGTCAGGCTCATGATGCGCGCGCTCCCTCTGCGAGGCGCAGCTTTCCCTTGGCGGCGGTGGCCGCGTCTTGGGAAACTTGGGGTTCCACGCGGTTTCCGGCGGCATCGAAGACATGGCAGGCCGAGGGATGGAACAAGAGTTCGGTGTTCTCGACCTCACCGTCCGGCACGCCCGCGCCTATGCGCGAGGTCACCAAGATCCCAGGGAGCGAGGGAACATCGAAATGCAGGATCTTCTCGGAGCCGAGATGCTCGCTGCGCCGCAGCTTCGCCGGAAGCGGGACCTGGTCCGCCGACTGGCCCGAGACCGCGCCGGGCAGGATCATTTCCGGGCGGACGCCGATCGTCGCTTTCTCTCCGGCGGGGAGGGCGGTGCCGATCGGCAGAGGCTTTCCGAGCAATTCCAGCCGCCCACCGACCCCCACCGTCACGGGAATCAGGTTGATCGTCGGGCTGCCGATGAACTGGGCGACTTGGATGTTGGCCGGCCTGTCGTAGAGTTCGTCGGGCGTGCCGAGTTGAAGGATGTCTCCGCCTTCCATCATGGCGACCCGGCTTGACATGGTCATCGCCTCGACCTGGTCGTGCGTGACGTAGACGAATGTCGCGCCGAGTCTCTGGTGAAGCTCGGCCAGCTCGCTACGCATGTGGACGCGCAGCTTGGCGTCGAGGTTAGAAAGTGGCTCGTCCATCAGGAAAGCGGCGGGCTGGCGCACCATGGCGCGACCGAGCGCGACGCGCTGACGCTGGCCGCCGGAGAGCTGGGCGGGCTTGCGCTCTAAAAGAGGTTCAATCTGAAGTTGCGCCGCGATGCCCCTGACCTGCTTGCCGATCTCCTGCATCACCTTGCGGCGCCGGGACGAGAGTAGCCGGACGAGCGGCAGGCGCTCGTAGAGGCTAAGCCCGGTCATCGTCAGGGGCAGGGCCATGTTGTTGAAGACGGACATGTGCGGGTAGAGCGCGTAGCTCTGGAACACCATGGCGATGCGCCGCTCATGCGGCCTCAGATGATCGATCGGCGCGCCATCGACGAGGATCGAGCCCGAGGTTTGCGGCTCGAGGCCGGCGATGATGCGGATGAGCGTCGATTTTCCGCAGCCGGAGGGGCCGACAAGCGTCAGGAACTCGCCATCGTTGATGGACAGGTTGATGTCTTTGAGAACCCGGTGGGGCCCGAAGGACTTCGAAAGGTTCTTTATTTCCACTGCAGCCACTGGGGTTGCTCCGTTTCGCGAACAATTGGGTAGAGGCGCTATCTCGGTGGATAGACCTCATGCACGACATCACCGATGAAAAAGGGTGTGAGGCCCGGAATTTCATGAGGCCGCACGGTGAAATCGGACCCGGAAAAGTCGTAGACGAGCACGCCCAAGGTGGCTTCTCCGGCCATCCCTTCCGGCTGCAAGTGCGCCTCGACGAGGAAGCCGGACGACGGCCCCCACAGGTACCGGACGCCGCCGAGTTGACGATCGTAGAGTTTGTGCAGGTGGCCGCTGGCCACGAAGGCCACGTCGTAGCGGCGCACCATGTCGAGCAGTTGCGCGCGAGGCTCGGGAGTGGGCGCCCAGTATCCAACGTCGCCTTCGGTCGGCTCGCCGATGAAGAGCGGGCGATGGGTGAACCAGCCGATCCGGCGCCCGGACGCTTCGCGCATGGCGTTTTCCAGCCACGCGATCTGCTCCGTTTCGGCCGGCTCGTCGCTGCCGAACAGCATCGAATCGAGCCCGATCAGGCGCCAGCCCTCGATGTCGCGATGCCACCAGTCCGGCCCGAAATGACGTCGCCAGCGGGCCAGACGTTCTGCGTTGACTGGCTGATAGAGATGCTTGGGCTCGCCCACGTCGTGATTGCCCGGCACGGCGAGATAGGGCAGTCCGATGGAGTCCATCATCTCGGCGCAATAGCGCATGTCCTCCTCGACATCGGCGCCATCCACGGTGACGTCGCCTGTATGGATAACGAGGTCGGCATCGCTTTCCTTCAGCCAGTCGAGGAGCGGCTGGCTGTTGGCATGGAAGTGTCGCTTGCCAGGGCTGAGATGGGTATCGGAAATCTGCACTATTCGCGTCATCGGACGTTCTGGAACCTTTGCCGCGTCTCGCGGCGTTGATCTCGTCGTTTTGAAAAAAGCGCCTGAAGCCGGATGCACTCTTTCCCCTGCCTGTGAAGGTGTGACGACGACGCCGGATTTTTAGGTCCAGGACGCGGCGTCTCCCGCAGGAAAGGCTCACTCGGTTGAAACGGCTTGGACCGGCATATTGAACCTCCCATCGTGTTCTCCGTCCGATGCCCATTGTCAGGGCATTCTGAGGTGCGGAAAACTTCCTCCAGCATTTAATTGAAAAAAATTTCACAGGTTGATAAAAATATCAAGACAAAAATCGCGACCGTAGCCGCACCTCGAACTGCGGCGCCTAGAGGGTGCTGCCGAAGCGGTGCAGATCGACCAGACCGAGATCGAGTATTTGAGCGCGGCCGTGAACCGCTACTTCAAAGAGAAGCTGCGCCCCCAGGACTTGCTGTATGCGTTCTGGGGCGTGCGGCTGTTGTTCGACGACGGCAATGGGAACCCTTCGGCGGTTACGCGCGACTACGTCTTCGACCTTGACGAGACCGGGGGCACGCCACTGTTCAATGTCTTCGGCGGCAAGATCACGACCTTCCGGAAATTGGCCTAGCGCGGCCCATCGCCTCGAACATATCTTTCCGCAGATGGGGGGCGACTGGACCGCGAGTGTGCCGCTGCCGGGCGGCAACATGCCGAACGCGGACTTTGAGCCTTCCGTCAACGGATTATGCGAAACATGGCCGTGGATGCCGCGCGCCCTCGTTCATCATTACCGGCGGCTCTACGGCACGCGGTCAGGAGGTGGTGGGCGCCACGGCTGGCATGTCCGACCTCGGGCAGCACTATGGCGGGCTGCTCTACGACTCGGAAGCGCGTTACCTGGTGGCGAGGGAGTGAGGGCGCACGCCCGAGGACATCCTCCCGCGGCATGGCGGCCCTCTTGGGACGACTTGCTGTGGGTCATAAGCTGGACGGTTTTTTGACCGGCGCTAGCTGCCAAGCCAGTCCCGGACAACTCCATTGAATTCGCGTGGGCGATCGATCATGACCATGTGAGCGGCATTGGCGAAAATGTGCATGTCGGCTTGCGGCGCGCGTTCCAGCAGCTTGATGCCGCGCGCCACCGGCACGGTTTCGTCGCAGCCTGACCAGGCTATGAACAGCTTGGCCTGCATGGTGGGCAAATGCGGAAGGAGATGGTCCTCCTGGATCTGGGTATATTCGGTGTCGTCCTTTTTCCGGGCAGCCTGCTTGAAGCGCTCCAACTGACCGGACTCGCAGGCCAGGCGGTAGTTCTTTTTTAGCAGCTCCACGAACTCCGGCGGATTCTTCGTGCTTAGCCTCGCATTGGTTCGCAGAAAGTCTTCCTCGGTGTCGCATCCCTCGAGCACATTATACGCTGCTGCCGCTGCTGCCTGCCAAGCGTGGTCCTCATTTCCGCCGAGGCGCGGGGAGGTCGCACCGCTGCTCACGACAACCACCTTATCGACCAGACCCGGCTTTTCAACGGCGAGCATTGCCGCGATGAAACCGCCTTCGGAATGGCCGACGAGCGCGCATCGGGTGACGCCGAGCGCTTCGATGAAGGCTGAAACGTGATGCCGCCTTTCGAGGCGGGGAACGTGTTTCCCGTCCACCGGCGCATCCGAGAGACCGAAGCCGACCAGATCGGGCGCCAGCACCCGGAAGTCATGCGCGAGTGCCGGGATGGTGTTGTGCCAGGTGGACCAGGCATCGATCGCCAGTGACGAGCCGTGCAGCAGGATCACGGCCGGTCCGCTGCCAGCTTCGAAATAGCGCGTACGGATGCCGCCCGCCACGACATAATTCTCCTTCACCGTCGCCGCGGGTAGCGGCGGACGGGCGGCGTCTCGCGCTTTCAAGCGCCGCCGATCACCTGACGGATTGGTTTTCAAGCTGTTCGATCATCCCGAGCGCGAACTGGGCGGCTTTGCGTACATGCTTTTTTGCAAGCCGCTCGGCATCCGATGCCCTGCGGTTCACCAGGGCGTCGAGCAGGGCTGCCAGCTCTTCCTGAGATGCCTTTCGCCGCTCTGCATCGGAAAGAGAAATCATGCGCAACTGTGAGGCCCGCATATGGATGCTGCGAAGCATCCGTTCCGCCTCGGAATTGTTCGCGCCCGCTATCAAGACGTCGTAGAATCTAGTCTTTGCAGCTATCATTTCGTGCGCCACACCGACGCGATAGGTTTCCATCAACTCGTCATACACGCCCCGACAACGCGTGATATGATCGTCAGTCGCATTCTCGCAAAACAACCTGCATACAAGCGCCTCCAGCGCCTCGCGAAGGTCAAAAATGTCCTTCGCGATCTTGGGATCGACGACAGAGACGATAAGCCCCCGGTTGGGCAGGTTCGTGACCAGGCCCTCGTTCTCGAGCTCGCGCATCGCTTCCCTGAGCGACGTCCGCGAAACGCCCATGCGCTCGCAAAGCGTGCGCTCCACCAGCCGCTCTCCCGGCGCCAGTTCTCCGACGACGATGGCGTTGCGGATGGTATCGGCCACCTGCGTGTACAGGCGCGGCGGAGCATGGACTCGCAGATCATACACGGCGGATTTGCTCCCTTGAAACGTGCGCGAACGAGTGCAATTTCACAAGCATATCAGCTTACCGCAAGCATTGTGCTTCATTCAGTGGCCTGAGGCGTTCAGCGGCCGTGGCTCGTAAGCCCCGTCGATGCGGTCGATATGTTCGGGCGTAAGCACTATGTCCAATGCCGCGACTGCCTCGTCGACATGGTCTGTCGAGGTCGCTCCGAAGATGGGCGCGGTAATGCCGGGGCGCGCCAATGTCCAGGCGAGAGCCACCTGCGCCGGTGTCTTTCCGATGTCGGCGGCAACGGCAGCGACGGCTTCGCGCACGGCGTGGTCGCCGTCGCGGTGGTAATATCTCTGCGTATAGTCGTCGCTTTTCGTGCGCGCCGTCTGCTGGCCGGGATTGCGGCGGTCCGCGGCAAGGAAGCCGCGCGCGATCGGGCTGAACGGTATCAGGGCAACATCATCGTGGCGGCAGTAGGCAAGCAGTTCCCGCTCGCACTCCCGGTGAGCGGGATTGTATTCGCATTGCATCGAGATGAATGCCGGAAGGTCGCGTGCGCTGGCAGCCGCACGGCATTTTGCGAGTGTCCAGCCGGGCATCGTCGTGACGCCTACATAGAGCGCCTTTCCGGCGCGCACGATATCCGCCATGGCATCGACCAGTTCGTCGAGGTCGGTGTCCTTGTCCCAGATATGCGTCTGGAAGAGGTCCACGTGATCGGTTCCAAGGCGGACCAACGAATCGTCGATTGCCTTGAACAGGTGCTTTCTGGAGTAGCCGCGGCCGTTGCAATGCGCGGCCATCGGGTTTCCCGCCTTGGTGGCGATGACGAAGCTGTCGCGCGGCTGCTTGAGAACGAGTATCTGGCCGAGAATGCGTTCACTCTCGCCAGCCGAATAGAAGTCGCAGGTGTCGAAGAAGTTGATGCCGTGGTCGAGGGCGCGCGCAACGATCGGCGCCGACGCCTTCTCATCGAGCACCCAGGCCCGCCATCCCGCGGATCCGAATCCCATCGCGCCGAGGCATAGCCGGGATACCTTCAGATTGCTCTTGCCGAGCCTGACATAGTTCATGTGTCGATCCGTTGCTTGCGTGATGAGGATTTGGCGTTCTGCCCAGAGTCCCGCAGCAGCGACAGCGCGAAAGCCGCGGATCTTTCGACATACCCGCGCGTGAGCTTTTCGGCGAGGTCGGCATCGCGCGCGCGCAGCGCGTCGAAAATGCCGTGGAGCAAGGCCATCGTATTCCTGCGCCGTTCAGCCGAGGCGACGCGGGTGGTGACGGTGCGCAGATAGGTGACGCGGCCATGCAGGAGAAAGGTCATTTGCCTGGTGATGTCGTTGCCTGCGCCTTGCATGATGATGTCCCACACCGCGTCGAGCTTCTCGGCATGCTGCCTGGCAAGCTCGGAGGTGTCGGTTTCGCCTGCTTCCGAAATACGCCGCGCCAATTCGTCCATTTGTTCCTGGCTGGCCCGTTCGACAAACAGGCGCGCCATGGCCGATTCCAGGATTGCGCGGGCCTCGTAGATCTGCCGGACTTCCCGTTCCGACAAGCGGGTCACGAACATGCCCTTGCCGGCTACCCGAGTCACAAGCCCTTCGGACTCAAGCTGGCTCAGCGCTTCCCGAATGCTTGTGCGGCTTACGCCGGTCTGCTCGGCAAGCTTCCGTTCCACCAACTTGTCACCCGGCTTGAACACTTCGTTGAACAACGCCTCGCGCAGCGTGACAACGGTCTGCTCGCGCAATGTCGGCGAATCCGCAATCGACCAGTCCGTCCATTCATGCATCGCGGCGTCCTCTCCCGTCGTTCCTTCCATGACAGCTACGCGTTCGACTCTTTCATCACAAGTAGCCGATTCAAATACGGTTGACCATATGCCTGTCTGTCGGTATACCAAAAAAATCGAGTTCGAACGAGGGACCTGGGATGGCGCCGATGCGCACCAAAGACGATCTCATCGCCTATGAGAGAAGCGGTAAGGGCCATCCTCTCGTGCTGGTGCACGGTGTCGGCGCCAACCTGCAAAGCTGGGAGGACGTCAGCCTCCAATTGGAGGGCAGCTTCGACATTATTCGCTCCGACCTGCGCGGTCATGGTCAGTCCGCGCACATCGATTCGGAATATTCCGTCGAGAAGTTTGCCGCCGATATCGTTCGGGTGATGGACGACGCCGGCGTGCGCAAAGCCCATCTGGTCGGCTTTTCATTGGGGGGCTTGATCGCGCAAGAACTGGCCTGTTCCTATTCGGACCGGTTTGAGCGCGTCGTGCTTCTTTCCGCAGTTGCGGGGCGCACCCCCGCCGAACGTGAGAAGGTTGTGGCGCGCCTGCAGATGATCCGCGACGGCGGTATGGACGCAGTCGTTGGTGCTGCGCACGACCGCTGGTTCACCAAGGAATTCGCCGAGCGCCATCCCGATGTGATCGAGCGGCGAATTGCCGAGCTCAAGGCTGTCCACGTGCCGTCTTACCTGGAGGCGTATCGGGTGTTCGGCCTTACCGAACTGGTGGATCGGCTTCCCGAGATCAGACAGCCAACGCTGGTGATGACGGGCGAATTCGATCAGGGGTCGAATGTCCGGATGGCCGAGACGATGCACCGGCTGATCCCCGATTCGGAATTACGCATTCTGGCCGGCCTGAAGCACAGCGTCCTGGTCGAGGCATCCAAGCTGGTGTCCGACCATGTCCGCGAGTTCCTTTTGCGTCCACGCTGAAAATGAAGGGAAGACGAATGAACGAGACGCTATTTGAGCGTGGGCTGGAGCGGCGCAAGGCGACGCTCGGCAGCGAATATGTTGAAAATTCGCTGAGCAAGGCAACCGAGTTTTCCAAGGGTTTTCAGTCATTTATCACAGAATATTGCTGGGGAACGGCCTGGGGTGACGACAGGCTGGATGCCAGGACCCGCAGCATGCTGAACATCGTCATGATTGCCGCGCTCAACCGCATGCATGAGTGGGAACTGCATTTTCGCGGCGCCCTTCGCAACGGGGTCACCCGTGACGAGCTGGACGCGTTGATAACCCATCTCACGATTTATTGCGGCGTTCCTGTCGGCGTCGAATGCCATCGCATTGCCAACCGCGTGCTTGCCGAACTCGCAGCCGGCGGAGTGGAAAAATGACTGGGGTCCTGATCCGCAAGATCGTCGATTTCGTCGAGGACACGCTTATCGAAGGGGGGCGCGTCGCGCCGGTTCCGCTTCGCATGGCCGCCTGCGCGGCGGTAATCCGTAATCCCTGGGCAGGATCGGCATTCGTCGAGGACCTGCAGCCGCACATCATGGAGCACGCCAAGGCTCTCACGGATGCCCTCGTGCCTCGCCTGGTGGCGATCATGGGCGGTCCGGACAGGATAGAAGCGTTTGGAAAGTGCGCGGTGACCGGGACGGACGGCGAAGTCGAACACGCGGCCGGCCTGATCCACACGCTGCATTTCGGCAATGTCTTCCGCATCGCCGCTGGTGGCGATTCCTTTCTCCCGTTCACGAACAAGCGTGCCGGCGCCGGCACCGCGCTCACCGTTCCCTTGACCCACAAGGACGCTGAGAAGAAGGGAAGCCGCGCTCATTTTCTGACCGTGGAATTCACCATTCCCGACGCGCCTGCGCATGACGAGATCGTCATCGCCTTGGGCGCCGCGAGCGGCGGGCGTCCGCACCATCGCATCGGCGATCGGTTCAACGACATGCGGATCATGGGAGTCGATCAGGCCGGCCGGCCGCTGCCAGCCGAGAGCAAATAACGCGCAAGCCTCCGGGTCCTTGCCCGGAGGCCAATAACGGCAATGCCGATAATATCGGGAACTGAACCAACGGAGGATTTGTCATGGATAGAAGGCAATTTATGGCCGCCGTCAGCGGCTTCGCAATCGTGGCCTCTTTGCCGGCGGTAGCGCTGGCTCAAGATACCCAGCCGGTCACCGGCGGCACGCTCAACGTCGGCTTCATCAGCGACGTCCGCACGCTCGACCCGCTTCAGTCGTCGCAATGGACCGAGCGGCAGATCCTTTTCCTGATATTCGATACGCTTCTCGAGACCGAGGCGGACTTCTCCCTGAAGCCTGCCCTGGCGAAAAGCTGGGAGTTTTCGGACGACGGCAAGCGCGTGGTCCTGAAGCTGCAGGAAGGCGTGAAGTTCCATGACGGCACACCGTTCAACGCCGAGGCCGTGAAATGGAACCTTGATGCACGTCTCGATCCGAAAGGCAACTCATCGCAGCTCAAGTTGCTGGAAGGCGTCAAGAATGTCGAAGTGCTGGACGAATTCACCGTCGCCATCGACATGAAGGAACCTTATCCGCCGCTGCTGGCGCTGTTTGCCGACCGCGCAGGGCTGATGGCTTCGCCAGCTGCGGCCAAGAAATACGGCAGCGACGTCGGTTCCAATCCTGTCGGGACCGGTCCGTTCGTTTTCGGCGAATGGGTCCGCGGGTCGCGCATCGCGCTCACCAAGAACGACAGCTATTGGCAGAAGGGAATGCCATATCTCGACGGCATTACCTTCCATGACATTCCGACGAACGTCGTCGGCATTCAGCGCATGGCCATCGGTGAACTGGATTTCATAAGCCAGCTTGATCCGTTGGATACGCGCCTTTCCAAGGCCAGCCCGGACATCGAGCTTGTGCCGTCGAAGGGTGGCGTCTGGTATTCCTACCAGTGGCGGTGGGACGCCGAGCCATATAACAAGCCGGAACTGCGCCAGGCCATCGCGCATGGCCTCAACCGCGACCGCATCAACCAGATCATATGGGCGGGGCAAGGCAAGATTTCCGACAGCTTCACGCCAGACGGCCTGTGGTGGACCCCAACCGATCTGGTGCACTACGAATACGATCCGGAAAAGGCGCGCAAGATCGTGGCTGATTCCGGCCTGAAGGGCACCACCATCAAGCTTGCGGCGCCAAGCGGCGATACGCTGCGACGCTTTGCCGAACTTGCCAAGGAAGACCTCGACGCGATCGGCCTCAACATTGAGCTCGAGCCGGTCCCCCAAAGCGACTACTACGCAAAGGCGGTCTCAGGCGAGATACGCTTCACGCCGATGCGCTGGACGCAACGGGCGGATCCCGACGGCCTGATCCACTATCTCTTCTCCAGCAAAGGCACCGCGAACTCCACGGGGTACAAGAATGACCAAGTGGACAAATGGATCGATGAAGCGCGGGTAATTTCCGATCAGGCGCGCCGCAAGGAATTGTACGAAAAGATCCAGCGTCAGATTTCTGCCGATCTGCCTTACATGCCCGTCGGGTTCAGCGTCGAATTCAACGCCATGCGCAACACCGTCAAAGGGTTCGCTCCGATGCCGGACGAGATCCCGCGGTTCCGTTACGTCTGGAAAACGCAGGCCTGATCTTCATGCTTTGCCGCGGCGCGGCGCGGCGCGCCGCGGCCTCTGGCGCGGGTGGGACCTGGTCCCGCCTGCAACCGGTAGAGGAACTTGATCGCCATTATGACCGCCGCCCATCGGATGTGCCCAACCGCCCGCTTTGCGGGACGGGCGCCCCGGAGGCGTTTCTTCAATCCTTCGCGATGAACTGAGGCCGGCATGCTTGCGCTTGTACTTTCCCGCATAGCGATCATGGTTCCGAACGTTATCGTTCTGACGTTTCTGCTGTTCACGTCGGTGACGTCCTTTCTGGGGACGCCGGCGGCGATCATGCTGGGCGAGAACGCATCCCCCCAATCGATCGCCGAACTCAACGCGAAGCTAGGCTTCGACCAGCCCATTCTGTCGCGTTACTGGAACTGGATCAGCGCCGCATTGTCGGGCGACCTGGGCCGGTCTTATTCCACCCAACAGCCTGTCGCGCAAATGATCGCGGATGCCCTTCCTCTAACGCTTGAGCTGGCATCCTGGGCAATCCTCATCGCTTTCCTGGGCGCCACGCTGATCAATTCGGCGACGTTCATGAAAAAGCTGGTGGACCGGCTCACCGCCGCCGTCAGCATCGTCGGCATCACCGTACCGAATTTCTTTCTCGGACTGCTGCTGATCTACCTGTTTTCGGTTCAACTCCGCTGGCTACCGACGACCGGATGGTCGCCGTGGTCACGGGGCGCCGGGCAGCATCTCATCCACATGATCTTGCCCGTCATCACGCTTACGACCTTTTATTTCAGCTCCTTCACGCTCGTCTACAAAGCCGAATACCAGTCGGTGAAAGGCAGCCTCTACATCCAGGCCGCGCGTTCGAAGGGGCTGTCCGAGGCGCGCATTTCCTACCGGCACATTCTGCCCAACAGCATATTGCCCTTGATCACCTATGCCGGTCTTTCGCTTGGACAACTGGTTGGCGGCGCGGTCGTCACCGAAACCGTCTTTTCGATGCCGGGCATGGGCCGGCTTCTGGTGGAAGCGATCTCGTCCCGGGATTTTCCTGTCATGCTGTCGGTTGGAATGGTGATCATCGTCGGCGTGATGATCCTCAACCTTGTGGCGGACGTGACCTACAGCCTCGTCAATCCGCTCGTGCGAACATCGGCTTAGCATCCAATGAGAAAACTTCCATTCCGATTGGTCCTTGGCCTGACGCTTCTGGTGATCATCACTTTGATCGCGGTGTTCGCGCCCTTGATCGCGCCCCTGCACCCGACCGCCACGACGGTAAACGTCCTCGGCCCGCCTTCGGCTGAAAACATCCTTGGCACGGATCAACTTGGCCGGGACGTGCTGTCGCGCGTCATCTACGGAACAAGGGTTTCACTGCAGGTGGGCGCTTCGGCGGCCATAGTGGCTGTGCTGATCGGCGCCCCCATTGGCCTGATCGCCGGATTTTTCCGTGGCTGGATCGATTTTGTCCTCGTCCAGATCATCGACATTTTCATCGCCTTGCCGGGGCTCGTTCTCGCATTGATCATCACCGCGATGCTCGGGCCATCGGTGGTCAACCTGGCGGTCACGCTGGGTGTCGTCACCGCGCCGACGGTCGCCCGGCTGGTTCGTGGTCAGGTCTTCGTCGTCCGGGAAATGGTCTTCGTGGAAGCTGCGCGCGCCACGGGCGCAAGCTCTTTCTGGATCATCCGCCATCATATCATGCCAAACACGATGCGCGTGGTGTGGGCGCAGTTCGCAATCAATGTGGCCTTCGCGATCTTCACCTCCGCAAGCCTCAGCTTCCTGGGGCTGGGCGTTCCTCCGCCGGCTCCGGACTGGGGCGGCATGGTACGCGACGGTTCGATGTTCCTGCCGATCCTGCCGCTGCTCAGCCTCGGGCCGGGCGCTGCCGTCGCCCTTACAGTTTTCACATTTTATCTTGTCGGGTCGAGCATAAACGAGGCCGCGTCCCGCAATGATCGCTGATTGGAACAGGGAAATGACGTCTAACCAGATCGAGCCGCCGCTGCCGGCATTCATAGAACAACGCCTGCAGGAGTTTGCCGGCCGGGAAGGTGCCCTGAAAGCGCGGCGATGGATGCGGCCGGCGGATGTTCTGATGCGTGTGGAGAACCTTCGCTGCTTCAAGGCTTCGCGCGTCAGTTTTGCCGACATGTTGTTGCGCAGGATCGTTCGCGAACGCTGGCAGATAAGGATGATCTCGGCGGAATGCGGCGATGACGGCGCGGCGAGATTCGTCTACCGGATCGACGCGGAAGGCCATTCCTTCTCCTATATTGCCCGAGCATATCCATGGGACGGAATCGAAAAAGTCGGACGCCGCTCCGATGGCGCGGACCGTGACATGTTCGGCGCGCTCTTCGTCAATCTTGCCAGCCAACAGCGTATCGAGCGGGAATTTGAAACATTCGACATCAAGGCTGAAGGCCAGATGCGTACGGATTCGGATGTGGTCGGCTGGACCCCGGCCAATCGCAGCAGCCGGCATTTCGACGCCGTAGTCGAAGCACTGTCCCGCGGCGAACAGCCCGCCCCCGAGCTCGGCATCGCCTATCTCATGCGGAACGGTGGCTTTCAAAGCAGCGGCCGGAATGGCACGGTTTCCTATCCGGGCATTCCCGAGGGGCATCCGCTGGCGCACCCGTTCTTTGCGGATATCTTCGCCATCTACCTGGTGCGGCTCGTCTCCATCGATCTCGTCAATGCCGTGGCGCGGCGGCGCAATCCGGACGCAGCGCAGCTCGACATTTCGATCGCGCGCGGGCTTGGAATAGGCAACTCCTCAGGCCAGGGCATGTGCGTTGCCCTCCAGCGCTGGCCGCATTGGGTCGCCACATGGGTGACCGTACGCGAGGCGGCTCTTGGCTACGCAAAAAGCCTGCCGGTCGATGCGGGAAGCATTTCAGTTGTCCGCGGCTCGATAGAGAGCACCATCCGCATCTATGCGCAGACCGACCCACAGACGCAGGACTACGTGGTGGCCAACGAAACCATCATCGAGAACCTGACACGCATATCGGCAAGCCTGCGCGAAGGACAGTTTCGGTGCTGGGGCGACGTTGCTGCGCACGTCGCAGAAGTCATGGATGGCGAGACCAGTGAGCAGTTCCACAGCGTACTTCTCGACGTGGTACCGGACTTTTGTGACGCCATCGCGCCCTATTTCCAGATCGGCGCAGCCCGCAAGCGGCAATTGCAGCCAGCAATGACGGTCGCTGAATTGCGCGAGATCCTGCGCAGGAACTACGTCTGGGCTCTCACCGCCGACCGCACGCTTGCCGAAACCCATCAGCACTTCTGGTACCATTCGATCGACAATGGCGAACAAAGGCGCGGCGAGCGGGTCATCGACCCGCACGAGCGTTTCGAATCCTTCATCGATCATATCGGATTGATCCAGAGGCTGGCGGCGGTGCTGGTCAGCCGTGGTGACAAGGAGCGCGCCGGCGACGTCGTTCTCGACCATCCGGACCTGCATTACGCCATTTCGCGCGTGCAATATCTCGATGGCCTGCCCTATGCGGAAATACGCGATCCGCTCGCGCATCGCGATTTCGTCCCCGCCGATCTCATACGGTTTTTCCTTGCGTCGCTGGGCATTCGCGGCTCGACGCCGCTCAGCATCCGCTATGTGCGGGGCACTTTCTTCCAAGACCAGCCGCTGCCTTCGGAATTCCTCGAGCCTGACAGGCCGGGTTCCCGGGTTCGCAAGCATGAGAATGAGGTCGCCCTGTGAGCACGAGCATGTTTGTTGCCTATTCCGAACTGACTCGCGTCCTGCCGTGGTCGCTCAGGGCGCTGGGCTACGCGTTCGGAACCGCTGACCGGGGCGCTCATCTCGTCGCAACAGGTGCGGCGCTCGATCCGGCTATTCTGGAGGAAATTCGCCAGGCGGGACCGCGGCCCTCCCATGGCTTCCGCTACCGGAAATCGAACGGGCTCACGATGCTGGACGCCGCCGGCGTTTCATTTCTGGAAACGGGACCTGCCGCGATCGATGCTCTCGCCGCGCATGCAGGCGGCGCCAAATGGGAAATGTGCCGGATATTGGCGGCGACCGAGCTGTCGCTTGTTCCGGCCACGCTGGTCGGTGCGATGGACTACAATCTCTCCTCTATCGGCATCATCGCCAGGGATGGAACCTTCGACTGGCTGTTGGCTGACCCCGACGCACGGGGTGTGCTTTATTCGGGCCGGGGCCGGGATGCCCTGGCGGCGCTCCTCGGTGAGGACACGGCGGTTCTGGAATCGATCGACGCCGCCGGGCTGACGCCGGGCTGCGCGCTTCTCATGGTCAGCGCCCGCAGGCCTGAACTGAAGGCGTCCGGGCACGTTGCCGTTCGGCCTCGGGAAAAGATCGCCATGGCGCACCAGAAGGGCATTCCCCTGTCGCGCGAGACGCTGGATGCGCTGTACGCGCTCGAAATGCTCACCTGGGCTCCAACTTCGGAGCGCTCTCGCTCGCAGGCGGGCTTCACTGTTGCACCGGCGCCAAACTCATGAGTGAACGGAAATCCGATCCAGTGGTCGAGGTAAAAGGCCTCAACGTCGCTTTCGGCAAGCATCAGGTGGTGCATGATGTCGATCTGGCCATCCATGCTGGCGAGACGCTGGCGCTTGTCGGCGAGTCGGGGTCCGGCAAGAGCGTCACCTCCATGACGATCATGGGACTGCCTTCCGGCAATACTCAAGTGACCGGTTCGGTCATCGTGGATGGCCAGCAAGTGGTGGGGGCGTCGACATCGACATTGCGGCGGGTGCGTGGCGGCATTGCCAGCATGATCTTCCAAGAACCGATGATGAGCCTGAACCCGGTTCTGCAGGTCAGCACCCAAATCAAGGAAATGCTGCGCCAGCATCGACCCTTAAGCGATGCCGAGGCGCGGGAGGAGGGCATCCGGCTTTTCGACCGCGTTCGCATTCCTGACGCGCGGCGGCGGTTCAATGACTATCCTCACATGTTCTCCGGGGGGATGCGGCAGCGGATCATGATCGCCATCGCATTGGCGTGCTCGCCGAAGCTGCTTATCGCCGACGAGCCGACAACAGCGCTCGACGTGACGATACAGGCGCAAATCCTCGATCTCCTGAACGAGGTCCAGCGCGATACCGGCACCGCGATCCTGTTCATCACGCATGACATGGGCGTAGTGGCCAACATCGCCGACCGCGTCATGGTCATGCACAAGGGACGCGTGGTGGAGACGGGAGCAGTAAAGGACGTTTTCGAGCGTCCGCGCGAGGACTATACGAGGATGCTGATCGACGCGGTCCCCCGCCTGGGGCAAGGCGTCGCCCGCTCCTACCGCGCGCCCGCCAAGGATGCTGTGCCGAAGCCGGTTTTGAGCGTGCGCAAGCTGGTGACCCGGTTCGACGTGCGTGGCGGGGCGATGCGTCGCAAGGTGGGGCGTCTCCATGCCGTCGAGGGTCTGAGCTTCGACATCATGCCTGGAGAAACGCTGTCGCTGGTTGGCGAATCCGGCTGCGGCAAGTCGACGACCGGACGCAGCATCCTGTTTCTCAATCCTCCGGATTCCGGCGAGGTGGTCTTCGACGGACGCACGGTGCGGCGCGACAACAGGTCCGATCTTTCGGATCTCCGGCGCAATGTGCAGATGATCTTCCAGGATCCTTTCAGTTCCCTGGACCCGAAGCAAAACGTCGGTGCGATCCTGGCGGAGCCCCTGCTATGCCATGGGTTGGCGACCAGGGCCAAGGCCCTGGACAAGGCGAAACATCTTCTGGAGCGTGTCGGCCTCGAACCGTCGATGATCACCCGTCTTCCGCACGAGTTTTCCGGCGGACAGCGTCAGCGAATCTGCATTGCGCGGACCCTGATGCTCGACCCGAAGGTCATTATAGCCGACGAGGCCGTCTCGGCGCTCGACGTTTCGGTAAAGGCGCAGGTGATCGACCTGCTGCTTGAGTTGCAGGAGGACCTGCGGTTGTCCTACCTCTTCATCAGTCACGACATGGCCATTGTCGAACGTGTCAGCCACCGCGTGGCGGTCATGTATCTTGGCGAGATCGTGGAGATCGGGCCCAGCCGCGAGGTGATAGGGAATCCGAAACATCCCTATACCCAGAAGCTGATGGCAGCGGTGCCGAACCCAGAGCCGGCCGCGGACAGGCACCGCTTGATCGGCAAGCCGGTGACGGAATTGCCGTCTCCCGTGCGGCCGCTCGATTTCATTCCGCCGAAGCGGCAGCCTCGCGCGGTCGGACCCGACCACTTCGTGATCGAGTGACAAGCTTTAACGAGGGCGCTTCAGATGGACGCCCTTGAACGAACCCGGGCAAGGCGCTTCCCGATACCCATGGAGAATTCGATGAACACACATGCTGATCAGTTCCGAATTGGAGAGAAGGCGGCTTCCTTTTTACGCCAGGAGAAAAAACTCCTTATCGATGGAAAATGGGTGCCGGCTCAGTCCGGGAAGATTTTCGACACATATGATCCGGGCACGGGACGCATAATTGCACAGGTTCCGGAGGGCGACGCCGCCGATATCGACAATGCCGTCAAAGCTGCGCGGCGGGCCTTTGAAGAAGGCCCATGGAGCCGCATCACGCCCAGCGAACGTGGACGTCTCATCTGGAAACTGGCGGATCTGCTGGAACAGAACGCCGATGAACTGGCCGAACTGGAGGTTCTCAACAATGGCAAGCCGCTTGCCAATGCCCGGAATTCCGACGTCGCGCTCAGCGTGGATATGTTCCGCTACATGGCGGGCTGGGCGACCAAGATCACAGGGGAAACCATTTCGATCTCTGCGCCGGACAAGTACCATGCCTTCACGGTGCGCGAGCCGGTCGGTGTCGTCGGGCAGATCATTCCGTGGAATGCGCCACTGCTCATGCTGGCCTGGAAGGTAGCTCCGGCGCTGGCCACCGGCTGCACGATCGTGCTCAAGCCGGCGGAGCAGACGCCGCTGACGGCGCTGCGCTTCGGTGAACTGGTCCAGGAGGCCGGCATTCCCGCCGGCGTGATCAATATCGTGACCGGTTTTGGACCTACGGCGGGCGCAGCGATAGCCTCGCACCCCCAGATCGACAAGGTTGCCTTTACGGGTTCCAGTGAGGTCGGCCGCATCATCGTCAAGGCTGCCGCGGGCAATTTGAAGAAAGTGTCGCTCGAATTGGGAGGGAAGTCGCCCGTCATCGTCTTTCCCGATGCTGACATGTCGGTTGCCATTCCCGGTGTCACGCAGGGCATTTTTGCCAATAGCGGCCAGGTCTGCACCGCAGGATCGCGGCTGTTCGCCCACAAGAAGGTGTTCGACCAGATCGTGGATGGGATCGGCCAGCGGGCGGGGAACATCCGCGTTGGTCATGGCCTCAGCGAAGGCGTCCAGATGGGGCCGGTCATTTCCCCGGTCCAGTGCGACCGCGTCATGAGCTATATCGAGCAGGGCAGGAGCGCCGGTGCAACGGTGGCGTTTGGCGGCACGCGGATAGGCAATGAAGGCAACTTCATTGCGCCGACGGTGCTGACCGATACCCGACCCGACATGGCGGTGGTGCAGGAAGAGATTTTCGGTCCTGTCCTGTGCGCCATGAGCTTCGATGACGACGACCTGGAACAGATCGCGCGGCAGGCGAATGACAGCATCTTCGGACTAGCTGGCAGCGTCTGGACGCGGGACCTGAGCGTCGCCCACAAGATGGTACGGCGAATTCGCGCGGGCCGGATCGGGGTCAACGTACACGGCTCGGTGGACGCGGCGATACCCACCGGCGGCTTCAAGCAATCCGGCTGGGGCAGGGAACGGGGACAGGAAGGGCTGAACCTTTATACGGAGACCAAGTCGGTCATCATGTCGCTTTGAAGGCCTGCCAAACCTTTCGCGAACAGCCGGCAAGGTCGATCCTATCCATGCCGGCCATATGGCGGCGGCATGACCCCCGGTAACGAATATGACTGTGGCGCGCCATCGACCAGGAAGGCTATGTAACGATCGAGTACCGGCAAGCAGCGAGGTTCTGTTGAGCGCTTTGGATCGCCCGCTGTCACGCGTCCTGCGCGACGTGACCAGCCTCATCAATTCCAGCGTCGACCTCGAGACAACGCTGCAGCACCTTGTCGATGCGGCATGCCAGCACGATGCCTGGTCGATGGCGGCGGTGATGAGCATCGATCAGGCGGATGGCAATGCTGTGGTCGTGACCCGGCATGATCCTAGCCAGTTGACGAAGTCCTATCGCAACCGCTGGACGCTGGCGACAAGTCCATCCCTCATCGCGTTGACCCGCAATGATCCGGTGATCATTCGCGATGCCCAGGAGAGCATCGAATTTCCGGGCTATCGGGAAGAGGCAATCCAGCGCGGTTATCGCACTGTCGTGGTTTTGCCTCTGGGCTGCCGGGACATGGAAGACCGCGCGATGGTCTTGTCGGTGCAGTCGCGCGACGTTGTCGATCTGTCAGCGGCCGATCTCGCATTCCTGCAGACGATCGTCCATCTGGGCGCCATAGCCGTGGACAAGGCCCACAGGCTAAGGGCGGAACATGCTGCCGCCGCGCAACTCCAAAACGCACTTGCCGCGCATTCCTCCCTGATGCACCAGGTCCTGTCGGACGGTTCCGTCGCATCCGCGGCTTCCATGGTCGAAACCTTCCTGCCGAACGCAATCGTCGTGGTGGATCTGACTGCCAACCTGGTCGTTGCCGGACGTTCGCCCAAGCCGGACCTCATCGACACCGACCGCTGGCGCGAGGAGATGGACGATTGCATGAGCCGCCAGTTTCTCCGTCTTGCTCGCGATATCTCGGACCAGGCCGGGCTTGAAATGCGCAAGCTGTACCTGAACTGCGGCGGCCATCACCTCAACCTGCCGGCGGCGGTGGAGCCGTTGGTCGTGGATGGCAAGACGGTAGGGGCGCTGATCGTGTTTTCGCTCGACGCCAATTTCGGCGACCTCGATCATCTTCTTCTTCAGAGCGCTCGGTTCGCGCTCAGCGTCCAGTTGATGCGCAGCCATTTACGGTTCCAGACGGAATCGCAGACTTCCAGCGAATTGTTCATGGAAATCGTTTCCGGCAACTGGCGCAACGTGGACGATTTGACGGCGCGGGCGCGCCGGCTCGGCATTGACGTAAACGCCACCGCCAGGCTGGTCGCGATCGGCCTCCCGGAAACTGTGCCGGAAAAGGGCAAGACCATACCCGAACTGCACCGCGCCATCATGCGGCTCGCCGGCCAATTGGCGCCGCAGGCGACCGCCGCCGCATTGGGCGAGATCATTCTGTGCCGCATTCCCGACGCGCCCCGCGACGCGGACACGGTGGTCAAGACGTTTGTGCGCAAGCTGATCGAGGAAAC
The DNA here is from genome assembly GCF_006440475.1 of Mesorhizobium sp. B2-6-1. NCBI lineage: Bacteria > Pseudomonadati > Pseudomonadota > Alphaproteobacteria > Hyphomicrobiales > Phyllobacteriaceae > Mesorhizobium > Mesorhizobium sp. B2-6-1. The sequence goes on from NZ_VFUH01000018.1 coordinate 50,065, forward strand.
GCAGTGGCTGATCGGCACCAAGCCGATCATCGTGGCGGGTAAGACCTGTTCGAGCATTCACGACTATCCCCAGGCATGGCTTGAATGCGAGCGCATGATCCGTCTTGCCGTCCGCTTCAACCGTACCGGGTTGCTTGCGCCCCAGGACTTCGGTCCTTTTCCGCTGCTGCTTTCGGCGGCCGACAGCAAGGAAGTGAGGTCGTTCGTGGATATCGCCATTGGCGCGGTCGTGCGTCACGACGAGGCGCATGCAACGGACTATATCAGGACCCTGACCGTCTTTCTGGAGCACGGTTGCCGCAGCCAGGCCTGCGCGGACGCGATGGAATTGCATGTTACTACGCTTCGTTATCGCCTGAACCGTATCCAGGAACTGTTTGGCATCGAGATCGATTCACCCGAACGTCGGTTCGCGCTTGAACTGGCAATACGCCTCAACGAGACCATTGCCCGGGAGCAACCTGTCTGATGCGGTCTCTGCTTCGTGTCCTAGGAGTCTGACTGCCGCCTCTCCTGCGTAGAGCAGGAAGACCCTCTCTCACGTCCCTTTATCCTTCCACCCTCCTGGAGAGGCAGGACGCATGACGGACAAGAGGGAAAAAGAGCTGAGCACGATCGATCCAGTGGAACTGCGGCGAACGTTCGGCACCTTCGTCACGGGCATCACGGTGGTGACGACGCGGGACGAAGATGGTTCGCCGCGCGGCATGACTGCGAATTCCTTCACCTCAGTCTCCCTTGAGCCGCCGCTGCTGCTCGTCTGCATAGGAAAGAGCGCCAGCAGCTTTCCGGCATTCAACACGGCCGAAGGCTTCGCCGTCAACGTACTGCACGAGCGCCAGAAGGAGGTGGCGAGCCTCTTCGCCTCGAAGTCACTCTCCAAGTTCGAGACGATAGCCCATACTACCGTGCATACGGGCTCGCCGGTGCTCACCGACAGCCTTACCTGGTTCGACTGCACGGTGCATGACCGTATCGAGGCGGGAGACCATGTGATCCTGATCGGCCGGGTGCGTGCTTTCGGCACCAGCCCTGCCGCTCCGCTAGGGTTTTGCCGGGGGCGCTATGTCTGCGTGGAAGACCCGATGCCGCCTGGCTGGACGCCTTCCCATCGCATGATCATCGGCTACCTGGTCGAGCATGACGGCCGCATCCTGCTGCGCGACGATGGCGCCGGAGGCTGGGAACTGCCGACGGCAACGCACCGTAAGCCGGGCGACATGCTCAGCTTCGAAGGCGGCGGCGTGGTTGCGCCGCTCACCAGCGATGCGTTTCTCTATTCGGTCTTCGATGTGGCCGACCAGCAGCCCGGTTATGTCGTTTACCGTGGCGCGCTCGCGGGCCCGCCCGGCGAAATTCCGGATTTGTCGCCGTCGCTGAGGTTCTTTGCCCATGAAGAGCTGCCTTGGGACAGCATTCCGATCAGGCAGATACGCGCAACGCTGCGCCGTTACCTGCATGAGCGCGCGGACTCTCGCTTCGGGATCTACGTCGATTCCAGCGATGGCGGCCGGGTGGCGATGATAGACGGCGCCCCGCGTCCGTGGCGGTCGCTTAACGGCTTGGCCGGCGACCGAGAAACCGCGAAGGGATGAGATGATGGACCTGACGCTGAAAATGATCGAAGGATCGCGCCAGGATCTTTTGATTGCCGGGGAGCGCGTCGCGCCGCGGTCCGGCCGCTACATGCCGAGCTACGATCCGACGAACGCGGCGCCTTGGTATGAGGTTGCCGACGCCGGGGCGGATGATGTCGACGCCGCCGTGCAGGCAGCCAAAAGAGCGTTTCACGATCCGGCCTGGCGCAGGCTGACGCAGACGGATCGCGGCAAGCTGCTGCGCCGGTTGGCCGATCTCATCGCGGAACACGCCGATGAACTCGCGGCCATCGAGACGCGTGACAACGGCAAGCTTCTGAAAGAGATGCGTGTGCAACTGCGCGCGGCGCCGGACAGCTATCTCTATTTCGCCGGAATGGCCGACAAGCTGCATGGCGAGACCATACCGGTCAATAAGCTCGATATGCTGAACTTCACGCTGCGCGAGCCCATCGGCGTGGTGGGCATGATCTCGCCGTGGAATTCACCGCTGATGCTGCTGACCGGCACGCTCGCACCCTGCCTGGCAATTGGCAATACGGTCGTGGTCAAGCCATCAGAGCATACTTCCGCGTCCACCCTTGCCCTCGCCGAACTGATTGCAAAAGCGGGCTTCCCGGCTGGCGTTTTCAATGTCGTTACCGGCAAGGGCGCCACGGCGGGCGAAGCGCTGACCTTGCATCCCGATGTCGCCAAGATCGCCTTCACGGGCAGTACGGCAACCGGCCGCCGCATCGCCGCCAACGCTGCCAGCCGACTTGTTTCGTGTCAGATGGAACTGGGCGGCAAGTCGCCTCATGTCGTATTCGCCGATACCGACATCGAGCGCGCGGTGAACGGCGTGGTTGCCGGCGTGTTCGCCGCTGCCGGGCAGACCTGTATCGCAGGTTCGCGCTGTTTCGTCGAAAAATCCATCTATGCCGCATTCGTAGAAAAGCTGGCGGATCGTACCAGGCGCGTGCGTATCGGCCATCCGACCGATGAGGCCACGGAAATCGGTCCGCTGGCGCTCGCTGCCCAACTCGACAAGGTCGAGCAGTATGTGGACTACGGCGTCGCCGATGGCGCGCGGCTGGTTGCCGGAGGCCACCGGCCGCGGCGGGACGACCTCCCCGGCGGCTGGTATTACGAGCCCACGGTTCTGGCGGATGCGCGCAACGACATGCGCTTCATGCGCGACGAAATTTTCGGGCCCGTCGTGGGCGTCGTGTCGTTCGACAATGAAAGCGAGCTGATTGGGCTTGCCAACGACACCCAGTATGGGCTGGCGGCGGGTGTCTGGACCCGCGACATCGACCGGGCGCTGCGCTTTGCGCGCAACGTTGATGCCGGCACGGTCTGGGTCAATACGTATCGCTCTGCTGCTTACATGTCGCCCTCCGGCGGGTTCAAGGAGAGCGGTTACGGCAAGCGCGGGGGCTTCGAGGTTATGCGCGAGTTCTCCCGCCTGAAGAATGTCGTCATCGACTACTCCGGCGCCACGCAGGACCCGTTCGTAATCCGGTTGCGCTGACGCTCATCCGACGGTTCCCTAATATTCGAAAAGGTCATTGCCATGAAATTTTCCGTTTCCCTGAACATGGAGAGGTTCAGTCCCGACAAGGATATGCGCCAGGTGGCGGCTGAGACGCTGGAACTGGTCCGTATGGCCGATGCCGGCGGCTTCGAGACCGCCTGGTCGCCCGAGCATCACACGATTGAATTCACGATCGCGCCCGGCCCGTTCCAGTTGCTGGTCTGGTGGGGAGCTCATACCGAACAGATCCGGCTTGGCACCGCCACCATCGTCGCGCCGTACTGGACCCCGATCCGTCTCGCGGGAGAGGCCGCACTTTGCGATCACCTGACGGGAGGGCGGCTGGAATTCGGCATCGCCCGCGGCGCCTATCAGTATGAATTTGACCGTATGGCGGGAGGCATCCCGCAACAGGAAGGCGGCGCCTACATGCAGGAACTGCTGCCGGCAGTCCAGAAATTATGGGCAGGCGACTACGCCCACGAGGGTAAGTATTACCACTTCCCGCTGGCAACCTCGGTGCCGAAGCCCTTGCAGCAACCCAACCCGCCCATCTGGGTGGCGGCGCGTGACCCCGGCACATTCGATTGGGCGGTGCGCAATGGCCACAACATCCTCTCCACGCCGTTGTCGCGGCCGGTCGCGGAAATCGGCATTCTCGGCGACAAGTTCAAGAAGGCGGTCCAGGATCATCCCGAAGTGCCGAGACCGCGGTTCATGATGCTGCGCCGCACTTGCGTGTATGAACGTCCCGAGGACTGGGAACTGCCGGTTCGCTACAGCTATCAATATGGGCGCAGCTTCGAGAACCTGTTCCAGAACATCGGCACGGTGAAGAACGGCTTTCCTGAAGCGGTTTCTTACGACACCGTTGGCAACAGCGGCGACTACGATCCGCGGTCGATCCGCGACAATCTCCTTTTCGGCACCCCGGACGAGGTGGTCGAAAAGCTGATGGTCTATGAAGCGGCGGGCGTAGACCAGTTCTGCCTCGGCCTCGCCTTCGACCTGCCGTTTGAGGTGCAGAAGAAATCGCTGGCGCTGTTCATCAAGGAAGTGATGCCCGTATTTGCGATGCGCGAGAAGGAAGCGGGCAGGGAAAAGTCGCGGGTGATCGCCTGATGGGAGCTGTCACGCCATGATTGTCGAGGAACGCATCTACAAGATAAGGGCCGGCCGTCTCGCCAGGTACATGCAGCTTATCAGCGAGGAAGGCCTTGCCATCCAGCAGCCGATCTTGGGGAACCTGATCGGCTATTTCCGCACCGAGATCGGACCTCTCAACCATGTCGTGCATCTATGGGGCTATAGCGACCTGAACGACCGCGCCGAGCGGCGTCAGCGGCTGGCCGAAGATCCCGCGTGGCGGGCGTTTACCGTCAAGCTCACCGAGAATATCGAAACGATGGAAAACCGAATCCTGATCCCGACCGATTTTTCACCGCTGCGGTAGGTTCAAGACCTCGCTTCCCGCTTGCCCGACCGCGAAAGAATTCAGGAGCCGGTCCGTGGTCATGACCCAGCCGTAGTTGCGCGCGAAAGCATCGAGCATGGCCTGCCGGCTGGGCGGATGGTTGGAAGAAACAGCATCCTCCACCACAATCGTGGGATAACCGAAATGCACGGCGTGACGGCAGCTATCTTCGACGCACATCTCCGCTACCGTGCCGACGAATACCAGACCGTCCACCGCAAGCAGCTTGAGCGTCTTGGCAAGATCCGTGGCATGAAAGGCGCTGAAATAGACCTTGTCCAGCACGATATCGCCATCCTGTGGCGCAAGCTCGTCAATCACCTCCGCGGCATCCCGCATGCCCTCGACATCGCCGTAGGAGCGCATGAAGCCTGGTACGCACGCATGGGTCGGCGCATCGGTCAGCTTGATCCAGGTCAGCTTGCCGGCGAGGGCCTGATACAGGGAGTCGGCAACGTATCGCGTGAATACCACCGGCTTGCCGTTGCCGCGAAACGCCGCAATGAGTCTGCCGATCGAAGGTATGGTTTCGCGCGCGGATGCAACCTCCATCGGCGCATGCCTGCGCACGAAATCGTTCTGCATGTCCACGACCATGAGGGCAGGGTTTTTAAGCGAAGCCAGCACGCCGTTTCTCCATACGGGCGCCCCGGATTATACCTATCCGGGTAGCGGAGAGCCTATACCATCGAACCCGCGAGCCGTATGCTTTCCTTCGTAGCACTGGGCTACGCGGGTATCCTGCCGAACGGGGGAAGACGGCGGGTGCAGTTCTATCTTCATTAATCGGGATCGTGGCTCTGGAATGTGCTGACTATCGTCCGCCAGGCCAGGAGTGGAGGACAGGTGTGACGGATCGCATAACGGTCGAGGGCGTGTACAAGATTTTCGGCAGATCGCCGGAATCGGCTTTGGCCATGCTGAAGTCTGGCGAGACAAAGGAAGCTGTGCTCCAGAAGACCGGGCAGGTCGTCGGCTTGAGCGACGTGTCGCTGTCCGTTCCCGTCGGTTCGATTTACATGATCATGGGCTTGTCCGGCTCCGGTAAGTCGACGCTTGCGCGATGCATCAATCGCCTCATCGAGCCGAATGCAGGGCGCATCCTTATCGATGGCGAGGAGATCACCGGCGCCAGCGAAGCGCGGCTGCGCGAAATCCGCCGGACGCGTATCTCCATGGTGTTCCAGCACTTCGGCCTGTTGCCGAACAGAACTGTGTTGGAGAATGCCGAGTTCGGCCTGAAACTGCGCGGTGTGCCAGCCGCCGCGCGCAGGAAGAAGGTGATGGAGGTGCTGGAGGTCGTCGGGCTGGCTTCGTGGGCAAATCATCTTCCCGGTACGCTGAGCGGCGGCATGCGTCAGCGCGTCGGATTGGCCCGCGCACTCGCCACGGATGCCGATGTCCTGATCATGGACGAGGCTTTCAGCGCGCTGGACCCACTCATCCGCAGCGAAATGCAGGACGAACTGCTGCGCCTGCACAGGACTTTCCACAAGACCATCCTGTTCATCACGCATGATTTCCAGGAGGCGCTGAAGCTCGGAAGCAGGGTCGCCATCATGGCGGATGGAATGGTGATGCGCGAAGGCGTTCCGCAGGACATCGTGACCAAGCCCGGCAATGACTACGTCGCAGCCTTCACCCGCGACGTCAACCGGGCCCATCTGTTCGATGCGAGTTCCGTGATGGTGGAAAGCAGCCCGCTCCGGCTAGACGGACGTGCGTCCGGCGGCCGCGATGCCGATGGCGAACCGGTGTTCATCGTCGACGATTCGATGCAGGTCGTGGGTGTCGTCGGACCACGCCAGTTGCCACGCCTCGCCGATGGTTCGGCGATCCAATCATTGATGAGCAAGGACTATGAGACGGTATGCGGCACGGAAAAGCTGTCGGTGGTGGCCAGCCTGTGCCATCGAGACCGGCCGATAGCCGTTGTTGACGAGGGCGGCCGATATTTGGGGCGTGTCGATCCACTCCAGATCCTGTCCCGCATTGGCGCTCCGGCGGCGGCTTCCTCGCAATCCCGGGGAGCGGAGGCCTGATCATGCTGGATGTCGATAATCTCTATGTCATCCCGCTGGACCAGTGGATCCAGGTCGGCGTCCGCTGGCTGGCAATGCATTTCCGGCCGCTTTTCCAGACCATCAAGTGGCCCGTCGAGACCCTTCTGACCGCGATCGACCATGGACTCCATGCCATTCCGTTTCCAATCCTGATCGGGATCTTTGCCCTCATCGCATGGCGCTCCGCATCGCGTGGCGTGGCTATATTCACGCTGCTTTCGCTGACCCTGATTGCCTTCATGGGCCTGTGGGCGGAAGCGATTACCACCCTGTCGCTCATCGCCACGGCAATCGTGGTGTGCGTCATTCTTGGCATTCCAATCGGAATCCTGTGCGCGCGCCACGATCGCGCCTGGACCATCGTGCGGCCGGTGCTCGATGTCATGCAGACGACGCCCAGCTTCGTCTACCTGGTCCCGGTGGTCATGCTGTTCGGCGTCGGAACGGTGCCTGGGGCAGTCGCGGTCATCGTGGCGGCGATATCGCCGCTGATCCGCTTCACCAATCTCGGGATTCGTCTTGTCGACAAGGAGATGGTCGAGGCGGGGCGGGCCTTCGGTGCCACCGATCGCCAACTTCTCTGGGAAGTCCAACTTCCATTGGCCTTGCCAACCATTCTGGGCGGCCTCAACCAGACAGTACTGATGGCTATGGTCATGTCGGTGATCGTATCCATGATCGGGGCCGAAGGGCTCGGACTTGTGGTCCTGCAGGGGCTGGGACGTCTCGATGTCGGCATGGCTGCCGTCGGCGGCATCGCCATCGTCCTGCTAGCCATGATCCTCGATCGCATCACGCAGGGCCTGGCCAACCAGGACAAGGCCGGACCAACCCGGGGCATCCGGGCCGCCCTGGCTCAGTTGCTGCGTCCCAGAAATGAGGAAGCGGGGAGTTTCGAAACGAACCACCAGCAGGTTTGAACACCGTCTCGATCAGGCGGAACGACGCAACAAATATCACAACAAGGGGAGAATACATGTCGGCGAATTATCGATACCGCAAAGGGCTGAGACTGGCCTGCGCCATGGCTGTTGCAGCAACCATGATGGGTGGGCAGAGTTTTGCGCAGGATAAGCCTGGCGAAGGCAAGACCATTCGTTTCACGTCCTCCGACAGCCTGGGCGCCAACTATATTCAGGACCAGGTCCTGATAGCGGGCCTCGAGAAACTCGGTTACGACGTAAAGTTGTCGACCATGAACATGTCGGCGATCCTGCAGGCCATTTCGCAGGACGACCTCGACATGACCGGCGACATCAACTGGCCGCAGGCCGAGCCCGCCATCGCACAGATCTCGGATACGGTCGAACTGATCAATGAAGGCACGATCGCGGGCGGCGGCATCAACGGCTACATGATCGACAAGAAGACAGCCGAAGCCAACAACATCACCAATGTCTCGCAACTGAAGGACCCGAAGATCGCCGCCTTGTTCGACACCGACGGTGACGGAAAAGCCAATCTGGTGAATTGCGATCCCGCTTGGAAGTGCGGTGACGTCGTCGATTTCCAGGTCAAGGAGTTCGGCTTGAGCGATACGGTGCGCTCCATCCGCGCCAAATACGAGCCGCTGATCGGCGAGGTCTTTGCACGGGCCGACCGAGGAGAGCCGATCCTTCTTTACACCTGGAGCCCATCCTGGATCGTCTATCGGCTGAAGCCCGGCAAGGACGTGGTGTGGCTGCCGATCCCGTATGACGCTCTTCCCGAGGGCGTATCGAAACCGAAGACGCACGAGGTCAAGGACGTGGTTGGCTGTGCGGGGGGGCAGAACCCATGCCGCATGGCGGTTGGCCCATGGAACTGGCGCACGCTCGCCAACAAGAAGTTCCTGGCTGACAATCCGGCGGCCAAGAAATTCATCGAACAAGCGAAATGGTCGCTGGACATCTGGAGCCAGTGGGAAGGCGATCTGGGGGCCGGCAACAAGACCGACGCCGAGATCAAGAAGATCGCCAACGACTGGATTGCCGCAAATCAGTCGGAGTTCGATGGCTGGGTAAAGAATGCGGCTGCCGCCGGGAAATAATCCGGGCAGGCCTCTATCGTGGCCTGTTATCACAATGGTGGCGGACCCTGTCCGCCACCATTGTGATTGAGGAGACCGATTGCCGGCCAAGCGTTTTCGCTTCATGGCGACGTTTCCTTATGGGGAGCGGCTACACAGGCTCATGCAAAGGGCAGGCGATCGTTTGGACATGCGGCCTCAGAGACGATTATCTCGGGATAAATAGCTGCCGCCGCGCCTGATCGAGCGCGGGCCGCTTGGTATAGTGAGAAAAACTGAGTGAAGCCTTATTTCACGCGCAGCTATTACTCTAGGTCGCGCGTGAAGGTTCCGTTCTCCTTGAGCCCCCCGCTGTCGTGGAACTTGACATCCAGACGCCAATGCGAACGGCGGCGGCATGTCGTTACAAGCGCGAAACCGTCGCCAGGGGCGAAACTTGTCTGCACCTCGCAACAATACGGCCCCTGCTCAGGATCGGGATCGGGAAAGCAAAAAGTCTCATTGGCCTGGAAATTGTCGGCAGTTCCGTTCGCAAACGGATATGGCGCGTACAGCGCCGAACTGTGGATACAATGCAGGATGCTCTGCTTGCCGGTTTTGCTGTTTGTTACACGAGCGGTGACCAGGCTGCTCACGTGCTCGTCACCCGACAGGAATACCAGTCCCTTTATTTCCTTGTTGCACACGAACCTGAGCAGTTTATGTAAGGAAAACGGGTATCCATCCCACGCGTCCGAACGCAAGGCACAAGTGGGGGCCTCGGCCACCTCCCGCCGCCGCGGCAGCACTGCCGAGGATGTGAGAACAAATTTGGGCATTTCGGTGTGTTCAGGCTTGGTAAGCCATTCACAAAGTTTGGCGAATTGCGTTGAACCCATGATCCGCGCTTCGCACCAGTTCGAAACCGTCCGTCCTTGACGTTCGGTGCGCGTGTCGCAAAGGAAGAATGGCATACCGTTGTGGGTTAAATCGTCTCGCCAGATGTGTGCCGGCAGGCGCTTTTCCAGCACCTCGGTCTTGCCACGTTCGTACCTGAAGTAAGCCAGCTTCCCAGGCTTTATGACGATATCATTCTTGCGCATCGCCGGGTCAGGGTCTTTTGCCCAATTGTCGCGAATCTCATGATCGTCCAGCATCATTTCAACCGCCATGTCCAAGCGCTGCATCACCGCCTTCACACCGCGGCTCTGGCCCCGGCGTTCGTAGGGTATTCGGAATCGGTCGTTGACTACCTTAGGGTCGAAAAGCCCTGCCGTAGCGTCGATATATACCTGATCGCCGGCCAGCAGCAGCAACGTTGGGGCGCCGGGTTTGCCCAGTAGATCGCCGAGCGCGAGCAGAGACGCATCCGCGGGCCCTCGTGTCGCATGCTGACCGTCGGGCATGTGGTCGAGGAAATCACTGGGGTATTGGCAACTTGCGAGAGCGAATGAAAGGTTCGATACCGCGCGGGCATCGCTCTTGTGCCGATGGCTTCTGTGCGACCTTCCAGGCCTGCCGACGATCAGGCCACCTCGCAAATCTTCCAATGTGTCAGTCTCGAGCGCATACCGAATAGCCTCGGCGGCCCTCTTCACCGCGTTCTTGGCATGCGAACCTGTGTCGAGGATTTCAGGTGGTGATCCCGCCGCGTCGGGCAGTTTCGGTAACCGAGCCAAGCCGCCAATACCCTGCGCCTGAACGTACAGCAGCAAGACCAGTACCTGCTGCGCTTCAGGCCACTCATGGAGCGGAACTTCAAATACGTAAGGAGATGCGGGTTGCTTAATATAGTAATGCGGAAGACTATTATAGAGGCTATCGTCGCTCTGTCCTTTCTCGTCGCCGCGGCTCGTAACCGGCGGACCGATCATGTGCAGGCGGTCGCCCTTTGCGTAGACGGGAACAATGAAAGCTGCATGAGGCAAGCCCCGCCCTCCGCTATCGGCCGCTTGCACCAGGATCTTGCCCGCCTCGACCTCTACGCGCACCCCGAAGGCGGGCGCCCTGGCTTCAGAGGGGAGAGAATGCGTCATGGCTTTTCCTCCAAGGGCCCCGGCATATCGGAGATATCCGGCATTCCTAGGTATTTCGCTATAACGCCGCAGATCGACGAGGCGTCTTTGCCGATCAGGCAATCCTGATGACCGTGGCCGGCAATGCACCAGGTCAGGTAGGACGGTTGGCCGAGCGCCAGGAACTGGCCGCTTTTGTCAATAAGATCCCTGATTTCTTCCTCCGATTGCACCGCCTCGACCGCATGCAGAGATGAGTTCAAATGCGGCACGCCGGCCCCTTTGAGCATATTTCGCATCAGTCTTAGCGTTGAGGGGGCGACCAAACCGTTTTCCGCTCCATGGATCGACATCATCGGGAATCTCAGTCGATCCCTCACCCGGTCCGGCAGCACATAGCGATTTATGCCGGCGCGATCGGTCACGGTGTTGAAGCCAGCAAAATGTATGACCTGCGAGACTGTCTCGACGCTGAGCGGGCCGAAGAAATCGTCGATGTGGTCGAGTACGAGGTCAGAGAGATTGTTGAGCGAGAAGGTGCGTGCATAGAGCGCGTCCATCCGATGTCTTGTGCCGACCCAAGGCGTCGCTTTGCCTGGGGGCCAGAGGGGATTCTCGCGCCGATACTCGTCGGACGGCAGCCACATTGCCGAGAGCGCTCTGTCGAGCAATTGACCGGCGAGCGAGATATCGCCATGCGGACTAAACACATAGTCTTCAAGTTGAAGAAAATAACGTACATATCGCATCACATATGCGGCGAGCACATTTGCCGAACTCAACAGCATTGCCGGGCCGACTTGCGAAAACACCACGCGCCCGATCTTATTGTGCAAATTCCTTCGATCATGCTCGCCAAGCACTGCCATGCTGAACATTGCCGCGCCCATGCAATGGCAGACGACATCGAGCCTTTCCTGCCCTGTCGCAGCCAGCACGTGTTGGACGGCGATCGGAATGTCATTCTCCGCCATCTCCTCAAAAGACCAACCGCCTGTGGCGGTAGTCAGGCCTGAACTCGATCGCATATCGAGCACCCAGACATCGCGCCCAGCATCACACAGCGATTGAGCGAGGTTGCCGGGTACGGCAGCATGAGCAAATGTGGTGCCGCTCGCACTGTAACCATGGATGAGCAAGACGGGGCGTTTCGGGACGCCCTTCTCGATCACCTTTGCGGAACTGCCGTCATAGCGGGCCAGGCGAATGCGGATCGGCGGGCTGAGCTGACCTTTCAAGGTCAACCAGTCGATTTGGGGCGCAGGTAAGCCCGGCACCGCCCCGGGCAACCGTTGTGGTTCACGCGCAGATGGCGGGTCGGGGCGGCGAAAACTCAGTGCATGTATCTGAAGCACGACGCGAAAACCGTAGAGTATGAAAGAGGCCAGATCTGCCAGTGCCGCGACACGGTCTTGCTGCCCCACTATCCGCAGCAGAGGCACCGATTGCCGCGCCAGGTATCGTTTGTTTAGCTCTAGCGACGGTAGCTTCTTGCCAATGACGGTCTTGCTCATCTGCGGGAAAACTTCGACCGACATCTCCATCAATTGCTGCCAAGGGCTGGCGCCGCGCGCATAGGTGAGCCGCTTCACCGCTCTGATTTTCTTCTGCGTGAACAGAGAGCTGTCGAACCTCGCGCCCGTGCCGAGATCTTCCGGCTCGACAACCTTGTCGATGTGCAAATCGTATTCGATCAGGCGGACCCCGCCCGCACGCGAGCACAGGTGCAGAATGTCGAGCAGTCTGAGATGGGATGCCCCTCCGCTAGGCGGCGTGAAACGCAACCATTCCTGGCCCTGGCGGACCAAGCGGTAAGCAAAGTCGCGCATCCCGCGGTTGAGCGCCCACGCAAGGATAGCGCGCAGCATTCGGGGCACGGGGCGCGATTTTTCCAGATCGAACAGGTGGAGCGATCCCGAGATCTCCGCCTCGAGCGCAACATGGCTTTCATAGGCCTGATCTGCAATGGGGTCGAACTCCTTTCCTGCACGCAGAATGCGCAGCCGACCATGGGCAATCGGCAAACACCGTCCACGGGGCGTTTGCAGCGCGTAGAGATCGGTGAGCACCACCGGCTTGGTGGTTAGCGTCAGTTCGACCATGTGTGGTTTCACACCGTTGCCGCGCATAGCCAGAGGGACCTTGCCGCGCACCTGTTCGGTCAGTTCGATGCTGGTAGGCGTAGGCGCAGGGTTCGTCCGCGGCGTGGAATATATCGGCCGCGTTTCGCCACGAGAGTTCCCAGGCAAGGGTGCATTGATCAAACGGCCGCCACTGAGTTGCCATTCCTCCTTGAGCTCGGTGATCGCTCGCAATGCCAGAACGGCTATGGTCAAGGCGGGATTGATGCCCAGCGACGTGGGCACGACCGAGCCATCGAGCACGATCAACCCTTCGTGAGTGCGTCTGAGGCCGACCGCAGCGGCATCGAACACGCGGCCGCAATGATCGGTCACGCCTTGGCGAACGTCGTCACCCATGGCGCAGCCCCCAAGGGGATGCACCGTCAGCAGCGGCCCGCGTTGGCGACCGAACACGGCTTCGAGCCTGTCGGACAAAGGTCGCCACAACAGGTTGTTCACCAGCCGTCCGCCCAATCCAGACTCTCGAAGCAACTTGCCAAGGCGCGCATGATGGTTCTCCAGCCGGGGGTCCAGTCGCAACTCCGGCCAGCGCACCGTGAGCATCCCGTCGGCGAGCATTTTTTCAGGATCGTCTTGCTTCTCATCGGCGCTGTTTTGCATCGAGGGCCCTAGCGCCAGTGCTCCCTCCGCGTCGTCGCGGCCGATCATAGCCAACACCAGGGAGTTGGTGATGGCGGCTGGATTGACGGCTGCATCGTCTGCCCGTGAAGGATTCGGCTCATGCTTCGCCCAGTCGCCATCGGCGACGCGATTGAGCACATCGAATGTGGTGGCGCTTTCCTCAAATAAGCGGCGCAGCGGTCCCGGTACGGCAAGATCCTGGATCACCAGGTCAGTAGCCGCGTTGCCGTCGCGCAGATCGATCATTGCGGTTATCGTCGGGCCGACCGCGCGACCGCAATCCTCGCTTTTGATGTTTGGGGCCGGATTCTCGGTTTCGTCAGCGACGCCATTCACCCGTGCCGCCAAATCATGGGCAACGACGAGCATGTCACCATTGGCGGAGAACTTGCTTCCCAGCTGATCGGAGAACTTTATCCCGCGGATTTGCGAGCGCATCAAAATTTCCGTCGAGCCGAATGTGCCTGCTGCAAGGATCACGCGCCTCGCCAGCAGCGCGAACGGCTTCCGCTGGTTATCGCGTAGATGGCCGTCGGTGTGATTGACGTCCAACTGCCATCCTTCGCCCGCGCGCAAAACGCGCAAGACGGTGGCGCCAGTGACGATTCGTACTCCGCTTTGTCGAGCCAGCCGCAACAAATTCAGGTCGAGGGATTCTTTGGCATTGTAGTTGCAACCAGTGGCGCAGTCGCCGCAACGGCGACATTCGCTCATCGCGACCCCGGCGTGGTTGGTGTGGCAATCGGAAGCGACGGTTATGTGAGCGGGTCGTGCTTTGCCACCAGCCAAATTTCTAATTGCTTCGGACTTGGCCAGGAAAGGCTTGGTGACACGTATCGGCTTGGCTCCCAGCCAATCGCCCAGCCGTTTAGCCGTCTCTGTGAGCGTCGTATCTCTGCGGATTTTGGTGGGCCAGCGTGCTTCCCGGAAAATCGCCGGCAGCGGCATCTCCATCACGCCGGCGTTAATTAATGAGCCTCCACCCAAGCCACACGCGACGAGAGCTACCGCGTCGTCGCTGCAGCGCAAGTCGTAAAGACCATCGAACACGCCGCGTTGGCGTTTCGCAAAGGGGGTGGCAAAGCGGACGTGGCCGCCCAGATCGGCCAATCGCGAAGGGAACATTCCGGCCAGGTACTCCTTGCCGCGTTCCAGTACGCAGATTTTTAAAGATTGGCCTTGCACATCCTTGCAGGCGCTCAATTCGGCGGCAGCCACCGAGCCGCCATAGCCGCTGCCAACGATGGCAACATCAAAGTCATATCCGCCCTTGACGGTTGTCCTTTCCCTATCGGCGATCTGCGGAAAATCGTGGACCAATGTCTCGAGTCGGTGCGAGAGCCAAGCCGTCGCACGTGGCGGCTCCGGCGCTGCCTTGATGTGTACAGGCAATGCGTCCTCCCTAATTTAGATATCAATCATATACGAAATTTGGTGTAACGTCAGGAAGTCACGCAATCTATCGGGGCGATATTCATTCCCTTTAGTAAGTGCGCGGTCGGCGGTGCCTTTCTCTGCCCTGAAACCATGGGCACGGCTGCGGGAAGGAACCCATGGAGGGTACTTGCGAGCTACTTGAGAGTTTTCTGCCGCTGGAATTACTCGGTAGAATTCACGCACTTCGAGCGGATGGCCCAGTAGCCGTCGAATTCTCGGCTGCAGTGGTGTTTGTCGATGTGTCCAGATACACGGCCTTGGTCGAGCAACTAGCACGACGGGGGCAAGAAGGACTTGAAAGAATCCCGAGCCTGCTTAGTCACTCCTACGCGCGATGCGTAGAGCAAGTATACAATCGTGGAGGCGAGATTTTGTACCTCGCTGGCGACGAACTGCTAGCCTACTGGTCGGCGGATGTCCGCGGACTTGAAAGCGCGGTGCGAGCGGCGACAGCCTGTGCCAAGGCAATCTGCGGCGGCCAGAACGAGCGTTTGGAGGACGGAACAGCTGAAATCGCACCCGCGCTGCATGTTGGAGTAGGGGCGGGGCCCCTCTGGGCGGCGGCTTTGGGCGGCCAGCCGGTCTGGACGCTCTTTGCAGGGGGAGATGCCATCATGCAGGCCGCTCAGTCCCAAGCGGCTGCGCGCCGATGGGAATATGTACTTTCCGACAAAGCCAACTTGGCCCTTGCGCAGCCGTCTCAATCGCGGCGCAGTCGGCCTACGCTGGCTTCTCCGCCTCCGGGCTGGCTGGCAAGGTTTTTGCCTTTGCAGCTCAGGGACCTGCTGTCCGAAGCCGACTTGCGCTCAGTTGCCGCGGACAGCGCCGTTGCCATCCGTTCCGAAGAAGATCGTCCAACGACCGCCCGCTTAGACGCCCTGGCGGAGATTAGGCCGATCACCGCCCTTTTCGCGCGAATTGCCGGACTTGACCATCGTCAACCTCAGGCGCTTGCGCGCTATCAATTGCTATGCGCGACCCTCCAGGAGGATCTGCGTTCGCGCGGTGGGCCGGCCGGCGAGTTGCTCTTCGACGACAAAGGTCTGATTTTCTTTGCGACGTTCGGAGCGCGAGGCAGTTTCCACCGCGACGATCCTTGCCGTGCCGTCGATGCTGCTCGCGCGATCCGTCTGACGGCCCAACGCTTGGGCCTCTCCGCGTCGATGGGCGTGGCTACCGGCGATGCGCTTTTTAGTGTTGTCGGAAGCGCACGCCGGCGCCAGCTGATGGTGATCGGCGCGCCCGTGAATCGGGCGGCGCGGCTTATGACGGCGGCATCGGCAAACGTTCTCTGCGATGCACCAACAGAGCGAGCCAGCCGGACGGCGTTTTGGTTCGAAGAACACGGCACGTTGCAACTGGACGGACTTGGGGACATGGCAACGGTATTTTGTCCCATGGATCCGCGCGCCCCGGTCCAACCTCTTAGTCCGCTGATTGGTCGGCAGAGCGAGCTGGAGTTCCTGAAACGTACGTTCGAGGAGACCCGCCGTGGAGGCAGGCGTTTGCTCGTTGTCTTGGGTGAGTCGGGCATTGGAAAAACCGCTTTGATCAGAGCTTTCACGGACGAACTGCGCTCAACCGCAATCGAGGTTTTGACCGCGCGCGCCGAACGTGACGATCGCCGGACATCGCTCCTGCCATGGCGGCGGGTGCTTGTGTCCCTTCTCGGCCTACCGTCCGACAGCGATGGATTTGCGGTGCTTGATGTCGTCACACAACGGGTTCAAGGCAACTCGTCGCTCGTTGGGCGACTGCCCTTGCTAGGTGATGTTCTGAGCATCGAAATTCCCCAAAACGACGGGACGCGACATCTGGAGGGACCTCATCGCGCTGATGCCACCATGCGTCTTTTGGGTGATCTCATGGATAACTTGGCACCGCGCCCGTTGGCATTGGTCCTGGAGGACAGTCAGTGGCTGGATTCGGCATCGTGGCGCCTCGTCGAGTGGGTTCTCTCATCTCTGTCCTCGTTGCTTCTGGTCCTGTGCGTACGCTCGGACGAAGTTCCGGAGGAGTTAAAAAACCTACGAAGGCGAGCCGAGGCCACAAGAAGGAATACATCCGGAACGGAACCTGACGATCCCGCGCGCCTGTGTCGTATCCTGGATCTTGAGGAACTCAGCGAGGCGTCGATTTGCGAACTGGTCGCCCGCACGCTCGGGGATGTGCCCCCACATGGCGAACTGGCGCGCCGGGTCTCGGCCTTAGCCGGTGGCAATCCGTTTTTCGCCGAGGAGATAGCGCTGACATTAAAGAGCCAGGGGCTCATCGCCATACGCGATGGTTTGTGGTGTCCGATCCGCCCGCTCGAGAGCCTTCGATATTTCGAAGGTGTCGATCGGGTCATTCGGGAGCGCGTTGATCGATTGGAGACCTCAGTCCAGCACGTTCTCAGGGCTGCGGCCGTGATCGGGCGTTCATTTACCGGCGAGGCCCTGGCGACGTTGCTCGAGGGCGAGTTGGATCACGACGGTGTGGGTGCAGCTGTCGAGTCGCTCGTGGCGGCGCATCTCGTGCGTCAGGGCACTGGATCAGGGAACTACGAGTTCCGTCATGATCAAATCCGAGACGTCGTTTATGGCTCAATTCCCAGTGAAGTGCGACAGCGACTTCATGCAGCTCTGGCCGCTTGGATCGAGTCGAGCCAGTCGGCCGCCATGGGCGCGGATGTCGCGGCCCTCGTTCAGCATTTTGAGGCCGCCGGAAACAATTTCAAGGCAGTTGGATATGCCAATTTGGCAGCAATCAAGGCGCTGCAGGTCGGTGCGTTTCGAGAGGTCGAGGCGTTTCTGGAAATCTGCTTGAGATACGAGTCGAAGCAGCCTCGGAGTGCTGAGCAAAGACTTCAGTCGGTGCGTTGGCGCAGGCAGCTCGGCGAGGCCCATTACAGTCGTGGCGACCTCCATGCTCAGGGCATTTCGGTGAGGCGCGCCCTCACCTTGGCGGGCACGCCGGTTCCACGTTCCTCGGCAGCCCTTTTGATGCGGCTGCTTGGGGGTGGAATGCGGCTCGCGTTCCAACAAGTGTTCCCTCCTTCGCTATGGTCAACTCAGGGTGGTGTGCTGGACTCCTGGGAGCGAGAACTAGCTCGCTGCCTTAACCAGGCGGCGGTCGTGGACTATTTCGAGCTTCGCTTTTCGCGAGCGTTTTCCCACACCGTCGCGGCTGTCGCCCATGCGGAGCGCACGGGGCTCACCATGGAGATGGTGATCGCGTCCGCCCAACTGGCATGCGGGCTGGGAATTCTGGGGCGCCGGCGCGCTTGCAACTACTTCATGGCAAGGGCAGAACGGGTGGTGACTGCGCTCGCCGATCCAGCGGTCCATGCCCACCTGTGTAATCTCGATGCGCTCTGGCGCATCGGCCGCTGCGACTGGCTGATGGTAGATCGTCGTCTGGATCAGTCTCAAGAGCTGTGTCTAAAGGCGGGCGATCAACTAAGTTGGTGCAACGCCCAGGCCATGCGCTTCTGGTCAATGTACTACCGCGGTGAATCGGGTGCGCTGGAGTACACCGCCCAGGCGCTGCTCTCCCGCGCGCAGAACAGCGGAAACCTCCAGCAAGAGATTTGGGCGCTCCGATGCAAGTCGTTGTGTGTGCTCCACACGGATAGCCCCCGTGAAGCGGTCGACATCCTTCGGCTGACCACGTCCGCTATGGTCGGATCCGCCGATCTCGCCGACTTGGTCTCCGCCAAAGGGTCGCTTGCGCTCGCGCTTGCACGGGTCGGGCTCCATGCTGAGAGCCTTCGGGCTGTGGTCGAGACGCTACGCCTGCTGCGCGAGATGCGTCGCCCGACTGTGCACAGCACACTGCCCGGCATTGCCGGCGTGTGCGAAGTGCTTCTGCGCGGCAGGGAGGTAGGCCTCTCGCGCGAGTACGACCAGTGGCGCCACTGGGAGCGCCAAGCGCTGCATGAGCTCAAGCGTTACCGCCGCGCGTTTCCTGTCGGCACTGCTCAGTATGGGCTGTGGGTCGGCGTGGCCCATTGGCTGGACGGGCGCGGTGACCGCGCCATCTCTACTTGGCGGCAAGCACTCGCGGCTGCACGGCGCCTCTCGTTACGCAGGGATCAGTCGATCATTGCGGCCGAGCTGAGGCGCCGGCAAGACAAGATCTAAGATACTCTCCTGCGTTGGAGTATCCGATCGGCAACTTGGGGGCGACATGGCTTTTGGCGGCGCGAACGAAAGAAATGATCTCCCGCGCCTTGCACGGATCGATCCGCGCCTGTTCGATCTTCTTTTCAGCGGCTGCAAGGTTGAACGCCACGCGGCGGGCCAGATCCTCTTCGTCCAGGAAGATCCATCCGATCGTATTTACGGGGTGACGAGCGGGACGGTGGAGATCTCGATGTATTCGCCGGGAGGCCGGAAGCTGGTGGCCAATATCGAGCTTTCGCACAGCTTGGTCGGAGAGATCGGCGCGCTCGACGGGCGCCCGCGCACCGCAACCGCCACTTGCCTGACCGTTTGCGATCTGGCCTCGCTCGGTCGGAAGCAGCTCTTCGATCGCATCGAAAAAAACCCACCTCTGGCACGCGCCATGATTGAGCTTTTGTGCGCACGGCTGCGTTGGGTCAGCGGCGAACTTGGCGATCAGGCTTTCTTCGGCATTGAGGCCAGGCTGGCAAAGCGACTGGCCTTTTTGGCCGGCGTTATGGCGGATGGCTCAGGTTGGATACCGATCTCCCAGTCCGAACTGGGGGAGTTCCTGGGCGCCACGCGCGAGTCCGTCAACAAGACGCTTAACGATTGGCGCAACCGTTCGATTATCGCAATCAAGCGTGGTGGCCTGCGCATAAAGAACGCCGGTGCGCTTCGTCACATCGCCGAGTCACAGGACGATGACTGATGTCGCCGTTCGCAATCGGCGCGCATCAGAGCCGCGAAATTAGATTGCGCAACGAAGACCGGATCGGCATGAAGGGATAGTCCTCCACCTGTCGTGGCGACGAACTGGGAACCTCCGTTCAGCATCCTGACGCCGTCCCAGGCGATTGGACCTAACACGGGCTGTCGCGCGATCTATGGTCGGGCCTTTTCTCAATAGTCCGTCGGTCAGTCGGTACCCGCTCAAGGAGGCAGAGCGGTGGCGCTAGCCACCGCTCTTATCTGGATCAATTCCGGCAGTCCGGGCTGACAGGATCGTACTGGTGTGGGCTGACCCCCATGCACTTGGAGTTCGAAGCGCCACCAGGCAATCCGATCGACCCGGTCGGGAAGCCATACACCGCTTCTTCTGAAGCCAATGAATGTTGACCCTTCAAGTCACCCGGGGCTTCGAAGTCACCATTGTCGGCTCGCAGACTGTGGACGAAGGTCGAGTCGATCGCGAACGAAGGCACCGTGAGGATGAAGAATGCAGACGCAGCTGTAATGATCTTATACATGTTTCTCTCCCTTTGGTTGATGGCATCACAAAATTCGTGATGAGAACGAAATTGGCTTAGTTTAAAAACCAACTTCCTCTTCGGGCTTGATCTTTGCTATTTTCTTTATGATCTGTCCGAAAGAGAGACTAAATTGCCTGCTCTGTCATCTCTTGTACGCCGCGGGTGAGATTTGTATGTGAAGGAATTCACGCAGGGTGCTAATATGATCGACGGGACGCTTTTCATTCCCGCTGCTTCAGCACCGGGATCGGAACGAGGGACATCGGCTGGTACTGAGCCAGTCTTCGAAGGCCCGCAAGATCAGTCAAGTCGATGAAGCGCGCGTTGCTGGTGATAAGCTGTTCGGCGCGCAATTGCTGAATGATGCGATTGAGATGGGGCACGCTCAACCCGAGCGCGTCCGCCATGATTTCCTGTGAAAACGGCAGATCGAAACTTGCTTCGTCGGCGCGTTCGACTTCCAGGAGACGCGCGTGAATCTCCAGCAAAAGGTGCGCCAACCTTTCAATCGGAGTGCGCCGACCTAGATTGACGATGTGTTCCGCATAAGTCGCTGCCTCTTGGGCGGCGAGCCAACTTAACACCAGACCGAATTGGGGCTGCTCGTAGCAGAGACGAATGTACGCGTCGAACGAGCAGACGGCGTAGGTCAGTTCGCTCACGGCAACGACCGAACAAGTGGATCGATCGAAAAAGCTGACCGGGAATCCAATGACATCACCGGGCAGGATGAGCTTCAGGATTTGCCGCCTGCCGCTGCGCAGCAACCTGTAGCGGATCGCGTAGCCGTCTTTAACAAAGCACAGGTTTCGGAACTCGGAGCCGTGAACGACGAGTTCCTCCCGTTTCCGAATGGTAAGATCGCGCTCGAAGATTGCCTCAAGACGTTTGATGTCTAGCGAATCCAGCTTCATTGCACGTGTCAGTCGGGTCACGATCGGGTGGCCGGTCAGCGGCATGCCATGCTCCAAATGTTCATGACCTTCAACGAAACTTTCCTATGCTTATTAATCCAGATCAATGAACAGAATTATCAAACGAAAGTTGTATTGACTGGCAGGCCTACGCCACTGCGAATGCCCATGCAAATAGGCCATTTTCAGCGTTTCGCTGGAAAAAACCGGTTTGCGGGAACAACAAATGAGAGCCGTCCGACGGCTCCACGCTAAGGAGGAACAGCTGATGCCGCTCGACGATCAAAATACTTCCAATATATCCCGCCGCACCATGCTGCACGCGGGCGCAGGTCTTCTCAGTAGTGCCGTTCTGCCCTTATCCAGCTTTGCGGCTTTTGCAGCCGACGACAAGCCCGCGATAGGCACCTGGCCGGCCGGGTCGGCGGGCGACACCGTCTACATCGGAGCCGCGGTGCCCCTTACCGGTGCCTATGCCGTGCAGGGTGCTGATGAACTTAAGGGCTGGCAGCTGGCGGTCGACCACATCAACAACGGCCATGAGTTGATGAAGGCGTTGGCGCCGAAAGTCGACAAGGGGTTGCTCGGCAAGAAGGTCGAGCTGTTGTCCGCCGACAGCGCGGCCAAGCCGAACCAGGCCGTCGAGCTCGAGCAGAATTTCATCCACCAAAACAACATCATCCTGATGACTGGCTCGACTTCATCGGCGGTCGCGGTTGCGCTCAACAAATTCGCGCAGCGCGAGAAGATCCTCTACGTCGCGGGCATCTCCGGCTCAAACGACACAACAGGCAAGGACTGTGTCCGCTACGGCTTCCGCCAGAACTTCTACGGCCAGACCGCAGCCAACGCGATCGGCCCGATCCTTCTGAAGACCTACGGAAAGGGAAAGAAGGCGGCATTCATGACGCCGGACTACACTTACGGTCACACCGTCACCAAGTCGGTGAACGACTACCTGACCTCTCAGGGTGGATGGGAGATGGTGACGGACCAGGTCTCGCCGCTAGGCACCCAGGATTTCAGCCAGTATCTGACCAACATCGCCAATTCGGGCGCCGAATTCATTGTCAACGTCAACTGGGGCCGCGACGCGGTGCTGTCGATCCAGCAGGCCAAGCAGTTCGGCCTGACTCCGAGCATGAAGATGGTCATCCCCTACCAGATCCCCTTCCTTGCCAAGGAAGTAGGCCCCGAACTGACAGCCGGCGTTTTTGCCGCTACCGATTTCTGGTGGACCCTGCAGGACAAGTATCCGCTCGCCAAGCAGTTCGTGGACGCGTTCCAGAAAAAGTTCGGTTATCGGCCGGAATGGGGCGCCGAAAATGCCTATGTCAGCTTCGCTCATTGGGCGCGCATGGTGTCGCAGGCCGGTAGCTTCTATCCGCCGGACGTCATCAAGCAATACGAGAAGGGTGAGACCATCCCTTCACTCGTCGGCGACGTTCACTATCGGCCGGAAGACCATCAGTGCGTGCGACCGGTCGTACTCGTCCAGGGTAAGGACCCCAAGGACATGAAGAGCGACGACGACTACTGGAACGTGGTCGAGGTGGTCGATGGCGCGCCGCTGATGCAGAAGCCTGACGAGTTCGGCTGCAACCTGGGCAGCTACACCTGATATCCCGCAGCGCCTTCTCCGCCCGCCACGGGTGGAGAAGGCGCTCGCACCGGGACTGGCTCTGGCTGGACTCAGACGGTTCGTCTCCCGGCGGTCGGTGGAATGTCGATTGTTCGCGACTTGTCAACCAAACCCTTGCTGGCGCGAGGGCAGGGCATATTTTTCATGATTAAGGTGGGCACAGAGTGATCAACTGGGCAAATTTCATCTCGCAGTGCTTCAATGGGCTCGTGCTCGGCGCGCTTCTGGCGCTGATCTCCTCCGGGCTGACCATCATCTACGGGACGCTCGGCGTCCTGAACCTTGCCCACGGCGCGATGTTCATGCTCGGAGGCTATGCCGGCTGGCTCGCCTACACCTACACAGGTTCATTCCTGGCCGCAGTGGCGGCCGGATCGCTGTTCGTGATGATCGTCGGCGTGTTGATCGAGCGGCTGATCATTCGCCATTTCTACATGCGGCCGCTCGAGGACCAGCTTCTCGTTACGTTCGGGCTCGGCATCGTTTTCGTCGAGACGATCCGCTTCTTCTTCGGCAGCCTCTCGCGCACGGTGCCGCCGCCCGCCTCGCTGGTCGGCATCACCCATCTGGGCTTCATGGTCTATCCCACCTACCGATTGGCGCTCCTCGGCATCGTCGCCCTGGCGCTGCTGATGCTCTATGTCGTGCTCTACCGCACCCGCATCGGGATGATCGTGCGAGCAGGCATCGAGGATTCGGTAATGGTCGATTCGCTTGGAATCGACGTCTACAAGATCTTCATGCTCGTCTTCGGCATCGGAGCCATGGCGGCCGGCTTCGCCGGCATCGTCAACGCACCCGTGGTGTCGATCGCGCCCGATGTCGGGGAAGCCATACTGGTCCAGACCTTCGTGGTCGTGGTGATCGGCGGCGTCGGTTCCTTTCCGGGCGCGATCCTCGGCGGCCTCATCGCCGGCGAAATCATCAGCATCACCTCGATGTTCAATCCCGGTTATTCCTATGTCATGCTGTTCGTGGCGATGACTCTGGTGCTGGTGCTTCGCCCGCACGGGCTGCTCGGCACGGCAGGGCGCGAGTAGACGCGGTCGCCATGAACATCAAACATCCCTTCCTTGTCGAGCTTCTGACGGCGCTGGCGCTCGTCCTGGCGCCGTTCGTGCTGCCCCATCTCGGCTTTTCGCCCAGCACGATCAATCGTATCCTTATATGGGGCCTGTTCGGGATCGGCTTCGACATCCTGTTCGGCTACACGGGATTGCTGTCGTTCGGCCAGTCGGCCTTCTACGGTACTGGCGGGATGTTCGCCGCCTATCTCCTGACTGAAACCGGCTTCTCCTATGTCATGGCTGCCATCGTCATGGGCGCCGTCGTGTCGGGTGTCGTCGGCTATGTGATCGGCCTGATCGCCCTGAGACGCACCGGCATCTATTTCGCCATGATCACGGTGGCCATCGCCGAAGTCTTCTTCTTTGTCGAGTTCAATCCGCTCTCGGCATTCACAGGCGGCGAGAACGGCTTGCCTGGCGTGCCAACCCCGGTCGTCAACCTCGGCTTCACGGTACTCGAATTCAACACCGACTGGACGATGTATACCTTCCTGGCGTTCTGGTATTTCGTGGGCATTGTCGTCGCACTTCGCATCGTACGCTCGCCGGTTGGCGCGATCCTTTCGGCGATCCGTGACAATCCGCTCCGCGCCGCGGCGCTCGGCCACGACATACACGGCTACAAGCTCACGGCCTTCGTGGTTGCGGCGATCTATGCCGGCTTTGCCGGCGGCCTGTTGGGCGTCATGCAGGGCTTCATGCCGCCGGACGCTTTCATGTTCGACACGTCTGGCCAGGTCGTGATGCAGACGGCGATCGGCGGTGCCGGCACACTGTTCGGGCCGCTGGTGGGCGCGACGGTGTGGCTCTATCTGAGCGACTTTTTCCAGAACACATTGCATCTCGGCGCCACATGGAAGTTGGTGCTCGGCATCGTTTTCGTGCTGCTGGTCTGCTTCCTGCGGCGCGGCATCGTCGGTGCGATCGTCGATCTCTATGGGTTGACCGGCGGCCGCAAGCGCATCGAACGGGCCAATCCCGCGGTCGAGAGTGCGCCGCACGTCGTGACCGTCGTCGAACCGATGCCGGCGCGCCGGCATGGCACTGCGCCAGCATCCGGACCGATCCTGCAGGTGCAGGGCCTAACCAAACGCTATGGCGGTATCACAGCCAACAGCGACATCGACTTCAGTGTCGATCATGGGGAGATACGGGGCATCATTGGACCCAACGGCGCGGGCAAGACCACGTTCTTCAAGATGCTCACCTGCGAGATCGCGCCGACCTCCGGCCGCATCATGCTGGCCGGCCGCGACATTACGGGCATGGGCGTGTCCGAGGTGTGCCAGCTCGGGCTCACCAAGAGCTACCAGATCAACCAGCTGTTCGACCGCCTGACGGTGCGGCGGAACCTGATGATTGCCGCGCTGGGCGAGGCGCGTGGAAAGTTCCGGCTTGACCTGTTCAAGAGTATCCACAGCGTTCCCGGTCTCAATGAGCAGGTCGAGCGAACGGCGGCGCTGGTGAACCTTACGGCGCGGCTCGATCGGCCCGTTTCGGAACTGGCCTATGGCGAGAAGCGGCGGCTGGAAATCGGCCTTGCGCTGGCGACGTCGCCGAGCCTGCTCCTGCTTGACGAGCCGCTTGCCGGCATGAGCCCGCGCGAGCGCGTCGAGACCGTGGCGCTGCTCAAGTCAATCGCGCGTGGACGCACGATGATCATCATCGACCACGACATGGATTCGCTCTTCGAGCTGGTCGAGAAAGTGACCGTCCTGCAGGAGGGCAGGGTACTGGTCGAAGGCATGCCCGCTGAGATCAAGACCAACGCAAAGGTGCAGGAAGCCTACCTCGGCGGGGTACATGGAGAGGTGGCATGAGCCTGCTCGAAGTCAGGGCGTTGAACAGCTATTATGGCGACAGTCACATTCTGTTCGACGTCTCATTGAGGGTCGAGAAAAACGAGGTCGTGGCGCTGCTCGGGCGCAACGGCGCGGGCAAGTCGACGACGCTGAAGAGCCTGATGGGCGTGGTGACGCCACGAGCCGGCTCGGTTGAGCTCGACGGGGTTGAGCTGGTTGGCAGGAAGGCGCACAGCATCGCTCGGGAAGGCATGCAGCTCGTGCACGAGAATCGGCGCATCTTCGGCAGCCTGAGCGTCGAGGAAAACATCATTCTGGCCGGATTGACCGCCGACGACCGCTGGCCGCTGGAACGTATCTACACGATGTTCCCACGGCTGAAGGAACGGCGCACCAGCCGGGGCACGGATCTCTCGGGTGGCGAACAGCAGATGTTGGCCATAGCCCGTGCATTGGTGCGCAACCCGAAGATCCTTCTGCTTGATGAACCCTTCGAAGGACTTGCTCCAGTCATTGTGCACGATCTGGTGCGCGCCTGCCGCGAACTGGCCCAGGCAGGGCAGACAATCGTGCTGGTGGAACAGAACATCGCCGCGACGCTGGCGCTCGCGAGCCGCGTTTATATCATCAACAACGGCCATATCGCCCACGAGGGCCCGGCCGCCGAGCTCAAGACACAGCCGGGGCTGCTGCAGCATCATCTCGGCGTCTAGGGGCGAGCAGCCGCGGATGGCGTTCGACTTCCGACCGCCTTCGGCCATCCGTGCTTCATGCCGGCGACTATCCAGGGCCATCGCTTGCAGGACCATATCGCCTTCTGGCACCAGCCGCTGATCGCCGGAAATATCAGGACAGTCTCCAGGTTGGAGTCGGCCTGGATTTTTGCCGACCTGCCGTGTTGGAAAAGAGAGGCACCGTTCGATTTTCGAGGAATTTCAAGTCGAGCCGGCGCCGGCTTCGGCGGCAATCGAGCAGATGATCGCGTGGAACCCGGAACGGATCGTGTCGACGCACGGTTGATGGTCTCCGGCGGTGCGGTGGGCGAACTGAGGCGAGCCTTCCGCCGGGTCTTGTAAAGAGTGTTTCGCCGGCTTGTGCACCGCAAACGAGCGCTCTGATATTTGGCGCGAGGACACCGAGATGACTGAACGACCGGAGAGATATCGAAATGCGATTGTCCCTCATATCTACGTCGACGGGGCGTCGGATGGGATCGCGTTCTACGAGCGGGCATTCGGAGCGATGGAATTGTTTCGAATTGCCCACCCAGGCGGCAAAATCATGCACGCCGAGATTTTGATCTGCGGAGCCGTGATCATGATCGGGGATCCGGACGAGAGACTATACGGCGAGCCGCGGACACTTGGTCGCTGCACAGCTGGCCTTCACATCTTCACTGATGATAACGCGACCTTGCTGCGGCGCGCGGTCAAGGCTGGCGCGGAAGAAATTCAGCCACCCACGAATATGTTCTATGGCGCCAGTTCCGCCACCGTGCGCGATCCCTTCGGCCACGTCTGGGTGCTCCTGTCGTGGAGGGAGGACCTCGATCCGGCAGAGATGGAACGGCGCGGGAATGCGCTCCTGGCCTAAAGAAGAAAACGCTGGCGACATGCTAAATGCGGCTGTTCGCTGTGCGGCTCGTTAGTGAGAACCGGCTCGAAAACCTCCGCGAGGCAGTGAGCTTCGCCCGAGCGGCGTCGCAGCATTCTCCACAGGACGTGAGAGGTGTGGGGCATCGAGATTGCTCCCGGATATCTGAACCCGCAGCGTCAATCATTCAGATGCTTCGCGTCAGGGCATCGGCCTTTGCCGCTTTCCATTCCGCCGGCTCCGCCCTGCGCCATTCGGTTTCCCCTGCGGCGTGCCGAGCAGCACGCGAACGGCGATTTCATGAAGCGGTTGCGCGGCGCCTTGGACGACGTAGTCCAGGCGATCGGAGATCAGGGTCGGCAGGCGCAAGGTGCCGATCAATCCTTCCGCCTCGAAGCGGGAGCGTAGAAGTTCGTAGAGTCCGGCATTGCAGGTAAACGGGCCGGTGATGAACACCTTCTCGGGGAAAAGCAGCCTGCAGGCGTTCCCCAGCGCGCGCGCCATAAGATCGACGGCGACCCGGATTTCGGGAATATCCGTCAGCTCCATCGTCTCGATTTGGCTGGAGAGGAGTTCCTCCTCCCCTGAAGCCCACGGATATATCTCCCGTATGACCGGCAACAGGGCTGACAGCGAAGCTGCTGTTTCGAGACAGCCCCGGTTGCCGCATCCGCAGGGGCGATCCTTGAGCACGTTGAAACGCCAATGGCCGATTTCGCCGAAGGGGCCGCCCTGGCGCATCGGCGCATCGTCGCTGCCGCGATAGGCCAGGCCGATGCCCCAACCCCAATGAAGAATGAAGGCGCCTTCCAGTCGTTCCATGCCCGGCACGGCGTATCGGGCGCTCAATTCGACATCCAGTTGGCGAAACAGGAACACGTGCGGCGTGATGCCGTCGAGCGCCTTGCCGACGTCGAAATCGCGAACGTTCGGCCATCGCGAGGTCAATATCCACGTCCGGGTCTTCACGTCCACGATGCCGGAAACGGCAACGGACGTTCCGACATGACGCATGCCAGACGGGCAGCTGCCGAGCAGACCGGCGACAAGGTCACGCATCGTCGCGGTCATGCGGGCCGAATCGGCGTCGGACGGAACATGGGCGGTTTGCCGGGCGAGGACACTTCCGCGGAAATCGACAAGGACGCCAACCAGTTCCTGACTGGAAACAAGAAGGACGGTCGCGCCCGCGCAACCGGGGTTCAAAACGATTTGCGCCGGTGGGCGGCCACGGCCGCTCACCTGGCCGACGCTTTGCTCGATGATGCCCCTGCCGACGAGGTCGGCGATGGCGTGCGAGATCGCCATCGAGGTCATGTCCAACTCGGCGGCAAGTGCGGCGCGGGATTTGCCGCCGCCTTCGTGCAGGCTGGCGATGACGCGTGCGCAGTCACGTTGGCGGGCGTCCTCGAAATCCGCGGTGTAGAGCGTCGACATGCCCGGATTCTTTTCCTTTCGCATTTTTGGATAACATTATTCAAAAATGGCTTGCAAGCGGTATCGGGCCGTGTACTCTCGGCGTAAGGAATCTTGGCGATCGGCCGCAACATGATTACTCCCGGTCTGGTCGACATGCAGGTCAATGGCTTCGCCGGCGTCGATTTCAACTCGGGGACCCTGACGGCGGCGGAACTCGACGAAGCGCTGGAGGCCCTCCTGGCGTGCGGCGTGACAGCGTGCCTGCCGACGATCATCACGGCAAGGCCGGACGAATTGTCGGCGCGGTTCAGCGCTCTCGACAAGGCTGTCTCCGAAAGCCGCCTCGGTCCCCTCATGTGCCCCGGCTATCATCTGGAAGGTCCGTTCCTCAATCCCGCCCCGGGTTATTCCGGATGCCATCCCGCCTCGGCGATGACCGCTGCGGATCCTGCGCTCATTGAGCGTCTGCAGTCGCTGCTCAAGCGCCCGATCCTTTTGACGACGCTGGCTCCCGAAGTGGAAGGTGGCATTGCTTTCATACGGGCCATGAACCGGCACAACATTCTTGTTTCGATCGGCCACTCGGCTTGCGGTTTTGAGCTCGTGGCGCAGGCCGCGGCGGCTGGCGCTGTCCTTTCCACCCATCTCGGCAACGGGCTGCCGCAAACCTTGCCGAAACTGGACAATACCCTGTTTGCCCAACTGGCCGAAGACCGTCTCGCCGCGACATTCATCGCCGACGGGATTCACGTTCCGCCAGGCGCGTTGAAATCGCTGGTCCGGGCAAAAGGGCTGGACCGGTCGGTCCTGGTTACCGATGCCGTTTCGGCGGCCGGTGCGCCGCACGGGTCTTACGAATTTGCCGGAATGCGGGTCGAGAGCCGCGCCGATGGCTCGGTCCGCGTTCCTGGCGGCATCGGGCTCGCCGGGTCGGCGCTGCGACTGGACGACGCCGTGCGCAACCTGGTGCGCTGGGGCATCGCCGGTTTCGCACAGGCTGTCGATATGGCCTCGGCAAATGTGATGG
Source organism: Mesorhizobium sp. B2-6-1 (assembly GCF_006440475.1). Lineage (NCBI taxonomy): Bacteria > Pseudomonadati > Pseudomonadota > Alphaproteobacteria > Hyphomicrobiales > Phyllobacteriaceae > Mesorhizobium > Mesorhizobium sp. B2-6-1. The sequence continues at coordinate 79,782 of NZ_VFUH01000018.1, forward strand.
CGCTGCTGCAGCCGGTGCTGGACGCGCATGGCCTTCGCGTGCCCGCCAGCGAGATCGAGTGGGCGCCCGACATGACCATCACCCATGCGCGCGTCGGAGAAGAAGAACGCGAATACGACCGGCAAACGACAAAATGGGAAGGAAGACAACCATGACTGCTCGTGAACTCAAGGTGAATCGCCGCACCATCCTTGGCGGCATTGGCGGTACATTCCTCGCCGGCACGACGCGGGCCTGGGCGCAGTCACCCAAATTGCCGGCATCGCCGGTCGTCATTTCGGTGATGGACGTGGGCGGCGCGCTGGCGCTTTCGCAGCCGGCCTTCGAAAACTACGCCAAGAAATATCCCGAGCGCACCGAACGGATCGTCTTCACCAAGGCGCCGGTGACCGAGCTTGCCGGAAAGCTGCGCGCGCAGCAAGAAGCCAACCGCGTCGATATCGACATGGTGCTGACCGGCTCCGACGGTCTGGCGGCAGGCCTAGCCAACGGCACATGGATCAAGATTCTGCCTGATTTCAACGACAAGTTTCCCAAAATCGAGGACAATTACGAACCGGCCGCACTGGCCCTGCACAAGAAGCAGGGCGCGGGATATGGCGTTGTCGTCAACTACTATCCTTCCGGCCCGCTGATCGAATACGCCCCTGAGCGGGTGAAGGAGGTTCCCGGCTCGGTCGAGGAGCTGCTAGCCTGGGCCAAGGCCAATCCGGGCCGCTTCATGTATGCGCGGCCCACCAATTCCGGCCCTGGCCGCACATTCATGATGGGTCTCCCCTACCTGCTCGGCGACAAGGATCCGCAGGATCCCGTCGACGGCTGGGAGAAGACGTGGGGTTATCTGGCAGAGATCGGCCAGTATATCGACTATTATCCCGCGGGCACCGGCGTCACCATGAAGGAATTCGGGGAAGGCAGCCGCGACATCATCATTTCGACCACGGGATGGGACATCAATCCGCGCGCCCTCGGCATCGTGCCGGAATCGGCAAGGATCGGCACGCTCAAGGGCTTCCATTGGGTTTCGGACGCCTTTTTCATGTGCGTTCCGAAAGGCATTTCCGACGACAAGCTCGCCGTGGTGCTTGATCTGATGGCATTTTTGCTTACGCCCGAAGCGCAGGCTTATTCCTACGATGAGGGCTATCTCTACCCCGGCCCGGCGGTGAAGAACGTGCCTGTCTCCATGGCGCCGCAGCACAGCCAGGACATCGTCAAACGTTTCGGCAGGGACGAGTATGCCAGCCTCATCGCCGATAACCCCATCGAACTGCCGCTGCCGCCGGAAAAGATGATCGCCGCCTTCCGAAAGTGGGACGAATTGGTCGGCGCAAAGAAATCCTGATGCTTTGCCAAAGGCCGGCCGCGTCGAGGGCTGGCACTAGGATAGTGCAGCATGCCAGGCACTGGCCTGACGCGGCCTGTCCGCGACGGGACCTTCAGCGCAGCGGGGCGTCATTTGTGTTGCATTCGATACTAATAGACTAATATATCATTCATCTGGGAGAGCCGGGATGAAAGTGCGGAGATATCGCTCTTTCAAGAAAATAAATGAGGAGGACGACGATGTTCACGATTTCACGCCGCCAGGCGCTCGGCGCATTGGCGGGGTTTGCAGCGCTGCCCTTTGGCAGGTCATTCGCCGACGAGCTTGCCCTGCCCACTTCGCCGGTGGCGCTCAACATCATTGACGTCGCGGGCAATCTGCAGCTTACCCAGGCGGCAATCGAGAAATTCGGCAAGGAAAATCCGGGGCTCGTCTCCAAGATCACGTTCTCGCGCGCGCCGTCCCCCGAACTGCCGGCCAAGCTCGCCGCGCAGCAGGCGGCCAACCGGGTCGACATCGACCTGGTGCTGACGGGTCCGGGTGCCATGTCGGACGGCATCACCCAGGGCCTGTGGATCGACGTGTGGACGAAATATCCCACTGTGCTGCCCAAGGCTGAGGACGTCTATCTCGACAGCGCCTTGATGATGCAGAAGAACTTCGGCCAGAACGAAGGTGTCGCCGTCGTCTATTCGCCGTCGGGCCCACTCTTCGAATATGCGCCGGACAGGGTCAAGACCATTCCCAGGAACACCGACGAACTGCTGGCGTGGGTGAAGGCCAATCCCGGCAAATTCTGTTATGCGCGGCCGGTCAATTCGGGACCGGGCTGGACCTTCCTGATGGCCATGCCCTACATCCTCGGCGACAAAAATCCTTCCGATCCCATCAATGGCTGGGAGAAGACCTGGGCCTATCTGAAGGCGCTGGATGAAGGCATCGATTACTATCCCTCCGGCACCACCGTGACGATGAAGGAGCTGGCCGAGGGCACCCGCGACATGATCGTTTCCACCTTCGGCTGGGACATCAACCCGCGCGTGTTGGGCATAGTGCCGAAGGAGATCGAGACGTTTGCGCTCGAAGGCACGCATTGGGTGCCCGATACGCAGTTCATGTGCATTCCCAAGGGCGTCGCCGAGGAAAAGGTCGCGGTTCTGGTCAAGCTCATGGCCTTCATGCTCGAACCCGCGCAGCAGGCCTACACCTACGACAAGGGCTATTTCTATCCCGGCCCGGCGGTCAAGGGCGTACCGCTCAGCGCCGCGCCGCAGGAAAGCCAGGACGCCATCGCAGAGTTCGGCCGCCCACAATATGAAGAGCTGATCAGGAAGTTCCCGGTCGAAGCGCCGTTAAAGCCGGAAGCACTGGTCGCCGCCTTCGAGAAATGGGACCGCGAGGTCGGTGCCAACAAGATGAAATAGCGGACCAATGCGATTTGCCGTGATCGGCATCGATCATCGTCACGTCTATGACCTGATCGGTGGGCTTCTGGATGCCGGCGCCGAGTGCGCCGGCTACGATCCCGCGACGACCGATCCCAAGGTTGCCGCCGGCATCGCCGAGCGTTTTCCACGGATCGCGCCGGTCGAACGACGGCGCCTGATCGAGGATCCCGCCATCGACCTCGTCGTTACCGCGGCTGTCCCCTCCGATCGGGCCGCCATTGCCGTCGAGGCCATGCGGCATGGCAAGGACGTGCTTGCGGACAAGCCCGGCCTGACCACGTTCGAGCAGCTTGCCGCCGTGCGGCAGACCGTGCGTGAGACGGGACGCATCTTTTCGATCTGCTTTTCGGAGCGCCTCCTGACCCGAGCCTCGACGCTGGCGACGCAGCTGGCGATGGAGGGCGCCATCGGCGAAGTCATCCATGTGACGGGCCTGGGGCCGCACCGGCTCAACCGTGCGCTACGCCCGGCGTGGTTTTTCGATCCCGTGAATTACGGCGGCATCCTGGTCGATATCGCCTCGCACCAAATTGATCAGTTCCTGTTCTATACTGGCTGCGCCGACGCGAATGTCGTTTCAAGTGCGGTCGGCCATTTTGGCGCTTCTGACATTCCGGCATTTCAGGATTTCGGCGACATCCTCCTGCGGGGAGACAAAGCGAGCGGTTATATCCGCGTCGACTGGTTCACCGCCGACGGGCTGCCGACCTGGGGGGATGGACGGCTGATCCTGCTCGGCACCAAGGGCACGATCGAGCTTAGGAAATATGTCGACATAGCCGGCAAACCTGGCGCGGACCACGTATTCCTCGTCGATGGCAAGGGCACGCGCCATTTCGATGCGTCGGGCGAAAAGATATCCTATTTCGAGCGCCTGCTTGCCGACGTGCGCGAGCGTACCGAAACGGCGATGACGCAGGAGCATGTCTTCACGGTCTGCCGGCTGGCGCTCGAGGCGCAGGCGGCGGCGGTCGTCGTGACGGGGCAGGAAAGGAACGCGCGATGAGCAGGCTACGTATCGCCATGATCGGCTTGGGTCCGGCGGCGTTGCCGCATGCGAAGAGCCTCGTCGATCTTGCGGGCAGGATCGAGGTGAAATGGGCGGCCAGCCGCAGCCAGGCGACGGCAGAAGCCTTTGCCGACCAGTTTTCCTTTCCCGTGACGACCGATATTGCGGCCGCGATTACCGATCCCGAGGTTCAGGCGGTGCTGGTGCTGACGCCGGCCAACGCGCATCTGGCGGTGGCCGAACTGGCCCTTGCCGCCGGCAAGCACGTGCTCGTCGAAAAGCCGCTCGAAACGACGCTGGCGCGCGCCGAGAAGCTGGTCACGCTGGCCCGCGGGGCCGGCCTGCGCCTCGGCGTCGTCCTGCAGCACCGTTTCCGGCCGGCCAGCCTGCGGCTGCGCCAACTGCTGGCTTCCGGCGCCATCGGCACGGTGGAGGCGGCCAGTCTTCGGGTTCCGTGGTGGCGGCCGCAGGCCTACTACGACACCGGCGGCCGCGGCAGCTTCGCGCGGGACGGGGGCGGCGTGCTGTTGTCGCAGGCCATCCACGCCATCGACCTTTTCCGCTCTCTGCTGGGAGAGGTAGAGGTGTTGGCTTCGCAGGTGCGGACGACCGGCCTGCACCGGATGGAGGCTGAGGATTATGTCACCGCCCTGATGCGGCTCGGCAACGGCTCACCGGCCTCGCTGCTCGCCACGACGGCGGCCTATCCGGGCTCGCCTGAAACCATGGAGATTGTCGGCTCGCTCGGCACGGCCACGCTGACCGGCGGGGCGCTGAGCGTCGACTGGCTCGACGGGCGCGAAGAGCGCGTCGAGGCGGAGGGGAAGACAGGCAGCGGCGCAGCCATCATGGACTTCCCCCACGACGCGCATCGTGCGCTGATTGACGATTTCGCCGATGCGATTTCGCAAGACCGCGATCCGGTCGTGACGGGTGAGGAGGCGCTCCAGACACAGCGCCTGATCGCAGCCCTCATCCGTGCGGATCCGGCCAGCAACCAACCCGTATAAGAGCGCTTCCTTCGAACCTCGAACGCTCCAGGATTCCTGGAGAGTGGCTTTCCGCCGCCATCATGCGGCGGAAAGAAAAGCCTGTTTCAGGCGGAGGCGGGCTGCTGCTTTGCCCGCGCTACAATCTGCGTCGGATTGACGAAGCGCAATGCGATCAGCAGCCAGACCAGCGTCGTTATCATATACACCACCGCCATCGCGTCGATCGACTGCACCGCGCGAACGCCCGAGGCGAAGACCGAATAGTACAGCGCCACGACGAGCGTCTGGCTGGTCGGCCCGGCTGTCAGGAAGGTCAGTTCGAACATGCCGATGGTACGCACCAGCACCAGCAGCAGCGCCGCCAAGATGCCCGGCATCAGCATCGGCAGCAGAACATGGAGAAAGAGCTGGAACGTGTTGGCGCCGAAGACACGCGCGGCCGCCTCGATCTTGGGATCGATCTGCTCGATGAAGGGGATCATCACCAGGATGACGAAAGGAACCGTCGGCACGAGATTGGCCAGCACCACGCCCCAGAAGGTGCCACCGACCCCCGATTGGTAGAGCACGGTAGCCAGCGGAATGCCGAAGGTGATCGGCGGGACCAGAAGCGGCAGCAGGAACAGAAGCATGACCAGCTTCTTGCCGGGAAAATCGCGCCGCGCCAGCGCATAGGCCGCCGTCACGCCGAGCAGGCCTGAAAGCGCGACCACGGTGAAGGCGATCTGGAAGGTTACGATCAGGATATCGTGGAGCTGGAATTCCGCCCAGGCGGCGAAATACCAGCGGGTGGTGAAGCCGGCAGGAATCCATGTGCCCAGCCAGCGCGTGCCGAAGGACGACAGGATGACCGTGGCAATCATCGCCGCGAGGTTGAGTACGAAGAAACCCACCACCACCCAGATGGCGGTGATCCAGAGCTTGGCGGCGATGGTTGTGTCGCGGATCATGTCAGCCCTTTCCGCCTGCGGTGCTGCCACGATAGAACAGGTTGCGCAGCATCAGGATGGCGACGACGATGACCAACTGCACACCGGCCATGATCATCGCGATTGCCGAGGCCATCGAGTAGTCATATTGCTCGAAGGCGGCCTGGTAGGCCGCAATCGAGATGACCCGGGTCGGCCCGGCCGGCGCACCGAGCAGAACCGCCGACGGAAAGACGGCGAAGGCCTGTACGAATGAAAGCAGGAAGGCGATGGCCAGGCCGGGGATCAGCAGCGGCAGGAACACATAGCGGAACCGCTGCCAGGAGCGCGCGCCGTGGGTCGCCGCTGCCTGTTCCAGTGCCGGATCGATGCCTGTCACATAGGAAAGCGTCAAAAGGAACGTGAACGGGAAACCGGTGATGATCAGCGACGCGAAAACACCCCAGTAATTGTTGGTGAGTTTCACGGGACTGCTGATGACGCCGAACAACATCAGCGTGCGGCTGAACCAGCCCTGCGGTCCCAGATAGTTGAGCAGGCCTTCCGCTACCAGCACCGTGCCGAGCGTTACCGGCAGCACGAGGATGGTGGTCAGCATGCGCTGGTGCGTCATCAGGCGAACGCGAAATGCGATGGGCAGCGCCAGCGCCAGGCTGATAACGGTGACCGGCACCGCCAGCCACAGCGTGGTGGCAATGGTGTTGTAGAGGAACGGGTCGGTGAAGAAACGCTGGTAGTTGGCGAGGAGCCCCCCTTCCTTCGGCTGGAAGGACAGGAGCAGGCCGTAGACAAAGGGATAGACGAAGATCGCCAGCGTAAACAAGGCGGCCGGAAGCACCAGAAGGGTGACGCCGTCGATCCCGTGCAAGGCCAGCCGCTGGCGCAGAGAAGGAGAGGGCGTATGATCGAGCGTCGACATCGCCATCCTCAGGCCGCGTAGATCAGGGCATGGGCAGAATCGATCGAGAGCGAAACCGTGTTCCCGACCGACGCGGCCTGGCTGGCATGGAAAATCAGCTCGAGGCCGCCCTCGGTGCGTGCCGTGCCGACGAATTCCCGGCCGCGATACTCGATGGTTTCGACCTTCGCATCGAGCGTCCCGACGCCCTTGTCGCTCACGGTGACATCGTCCGGCCTGGCGGCGATCACGGCGTGCGCGCCAACCGCGAGATCGTCGCGCACTCTGCCCGAAAGGCTGACGCCGCCGACCTCGACCGTGGCAATGTCGCCGTCGCGCCGGGTGACCTTGCCGGTTAGCCGGTTGCGGTAGCCCATGAATTCGGCGACGTCGAGATGGTCCGGGCTCTCATAGAGGTCCCGCGGAGCGCCGACCTGCCGGATTCGGCCATCGCGCAGCACGACTATGCGGTCGGCAAGCGACAAGGCCTCATCCTGGTCATGCGTCACATAAAGGGTGGTGGCCCCGAGCTGGTTGTGGATGCGCCGGATTTCCGCACGCATCTCGATGCGCAATTTCGCGTCGAGGTTGGAGAGCGGCTCGTCCATCAGCACCAGCGGCGGCTCGATGACGATGGCGCGGGCGATGGCGACCCGCTGCTGCTGACCGCCTGACAGTTGACCCGGCAGCTTGTGGCCCTGCGTTTCCAGCCGCACCAGTCCCAGCGCCTCGTCGACGCGTTGCGTGATCTCGGTCTTGGGCGTGCCGCGCATCTTCAGGCCGAAGCCGATATTGGCTTTGACGGTCATATGCGGGAACAGCGCATAGTTCTGGAAGACCATGCCGAAGCCGCGGTCTTCCGGCTTAAGCTGGTCGATACGCTTGTCGTCGAGATAGATGCTGCCGCCCGTGGTGGAAAGCAGTCCGGCGATGCAGTTCAGGGCGGTCGACTTGCCGCAGCCCGAAGGTCCGAGCAGGGCGATGAATTCCCCCTTGCGCACGGTCAGCGAAACGTCACTCAGCGCGCTCATACTGCCGAATTTTCGACTCATATGATCGAGGCGGAGTTCGTCGAATTTCGACGAGGCGAGCAGCATCCGTTCGTAGCCCCATTGTTGTAGGCGAACCGGGCGGCATGCCCGGTTCCTATTATGCGCTGAAACTCAAAGGTTTGTCATTTCGCGGCGGCGGCGACCTGTTCGTCCCAGGTTCGGAATGCCGTGACCATCGAAGCTGGCTCCAGCGGCAGTTCGATCGGATTGTTGGCGATCAGGTCGGCATATTCGGTGCGGCCGAATTCGGCGATCGCATCCTGGCTTTCCTGCGGCGCCATGTCGAGGGTGACATCCTTGACCGCCGGGCCCGGATAGAAATAGCCCTCGTCATAGGTATAGGCCTGCTGCTTAGGCGTCAGCAGGAATGCCATCAGGTCCTTGAGCACGGCCAGTTTTTCGTCGCTGACCCCTTTCGGCACGCACATGTAATGGGCGTCGGCGACCCAATGGAAGCCTTTCAGCGCCCCAACCTTGGCTTCCTTCGGCACGACGCCGAGAACGCGCGGGTTGATGTCCCAGCCAGTCGTCGACACAGTCATGTCGCGCGTGCCTTCGCCGAGTTCCTTCATCAGCGCACCGGTGCCGGTCGGATAATATTCGATGTATTTGTGCAGTTCCTTAAGATAGGCCCAGGTCTTGTCCCAGCCCTTGACCGGATCCTTCGGATCGCTGTCGCCGAGCAGATAGGGAAGACCCATCAGGAAGGTGCGGCCGGGGCCGGAATTGGCCGGGCGCGCATAGAGGAACCGGTTCGGGTTCTCCTTGGCCCACGCCAGAAGCTCCTCCGCCGTGGTCGGCACCGTCTTGACCTTGTCGGGCATGTATTCGAGCAGCGGCCCGGACGGGTAGTAGGTGACGACGACGCCGTGGTCCTTGGCCAGCGTCTGCATCCGCGCTGCCGGCTCCTGATAGATATCGGCCAGCTTCGGCAAGGCGCCCGAATCGTCAGGAAGCAGCTTGACCCACAGGTCCATCTCGAGGCCTGCCGACAGCGCATCCGTTCCGGTAAGCACGAGGTCGATATCGACGCGGTTCGCCGCTTGCTGCGCCTTGATCTTGCCCGGAAGCTCCGGGGCCGGCGCCTTGGTGAAGACGATGTTCGAGATCAGTTCCGGCTTGGCCGTCTTGTAATTCTCGATCGCCTTCTGGGTTAGCGCCAGATTGCCGGCGACATCGACGATATTGATGGTGACGGGCGCGGTCGGCAGCTTGGCGGTCTGGGCAAACGCGCGCGCAACCGGAAGCGCCGCCATGCCGGCTAGTCCGCCGACCGCCTGTCGCCGAGTGATCTTGATCATCTTCATCTCCTCCGCTGGGGTCCTGTCTTGTCCGGCAGGATTTCAATTTTGATATATTAATCTACCAGTCCTCAAAAACAACCGCTTTCTGCTTCGTGCGTGAACCGCTGCGCCAATCATGCCACGGTGGTTGCGGCGCCGTCGTTCAAAAGATCGGTCAATGCGGTTCCTAGCCTTGCGAGATGGGGGCTGGCCGAGAGATCGGTGCCGAGGACCTGCTTCAGCCGCAGGAAGACGGCGGCCAGTTCGGCAGCCGAGCCGACCTCTGCGGTCCGCGCGCCCGATCCCGGCCGGCAGGTCACCCAGGTCCGATTGGAAAGCCGCTGCGCCATGGTCAGAGCCTATAGGCTTTCTTGGCCAGGCGGTAGGCGAGATCGTGCGCCACTTCCTGCGCCTCGTCCTCGTCGAGCCGGTGGTCAGCCACCAATTCCGCGAGAAAATTGCAGTCGACGCGGCGCGCCATGTCGTGCCGCGCGGGGATCGAACAGAAGGCACGGGTGTCGTCGTTGAAGCCCACCGTGTTATAGAAGCCAGCTGTCTCCGTGGTAAGCTTGCGAAACCGGTACATGCCTTCGGGGCTGTCGAAAAACCACCAGGGCGGGCCGAGGCGCAGCGCCGGATAATGCCCGGCAAGCGGCGCAAGCTCGCGCCCATAGGCCGTCTCGTCCAGTGTGAACAGGATCAATGTCAGGCGCGTGTCGTTGCCGAACGCGTCGAGGAGCGGCTTGAGGTCGTGGACATAATCGGTGCCGGTGGGAATGTCTGCGCCCTTGTCGAAGCCGAACTCGGCGAAAATCTGCGGGTTGTGGTTGCGGAAAGAGCCGGGATGGATTTGCATGACCAGGCCGTCCTCGACGCTCATGCGCGCCATTTCGGTCAGCATTTGTGCGCGGAACAGGTCCGCATCCTCGGGCGAGACATCGGCCTTCAGCACCCGGTCGAACAGAGCCGTTGCTTCCGCCTTCGAAAGGTCGGCGGTGCGGGCATTCGGATGGCCGTGGTCGGTGGACGTCGCGCCGCGCTGCTTGAAGTAGGCACGGCGGATGCGGTGCGCCTCAAGATAGCCGGGATAGCTGGTCGGCGTTCCGGCCAACGCCAGGAACCGCTCCACCTCGGCATGGAAACCCTTGCGCGAAGGGTCGACGACGGCGTCTGGCCGGTAGGCTGGTACAACCTGGCCGTCCCAGCCGGAAGCCTTGATCGCATCATGCGCGGCAAGCGCATCGGTGGCGGCGTCCGTCGTTGAGATGGCTTCGATGTTGAAACGCTTGTAGAGCGCGCGCGGGCGCATCTCCGGCCGTTCGAGCTGTTCGGCGATGCGATCATAAAGAAGGTCGGCATTCTTCGCGCCGAGCCGCTCTTCGATTCCGAAGACCGTTGCCAGCGAATGCTCGAACCACAGCCGTGTCGGCGTGCCGCGGAAAAGGGCGTAGTTCTCGGCGAAGCGGCGCCAGATCTTGCGGGGATCGGTTTCGATCGGGCCCCCATCCAGTCGTGGGACGCCGAAATCTTCCATGCGCATTCCCTGGGAATAGAACATGCGCAAAATGTAGTGGTCGGGCTTGACGAACAGCGTGGCCGGATCCGGGAACGGCAGGTCATACGCATACCAATCCGGCTCGGTATGGCCGTGCGGGGAGATGATCGGCAAGGCACGCACGCCTTCATAGAGGCGCCTGGCGATGGAACGGACGGTAGGATCAGGCGAAAAAAGCCTGTCGGGATGGAGCGGCATTGCAAAATCCTTGCGGTCGAGCCGCGAAAGCGGCGTTCGGAAGGGAGGGGCGATTGAATGCGCGCGATCATAATTTGGGATGAAGCGGCGTTCCGATATTGGCGAACAGTAAGGAATAATATATTAATATGTCAACTGATTGAAGATCGGGGATCGAGAAATGACATCAGCAAAGGCGCATGCGGGCATTGCGGGCTCCGACCGCGACGCCGTCTCCGTTCGAACGAAGATGCGTCGGCCGGGCATCGTGCGTACGACGGCTGCGTCCGCAGTATACCGCGAACTGCACGAGGCGATCGTATCCATGCAGCTTAAGCCCGGCAACGCCTTGAATGAAAAGGTCCTGACTGAGCGTTTCGGTGTCAGCCGCACGCCGGTTCGCGAGGCGTTGATTCGCCTGGTCGAGGACGGGCTGGTCAATATCTATCCCCAGTCGGGAACCTTCGTCGCGCCGATACCGATCTCGCTCATTCCTGAAGCCGTCGTCATCCGTAAGGCGCTGGAAGGCGCCACGGTCGAAAAGGCCGCGCAATGCGCAAACGGCGACGATGTGGGAAAGCTCGACGACATATTGGCGCGGCAGCGGTTCCTTGCCGAACGACAGGACATGAACGGCTTTCACGAGGCCGACGAGGCCTTTCACGAGGCGATTGCCGGAATAGCCAGCTATTCCGGCATCTGGAACTATCTGAAGCCGGTCAAGGTGCAGATCGACCGGGCGCGACGCATGACGCTGCCCGCGCTCGGCCGCATGGACCATGTGATTGGCGAGCATACGGTCATCCGCAACGCTATAGCGGCGCATGACGTTAAGGCTGCCTGCGAGGCCATGCGAATCCATCTGGGCGCTGTCATTCCCGATGTCGAGCAACTGCGCGACGCCTACCCCGACTGGTTTATTTGAGCCGACCAGCCCTGAAATAGTTGGAGAAATGACGAATGCGCGAGGCATGGAGATGGTTTGGGCCGGATGCGGGGGTTCCGCTCGATGCCGTGCGTCAGGCCGGCGCCACCGATATCGTATCGGCGTTGCACGAAGTCCCGATCGGGCGTGCCTGGACGAAGGCGGAGGTGGCGACGCGCAAGGCGATGATCGAGGATACGCCGTCCGACCGCTCGCCGCTTGTCTGGTCGGTCGTTGAAAGCATACCGGTCCCTGACGCTGTCAAGCGCCACGGCGGCGAGGCGAAAGCCGAGATCGAGGCCTGGATCGCCAGCATGGAAGCGGTTGCGGCCAACCGCATCCATATCATCTGTTTCAATTTCATGCCCCTGGTGGACTGGACCCGCACCGATCTCGATTACGAACTGCCAAGCGGCGCGACCGCGATGCGTTTCGACCAGGACCGGTTTGCAGCCTTCGACCTCCACATCCTGCAGCGCAGGGGAGCCGAAGCCGATTATTCGAACGAGGACCGCGAGCGGGCGAAAGCTGTTTTCGAGGCGATGAGCGAAGAGGAGGCCGCGACCCTCGTCGCCAACATCGCCAGTGCGCTGCCGGGCTCGACCACGGAGCCGTTGACGGTCCCGCAGTTTCGCGACCGGCTGGAGCGTTATGCGGGCATCGATGCCGCCCGGCTGCGCCACCATCTCACCGAATTCCTGGCGGCGATCGCGCCCGCCGCAGAGAGCAGCGGCGTCCGGCTTGCGCTGCATCCGGACGATCCGCCCCGCTCGCTCTTTGGTCTGCCGCGGGTGGCCTCGACCGCCGCCGACTACAACGCGCTCTTCGAGGCAGTTCCGTCGCCGGCCGTCGGCATGTGCTTTTGCACCGGAAGCCTTGGCGTGCGCGCCGACAACGATCTTCCGGCGATGGCGAAGCACTTCGCGTCGCGCATCCCCTTCGCACATTTGCGGGCGACCAAGCGCGAAGGCGATGGCCGCACCTTCCATGAAGCGGCGCATCTGGACGGCGACGTGGACATGGTTGCGGTACTGCGCGAATTGTTGGCCGAAGACGGCAAACGGGAACCGCACGACACCATCGTCTTCCGCTCCGACCACGGCCACCGCATGCTGGATGATCTCACAAAAACGGTGAATCCCGGCTATCCGGCGATAGGTCGCCTGCGCGGTCTGGCGGAACTGCGCGGCGTGATCCACGCGCTCCAGTCGAAGGGTTGACAGCGCGGCAATGCCTACCGTGATCGGCGCGGCTTCGGTCCGCCTGCGCCGATCCTGCCCTATCCCTGACGTCGGTCGGCATTAGGTCGGTTTCCGCCTGTGGAGGAGTGCCTCGGGGGACAGCCCGACTATCCGACCTGTTCTAGGCCAATCAATCCTTGACACGACTTCGTGCAAGCGCTTTCATGCAAGCGCTTGCATAGGGGCGCGCATGCCTGACCGAAAGCGGAACAATTCATCTTCAACACCGACGCTGAGCGAGGTGGCGGACGCTGCCAACGTCTCTTCGGCTACCGTTTCGCGTGCTTTCAGCCGGCCGGAACTTCTCAGTCGCGAGACGGTCGCGCGGGTTCACTCGGTCGCCGCGCGGCTCGGCTATGTCCCCAATCATGCCGCGCGCGCACTAAGCACCGGCCGGATGGGCAACATCGCGCTAATCGTGCCCGATATCACCAACCCGTTCTTCGCGGCGATGATGCGTGGGGGGCAGGCGACGGCCCGCGAATGTGGCTATGCGACGTTTATCGGCGATTCTGATGAGACGCCGGATGTGGAAGACATTCTCCTGACCAAGCTGTCGGCGCAGGTAGAAGGTTTCATCATCGCCTCTTCGCGCCTGCACACGAAACAGATCCTTGAACATGCGCGGAGGCGGCCTTGCGTCCTCGTCAACCGCGACATTCCCGGCATGGTACGGCTTCTGGTCGATAGCGGGCCAAGCTATGGGCAGGCGCTGGAGCATCTGGTTTCGCTGGGCCATAGATCGATCGCCTATGTTGCCGGGCCGGCATTCTCCTGGTCGAACAGCCAGCGCTACGGCACCGTGACCAGGAGGGCCGTCGAGCTTGGGGTTGAGATCGTACGGGTTCCGACCTCGCGGCCAAGCTTCGAGGCCGGCCAGGCCTGCGTCGATGAACTCGTCCTGACGGGCGCGACCGCCGTACTCGCATTCGACGATGTCATGGCGCAAGGCATCATGGCCGGGCTTGCCGCGCGCGGCCTGTCGGTGCCGGGCGACTACAGCGTGATCGGCTGCGACGGCATACTCGCGCCGACCCTTTTCCCGCCCCTGACGTCCATCGCAACTCATTGCGCGGAGGCCGGCAGGCAGGCGGTCGAGCTTCTCGTCGCTATGCTGCAAGGCAAGCCGCTCGCTCACAAGCGCATCAATCTCGTCACCGAATTCGTCATCAGGGCGACAACCCAGGCCCCGTGCTCGCAGCGAGCCACGGCGGGGCTCGATCGACTTACAACCACGGAGTGATCATGCGAATTTACGTGAAACCGGACAAAAAGCTGCTGGGCGCCGCTGCCGCTGAACTGGGGGCGCAGTCGATCCGCGCCGCGATCGAGGTGCGCGGCGCGGCCAATATCGTCGTCGCCACCGGCGCCAGCCAGTTCGAGGTGCTTGCCGCGCTGGTGAAGCGGGATGACATCGACTGGTCGCGCGTCACCGGCTTTCACCTCGATGAATATGTCGCCATGCCGGATACGCATCCGGCCAGTTTTCGGCACTATCTCAAGGAGCGCTTCACCGCGCTGCTGCCGTCGCTCGGGGCCTTTCATTTCATCGACGGGGACGTGCCGGATCCAGGTGCCGAGGTGGCGCGCATCAGCGCGTTGATTGCCCGGCACCCTATCGATGTGACCTTCGCGGGCATTGGCGAGAACGGCCACCTCGCCTTCAACGATCCGCCCGCGGACTTCGAGACGACCGCACCGTTCCACCTGGTAACGCTGGACGACCGCTGCCGCCGCCAGCAGTTCGGCGAAGGCTGGTTTCCGACGCTGGAAGACGTTCCGCACAGGGCGATCTCCATGACCGTCAACCAGATCATGAAAAGCGGTCTGATCGTGCTGGCGGTGCCGGACCGCCGCAAGGCCGAGGCGGTGCGCGATACGGTCGAAGCGCCGATCTCGCCGATGGTGCCGGCCGGTATCTTGCGCAGGCATGCCGACTGCCACCTGTTTCTCGATCCGCAATCGGCTGCTCTGCTTCGCGAAGTGCCGGACACCGTGGGCGAATAACCGTCCACGCAACCTAGAAAGGGAGGAGACACCAATGACAACCCGACGCAATGCCCTTCTAACGATCCTGGGTGCTGGCGTTGCCGCGGCGGCAAGGCCGGTTTTCGTGCTTGCCAAGGAGTTCCCGAAGCCGAAGGAACCGCTGGTCATCAATGTGGTCGACGTTGCCGGCGACCTGCAACTCAGCCAGCGGGCGCTTGAAAAGTTCGCCGAGACCCATCCGGAACTGATCTCGAAGTTCGTTTACACGCAGGCGCCCGCGCCCGAACTTGCCGCCAAGCTCAAGGCCCAGCAGGCGGCAGGCCGGTTGGACATCGATTTCGTGCTCACCGGTAACGACGCCCTTGCCGCGGGCATCGACCAGGGATTGTGGACCCAGATCCTGCCTGACTATGCCGATATGTTTCCCAAGCTCGACGAGCGCTACCTACCGGGCGCCTATGCCATGCAGCAGATGGCGAAGGGCCAAGCCTTCGTCGATAGCTGGTATCCGTCAGGCCCGCTCCTGGAATATGCGCCGGATCGGGTCAAGGACCTTCCTGGGACCGCTGAAGAGTTGCTTGCCTGGTGCAAGGCGCATCCGGGAAAGTTCATGTATGCGCGCCCGGCGAATTCCGGCCCCGGCCGAACCTTCGTCATGGGCCTTCCCTACCTGCTCGGCGACAAGGATCCGCTGGATCCTATCGACGGCTGGGAGAAGACCTGGGCCTATCTCAAGGAACTGAACGACTGCATCGACTATTATCCCTCCGGCACGACCGTCACCATGAAGGAACTGGGTGACGGCACGCGCGACATCATCGCCACGACCACCGGATGGGACATCAATCCGCGCTATCTCGGCATCGTTCCCGAAGACTACAAGATTGCGACCCTGAAGGGCTTCCACTGGGTCAGCGACGCCAACTATGTGGCTATCCCAAAGGGCGTTTCCGACGAAAAGCTCGGCGTTCTCCTGCAACTGATCGCCTTCATCCTTGAGCCCGAGCAGCAGGCATTCATGTACGATCACGGCTACATGTACCCCGGCCCGTCGATCAGGGACGTGCCGATAGAGATGGCGCCGCAGGACAGCCAGGACACGATCAAGCGTTTCGGCCGGCCCGAATATGCCGCGATGATCGCCGACAACCCGATCGAACCGCCGCTCGACGCCAAACCGCTGGTTGCCATGTTCGAGAAGTGGGACAAGGAGATCGGCGGGGCCAAAAACGCCAAATAGGGTATCTCCGCGCACGGCCATTCGACAGCGGTTTGTCCCCGCTGCCATGATAGCTAAGCCGCCTTGACGATCCCTGGTGGTCCGGGGAACCCGCCGGTCCGACCGAGATCGCGGTCGACTGGCCAAGGCCTTGGCCGGTCAAGGAATGGATGACTCGTCTGGCTATATGGCGGCCGCGGTGCCATCCATCCTGATGCGAATGCGGCATCCGTTGCGTACGGTGCCACATTCGACGCTCGCCCGCCTGCGCCGCCGAGGATGCCTCCAATTGCGCTTGGTGCCGCCATTGGCCGGCACCTTGGAAATCGTCGAGGACGAGGGAAGCTTTCATCTGTCCCGAACGTTTACGAGGGTGTTTACCACCTCTCAGGGGCTGGTCCCGACCCGGTCGGGTTCGTAGTCACCGCCCGCGGTACACCAGCCTAAAGCTGTAGGCCGAGGAAAAAATGCCCGCTCAAGCTTTCATCAACCGGATTGCGGCAGCCGTTCCGGAGAATGGCGTTCACCGCTTCTTTCTTCAATTTGCCGGTTCCCAGTTGACGGCAAATCCCCGTCGCCGGGCGATCTTTGATCGCATGGCGGACAGATGCGGAATAGAGCATCGTTATTCGTGCTTTGCGCCCGCCGATGATCCTGAAGGCCCAAGTGTCGATTTGGAGGGTGTTTTCAAACGCGGCGCGTTTCCAGGCACGGCAAAGCGCATGGAGATGTTCGCGGCCACAGCGCCCGCTCTGGCTGAACAGGCCGTGGAGAAGCTCCTTCATGGTCAGGACAGGAGCCGTATCACACATTTGATCGTCACCACCTGCACGGGGTTTTCCGCCCCCGGCCTGGATCTGGAAATAATTGCCCGGTGCAACCTGCCGACCTCCATCGAGCGCACAATCCTCGGCTTCATGGGTTGCTATGCAGCGATCAACGCACTCAAGCAGGCACGACACATCATCCGGTCGGAACCCGAGGCCCGGGTTCTGGTGGTCAGCATCGAACTCTGTACGCTTCACCTCAAGGAGACCTCCGACCTTGAAAAGCTGCTCTCGTTCTGCCTGTGGGGCGATGGCTGCTCGGCTGCGTCGGTAAGCGCCAGTCCTTTTGGCATAGGACTGGATAGTTTTCACGCGCTCGTCGATGGCGGCAGCCGCGACCTCATGACCTGGAACATACGCGACGACGGTTTCGACATGGTGTTGTCGGGAGAGGTTCCCGCCGCAATCCACCATGCACTCGGCACACACATAGGCAGCATTCTGGGAAACAGGAGCGTTTCAGACGTCGACCTTTGGGCCGTCCACCCGGGCGGCCGCTCCGTTCTCGACGCAGTGGAGCGCGCGCTGAATCTCCGTTCCGATGCGTTGTCGACCTCCCGCGAGGTCCTTCGTGAAAACGGAAACATGTCCTCTGCTACCGTCATGTTCGTACTCGAGCGAATGCTGCGCGAGGCCACAAAGGAAGACCGTGTGGGTTGTGCCATGGCATTCGGACCTGGCCTGACGACCGAGACGATGATGTTCCACACAGCCGGCGATACCTGAATGGCCAATGATCTCGACCATCGTCGGATCGAGCGGGAACTGCTCGACAATTTGCCTCCCGACGATCCAAGGGCCGTCGGTTCGCGGCGTGATCTCGCCTGGATAAACGCACTGATGTTTCAGAGCGCGATCATGGCCAGCCTGTTGAAGGCAAGCGTGCGCAAAAGCCCGACCAGATTTTTGGAAATTGGTTCCGGCGATGGAGCATTCATGCTTTCCGTCGCAAAGCGCCTCGCCCGGCGCTGGACAGATGTCGACCTGGTCATGCTTGACCAGTTCAACCTCATTTCAGACAGGCGGTTCGCTGATTTCTACGCACTTGGTTGGCGGGTCGAAACCATCATCGATGATGTCTTCGAATGGATCGAAAGCCCCCGAGCCGGCGCCTTCGATGTGGTATCGGCCAACTTGTTTCTGCACCATTTTCCGGACGCAGCCCTGAAACGCCTGTTTTTGGCGATTCGCCCTCTGGCGCCAGTGTTTCTCGCCACCGAGCCGAGCCGAAACGCCATTGCCTTAAGAGCCTGTTCGCTTCTGCATGTCATCGGCGCGAACGAGGTGACTTTGCACGATGCGGCGGCAAGCGTCCGCGCCGGTTTTGCGGGTGATGAGCTTTCCAGCCTATGGCCCCCGGATTTCAGGCGCCAGTGTGCAGAACGCAGAATTGGACCGTTTACCCATGCCTTCCTTGCCGTCGACCGCGCTTCGGAAGGTTTGCCATGATGTACGACGCCATCGTCATAGGCGCCGGGCCAAGTGGTTCTTCGGTGGCCTTGGCTTTGAGCGGCCAGGGGCGCGCCGTTGCCATCGTCGAGCGAAGTGAATTCCCGCGCCGCAAAGTTTGCGGGGAATTCATGTCTGCGGTCAATCTGGATCTATTGGATAGATTGGGCGGAGGCGCCGCGGTTCGCGCCAAAGCTGGTCCGGAGGTCAAGCGGGTTGCACTTTTTGCATCGGGTCCCGGCACGGATGCGGGCATGCCGCGGGCCGCGGGAGATGCATTTGGACGCGCGCTCGGGCGCGACGTTCTGGATGGCATGCTTTTGGATGCGGCTCGCGATGCCGGAGCCGACGTGTTCCAGCCTTGGCGGGCGGCGGAGATCACCACCGATGGTGACAACGCTATGGTTCGGATCGAAAGCAAGCACGATCAGGGAGTTCTCGTTGCGCCGGTCGTTATTGCCGCGCATGGCTCGTGGGAACAAGGAAGGCTTCCGACGAACCTGCCGAAAACCAACGCGCCGCACGATCTTTTCGGATTCAAGGCTCATTTCACCGGCGCTGAGCTCGACCGCGACCTCATGCCCCTGCTGGCATTTCCGGGCGGCTATGGCGGCATGGTCTGGGCCGACCGGAACAGGATGTCGCTGTCGTGCTGCATGCGCCGCGACGTCTTGATCAGGCTACGCGAAAAAGGCAACGTCTCGTCGGCAGCCCAAGCTGTTCATGCCCATATCCTTGCTTCGTGTCCCCGTGTCGCCTCCACGATCGTGAATGCCACGCTCGATGGCGAATGGCTCGCCACAGGTCCCATACGGCCTGGCATTCGTCCACGTTTTGCCGACGACATATTTCGGGTGGGCAACCTCGCCGGTGAGTCCCATCCCATCATCGCTGAAGGCATATCGATGGCCCTGCAGTCAGGCTGGTTGCTAGCCAACGAACTGGCCAGGTTCGGCCGTTGGGACCGGGCGGCGAGGATTGCTGTTGGCCGCCGCTATTCGAAGGTCTGGAACAGCCAATTTGCCACCCGCATTCGCGTGGCTGCCTTGTTGGCACGCCTTGCCTCCCATCCCATGTCCGCTGCCGCGATGAACACGTTCGTGAGCGGCTTCCCGAACAGCCTGACGCTGGGAGCCAGGTTGACCGGCAAAACGAAACCGCTGCCGATCGGGTGCGACTGAGAGGCTCAAGACTTTGTGCTCCAAGACGCTATAGCGGTCATGCACTCCGTCTTTCGATAGGCCCAGCCTTGCGATTCGACATGATGTCTCAGGCCCGGTCATCGCCGGGCCTGAGCTGAATTCTGCTGGCGGAACTATTTGTTGCAATTTTGGGACGGCGAGGTGGCAGTGCCGCTGGCGGTATTGGTGTCGACGTCATTGCCCGCAGTGTCCTTGCAACGGTCATTCATGCCGTTTGGTGTTGTCGTGGTCGAGTTCGTCGCATTCGGATCAGTTGTGACGGTCCCCGTGGTGCTGCCGGAGCCGTTGACGCTCGTGCCGCTGTTGTTCATGCCGCCGCCTGCGGTACCGCCGGCATTGCCCGAGCCGCTCGTTTGGGCCAGGGCGGATGTGGCGAGCGCTAAGGACAGGGCGGATGCGACCAAGATCGTTTTCATCATAAGTGCCTCCATTGGTTAAATCGCTTGTTGCGATCACTTTCCCAACGGAGCGCCGTCCTTGTTGTTCCTGTAACGGAAAATCGTGATCGATCTTCATTCTTGTCCGGCTTTGATGCTGAGCGAAGCACATCCAGAACTGTATAAAGGACGACTGCGGTCAGTGGCGACGGGCCACGCTCAGCCTGATCGACGGTTGTGCTTGTTGAGCAGGATCGGCAGGGAAACCGGCCGGAAATTCCACACGTCAACGCCGACATCACGCTGGCGAGTAAGCGGCTTCAGCTTGCCATGCGAATGGCCGTGCAAATTCACCGATCCCTTGCCCATCTGATTCCAGGTCCGAAACGGATAATGGCACAGGACGAGGAGGGTACCGTCCACCACCAGTTCCACATAGTGCTGGATGCTGGCCCAGCCAGATGCGAGCGTTGCATCGCTTCCGTCATTGTTGCCGATGATCAGGTGCTTGCGCCCATTGAGCTGCGACAGGATGTTTTCGATGCCGGCCTTCGGGCGGGCAAAATCACCCAGATGCCAGATCTCGTCGTCCGAGCCGACGGTCTCGTTCCAGAGGCTCATCAGCGCCGCGTCATGCGTTGCCAGCGAGCCGAACGGCCGCCGATCAATTCGCAGGATGCGTGGATCGTTGAAATGAGTATCGCTCGTGAAGAAGATCATCCTGTGCGCGACTTCCCTCGCTGATCGACCCAGCCCGATACGCCGGACTAACGATCCGGTATTCGGCTGTACGCGCTCGTCAGCTTCCTTCCTTACGGCCGTCACCGGCGGCAGACGCTGAGTGTTCAGGCTCCGCAGCCTCAAGACCTTCGATAATCGGCGTAAGCGAGCCATCTTCCTCCGGAACTGGTTGCCGGCCGTTGGCTGCGTTCGCCTTGTCGAGGGCCTGCTGGATGGCGTCCTCTATGTTGCCGATATCTTCTTCGCGAACCTCGCGCCCGTATCCTGCGGCGTCCGCATCCTGCTCGAATTGCTGGGCCAACACCGCGACGCTGACTTGCGTGTCGGTCGCCAGGTTTCCGACATTCTCCTGCAGCCAAGTTCGAAAGAACTCGATCGTCGCGCTCATATTGCCTCCTGAACCGGACAACTGCTGCTGAGAGCGGTTGTTCCATGTTCCTGGCTACACTTTGCGGACTCTTGTGACGTTGACCTTGGGTACCGGGGATCCGATGAACGCCGGTTGAGCATGGCCATTGCCGCTGCCATCGGTGCCGCGGCCCTTGCCGTCGGCAACACACGGTATCCGAACGGAGTAGCCCCAAACTGTCAGCTTACAATTTGCAGTCATAGGTTACAGACTTCCCGTGTTCTATAAAGGGAGGTGGGAAGTACCTGGGCCTAACAATAGTGCGCGGTTGACGGTTCGCCTTCGAGTCGCGAAATGCCCAGGTGGTTCACAACTCCCAAAACAATGGGAGGTGTCAGCCAAACAGGATGAAAATCGGGTTTCGGACCCTAGTCCCCTCGGTCCGATCCACCGGTTCAAGGGCAACGTTAACACAGCTCAAAGCCGACAGGAAAAATGCAGTCCGGCAAGTCTCGGCCTCACATCGGGAAACCAGAGCCAGGCACCGACTTCCGCGCAGCACGACGTGTCCTCTCCGGCGATTGAGGAAAAATTGCGAGGTGATTGTCGCGTCTGTCGCCTGTCTTGACGCAGTCCCCCCGTTCATGGACAGAAGCGCTCCCGCAACTGCACCGAGCACAGTCGGCAGTGCCTGGCACAACGCCGACCACCTCTCCCTAGCTGGCCAGGGCGCGATATCGTGCGGCTCGGCCAGCTAGCTTCCCGCAAACCTTCTTTCAAAATAGATGGATCATTCCGGATCAAGGTCCGGAGATTGAATCGCAAAGCCCGGCAGGATCCAACTCTGGCTCTCTACCCACGCGCAGTGATTCATGTTGGATATCCACATATGCTCATATGATCGCCGAAATTGCAGCAACGCTTCCAGTTCCGGCTTTCCGCGCTCATAGGCGGATTGCGGATCGCCGAGCGTGAGCTTGCTGGCCGCTCGCGAGCACAGCTTCGCATGCTGCAATCCCAGCTCAAGAAACTTCATCCGCATCGAGGCTTCCGGATCTTGGATTGCGGAGGCTACCGCCCTGTCAAGCAAGGCTTCCGCCGGCGCGAAACTCTCCTCTGGATAGACAGCGTGCGCCGCCTTCGCCCAGCTTCGCCAACGAGATGCTCCAAGAGCCTCGAACCCCTCCCGCAGCTGGGCGCGAGCGTTCGAAGTATACGCCTGCCAATAATCAAAATAGCTTTTGACGTCGTCGGCCGCAGGTCCGAAGGCTGAATAATATTCCGACAACAATGACTCCACGGCAGTCTCAGGATGTGTCTGCAGGCGCATCAACAAATAGAGATTTGGACCTTGCGTCGCCCAATGGCCTGTCAGCGAGTCAAAATCGGTTCCGACCATCCCGTTTCGCGCCGCGTTCTGAAACTCGTCGGCGAACTGGCCGGCGAATATGTGCGGCATGCAGTAGCCATCCAGGAAGTAGTTGGTGCGCATGAACACCTGGGCAGTCGTTGCCGCCCATCCGCGCCACTGGTCTTTTATCCAGTCCTGCTCTTCGCCGCTGCGTGGATAGTACCAGGCCGATGGGCAAAACCCGATCAGGATATTCGGGTTCAACTTGATTCCCGATGTCGGTGCCGCGAAGTAATTCATATAGGCGTATCCCACCACGACCGCGTTAGGGTCGTCTTTCGCGGCTATCCGCTGAATGGCTTGCCATGAACGCGCATAGCGGTCCGATACGAAAGGCTTGCTGGCGATCTTCGACTTCGACGGAATGAACTTTCGATAGTCAGGCGGCTCTGGGCCATCCAGCGCTTTGCATATTTCGCACTCGCACTGCCCCGGGATGTCGTTCTCGACCGCATTGACGAAAGTTGGCTGTCCCGCAGAGGCGTTCCGATGCTCACGCCATTGCGAGACGATCTCTTCTCGCAAGCCCGGATTGGAAATGCACATCGAGAAGCGAGCGCCCAGCCTCACCGGGCCCCGTTTGCCTCTGACCAATTGAAACCATTCGGGATGCTCGGTACCATACCGCTGCCACCAGTCGACGAAAGCGTGACCGTAGTTCGTGGGTACTCTGCGGCCCATTCGGTGGCGACGCAGGAACGTGGCCTGGGCTTTCATATATTCTTTCGCCGCTGCTGCGGTGAAACCCATTTCGGGATGTTCTTCGCTCGTGAAGCCAGCCCCAGCGCGCACGCGACGCTGCATGAACCGGGGCGTAACGACGTAATCAAGCGCGGGGATCACCAAGGACTGTGCCTTTGGGACAAACGTTCCCAGCTCACCTGGCCATAGCCATCGGACACCGAAATAGCGATCAAGGAGCTCGTACACGCCGAAGAGGGTGCCCGCGGACGTGTTTTGGTCGAGCGCACTGCCGGGATGATCGAGGCCGGCGATGCACAGATGGTTGCCGACGGTTCGGATGATACAGGTTTCACGCGCCAATGCGCCGAATGTGATTCCGGCTGCCCGGGCGAACCGGGTGTCGCCCAGAAAAATATGGGCGGCGTTACGCAGGCCAGCCGGCGAGACATGGTTTTCAGTTGTGATGGCAGGTTGGATGCCGGTCGCTTTTTTTATGTGCCAGCCGAGTTCCGTGGCGGCGTAGTGAACAGAGCCACTCGGCTGATCCGAAGTAACGAGCGTTGCCGCAGGTCTGCCGCGGGCGATAAGCGTTACGCCAGCTGAGGATTGAGTGGCCGCTTTGCCAGGGTTGGTAAAGCCAAGCCAGTGTAACAGGCCCAGAACCGTTCCCTGTGCAAACGTCCTTCGCGATAACGGCCCCATGCCAAAGACCTCACCTATGCGCGCGCATCCAAGAATGTAGACCCATTTTACGAGGACGGGCGTTCACAACAATTTGTATCACGTTTTCCCTTACCCGCATGCCGATCCATTGATGGCCAGTCTGCAGTTCGGGGCCAAGACGAAGATCAGCGTGTGAGGGTTCTCTTTATATAATAGGTACATACACGCAGAGTCCCATCTCATTTAAAGGGTGAAAAGAATTAATCGAGATATACGCAATTTTTTCGGGAAAAACTATCCATCTCCACGGGATAAGCAATGCCCTCTTTTGGAGGTTTATCATGATCAAACACATTCTTTTGACAATCTCGCTGAGTGCTTCAGTGGCTTCTTTCATCTCGCCGTTTTGCCGATTCCGGACAAAGGTCGGGCCGTCCGAGGCCGGCCGGTCGGGTGGCACCAGCGGATCTGGCGAAAAACCGCTGGCAAGTCTGGCGGGTGCGGAGAGGACGGCAAAGGCGGCCAAATAGCTCCAGCCTGGGGATATCGCCCAATTCAATACTCCGCTGGCGTAGCCAGCGGAGGCAGTTTTCACCGCTGTGCGACCCATTTGCGCAAACCAATGGTGAAGTCCTCACGATCTGGGAACTCTCATCCGCCATGTTCGTTACTGCTCCACATTATGGAGAGATGGGGGTCGGATGGATTTTTCGAGACGCAGGGACTGGGAAGCTCTAGCCAGCGCCCTCGACATCAACATCTATCAGCGTTCAAAGACAGTGTGGATTGCGGCTGGAAAGTACCGCGGCAAAGACATTGAAGTGAAAGGCCGCTCGCCAAGCATCGCACTCGCATTGTGGAAGGAAGCTGCGGGCTATACCGGCTCGGAGTGGTAGAAAGAGCGGTTCGTCAAGCCGCGCCGCTCAGGTCCAAGCGCACATGCGCAGTGCAAGGCGCAAGCATTGTTCAAGGCTTACGGGCCTGGAGATGTCTTGCGCTGTCCGCGTGGACAATCGTGACTTTAAGCGCGCCATGAAGCTCCAGACACGACAGCCTTGAACAAGTCGAGCCGTCGCGAACAAGTCGAGTCGTCGCAGAGAGGCGGCGCTGGATATCGATTTGACGGTCGATACCGGTACGCGACATGTGCGCGGATCAGTGCGGTCTTGCCGGCTTAGCTGTGCCGCCGGTGCTGCCGGTTTCGCCGCTGCCATCACGGGATCGGGATTGCCAAGCGGTACCACTTTTGGATGGATCGGCTGCCGCCAAGGGACAATTGACACAAACGGCACCTGGGGATGGCATTGGGCCATGCAAGGAGCGGGGCATCAGGAGCATTCTCCTGTGACGGTGGGCAATCCTTCAATGAGCGATGCAGAACGTGCTCCGCGCCTCGGCCACGGAAGATAGCCTTCTTCAGGCAATGAGCGGACTCATGGACTCTGACCCCGCCGACCACATTGAGCTAACCGCTGATATTGTTTCGGCCTATGTCAGGAAAAACCGGACGTCGCCTTCCGATCTGGTTGACCTGATCCAGAATGTCGGCCGTGCCTTGCAAAAGCTTGCCGTGGGCGATCACCAGCCCGAACCGAAACCTGTTCCAGCCGTGCCGATCCGCAAGTCGGTGACCCCTGACTTCATCGTCAACCTGGAGGACGGGCGCCGCATGAAATCCTTGAAGCGGTATCTTACATCCATCGGCATGACGCCAGCGCAATATCGCCAGAAATGGGGCTTGCCGCCGGATTATCCGATTGTGGCGCCAAATTTAACTGCGTTGCGCTCGGAGGCAGCCAAGAGGATCAGGCTTGGACAACGGAATGCCAGTGGCCGAACTTCCAGAGGCTAACCGAATGGAGCACAGGGCGAGGCTCCGGCAGTCCTCGCGCCGTTGCTCGTATCGTGACATTTGTTTTCTTCGGATCACAAATTTGACGTGCCCGCCCGATGCCAGCGGGACCAACAGCCAAATGGGGCTGGGGGCAAGGCGCAAATGGCCACGCTATTCTCACAGGCGTGCAATTGCTGGTCCCGATCGACACCATGCCCGATCGACGCCATGATTGAAGATTGCAACGCCTTTCCGCAAGGCATGCGCCTGGAGGCGGATGTGTGCATCGTGGGAGCGGGTGCCGCAGGCCTGGCGATAGCATCACAACTAGAAGGCACGCGGCATCGCATATGCGTCATCGAAAGCGGTGGCATGACGTACGAGCACTGGCGCCAACGGCTGTCGCGCGGGCTGTCCGTGGGTCAACCTTACGAAGCTCTTGATCTTTGCCGCCTTCGTCAGTTCGGCGGGAGCACAGGCAAGGCTGGTTGGGGCGGATGGTGCAAGATGTTGGATCATGGCGATTTCGAGCATCGGCCCTGGATACCCCTGAGTGGTTGGCCCGTCGCCCATAAATCATTACTACCCCATTATGAGACCGCAGCCCGCCTGCTCGGAATCGACGACCTGCTGACCGATTGGCCGACTTCCGCGGTCATGCCTGAAAACGGGCCGCTCTTTTCGGAACGCTGCTTTCTCAGTCCCACTCCGGATCTCGGAGCAACGCTTCGCAAGAAGCTTAAGGACGCAAAAAACGTCCAGGTCGTGCTGCATGCCACGGCGCTGCGGCTCGACACCGACGACTGCGGAAGGCGGGTTCGCTCCATCGAGGTAGCGAGTACGCCGAACAAACGATTCCAGATTGGTGCGCGATTTTTCGTGCTGGCCTGCGGCGGTATCGAAAACGCGCGCCTGCTCCTTGTTTCAAACCGACAGGCGCCGAATGGCATAGGAAACCAGTATGACCTGGTTGGCCGCTATTTCATGGAGCATCCCCGGGTAAAATGGGGAAGCCTGCAAGTCAGCCAGCCCGACAACATGATAGACCTCCACGTGCCCTGGACCCGCACGACCGGATTGTCGCCTGAAAACCGCGGCACCAATGATGCATTCGGACTGGCGCTGCGGCCCGAAATACGTGCAAGCGAGCGCCTCCTCGATTCCCGCACATGGATCAAGCCTGGGCCTTGCGTCAATCACATGGATGGTTCCGAAGCTTTGCAGTATCTTGCCTTCTGGCTGCGGAGAGGCCGGCTGCATCGCGACCTTATCAAATGCGGCCGAACTATCCTGATGCATCCGGCGGGAGCAATATCGGCAGGTTTCGAACGGATCTGGCACTCACGTCGGCGTGCAAGGCATTTTCATTTTGACACGATACTGGAACAAGAACCGGATCCGGCAAGCCGCGTCACGCTCGATACAAGGCTCGACGAGTTCAGTCTGCCCCGTGTGAAGCTGCAATGGAACGTGGGGCCTCTCGTCCGACGGACGCTTGAGCGTGTCCAGGCGATCATCACTGAAGAGATGAAGCGGCTGGGGCATAGAAGCGCCATTCATCCAGGCCAGGACAAAAACCCGGCGGGGGAGCGAGACATTCCATATCACTGGGTTCGACACCACATGGGCACGACGAGGATGAGCGACGACCCGCGAACCGGCGTGGTCGATAGTTCGTGCCAGGTGCACGGCCTCGCAAATCTGTTCGTCGCCGGCAGCTCGGTCTTCCCGACCGGAGGCAACGACATGCCCACCCTCACCATTGTCGCGCTCGCTATCAGACTGGGCCAGCACTTGCGGCAAAGCCTCGAATAAGCTCGCCTCCACCTTCGCCAAAGCGGTCAATCGACGAGGAAAGGGAGCAGGCTGCGACGTCTCATGCCGCAGGTCCGCCATATGGAATATGCCGGCTCCTGAATGTAATTTTACGCTTTGCCGAGAAAGTGTGCGCGTTTTGAGCGAAGGTCTGACCAACGGCTCACATAGCCACCCCTGTTCAGCTCTTTGTCGTAACGATTCTGGATGACCGCTACTTCCGTAGCTACCCCCTATTGGTAAGCGCATGGACTTCGAAGCCAACTATAATACTGCAACCACGACTTTTTCACTTTGATTGCTTGGGGAAACCGAAATTTTGGCCGCGCTGTGCGTTTTGTCACACCACCACCTCCGGTCCACAAGCTATTACTAAAGTGTTAAGGTATGGGTTTAAAAGCGAAATCTCCGTTGGGGCGAGATTTGCGCGGGGGTGAGTCATGACAAGTTTTTTGCCTGCGAATGATCGGACGGACAAAACTGATCTTGATCAATATCCATCTATTCTCGACGTCAATCGTCTCTCACCGTCCTCGGGAGAGGGAATCGAGATTGCAATCATCGATGGCCGGCCTTTGATGTGTGACTGCTTCAGCAGAAGCCTCGAAATCATCGAGCCATCATTTCATATCCAGCATTACGCGTCGGTCGAAGCGTTCGACATGGCGGATCCCGAAGAAACGCAGAGAGTTTCGACGGTCCTGATGTGTGTGATGTGGTCGAACTCCCAGGCGGACTATCATCTTTCCCAGATAGGCCATCTGAAAGCGACCAGGCCCGAGGTAGGGGTGGTCATCCTATCGGATATCGAGAACTTTGAGGACATTCTCAAAGTGGTCGAAAACGGCGCGCGTGGCTATATTCCTACCAGCGTCAGGTTGCAGGTGGCCGCCAAGGCCATCCAGCTTGTCGCGGCGGGCGGAACTTTCGTCCCGCCCAGTGTTCTCTTTCATTCAGGACGCGCCGTCACCGACGGTCAGTCCGCGACCAAGCAGCAGCCGCACGGAGACAACACTTTTACCTCGCGTCAGATGTCTGTCATCGAGGCATTGCGTCGAGGAAAGGCGAACAAGGTCATCGCGTACGAGCTCAACATGTGTGAAAGTACGGTCAAGGTACACATTCGGAATGTCATGAAAAAACTTCGTGCGAGAAACCGTACCGAAGTCGCCTACATACTCAACACAACGCCGTATGAAGGGATTGCCATACGGAATTGAAATATGGGTGCCGCCTCACTCAACGAGTAATGGTTCTTGACGGACCGTTTTAGTAGATGTGATTTGCTTGAGTTTGGGGAGCAGCCGCAACGGAAGCGGCTGCGAACCTTTGCAAGGGGGCGCTACCCAGGATGAAACAACCGCCCGTTCGATATCCAGGCCCGCAGACTGACGGGGAGATCACCTCCGTAGCTGATGCCAACCATATGCACGGGCCGGATTTGAAAAATATCGAGCATTTCAGCAATGTTAAGTCGTCCACGCTGATCGAGATAGACCGCCGCTGTCGTTGGTTGCATCTCAATGAAGGGGACGTCCTGGTCCCGGCCGGCGAAAGTGTCGACCGGCTTTTTTTTCTGCTCGAGGGCGAGCTTCGAGCGCTCGTTTATACCCGCAATGGCAAGATTGTGTCGCTCCCCCCTGCGCATCGTGGCTCGCTTGTTAACGGAATTGCCTTGAGCGGCGACATCCAGATGCCATATTCGGTCGAAGCGGCGGGACCATGCACTATCGCTTCGATCGGCAGTCGTGCCTTTCTGGACATAGTCAAGCAGGATCCTGAAGCCCTGCATGCGGTTGTACAATTGTTGGTGGAACGTCAGCAGGTGCTTGTCGAGCACATCGTTGAGCTTTCGACGCTCAACGTTCGGTCCCGGGTGCATAAGGAGTTGCTGCGCTTATGCGCTGAAGACATCGGAGCCGACGGTTCGGCGAGGATTTCTCCTATCCCGACCCATACGGATCTGGCCCACCGCATTGGCACCCACCGCGAGGCGGTGGCACGCGAGCTGAGCTACCTGCAAAACATCGGACTCGTGCTGCGCCACGCCAAAGAGCTTTACGTGCCTGATGTATCCCGTATCGCCGATCTTGTGGCAAAGTCGGACGACTAAATCGTAGGCGATGCGTCGGGGCACCTTTCGAGAGTGGTCGCGATCTCTGAGATTGCTGGGTTGCATTGGGACCGGACGTCGGTTGTGTTTGGGCTTGATCTACGCTGGCCCTGAGCGGCAGCCGCGGTGCTCCAAGGTGACTGATAGGCAGCTTCGCCTGCTCATTCGGCTAGTTCAAGACGACCGTGAACTCGCTCTGCGACCGACTTCAGGAATTGGTCGGACGTCGATGTCCATCCAAAGAGTATCTGAACGAGCGTGATCGAGGCATCATGATTGCTCCTTGGGGCGTCCCAAGCGAGATCGTGTCCCGGGGAGTGGTGTAGCTGACGGCATTGGTCGCCGTGCTCTCCGGCATGGGCCGGGCTGATCAGCGCG
>NZ_VFUH01000019.1:0-99310 GCF_006440475.1 Mesorhizobium sp. B2-6-1
TCGCTACGGCGCGACTAACGGCGCGCTCGCGAGCGGCTTCGTAACCGCCGAGCTACACCACCTGTGGGGACACGACCGCCGATCCCGCTTCAATTTTTTACGCAATCCTGACGGAAAACGTCTGCCAGCCAGCCGCTCAGGTAGCGACTACCACCAAACCATCTCGCCCAGCACCGCCTTCACCGGTCAGTGGCTGGTACGCCGCGCCTCGGCGTGCCGCGCCAGGTCGGGTGTCTCGAAGACGTAGTCGTTCCAGGCCGATTCCGGGATTTGCCCGGCCAGATAGCATTCCAGCAGCAGGTTTTGCTCGGCGCTCAGGGGCCTCGGATCAAGTCCCAGGGAATGAAAAAGATTTCTTGTCAGTTCCGATACCGTGACCTGGATCGACATCTGCGTTCTCCTTCGCGCTTCAACGCGAAAGGACGGGCAAAGGTTTCAGGGCCCGTTTCCGGTAACGCCGGAGTGATCCGGCAGGCCTGCCAGCCGTCGGTCCGGCTGCATTGTTTTGCAGTTCGTCTCAATCTTGAAATAAAAATGCAATATTGAATTCACAGAGGTTCTTCTATTAAACTAAAGACAAGTCTCTCAATGCATGGAGACTAGAAAGATTAGATAAAACTCATTTAGCGAAAGCTTACCGAAGTCGAAAGAGTTGTCATTCCAGGTTCTCAGCAACAAGGACCGCGTCCTTCCGATGATCCGTTTCTGGTCCCCCATGATGATCGCGTTCGTCACCCTGACCGTGCTCGCGCTCGGCATGTCCAGTTCTTATGCCGACAGTTGCAGTGCAATAAGAAATCAGTTGTCTTCGGCCGGCCGTGGCGGCGGCACGAGCCCCGAGCTTGCCCAGTTGCACCGCCAGCTTGCCGCGATCCAAGGCATCGAGAGGCAGCGCAAGTGTACGGCGAAAAATTCCCTCGGTGGTTTCTTCAACGCATGCGCCGATCTTGCCAGGAACAGGAGCGAGGTGCAGCGCCAGATCGCTGCGGCCTCCAATTCAGGCCGGGACATGTCGGGGCTGCGGGCACGCTTTGTCGCGCTTGGCTGCGCGCCAGCGGCAAAGCGCGCGGCGGCGAAGACCCAATCGGTGTCTGCGGCGGCGCCAGCGGCGAGGGCAACGGGCGCCGGCAACGCGATGCTGTTCTGCGTGCGCCTTTCGGATGGATATTTCTTCCCAGCACCCAAGTCGCAGTTCGCCGGCAGCGACGATGTGAAGGATATGGCCGATCAATGCCGCTACATCTGCGACGAGCCGGGCGTCGACCTCTATACGCTCAGCGACGTCAGCCTCGAAACCGAAAAGATGGTCTCTCTCGACACGCGCAAGCCCTACACCGATCTGCCGACCGCATTCCGCTACCGCGACGACGTCAATTTCAAGGCATGTGACCTAAAACGCTACTACAGCAGGGTCGCCGAATTGAGGGCCCGAACGGTAACGCCCACAAACATGACCAATGCCATCATCCCCTTGCCGTCGGCCAAGCCGGACCTCGGCAGCGTCGCGGCAATTCCCGCGGCGGACGCCGAAGCCTCCGGGGCGGCCCAGCATCAGTCGATAGAGGCCGGCAAGCGGCCGGTGAGAATAGTCGGCCCGGCCTTCTTCCCAGCCGAATGATCATCCGCCCCCGGTTGTAGGCGCCGGTTTCTCAGCCAAGGTCAGTTTTGGGTGGCACCCATCAGTCGCAGACCATGCGAACCCTCTTTCCGGGTTCGCTGACATTCCTGCATGCCAGGGGCTTTTCCTCATCGGAGGACGGCGGAGGTGGCCTCGAAACTCTTGAAAGATGACGTCTCGGTGCGGCGCGCGGCGCGGGCCTGCGCTCGGAAAACCGGGTTGGCGGTTGTGGCGGCGCCGGAAAAGCGCCGTTTTCCATTCCGGACGGCCCGTATTCCACATTGGGCGGCGGCCGGTCCCAGAAACGCCGGGCATCGAGCGGGCGCGGAATGACGACGGTGCCGTCATAGCTGCGCGAACAGCCGCTGCCGAAAAGCAGCGCCGCGCTCAGCAAGCAAGGCACAATCCGTCCAAACATCAGCAACACCCCAATATTGGCTTATAGCGCGGCTTCGATCAGGCCGACAACCGGGCGCAATGGCGCAGGCCAGGGCCCGTCCGGTGCGCAACGGCTTGTTAAGGTTAGCGGATCGTTAATGCTTCTCGGGCACATTCCGCCGACGAACCGCGGAGGGAGGGTTCGGCCTTGGATTCGGGGTGGGGACGGCATGGCTGAAGCGAACGAGACAGCCGGCGTGCGCGGCGAGCGCGGGTCGGGCGAAATGGCGGTGAACGACGCGGCTTCGTTCACCGCAGGCATGGATTTGGCCATGCTACGCCAGCTGGTCGAAACGGGCTCGGACTGGATCTGGGAGACCGACGCCGAGCTGCGCTTTTCCTGGCTTTCGCACAACTACCAGGCGGTCACGGGCATCGACCCGGCCGCCGTGCTCGGCCGCTTCCGTTTCGATTTCCTGAAGCAGGTCCTGAACGGCAACCGCAGCGCGGCAATGCATCTGGAGGATCTGCAGGCACATCGGCCGTTCCGTGACTTTGTCTACGAACTGAAGGGAGGTCGCGCCGATTGCCGCTGGGTGCTGACCTCAGGCTTTCCACGCTTCGATGATGAGGGGAAATTCGCCGGCTATCGTGGCATTGGACGCAATGTCACGGGATTGGCCGTCGCCTTCGAAGAACTGGAGCAGAAGCAGCAAGGAGAGGCGTCTTCGGGAGGCCTTCCCGACCTTCGCACGATGGTCGATTCGATGCCGATCGGGATCATGGTCCTCGACGCCGACCTGCGCGCCGAAGTGATCAACCAGGCCTTCTACAATTTGTGGAAAATCGATCCCCAGCGCGCCGGGATCGGCTCGGGCTTCCGCGAGTTGATGGAGGCCAGCCGCGCCGTCGATTCCTACGGCGCAGACGATGTTGCCTGGCGGCGCCATACCGCCGAGCGCGAGTCCGAGATCAGGGCCGGCGTCGCCGGCTCGAGACAATTGCCGCGCAATGACGGGCGTACCCTGGTTGCGTCGCTGGCCCCGCTGGCCGGCGGCAAGCGGCTCATCTCCTATGTCGATGTCACCGACATGAAGGATCGCGAGGCCGAGCTGGCCGACGCGCTGGAAAAGGCGCGACTGGCGGAAGCGGTGATCAACGGCGTCAAGGATCCGATCTTCGTCAAGGACGACGATCTGCGCTTCGTCTTCGTCAACGAGGCGTTTGCGGGCCTGTTCGGCCAGACCCCGCAAACCATGCTTGGCAAGCCCGGCGGCAATTTTCTCGCGCCGGCCGAGGTTGCGCTGTTCGAGAAAAGCGAGCGCGAGGTGCTGGCGACCGGGCGGCCTTACGAGGTGGAGGAAAGCTTCGAGGTCGACGGCGTCAACCGCTCGCGCGTCGTCAGGAAGAACCGCGTTAGAATGGTAAGCGGCCGCAACTACGTGGCCGGCTTCCTCTTCGACGTCTCGGACATGAAGGGCCGTGAGACCGAGGCGCAGGACGCCCGCAAACACCTGGCCAGCGTGCTGGAATCGCTGCCGGCCGCCGTGATCATCTACGACCGCGAGGACAATTTCGTTTTCGCCAACCGCAAGATGCAGGACACGCTGCCGGCGTTGAAGCCGGCGTGGCAGCCCGGCCGCACCTTCCGCGACGCGCTGGCACTCGGTCGTTCGGCCGGCTATTTCCGCTCGAGCGGCGATCCGCAGGTCGATGCGCTCTATGATGGCGATCTCGATCCCTGGCTGGACAGCATCCTCGCCCGCTACCACCTGCCATACTCATCCTTCGAACGTCTCAATCCCGACGGTCGCTGGTACCAGGTCTACGACATGCGCACCGACGACGGCACGTTCATCGGCGTGCGTGTCGATATCTCCGAGATCAAGAGCCGCGAAAAGGCGCTGCACGATTCGATGCGGCAGATCGACCTGTTCCGGCACGTGCTGGACGAACTGCCCGTGGCCGCCTTCATCAAGGCGCAGGACCTCAGCATCGAGTTCGTCAACAAGGCCTGGTGCGCGATCACCGGGCTCGCCAAGGAAGACGTCATCGGCCGCACCGATCGGCAGCTGTTCGGCGACGGGGATGGAAAGAGCTACAGCCTGGACGACACCGAGGTCGCCCTCACGGGCAGCGTCAGGGAGGTCGAGGAGCCCGTCACCCATCGCGACGGCACGGTGCGGCAGTTGATGACGCGCAAGAGCCGGCTGGTGGCGCTGGACGGATCGGTGCATCTGGTCGGCTCCAGCACCGACATCACCGAGGTCAAGGCGCGCGAGCGGGCGCTGGAAGAAAGCATGCGCGAGAACGAGGTATTCCGCAGCCTGATCGACAACGTGCCGGTGTCGATCTATGCCAAACGCTCCGATCTCAGGCAATTCTACGTCAACAAGGGGTGGTGCGATCTCACCGGCTTCAGCAAGCAGGACGCGATCGGCAAGACCGATATCGAAATTTTCGGGCCCGACGGCGAAGCCTTCGTCAATGGCGACCTCGCGGTGCTGCGCAGCGGCGAAACCCAGGAGGTCGAGGAGACGGTGATGCTCCCGGACGGCAGCGTGCGCCACCAGTTCGCCCGCAAGGGCGCGATGATCGCGTCCGACGGGTCGCTCTACCTGATCGGGTCGACCACCGACATCACCGAATTGAAGCTGCGCGAGGCGGAACTGCGCGAGGCGCGCCAGCGCGCCATACTTGCCGACCGCGCCAAGTC
Source organism: Mesorhizobium sp. B2-6-1 (assembly GCF_006440475.1). NCBI lineage: Bacteria > Pseudomonadati > Pseudomonadota > Alphaproteobacteria > Hyphomicrobiales > Phyllobacteriaceae > Mesorhizobium > Mesorhizobium sp. B2-6-1. Next base: position 4,713 of record NZ_VFUH01000019.1, read on the forward strand.
GGAATTCCTCGCCAATATGAGCCATGAGATTCGCACCCCGATGAACGGCGTGCTGGGCATGGCCGAACTCCTGGCCAAATCCGATCTCGATCCGAAGCAGAAGACCTTCACCGACATCATCGTCAAATCGGGCAACGCGCTGCTCACCATCATCAACGATATCCTGGATTTCTCCAAGATCGATGCCGGCCAGTTGGTGCTCGATCCCGCCCCCTTCAATCTCGCCGAGGCGATCGAGGACGTGGCGACGCTGGTGTCGACGCGGGCCAAGGAAAAGGACCTCGAGCTCATCGTGCGCATCGAGCCTGGGCTCGAAAGCCTGTTCATCGGCGATGTCGGCCGCATCCGGCAGATCGTCACCAACCTGCTCGGCAATGCGGTGAAGTTCACCGAAGAAGGCCATGTGCTCGTCGACGTCACCGGCGAAAGTGTGCCGGACGGAACCAGGCTGACGATCTCGGTCACCGACACCGGGATCGGCATCCCTGAGGAAAAGCTGGAACAGGTGTTCGAGAAATTCAGCCAGGTCGACACCTCCTCGACGAGGCGGCATGAGGGCACTGGGCTCGGGCTCGCGATCACCTCGCGGCTGGTCGAATTGATGGGCGGCGACATCGGCGTGGAAAGCGCCGAAGGCAAGGGGTCGACCTTCTGGTTCACGGTCACGCTGCCCAGGGCCGGACAACAGAACGCGCAGCGCATCATGCCGGTGGACGTGACCGGCGCGCGGGTGCTGATCGTCGACGACAATGCCGTCAACCGCGCCATCCTGACCGAGCAGATGACGTCATGGACCTTCGATTCCTGCGCGGCCGAGAGCGGCGCCGAGGGACTGAAAGTGCTGATCGCGGCCGCCGCCTACGGCGTGCCGGTCGATTGCGTCGTGCTCGATTATCAGATGCCCGAGATGAGCGGCGCCGAGATGGCAGGTGTCGTGCGCAACACCGCCGGGCTTGCCGACACGCCGATCATCATGCTGACCTCCGTCGACCAGTCGCTGGCCAACACCAGTTACCGCGATCTCGGCATTGATGCCCAACTCATCAAGCCCGCACGCTCCTCGGTGCTCCTGGAAACGCTGGTCGCCACCATCCAGCGGCATCGCCACGCCACGGATGTCGCCCGGCCGCTTGCTGTCGAGGGAGGCGGCGGGAACAATCCGCAGTCACCGCCACCGGCGGCAGGGCAACGCGCGTTGCTGCAGCCGCCGCCGGTCAGGCCTCGGCTTGCCGCGACTGGCGGCGAGCAGCGGCTGGACATCCTCGTGGCCGAGGACAATGAGGTCAACCAGATGGTCTTCACCCAGATCCTCGGCGAGACCGGCTACGGTTTCGAGATCGTCGGCAATGGCCGCAAGGCGCTGGACGCTTTCGGCAGGCTCAATCCGTGCATGATCCTGATGGACGTCTCGATGCCGGAGATGAACGGGCTCGAGGCAACCGCCGCCATCCGCCGGCTGGAAGAGGAAACCGGCACGCATGTGCCGATCGTCGGGGTCACCGCGCATGCGCTCAAGGGCGATCGCGAACGCTGCCTGGACGCCGGCATGGATGATTATCTGCCCAAGCCGATCAGCCCCAGGGCCCTGCTCGAAAAGGTCGAGCGCTGGGTCGGCGCTGGTCGCCAGGCCCGGCGCAACGCGGGATAGACTTTGCGCCTTCGGCCGGATTGCGGCGAGAATCACCCGGGGCCGGCTGCAGCCCTTCGAGCAAGACTATGGTGCGATCGCACCATATCAAAGCCGGCGTCCAGCCGGGACAATGACGGCATCGAATTTCCGCTCTCTTCTAGTTACGGGCGGGAGCAGCGACCGCCAGTATGAAGCAGCGTCAATCTACCCCAACGGACCTGTTTTTGGCGATGGCCCGGCCAAGACATCCTCTGGCCTCGAGCAACGCGCTCCCGTCCGGCTTTTCTTCGATCAGCGATCCATGCCGAATCCGATGGCTGTTTGGGTGGCCGGATAGCGCAAGTCCCTGATTCCCGAAGGCAAACCGGCGCCATGCCGCAGCCGCTAATCGCCATCGCCTTTCCAGGCGCCGGCGACGCGTTACCGGGCTGACACGAAACTGTCATGCGACTGTTATAATCGAACGCTATTGGCCTCAGCGGGCGCTGGCAAGGAATGGCGCCGAGAGACCATCTTCCGAACAGGAGCAGGCCATATGAGACATTTCATCCGCTCGGCGGCCGTTGCGATCGCAATGGCTGCGGCGTCCACCCTCACCCTTTCCGCGGCAATGGCAGCTGACATCTCCGGTGCCGGCGCCACCTTCCCTTACCCGATCTATGCGAAGTGGGCCGATGCCTACAAGAAGGAGACCGGCATCGGTCTCAACTACCAGTCGATCGGCTCGGGCGGCGGCATCAAGCAGATCAAAGCCAAGACCGTCACCTTCGGCGCTTCCGATGCGCCGCTGAAGGGCGAGGATCTCGAATCCACCGGACTTGCACAGTTCCCGATGGTGATGGGCGGCATCGTTCCGGTCGTCAATCTCGAAGGCATCAAGCCGGGCGAACTGGTGCTCGACGGCCCGACGCTGGCCGATATCTTCGTAGGCAAGATCACCAATTGGAACGACGCGGCGATCGCCAAGCTCAATCCCGACGTCAAGCTTCCCGACCAGGCGATCGCCGTCGTGCATCGCTCCGACGGTTCGGGCACCACGTTCAACTTCAGCTACTATCTGGCCGACGTCAGCGCCGACTGGAAGTCGAAGGTCGGCGTCAACACCGCGCTCGAATGGCCGGTCGGTATCGGCGCCAAGGGCAATGAAGGCGTCGCCAACAACGTCTCGCAGACCGGCGGCTCGATCGGCTATGTCGAATACGCCTACGCCAAGCAGAACAAGCTGACCTATGCCGACATGATCAACAAGGACGGCAAGAAGGTCGAGCCGACGGCGGCGGCGTTCTCGGCGGCGGCGGCCAATGCCGACTGGAGCTCGCAGCCGGGTTACGGCGTCATCCTGGCCAACCAGCCGGGCGCCGAATCCTGGCCGATGACGTCGGCGACCTGGATCCTGGTCTACAAGAAGCCCGGCGACGTGGCGGCGACCGGTGAAGCGCTCAAGTTCTTCGCCTGGTCCTACGCCAAGGGCGACGACATGGCCGGCGCGCTGGACTACGTTCCGATCCCCGACGCGGTCGTGAAGAGCGTCGAGGACATGTGGGCCAAGGACATCGTCGGCGAAGACGGCAAGCCGCTCTATTCCGCCATGTAATCCCTGCTGAACGAGGAGGGCGCTTCACGGCGCCCTCCCTGTCTTCCTTGAAACGTGAGGGCCAGATGACCGCCGTCTCCGAAGCCATGCCATCGTCGGCCGCCATGCGGGCCAGGGAAGCGACGGTCCGGCGCTTCGCGCTCACCGATACGATTTTCCGGGCGGCGACACGCTTTTCCGCCATCCTCGTCCTGCTCATCCTCGGCGGCGTGGCGATTTCGCTGTTTGCCGGCTCGTGGGAAGCGCTGTCGAAATTCGGGTTCTCCTTCCTGACGACCGAATCGTGGAACCCGGTTACCGAGAATTTCGGGGCGCTGGCCCCGATCTACGGAACCATTGTCACCGCCGCCATCGCTATCCTGATCGCCGTTCCCATCGGCATCGGCATCGCCATCTTCCTTACCGAACTCTGCCCGCGGCCACTCCGACGCCCCATCGGCATCGCCGTCGAGCTGCTTGCCGGCATACCCTCCATCATCTACGGCATCTGGGGCCTGTTCGTGTTCGCGCCGTTCCTGCAGACGACGGTGCAGCCCTTCATCGTCAAGCTTTTCCACGACGTGCCGGGACTCTCCAGCCTGTTTGCCGGCCCGCCCTACGGCATCGGCCTTCTGACCTCGGCGATGATCCTTGCCATCATGGTCCTGCCCTTCATCACCTCGATCACCAAGGATGTCTTCGACACGGTGCCGGCGGTGCTGAAGGAATCGGCCTACGGCATCGGCTGCACGACCTGGGAGGTCACGCGCCGCGTCGTCATCCCCTATACCCGCGTCGGCATCATGGGCGGCGTCATGCTCGGCCTCGGCCGCGCGCTCGGCGAAACCATGGCGGTAACCTTCGTCATCGGCAACGCCCACCGCATCAGCGGCTCGCTGTTCGCGCCCGGCACGACGATCTCGGCGACCATCGCCAACGAGTTCACCGAAGCCGACGGCGATCTCTATACGTCTTCGCTGGTGGCGCTCGGCCTGATCCTGTTCGTCATCACTTTCCTGATCCTTGCCCTTGCGCGCTACATGCTGCTGCGCATGGACAGCCGCACGGGAGCCTGACCGATGTCGACGGCCACATCGCTTCACAATCGACGCAAGCGCAGGAATGCCGTGATGATGACGCTATGCGTCACGGCGGCGGGCATCGGCCTGGCCTGGCTGGCGCTCATCCTCGGCGCACTGCTCTATAAGGGCCTGGCGGGTGTTTCGCTCTCTGTGTTCACCGAAATGACACCGCCGCCCGGCGATGCCGGCGGCCTGCTCAATGCCATCTACGGCAGTATCATGATGACAGTCATCGCCGTCATCGTCGGCACGCCGATCGGTGTCCTCGCTGGGACCTACATGGCCGAATATGGCCGCTTCTCGCGCCTCACCACCGTCGTGCGCTTCATCAACGACATCCTGCTGTCGGCACCCTCGATCATCGTCGGCCTGTTCGTCTACGAGCTGCTGGTGCGGCCAATGGGACATTTCTCGGCGATCGCCGGTGCCGTCGCGCTGGCCATCCTGGTCATCCCGGTCGTCGTGCGCACCACCGAGGACATGCTCAACCTCGTGCCGAACGCCCTGCGCGAGGCCGGCGCCGCGATCGGCGCGCCGCGCTGGGTGGTCATCCGCTCGGTCGCCTACCGTGCGGCGCTGTCGGGCATCGTCACCGGCATATTGCTGGCCATCGCCCGGATTTCCGGCGAGACGGCGCCGCTGCTCTTCACGGCGCTCAACAACCAGTTCTGGTCGAGTAATCTCAATGCGCCGATGGCCAGCCTGCCCGTCACCATCTTCCAGTTCGCTCTCAGCCCCTACGAGGAATGGCAGCAGCTGGCGTGGACCGGCGCACTCATAATCACCCTTACGGTTCTCGGGCTGAGTATCTTCGCCCGCAGCCTTACCGGACGCAGAGAGGACAGATGAAACCGATGTTGTCCACCGAATTGAACACGCCCGAAGTCGCGGTCGAGAAAGCCAAGATCGAGGTCAAGAATCTCAATTTCTACTATGGCCAGTCGAAGGCGCTGAAGGATATCAGCCTGTCGCTGCCCGAGCGCAGCGTCACCGCCTTCATCGGGCCTTCGGGCTGCGGGAAGTCGACGCTGCTGCGCGTCTTCAACCGTATCTACGAGCTCTACCCGAGGCAGAGCGCCGAGGGCCAGGTGCTGCTCGACGGCCAGAATATCCTCGACCGCTCGCAGGACCTCAACCTGCTCAGGACCAAGATCGGCATGGTGTTCCAGAAGCCGACGCCGTTCCCGATGTCGATCTACGAGAACATCGCCTTCGGCGTCAGGCTCTATGAGAAGCTCAGCAAGGCGGAGATGGACGGCCGTGTCGAGCAGGCGCTGAAGCGCGCGGCACTGTGGAGCGAGGTCAAGGACAAGCTCAACGCCAGCGGCCTCAGCCTTTCGGGCGGCCAGCAGCAGCGCCTCTGCATCGCCCGCACGGTGGCGGTGAAGCCGGAGGTCATCCTGCTCGACGAGCCTGCCTCGGCGCTCGATCCGCTGTCGACCGCCAAGATCGAGGAGCTGATCGACGAGTTGCAGGCCGATTATACGATCGTCATCGTCACCCACAACATGCAGCAGGCGGCGCGCGTGTCGAAGCAGACCGCCTTCATGTATCTGGGCGAGCTGGTCGAGTTCGACCGCACCGAGAAGATCTTCACGTCGCCCCGCGAGAAGCGCACGCAGGACTATATCACCGGCCGCTTCGGCTGATCCCAGGCATACGAGGACCAAGATCATGGCCGAACACACAGTCGCAGCCTTTGACGAAGATCTCGGACAGATCAGCAGGCTGATCCGCGACATGGGCGATCTCGCCTCATCGATGGTCGGCGGCGCGACCAAGGCGCTCCTGAATTCCGACAACGCGCTCGCCCAGCGCGTCGTCTCCGACGACGCGATCATGGATGCGCGCCAGCGCGAACTCGACGACCGCGCCATCACCCTGATCGCCAAGCGGCAGCCCATGGCGGACGATCTGCGCCATGTCGTCGGCTCGATCCGCATGGCGGGCGATCTCGAACGCATCGGCGATCTCGCCAAGAACATCGCCAAGCGCGTCGGCACCGTCGGCCTTGCCGCCACGCCGCGCGACCTGTCGCACTCCATCGACGCCATGGCGCAGCTTGTGCTGATCCAGGTCCAAGGTGTGATCGAGGAGTATGCGGCGCGCGATGCCGCGGCACTTGCCAAGCTGCGCGCCGACGATGAACGCATCGACGTCAAATACACGTCGGTCTTCCGCGAGCTGCTGACCTACATGATGGAGGATCCGCGCAACATCACCGCCTGCACGCATCTTTTGTTCTGCGCCAAGAATCTCGAGCGCATCGGCGATCACGTGACCAACATTGCCGAAAATGCCTATTATGTGCTGACCGGCACGCAATTGCCCGCCAATCGCCCGAAGCAGGACGAGACGGCGATGTCGGCGCCAGCGGCTTGACGGCAGGGGTGACCAGTCGATGATCGCGCCACGCATCATGGTGGTGGAGGACGAGGAGCCGCTGGGTGTGCTGCTCCGTTACAATCTGGAATCGGAGGGTTATCAGGTAGAGGTGGTGACGCGCGGCGACGAAGCCGAGATCCGCTTGCATGAGAATGTCCCTGACCTTCTTGTGCTCGACTGGATGGTGCCGGCGGTGTCCGGCATCGAGCTCTGCCGCCGTCTCCGCATGCGGCCCGATACCGAGCGGCTGCCGATCATCATGCTGACGGCGCGCGGCGAGGAAAGCGACCGGGTGCGCGGTCTCTCCACCGGCGCCGACGACTATCTGGTCAAGCCGTTCTCAACGCCGGAATTCATGGCACGCGTCAAGGCGCTGCTGCGCCGCGCCAAGCCCGAAGTTCTGTCCAGCGTGCTCAAGGTCGGCGACATCGTGCTCGACCGTGAATCGCACCGGGTCTACCGCAAGAAAAGCGAGATCCGGCTCGGGCCGACCGAGTTCCGCCTGCTCGAATTCATGATGCGACATCCCGGCCGCGTGTTCTCGCGCAGCCAACTGCTCGACAATGTCTGGGGCGAAACGATCTATATCGACGAGCGCACCGTGGACGTGCATGTCGGCCGGCTGCGCAAGGCGGTCAACAACGGCCGCATGCCTGACGTGATCCGCACCATTCGGGGCGCGGGGTACGCGATCCGCGAAGACTAGGGATATGTCACGCAACGTTCTCGCCTATGCCTGATTTCGCCTGTGCCCCCGGCGCGAAAATTTCCTGGTCGACGAAGGTTAGCGCGCGCATGGCGCAGCCCTCGCGGATCAGCGGCAGTTCGTTCGGCTCGGTGTCGAAGGAAATCGATTTCGAGTGCTGGCCGCCGGCGGTCTGGGCAATGGCCTCGCGCAGAGCCGGCTCGATCAGGTCGAAGGCGGCGGCGCTGACGCCGACCATGGCGACCGGCGCCGGATCGATCAGGGCGAACAGGCTGCCAAGGCCGTAACCCAGCGCCTCGCCGGCCTTGCGGTAGGCTTCGCGCTCCGGCCCGTCCTTTTCGCGCGCCGAGGCCGCCAGGGTGCGCATGTCGGCGTCGCTGACGTCGACGGGCTGGGTGTCCTCGCCAAGCTGCCTCGCGTTGCGCCAAATGGCATAGTTGCCGGCATAGGCCTCGACGCAGCCGCGCCGCCCGCAGCGGCAGAGCGCCCCGCCGGGGCGATGGATCATGTGGCCGAACTCGCCTCCGGATGAATGGGTGCCGGTGAACAGTTCACCCTTCAGCACCAAGCCCATGCCGATGCCGTGCGACAAAAGTATGGCGATGAAGTCGTCGCGGTAGCGCTGGGGATCGCGCCAGCGCAGCGCCACCGCCATCATGTTGCAATCGTTCTCCATGGTGGCGGGAATGCCGAACTCGGCCTCCAGTATGTCGGCGAAGGCGATGTCGGTCTGCGGCGTGATCGGCGACCACAGCATGGCGCGCGCATCCGTGTCGGTGATGCCCTGGATCGCCAGCGCGATACGGGCGATGCTGCCGACGTCGAGGTCGGGATCCTCGAACCGCCGCCTGACGATGGCCACGCATTCGCCGATCAGCGCCTCGCGCGACAGGGTCAGCGTGTCCAGCCGGCGCTGCTCCTCAGATATCACCTGGCCGGCATAGTCGATGACTGCGACGGAGAGGAAATTCAGCGACAGCACAACGGTCATCACCGCCGCGGCTTCAGGGTTGAGGCTGAGGCCGACCTGCGGCCGACCGCGTTTCAGCGCACCGGCCTCGCTCGGCTTGCTCTGCGCCAGGATGCCTTCGCCAATCAGGTCGGAGGAGATCGCCGATATGGTGGAATGGCTGAGCCCGGTGGTCGCGGCAATCTCGGTGCGCGAGGGCTGCCCGGCACGGCGCACGGCCGCGATCACCATCGCCCGGTTGCGTCGGCGCAAATCGTCGTGGCGGATTCCGACCGACATGTTTCTCGCATCCTCCCCGTCGCCGCGTTCTCTCCCCAGGATCCCGACGACCGTCAAATACTGGCAGAACCGGCCTTGGCTGTCATTATTTATTCCGGAGCTCGAAAAAAATTCACGAGGACATCAAAATACATCAGAATCGACGTTGACAGCGTTCCGACGATGGACCAGTGTTTTTTCGAGGCTCGAAAAAATAGAGCCTTTGTGCCGGCCTACGGGCCTGTTTGGTCGCGCCATACGCGGCGCAGGGAGGATTAAGATGAAGAGATTCACAGCCGCCATCCTGGCGGGTGTCGCCATGTCGCTGACGCTCGCGTCGGTCGCGCAGGCGAAGGACAAGGTCATCGGCGTTTCCTGGTCGAACTTCCAGGAAGAGCGCTGGAAGACCGACGAGGCCGCCATGAAGAAGGCGATCGAAGCCGCCGGCGACAAGTATATTTCCGCCGACGCCCAGTCCAATCCCGGCAAGCAGCTCACCGACGTCGAGAGCCTGATCTCCCAGGGCGCCAATTCGCTGATCATCCTGGCGCAGGACGCCTCCGCCATCGGCCCGGCGGTGCAGAAGGCGCTCGACGAAGGCATTCCGGTCGTCGGCTATGACCGCCTGATCGAGAACAAGGACGTCTTCTATCTGACCTTCGACAACAAGGAAGTCGGCCGCATGCAGGCCCGCGAAGTGTTCAAGGTGAAGCCGGAAGGCAACTACGTCTTCATCAAGGGCTCGGGTGCCGATCCGAATGCCGATTTCCTGTTCTCGGGCTCCATGGAAGTGCTCAAGGACGCCATCGACAGCGGCAAGATCAAGAATGTCGGCGAAGCCTATACGGATGGCTGGCTGCCGGCCAACGCGCAGAAGAACATGGAGCAGTTCCTGACCGCCAACGACAACAAGGTCGACGCGGTGGTCGCGGCCAATGACGGCACTGCCGGCGGCGTCGTCGCGGCGCTGACGGCTCAAGGCCTGGCCGGTACCGTTCCGGTCTCGGGCCAGGACGGCGACCACGCGGCGCTGAACCGCATCGCGCTCGGCACGCAGACCGTGTCGGTGTGGAAGGACGCGCGTGAACTCGGCAAGAATGCCGCCGAGATCGCCTCGCAGCTGGCCGACGGCAAGAAGATGACCGATATCGCCGGCGTCAAGGACTTCACAACGCCCGGTGGGAACACCGTCAAATCGCTGTTCCTCACCCCGGTTGCGATCACCAAGGACAATCTCAACGTCGTCATCGACGCCGGCTGGATCAAGAAAGACGAGGTCTGTGCCGGCGTCGCGGCGGGCAGCGTAGCGGCCTGCAACTGATCTTCCATTTCATGCGATGAACGCCGCGGCTGCCAAGCCGCGGCGTTTTTTCAAGAAGATTTGTTTTTCCGCCTCGGGCGAGTAACTTCTAGACTGGCTTCCGGCATCCCGCATCGGACGGGCAGGCCGGTGGGAGAAAATCATGACCGATACGACGTCCAACCCGCAGGCCGACACCGCGCGTGCGTCGGAACTCGGCGCCGTCGCCCGGTTCCTTAAGGCGACCGAGATCGACACGCGCATGCTCGGCATGATCGGCGCGCTGCTGCTGATCTGGATCGGGTTGCATGTCTTGTCCAGCCTGCGTCTCGGCGTCAATCCGCTCGATTTCGACAGCCGTACCTTTCTCACGCCGCGCAATCTGTGGAACCTGTCGGTGCAGACCTCGGCCGTCGCCATCATGGCCTGCGGCATGGTGCTGGTCATCGTCATGCGCAATATCGATCTGTCCGTCGGTTCCGCCGAAGGGTTGATCGGCATGGTCATGGGCTTCGCCCAGGTGCATTTCCTAGTGCGCTTCGTCGGGCTTGAGCTTGGCAACCCATGGATCTGGGTGCTGGCGCTGGTCATCGGCCTGGTGCTCGGTCTGTTGATCGGCGCCTTCCAGGGCTTTGTCATCGCCTATCTCGAAGTGCCGGCCTTTATCGTGACGCTGGGCGGGCTTCTGGTCTGGCGCGGTGCGGCATGGTGGGTTACCAGCGGCCAGACGGTGGCGCCGCTCAACGCGACGTTCCAGCTGATGGGCGGCGGCCCGGCCGGATCGATCGGCGCGACCTGGAGCTGGGTGGTCGGTATCGCCGCCTGCCTTGCGGTGGTGCTTGCGCTGTTCAACGGGCGGGTACAGCGCAAGCGCTTCCGTTTCCCGCTGCGTCCGATCTGGGCCGAGACGCTGATCGGCGTGCTGACCTGCGCCGTCATCATGGGCGCGGTTTGGCTGGCCAATTCCTATCCGTGGCCAGTCGGCATCGTGAACAGATATGCAGCCGCCAACAACATAACCGTGCCCGAGGGCGGCCTGTTCATCGCCCACGGCATCGCCATACCGGTGCTGATGGCCATCGCCGTCGGGCTGGTCATGACCTTCATCACCAAACGCACCCGTTTTGGTCGCTATGTCTTTGCCATTGGCGGCAATCCGGAAGCAGCCAACCTCGCCGGCATCAATACACGCTGGATCACGATGAAAGTGTTCATGATCATGGGCGTGCTGGCCACGATCGCCGCCGCGATCTCGTCGGCCCGGCAGAACTCGGCCACCAACGTGCTCGGAACGCTCGATGAATTGCTGGTGATCGCGGCGGCCGTCATCGGTGGCACGTCGCTCGCCGGCGGTTCGGGAACGATCATCGGCGCCATGCTGGGCGCGCTTCTGATGCAGTCGCTGCAATCCGGCATGGTGCTGCTCGGCGTCGACTCGCCTCTGCAGAGCATCGTCGTCGGCGCCGTGCTGGTCATCGCGGTGTGGCTCGACACCGTCTATCGCAAACGCGTTTGAGGGAGGAGGACAATCATGGCTGACAGGATCGCTCCCGCCGGCAACCCGCTGGTCGACATGCGCAACATCTCAATCGCGTTCGGCGGCATTCGCGCCGTCGACGATGCCTCGATCGATCTTTTCCCCGGCGAGGTCGTGGCCCTGCTCGGCCATAACGGCGCCGGCAAGTCGACACTGATCAAGATCCTGTCGGGCGCCTACAAGCGTGACGCGGGCCAAATCTTCGTCAACGGCGAAGAGGCTTCGATCTCCAACCCGCGCGATGCCAAGAAATACGGCATCGAGACGATCTACCAGACCCTGGCGCTCGCCGACAATGTCGACGCCGCCGCCAACCTGTTCCTCGGCCGCGAGCTGAGGACCGCCTGGGGCACGCTCGATGATGTCGCCATGGAGGCCGAGGCGCGCAAGGTGATGGGCAGGCTCAATCCCCGCTTCCAGCGCTTCAAGGAGCCGGTGATCAAGCTGTCGGGCGGACAGCGGCAGTCGGTGGCGATCGCACGCGCGATCCTGTTCAACGCCCGCATCCTGATCATGGACGAGCCGACGGCAGCACTTGGACCGCAGGAAACGGCCCAGGTCGGGGAACTGGTCAGGCAGCTCAAGTCCGACGGCATCGGCATCTTCCTGATCAGCCATGACATTCACGACGTATTCGAACTGGCCGACCGGGTGTGCGTCATGAAAAACGGCCAGGTCGTCGGCACTGCCCGCACCACCGATGTGACCCAGGACGAGGTGCTGGGCATGATCATCCTGGGCAAATGTCCGCCTGGCGCCATTCCCGGACCAGGCGCGTTGAAGATCGCTGCCTGAAGCCTGCTGGCCTGAGCCCGTTACCGATCTGCCGATCAGGTGATATGCCAGCCGGCGGGATGGCTTGGCCTTGCCATTGTGTTGACCGGGCGACTTGCCCATAAAGGGCTCACATGCTGATAGGCCGCATTATCCGTTGAAGAAGCTTTTTCCAATCGTCGCTTTCGTTGCCGTTGCGCTGATCAGCATGACAATGGCGGGGTTCGCCTATTTCGCGACGCAAGAGGCGGCTCGCATCAAGTTCGACGCGACCGCGGACGATGCGCTCAACCGTATCGAGAGCCGGATCGACCTGCAGCTGTCGCTGCTGCGCTCGTCGCAAGCCTTGTTCGACGCCCGCAATGGCGACATCTCGCAGAGCGAGTTCAAAGCGTTCTTCAATGCCCTCAATGTCGATACCAATTTCGCCGGCCTGCGCGGCATCGGCTTTCTCCGGCTGGTGAAAGCAGGCGACGAGGCGACGGTCGAGCGCGACATGCTGCATGACCAGGGCACCAGGCGTGCGATCTATCCGGACACCACCCAGCCATGGCGGACGCCCGTTGTGCTGTTCGAGCCGCTCGACCCGTCCAATAAGGCCAGCATCGGCTATGACATGTTCACCGAGCCCGTGCGGCGCGCGGCAATCGAGAAGGCAATGGCAGATGACCAGCAGCACGCGAGCGGGCTGGTGCAACTCGGCCAGGACACGGGTGCAGCACAGACCTTCACCGGCTTTCTCGTCTTCGTGCGGCTCAACGTCGAGACCGCACCTGATGCCATAAACGCATCGCGATCCTCGACGGTAGGCTTTCTCTACGCGGCCTTCCGGGCCAGGGAGTTGTTCCAGATCGCGCTCAGCCGCGCGCCGCTGCTGCCGGTCAACACCGAAATCTACGATGGCGGCGTCGATCCGGATCATTTGCTGTTCCGGTCGGAGACGCCGCCCGTGTCGGGCTTTGGCGACAGGCTGTTGGTCACCCGCAAGATCAGCGTGGCGGGCCGTCCGTGGACCGTGCAGTTCAGGCCGACAAGCGCCTTCTCGCAGCCATCGTCGCGGGCCATCCCAGTCATGCTCGGCCTGTTCGGGTTGCTGCTGGCCGGCGCCATCGCGCTTGTCGCGCGCTATCAGGAGCGAGCCTACGAGGCAGCATCGCTGCTGCATGAGACGACGGAAAAGAGCCTGCTCGAAAAGGATTTGATGCTGCAGGAGATGAAGCATCGCATCAAGAATTCGATCACGCGAGTGCTGGCGATCGCGCGCCAGACCGCGTCACGTGCCAGCGACGTCAATGAGTTCTCGGCATCTTTCTCGGCCCGGCTACAGGCAATGGCCGCGTCCCAGGACATGCTGACGCGCTCGCGCTGGCAGAAGGCGGATCTCGGCGATCTCCTGCGCATCGAGCTTGGCCAAGTGTTCGGAAAGGAGCTGCCGGAAGAGCTTTTGTCCGGGCCGGAGGTGCTGCTTGACGAAACCACGACGCAGGCACTGGGCCTCACCTTCCACGAACTGGCAACGAATGCGCTGAAATATGGCGAGGCCGGCAATACGGTCGGCGCCCTCAGGATCGAATGGTCGGTCGAAGGGCGCGGGCGTGACCGGGTCTTGGCTCTGAGCTGGCAGGAAACCGGGCAGAAGAAGGTCGACGCCCCGGCCACGACCGGCTTCGGCACCAAATTGATCGACCTCAATGTCACGCGTGAGCTGCGTGGCACGATCCACCGCGATTATCGCGATGACGGATTGAATGTGGAAATCAGGATTCCGCTGCCGGCGTGAATGCCATCGGGCCTTGGCGGAATCGCTCCAGGCTTCACGCGGCGGCCAATAAATTGCCGCACCGCTGCCGGGTTCGCGAATGAGCCCGACAGCGCGCGATTCAAGTTGCTCGGAGCGGTTCAGCGTCTGATAGATCGCCGATCCGCTCCTTGCTCGCAATTCCGGCGGGAAAACCGCTCCGCGCTTTTCCCGCCGGAATTACCTTAGTTGCAGCGAGCCGTGTAGATGCGACCCCGATGATCGCGATACTGGCAGTATCCATTGCGCAGGTTGCGGACCAGCAGGCCGGAGCCGGCACCGACGGCCGCGCCGATCAGCGCGCCCTTGCCGCCGCCGACCAAGCCGCCCACGCCGGCGCCGATCAAGCCACCGCCGACGACATCCTGCTCGGTCGAGGTACAGCCGCTGACGGCGACCACGGCAGCCATGGCAATAAGAATTTTCCGCATAGGGTCACTCCTCACTTCGTGTCCTCACTTTAATAAGCTCCAGCCGTCACTTAGCATGAAAAAACGACCTTTGCTGCTCCAATTTATTGTTGGTGAAGAGAGTCTTTTTCTGGGCGCAGCTTTCCGATGCCTCGGCCGCCGAAAAACCGGAGCGATGTGCGCGCGCGAACGTGGGGGCGGGATCAGGCCAGCTGGGACAGGACGATCAGGACAATTGCCGCGGCCAACGCCGGAGCGACGATGGGCAGGATGCCATGAGCAACCGGCGATGCCGTGGATGTCTCGGGATCCTGGAATTCGCCCATCGAAATGCGAGCGGCCTGCTCCAGTCTGTTGATATCGGCGACCGTCAAGGCGCTCCTCCCCACTATGCTGCGGCAAAGCCCTCGAAAGCATGCTCGTCGGCTCGGCAGTTCCATCGGTATCTGGCAAAAACAGCATCTGCTTCTATGGTGAACAGCCGGTTAAAAAATGGCGGTCGCCTACTCCGTCTCGAAATTGCCGTGCGGAACAACGAGATGGTATTCGAGGCGACCATCCGCGATCTCGAGGCGCGCCGTTCCGTTCAGGGAAGAGGGCACTACGCGTTCCAGTGCGACGCTGCCGAAGCGCTTTTTGCCCTCTTGGTTGCTGTCGGTTCCTATGGTTTCGGCCCAGGTCAGCGACAGGGCAATGCCACCATCGGCGGCGGTGTCGAGGACGGCGGTCACTTCGACGAAGCCCTCCGGCCGCGACAGGGCGCCATAGCTGACCGAGTTGACGGCCAGTTCATGCATCGCAAGGCCGATATGCAGCGCGGCGTTGGGGTTGAGGTAAGGATTTGCGCCGCGGAAGCGAAGGCTGTGCGACGCGTCCGTCCCGTAGCGGCCGACCTGACCGGCGACGAGTTCGCGAAGGGCAGCACCGCGCCAGTTGGAGGAGGTTACCAAATCCTGGGAGGAGGCCAGCGACTGGAGCCGGCCGCGAAAGCGGGTCAGGAAATCGCCGATGCTGTCGGAATAGCGTCCCGTCTGGGTGGCGATGCTCTGGATGATTGCCAGCAAATTCTTCGAGCGGTGCGTGACTTCGCGCAACAGCGTCGTCAGCGTCTGTTCGCGGCGTCGCTGCTCGGTCGTCTCGACCATGGTGGTGACGACACCTTGCACGTCGCCGGCCTCGCCATGGTCGGCGTCGATCCAGACCTGAAACCAGCGCATGCCGTCCTCCATCGGGACGCCGATCTCGAGGCGCTGCGGATCGCCGCTTGCGACGACGTTGCGCTTGGCAGCGCCAATGCGGTCGGCCTGTGCCGGCGGCAGGATGCCGTCGCCCTCGCTGCTGTCGGCGGCCCAGGGCGCACGCATGTTCCGCGCCCAGACCGTTTTCATGTCGCGGTCCTGGTAGAGGACGGAAATGCCGGCATTGTGCAGTGCGTGGAGAAGCGCCCGGCCAAGTTGCATGCCGCTTTCGGCGGGATGCAGGGCGATGACCTCGTCCCCCCGCTCGTTCTTCTTGGTATCTCGAGCCCTGGAACGCATCCGACCTGTTCACCCAACTCAGGCTGAACGGCTCACCGTCCAATGGGTTCCAAGGCAGGTTTTACGGGAACCAGACGCCCAAAAGCGGTCCGCCGGGCGGCGTCCTTGTGGGACACCACCCGGCGGTGGCTGGAAACCGTTTGAGGGGTGCGGCTTCCAGTGTTCGCCTGATAACTCTCAGGCCCGTCTGAACAGGCCGGCGAGAAGCGAAATGATGAGGAAAGCGAGAAAGATGAAGAACAATATCTGCGCTATCCCGGCAGATGTACCGGCAATGCCGCCGAAACCAAGCGCGCCGGCGATGATTGCCACGACGAGAAATACGAGCGCCCAGTAAAGCATGGTTCCATCTCCTTCCAACTATGTGAGAAAAACGTGGGTGGATGCGGTTTGTTCCACTTTTTGCCGAAAAAGACGATCCCCCCGCGCACCATCGTGGCGCGGAAAAGCAGGCGCGGCCAGCGGAACCTTCCGGCTGGTCGCGCCCTGCTTTTGCGCGCGTTTGCGACTTCAGTTGCGCATGGCTATGCGGCTGCTTTCGCCTGCCGGTCGAAGAACAGAGCCTGGCTGATCAACGCCTTGACCATGTCCGGGTTGAACGGCTTCGTCACCAGGAAAGCCGGTTCGGGCCGCTCGCCGGTCAGGAGACGCTCGGGAAAGGCGGTGATGAAGATCACCGGCACGGAAGTCGACGACAGAATCTCGTTCACCGCCTCGATGCCCGAGCTGCCGTCGGCGAGTTGGATGTCCGCGAGCACCATCTTCGGCCGCGTCTTGCCGAACATCGTCACCGCTTCGGCATGGGTGCGGGCGGTGCCGACGACCCGATGGCCCAGGCTCTCGACCATCTCCTCTATATCCATGGCGATGAGCGGTTCATCCTCGATGATCAGCACGTCGGTCGCCACCTGGCGGGAAATCTCGTTGCTCGCCTGGGCAAGCAATTCTGAGAATTCCTGTTCGCCGACGCCAAGAATTTCGGCCGCCTCATCCTCGCTGAAACCCTCGACGGCCACCAGAAGGAAGGCCTGGCGGGGAAGCGGCGCGATCGCATTGAGATTGGCCGCAGCGCGCTGTTCCCATGCCGATTGCGCCTGTTCTTGTGGAACGCGGATGGCGACGGACGTGAACAGTTTGGCGAAGACCTTGTACAGCGCGATTCGGTCACTGGATGCCTCGGGAAAAATGTCGACATCGGCGATGATGGCCTCGAGCATCGCGGCAACCAGCGCGTCGCCGCTCTCCTGCGATCCCGATACGGCACGCGAGAAGCGGCGCAGGAACGGCAGGTGCGGAGCGATGGTGGCGGATAAACTCATGACGGACGTCTCCCTCAGATGACGTGATTGACTAAAAATGCAGGTCAAGCCCCATTGCAAGCCCCAACCACACAAACGCGGGCTTTCGCAAAAAGTTCCGGCCCCGGGAACTAATACGCCTGAACGGCGTTTGAATTGGGGATGGGCAACCAGACGAGGATGCCGCTTGTGTTGTGTTGAGTTATGTTGAGCGGCTATGGGGCTGGATTAAAGGGCGAAATGAAGGAAATGACGAAAGATGTCTTGACTGGCGCCTCAATCAGGCGCCGGAACGGCGTGGGCGACCCGCTCGGGCCGAATTCCGAAATCGGACGCAAACTCAAGCAGTATTACGACGAGCTGGTCTCCGACGATGTGCCGGATCGTTTCGCGCAGTTGCTCAGCCAACTGGAGCGGGCCGAGCCCGCACAGAAAAAGGACTGAGGCATGGCAACGGTCTCACAAGGCTTCAAGACCGATCTGCTTGGGGCAATACCGAGCTTGCGTGCCTTCGCAGTGTCACTGACGCAGAATGCCGACAAGGCCGACGACCTCGTGCAGGAAACGCTGGTCAAGGCCTGGGACAAGCATGAGAGCTTTCAGCCCGGTACCAACCTGAAGGCATGGCTCTTCACCATCCTGCGCAACGAGTTCTATTCGCAGATGCGCAAACGCGGCCGCGAGGTGCAGGACAGCGACGGCATCATGACAGCCAGGCTTGCGGTGCATCCCGCCCAGCACGGCCAGCTCGACCTCAAGGATTTCCGCGGTGCGCTCGAGCAGCTGCCCGAAGACCAGCGCGAGGCCATCATCCTCATCGGCGCCTCGGGCTTCTCTTACGAGGAGGCGGCCGAGATTTGCGGTTGCGCGGTCGGAACGATCAAGAGCCGCGTCAGCCGAGCCCGCACGCGCCTGCAGGAGATACTGAAAATCTCCGGCGAAGACGAGTACGGTCCCGATGCGATCTCAGCACAGGTCACTGGCACGGCGGCGCACTAAAAAAGCGTCGCATCGAAACGGCTGACAGAATCGCCATCGCATCCGCTCTGACTCTACGCGATGCGACGTCGTCAGGCGGGCGGGACTCGTCCGCAGGCCCGGGCCACCGCTTCCACAAGATCTTCGCCCGAATAAGGTTTGCTGACCAGCCTTATCCCTGGAAAGGCAACCTTGATCTCGTCCGCATCCGAATAACCGGAGGCAAAGACGAAGGGCACGCCCGTTTCACGCAGGCGCGATGCAAAGTCGAAAGTCGGAGTGCCCCCCAGCATGAGGTCGACGATCGCCGCATCGAATTGGGTGGCAACCTGTCGGCCATCGATCTCGGCCAGGTCACGGACAAGCACCACGTCGTCGGCGCCGTGATCACGGCAAAGCTGCTCGACATCCATGGCGATGAGAAATTCATCTTCCAGGACAAGAATGCGCAATCCGTCAAGCAAAGGCGACACAGGCAATGGCTCCTTGAAACGCAGCGAGTCATGATCGCTATTTGACGCGCTGTCATTTAAAAAAGACATGCCACCGCAGCGGCTGAGCCCGCGGCTCTCGAGGAGCGGTCGAAATGTCAATCCAGAACGGCCTTGCTTCCTCCAGCCGCCGGTACGATTGCGAGAATTGCCCACTGCGGCCGCTGCCGGGTTTCCGCAAATTCGAGAGATCGGAACTGGCCTTCATCGACAAATTGAAGAAAGGCGAGCTCGCGGTCGACAAGGGCGCAACGGTGCTGGTGGAAGGACGCCGCAGCGCCCATCTCTACACGGTGCTGTCGGGCTGGGCTTTCCGTTACAAGCTGTTGTCGGATGGCCGCCGTCAAATCCTCAACTACGCCGTCCCTGGAGATCTCATCGGGCTGCAAGGCGGCGTGATGGGCGAAATGCAGCATTCCGTCGAAGCCTTGTCGCCGATGCTGCTTTGCGTGTTCGAGCGGGAGTCCCTGCATGAGCTTTTCCGCAACCATCCGGGCCTGGCCTATGACATCACCTGGATCGCGTCGCGCGAGGAGCGGATGCTGGACGAGAACCTGCTCAGCGTCGGCCGCCGCAGCGCGATCGAGCGCACCGCCTATCTCATCGCCTTCATCGGCAGCCGGGCCAAGGCCGTTGGCCTCAATGGCGGGCGGTTCACCCGGATCGCGTTCACGCAGCAGCACATCGCCGATACCCTCGGGCTGTCGTTGGTCCATACCAACAAGACGATTCGCAAGCTGATGGATCGCAAGCTGATCGCGTGGCGCGATGGCGGCTGCGAGATCATCGATCATGAAGGGTTGAAGCAGCTTGCCGGCTGGGAGGGGCTGGGCAAGGAACGACGGCCGCTGATCTGACCGGATGCAGGAGGCCCCGTTTTGAGCTAGGGTCCAGATCGATGGAACCGGGACGGCCTCTATCCATTGGATTGAGCATGATCTTTTCGGCAAACCGACACCCGCTTTGCGGGATCATGCCCGTTTATCCGAGGGGCTCGGAACCTTGAGACATGCAGCGCGTTGAAACCAAAGCAATCACAGGGAGTTAAGCGATGGCAGCTGCCGCAGGAAAGAACGCAGGCGAAGCGCGGGCGAACTCGGACCTCGAAGCCGATATCAGGCAGTTGAAGGCCGATATCGACAAGCTCACGAAGCAGTTGGCCAAGACAGGCGAGCATGGATACGGCACCGCCCGCCGTGCCGCCGCCGAAGGTGTCGAGCATCTGCGTGCCCAAGGCGAGGCAGCCTTTGACAGCCTGCGCAGCAACACCAGGGATATAGAGGCGCAGATAGCGGCAAGCGTGCGCGAGAAGCCGGTGACTTCATTGGCGATCGCCGCCGGCGTCGGCTTCCTGTTCGCGCTCCTGGCGCGCCGCTAGTCCCGCCCAAATGGGATTGCTGGCTTCCCTTGTCTCGGGCCTGGCTTCGGGCGAAACCGTTGCAGCCATGCGCCGCGCGCGCACGGCTGCAATCGTCTATGCGCTTGCCGCGCTCGCGGCGCTGTGCGGTCTCGGCTTCCTGATCGGGGCCGGCTATATCTGGGCTGCGGGCCGCTATGGTCCGCTCGCGGCGGCGTTGGGATTCGGCGTGGGCTTTCTGATCATCGCGGGCCTGATCGTGCTGATCTATCGCTTCTCGGCCAGCTCGCGCGCACGGCGCCGGGCAGAACGGCGCAAGGCCGACATGACGGCAATCGGCGTCACCGCCGCACTGGCCGCGCTGCCGGCGCTGCTCAAGGGAAAGGGCGGCCTCGGGGCCATTCTCGGTCCCGCCGTGGCGTTGGCGGCTTATGCCATCTACCGCGAGAACGTGAAACCAGGTCCCGGCGGGCCGGCTGGCGGCGATCCTGATTGAGGCTGACCGGATGAAGGCTGGGCCCGGATTAAGGCTGGGCGGTCACTTGGAGAGATCCTCCAGCGGCATGGATATTTCGGCAAAGACGCCTTCCGGCCGGAACTCGTGCGCCACTTCGCTGGAGATGACCTTGGCCAGGCTGCGGCGGATCAGGATCGAGCCGAAACCGTGCCGCTCGGGCGGGGCAACCGCAGGACCGCCGCTTTCGCGCCAGGTCAGGACAAGGCGCCGGTCGCTTTTTCTGCCTTGTGTCTTCCAGCTCAGATCGACCTTGCCGGATGTCGCCGACAGCGACCCATATTGTAGGGCGTTGCTGGCCAGTTCGTGCAAGATCAGGCCCAGCCCCACTGCCTGGTCCGGCGACAGCAACAGATCGGGACCGGTGATCGTCATGCGCAGTTGCTCGGCGGTGTCGAAGGGCCTCACCTCGATCTGGACGAGTTCATGGATGCCGATGCCGCGCCATTCCCGGTCGGACAGCAGATTATGGGCGATGCCGAGTGCCTGGAGCCGGGCGCCGAAGGCTTCCAGGAAAGCGCTCGGCTGCCGGGCATGGCGCACGGTCTGCGTCGCCAGCGCCTGAACGGTCGCCAGCGTGTTCTTGACGCGATGATTGAGTTCGCGAAGCAGCAGCCTTTGTCTTTCCTCCCCAAGCTTGCGTTCGGATATGTCGTAATTGACCCCGAAGATCAGCGTCGGCTTGCCGTCGCCATCGCGCTCGATGACGCGGCCGCGCGTCGCCAGCCAGCGGGGTGGATGGAAGCCTTTCACGCGGTACTCGCCGAAATAGTCGTCGCCGCCGGCCAAGGCGTCGCGGAAGCGGGTTTCGGTTTGATAGACGTCGCGTGGATCTATTGCCATCAGGATGTCGCGCGCCCGCAACCGGTTCGATCGCGGCAGATTGAACAATTCCGGCAGCAAACCATCGCATTCGATCATGTCGGTGCGGATGTCCCAGGCCCAGCTGGCAAGCGATGCCGCGTCGAGCGCTATGGCGCGCCGTTTTTCTTCGCGAACCAGCGCCGCCTCGGCGATGGCGCCGCTGCGCGTCGCATCCTTCAGCGTGAACAGGCTGGCGGCTAGGCCGGCCAGCGCCTTCAACTGGTCGAGCCTGACGCGCGATGGATAGGGACGGGGCTTGCGGTCGAAAACGCAGAGCGTTCCGATCCTGGCGCCGGCGACGGTCACCGGCGCGCCCGCAAAGAAGCGGATGTGATGCTTGCCCGTGACCAGTGAGTTGGCTTTAAAACGCGGATCCAAGGTCGCGTCGGGTACCACCATCAGTTCGCCGCCCGCGGCAATCGCATGGGCGGAGAAGGAGATGTCGGTTGCGGTCTCGATCTCGTCCAGGCCGACACGCGACTTGAACCATTGCCGCTCGACGTCGACGAGCGTAACCAGCGCGATCGGTGCGCGCATGGCGGCCGCGGCAAGGCGGCTGACGCCGTCGAAGTCGGCGTCAGCCATCGTATCCAGCGCCTGCAAGCCGTGCAGCACGGCCAGCCGGCCGGCGTCGTTGACGACGTGCATTACTTCGGCCGGAAGGCCCGGCGCCAATTTCGCCGCCTTGTTCACCAGCGCCCCCAACGCTTCCTCGCGAGCCCTCCGACTTCGCCTTCCCGACTTGCCGGCGAAGGGCTTGGCCAAACGCGGAACCTTCGTAGCAAGGAACCGTTACCCGAAGATGTTTTGCCAGAGACGCTCAACGCGTCCACATCGCATCGAGGCCGGCTATGCCCAAGACCATTCCTGAAAACAAAGCGCGTCAGGGACACTGGGGCTGGCACGGCTTGCGGATCCTGATTGCGGGACTTCTCCTGGCCTTTGTCGTTTGGGGCATCGTCGAGATTTACGGCGAGTACACGAAATCCCCGACCACCGAACAAGGCAGCGCTCCGAGCGGCTAGACTTCTGTTCCTCGTCGGCTGCCCCTGCATCAGGCCGCCTTTGCCCGCATGGCGTGCCGCGGCACCAGCACGTTCAAGGCGCCCGGGTGGATTTCGATGGTAATTTCGTCCTCGAGCTTGATAAGTTCACCGTCGAGGACGGCGCGGTATTTCCTGGCCGCCGACCGGATCTTCAGCACAGCCCGCTCTGTCTGATGGATTTCGACATGTTCATTGTCACGCCATTTGCCACGCGCGACGTTGAAAAAGAACTTGACCAGTTCGGCGCGCTGCCGCGCGACGGTGACATAAATGCCGAGCACGCCGCCCGCCGGATTGTCGGCAAAGGGCAGGTGACCCTCTCCAAACAGGTTGTTGGTGACGCCGACGCCGGTGGTTCGCGCCGTGATCTCGGCCTCGCCGATGGTCAGGGTGACCGTCATCGCCGGCGGATTCTTGATCGTCTGCCAAGCCGCTTTCGCGGATGCCCGCATCTTGCCCAGCCGGGAGCCGAACTCCATGTTCTGGCGTAGCTGCACCATCTTGGCGTGCATGCCGATCGAGAACTGATGCACGAAAGGCCGGCCATTGGCGGTGGCGATGTCCACCGCCATCACCTCGCCATCGGCGAAGGATCGCAAAGCCGCATCGAGCGTCTGCGGGATGCCGAGCCCGCGCGCGAAGAGGTTCATGGTGCCTGCGGGCAATATGGCCAGCGCCTTTTTCTTGCCCATCAGCCGCGCCGCCGCCGCCGATATCGTGCCATCGCCGCCGCCGGCGAGAACCACGTCGATGCCGCGACGCGAAGCCGCGTTGTCCAATGCCGGCACGATGTCCTTGCCGGCAACCACGTCGATATCGATGGAATGGCCTGCCGCCTCCAGCAGGTCGCGCATGCGATCGCGAAAGCCATCCAGGTCGAGGGTGCGCAAGGTGCCACCGTCCCGGTTCAGCACCGCCGCAAACCGCATGTCCCCTCCGTGCTCTCAAAAAAACTCCGAGCCGGAGAAGCTCCAGCCGCCGGCTGAACGGCGCAAGTGGCAAAAAGGTTCCGGATGATGCGGCGAATTTCCCTTTGCAGCACGCAAGTTGCGAGCCGCGTGTGCGGAGAATATGCGTCCTGGCTTTTGTCGGAACAATGGGCGCAGTCACGACGTTGTGATCAGGCGAATGCCGCGTTCGCCCGTCGCCGGTGACGGCGGAGGCCGGTGCGGCATGCATGAAATCAGGCACGAGGAGACACCATCATGATCCGCAATCTTCTAGCCACGACTGCTCTTGCCATGTTCGTGGCGACGGGCGCGCATGCGCAGACAACTCCGACACCGGCTGCGCCTGGCGCGGAGCAACCCGCCGCTCCTGTGGTGCACGCCGAGGGCAGCATCGCCACCAACATCATCGGTGAATCGGTTTATAACGGCACCGGCGACAATGCCGAGAATATCGGCAAAGTAACCGACATCGTCTTCGACAAAGACGGTCAGGCCAAATCCATAGTCATCGGCGTCGGGGGCTTTCTGGGCGTCGGGACGAAGAATGTCGCGTTCGATTACGACAAGCTGCAGTGGGCCGAGAAAAACGGCGACCGCTGGCTGGTCGCCCAGACGACCAAGGACCAGTTGACGGCGCAGCCGGAGTTCGACACCAAGCCCTATGCTCCGGCACCGGCCGCATCGACAGCGGCACAGGCGCCGTCAACATCCGCGCCGAGCGATACCGCCCAGGCGCCAGTCGACATGAACGCGGCTCCGGCGGAACCGGTGAAGCGCGCCGACGGCAATCTCGCCACCAATATCATCGGTGAGAGCGTCTATAACGGGACCGGCGACGATGCGCAGAACATCGGCAACGTCAACGACATCGTCCTGACCAAGGAAGGCAAGGCGCAATCACTGGTCATCGGCGTCGGCGGCTTCCTCGGCATCGGCGAGAAGAACGTCACGTATGATTTCGGCAAGGCCCAGTGGGCCGAGAAAAACGGCGACCGCTGGCTGGTGGCCCAAACCACCAAGGAAGAGCTGCAGGCATTGCCGGACTTCAACCGCAAGGCTTATGATCCGGCTCCGGTCACGACGGCATCGAACGCACCTGCTGCGTCCACCCCGGCCGTCGCGCCGACAACCAATACGGCTCCGATGGACAAGACGGCGCAGGCCCCGTCCGCCTCGACGCCTGATGCGACCGCTCCCGACCAGACGAAGACCGCAGCGATCGACAAATCCAAACTGACCGAAATGCCTGTCGGCGAGGTCAGGGGCGACGATCTCAAGGGTACCACAGTCTATGGCGCCAACGACGTCAAGGTCGGCGAGATCGGCGATGTCGTGCTGACGCCCGACAACAAGACCGACGCGGTCATCGTGGATGTCGGCGGTTTCCTCGGCGTCGGCGAGAAGGAAGTCGCCGTCGGCATGGACAACCTGAAATTCATGACCGACAAGGACGGTAACAAATATCTCTACACGACCTTCACCAAGGAGCAGCTCGAGGCCCAGGCCGCCTATGACAAAGGCAGCTATGCGCAGAACCGCGAGCAGCAGCGGATGATCGTGAGATAGCAACAACGGCAGTAGGGCAGTAGGGCAGTAGGGATTCCCTATTCCCCTACTGCCCTACTTACATAGCCCACAACGCCATCCCTGGTCAGCTCCGCCAGCGCCAGCGACTGGTCGAGATGTTCGGCCCGCCAGGCAAGCAGCCGTTCGGCGAACTCGAGCCTGGTCGGGAGATAGGCGGGATCGGCGGCGAGATTGGCGAGCTCGGCGGGATCCTTTTCCAGGTCGAACAGCAAGGGCGGCAGGCCGCCGCCGAAATGCACATATTTGAATTTTTCCGTGCGGATCACGGCGAGATTGCACTGGCGCGAGGCATGGCCGAAATGCCGTTCGGCTTCGCCTTCCGCGATCGAACGAAAATCGAATTCCCAATGCGCGGCGTCGCGCCAGTCCGACGGCTCCTCGCCGACGATGAACGGCCGCAGCGAGTGACCGTCGAGATGCGGCGCCGGTTCGCCGCCCAGCAGGTCGAGCAAGGTCGGCAATATGTCCACCGCCTCGGTAAAGCGGTCGACGGCCACGCCTGCGGTGTGGCCGTGACGCGGGTCGCGGATGACCAGGGGGATATGATAGCTAGCGTCGAAGAAGCCGCCTTTGCCCAGCATGAAATGGTCGCCCATCATCTCGGCATGGTCGGAGGTAAGCACAACGATCGTGTCGTCCCACGCGCCCGCCGTCTTGACCGCCTGCCAGATACGGCCGAGCTGCGCATCGACTTCCGAGATCATGCCGTAATAGATCGCGCGGATGCGGCGGAAATCATCCTCGCTCCAATCATGTACGCTGCCTGCGGCGTCAGGTCGAAACTTGTGCTTTTTCTGCCTGCCGAAATCGTAGGCGAGATAGGGATGGCTGTCCGCCTCTTTCTGCCAGCCTGCCGCGCGGCGAAAGCCGGGGCCGGCGGCGGGGTCGTACATCGCGTCGTATGGTGCAGGCGCGATGAAGGGCGGATGTGGGCTGATGAAAGAGAGATGCGCGAACCAGGGCGCGGCATGCTCCTGTTCGCCCAGCCATCGGATGAATTCGCCGGCAAGAAAAGCCGTCGGCGTCTGCTCCTTCGAATAGACGGGCGGCGCAGTCGTCACGGAGCCGGCGTCGCCTGCCCCGTTCGCCGGTCGATGGATCGCGGGGGAGCCGGCGTCGGTATCGATGCCCTGCATTCCCAGCCATGACAGCCACTGCTTCTGATGCTCTGGCAGCAATTGGCGCACCGTGAAACCAGGAAGCACGCCTTCATAGCTTCGCAGCCGCGGATCAGCCGGAGCGAGCCGGCGCGGATCCAGCGATACGTCGGTGTAGCCGAACAGCGTCGGATCGTAGCCCAGCGCGCGCGCCGAAAGCGCTATATTGCCGTGACGGGCATCGAGCGGCGTGCCGTTGCGGCAAACCCGGTTATTCATCTGGTAGAGCCCGGTATAGAGGCAGGCACGGGCCGGCGAGCAGGGTGCCGCGCCGCCATAGTGCCGCTTGAACAATACGCCTTCCGCTGCCAATGCGTCGGCATTCGGCGTCTTCACCAGGGGATGGCCGGCCGCCGAAAGGCAATCGCCGCGCCATTGGTCGCAGGTGATCAGGAGAACGTTCGGACGCCTGCCTTTTCCGGTCACTGGCGATAATCCTTGGCTAATGTGCGAGCGTCGCTCATGGAACCGAAATCCCGCCCCGGCGCAAGCCTGGGCTGCTGGTGGATCGGTGAACAAACTGCTTTCGATTGTTCACTTCCAGAGTACAGTCCATCCCGTCTTTGTCGCCTTTGACGGGAACAGGCCGATGCTCATATTGGCGAGGACAGCGGCAGGGGCCGCAACAGAACAAGGGAGCAGCACTCATGCTCGATCAGATCAAGGGTTTGCATCACGTCACCTCGATGGCCAGCGATGCCCGCCAGAACAATGAGTTCTTCACTGGGAAGCTTGGCCTGCGCCGGGTCAAGAAAACGGTCAATTTCGACGCGCCCGACGTCTACCACCTCTACTATGCCGACGAGCTCGGCACGCCGGGTTCGGTGATGACCTATTTTCCGTTTCCCAATATCGGCAAGGGCCGTCACGGCGTCGGCGAAGTCGGCACCACCGCCTATTCGGTGCCGGAAGGCACGCTCGCCTATTGGGAAAGGCGCTTCGCCGAGGAAGGTATCGCCGGCCTGTCGCGCGAAGAGACCTTTGGCGAGAAGCGTCTGGCCTTCGCCGGACCGGACGGCGACGGTTTCGCGCTCGTCGAGGACAGGGCCGACACGCGCGCGCCATGGGCGAAGGGCGGCATCCCCGCCGACGAGGCGATCCGCGGCTTTCACTCCGTGTCGCTGCGCCTGAAGGATGGCGGCGCCACCGAGGAACTCTTGAAGTTCATGGGCTATGAGGAGGTCGACAAATCCGGCAATGTCCGGCGGCTGGCGATCAGGAACGGCAATGGCGCCGACGTCGTCGACATCGAATCGCTACCCGGTGCCGCCTTTGCCGATCTCGGCGCGGGCTCGGTCCATCACGTCGCTTTCGCCGTCGAGGATCGAGCCAGGCAGCTCGAAGTGCGCAAGGCGCTGATGGATACCGGCTACCAGGTGACGCCAGTGATCGACCGCGATTACTTCTGGGCGATCTATTTCCGCACGCCGGGCGGCGTTCTGTTCGAAGTCGCCACCAACGAGCCGGGCTTCGACCGCGACGAGGACACCGCCCATCTCGGTGAAACCTTGAAGCTGCCGGCGCAGCATCAGCACCTGCGGCCCTATCTCGAAAAGCATCTGCAGAAGTTGGAAGACTGAGGGGCGGGGTCATGAGCACAGACAGCTACATCCACAAGGTACTGCCCGGTTCGCCGGGCGGTCCGCTGCTCTTCGTCTTCCATGGCACCGGAGGC
This sequence comes from Mesorhizobium sp. B2-6-1, assembly GCF_006440475.1. Classification (NCBI taxonomy): domain Bacteria; kingdom Pseudomonadati; phylum Pseudomonadota; class Alphaproteobacteria; order Hyphomicrobiales; family Phyllobacteriaceae; genus Mesorhizobium; species Mesorhizobium sp. B2-6-1. The sequence continues at coordinate 32,591 of NZ_VFUH01000019.1, forward strand.
GACGAGGGCCAGCTCGTCTCGCTGGGGCGCGATCTCGCGCCCCAGGCAACCATCATCTCGCCACGCGGCGATGTGTCTGAACAAGGCGCTGCGCGCTTTTTCCGTCGCACCGGCGAGGGCGTCTATGACATGCAGGACCTGGCGCGCGCGACTCGGAAGATGGCGGGCTTCGTCAAGGCGCAGATAGCAGCGGCAAAACCGTCGGCGGTCTACGCTCTCGGCTATTCCAACGGCGCCAACATCCTGGCGTCGCTGCTGTTCGAAGCCCCTGACCTGTTCGACGCGGCGGTGCTGATGCACCCGCTGATCCCGTTCGAACCGGAGGTGAACGGGAGTCTTGCCGGGCGCCGCATTCTGGTGACCGCCGGCAGGCGGGATCCGATCTGTCCGCCGAACCTGACTTCGCGGCTCGAAGCCTATTTGCGCGCCGATGGCGCCGATGTCACAGTGGAGTGGCATGAAGGCGGGCACGAAGTGCGGCCGAACGAAATCGAGGCGGCGCGGCGGCTCTTTGCCGGCGTGGCCCAAGGAGTAAGTGATGCCTGACCAACTGCCGGAGATCGAACTCGAAGATCGTGGCTCCAAGGGCCGCTACGTGCTGCGCGGTCCGGGCGGGGCCGAGGCGGAGATGACCTTCACCAAGATCGGCGAGCACCAGATCATCATCGACCACACCGAAGTGCCCGACGCGTTTCGCGGCCAGGGTGCCGGGCTTCGGCTCGTCACCCGCGCCGTCGAGGACGCGCGCGCGGCGGGCAAGAAGATCATCCCGCTCTGTCCCTTCGCCAACGCCCAGTTCCGCCGTCATCCGGAGTGGGCCGACGTGCTGAAGGGGTAGGATCAGCCGGCGCTTTACCAGTCGGGACCCACGGGAGTAAAACAGTGTGATAGGCCAGCACGGCTTTGGCATTTGCACGCTCGGCCCATCTTGCCTAAGTAGATATGATATATCGCGGGCGGCGTGCGACACATCGAACCGAATGATCCCTTCATGACCGAAACCGATCTCGTTCCCGTCTTCGACGGCCATAACGACACGCTGCTCAGACTCTATCAGTCGAAAGACCCGGACGTCGAAAAGCTGTTCATGGAAGGGAAATCGGGCGGCCATATCGACCTGCCGCGCGCACGGGCCGGCGGGTTCGCCGGCGGCATGTTCGCGATCTTCCCGCCGCCTGTCGAGAGAGGCCGGCGCGGCGCTGTCCCGTCGACGCCCAGCGATGCCGAGCCTTTGCCGCCCGAACTCCCGCACAGCGATGCGCTGGCCTCGACGATCGCGATGGCTTCGATCCTGTTCAGGCTGGAACGGGCCGGAGCGCTGAGCGTCTGCCGCAATGCCGCAGATGTGCGCGGCGCCATGGTGCGCGACTCGATCGCTGCGGTATTCCATATCGAAGGGGTCGAGGCGATCGATCCCGAACTCACCATGCTCGACGTGCTGCATGCCGCCGGCTTGCGCTCGCTCGGCATCGTCTGGAGCCGCCCGAACGCTTTCGGCCATGGCGTGCCGTTCCGCTTTCCGTCCTCGCCCGATACCGGTCCCGGCTTGACCGATGCCGGCAAGGCGCTGGTCAAGGCCTGCAACCAACTCAGGATCATGATCGACCTGTCGCATCTCAACGAGAAGGGCTTTCGCGATGTCGCCGCGCTCAGCGATGCGCCGCTGGTCGCGACCCATTCCAACGTGCATGCGATCTGCGGCCACTCACGCAATCTCACCGACTGGCAGCTCGGCGCGATTCGCGAAACCGGCGGCATGGTCGGGCTGAACTTCGCCACCGGCTTCCTGCGCGAGGACGGAAAGATGAATGCCGATACCGGCCTCGACATCATGGTGCGCCACATCGATTCCCTGCTGCAGGCGCTGGGTGAGGATGGGGTTGGCCTCGGCTCCGATTTCGACGGAGCCATGATCCCGGCCGTCATTGGCGACGCCGCCGGTCTGCCGAAGCTCATCGATGCGCTCGCCGCACGCGGCTTCGGCCGCGCGCTGATCGAAAAGATCGCCTACCGAAACTGGCTGGCCATGCTGGAGAAAACCATAGGATAGGCAGGTCAGCCGAACCCCATGCGCTTCAGCCAGTCCTTGCCGACGCCGCGGTCGCGGATGATCGGCAGCGGGTTTTCCGAATCGAGCCGCGCGCAGATGCGGTAGACCTCAAGCGTCTCGGCGCTCATCTCGCCGCGCTTGTAGAAGAACATGGCGGCGGCATAGCGTGTGCGGCCCGACCATTTTTCGCCGAGTGGCGTGTTGACCAGTTCCCACTGTTCGGCCGCCTCTTCTTGCTGCTTGTCGGCTTCCTCGCCCATGGTCAGAAATCCGCCGGCGGATTGGCGGTGCGACGATCGAGCTTGATGAACGGCCGCGGCACCACCTTGGCCCGCTTCATCAGCTTTTGGTATTGCAGCTCGCGCATGGCGTAGATCTCGACCCAGAGGTCGTCGACGACAGTATCACCATGTGGTCGCGCCAGCGAAGCGATGGCGATGTTGCGCTTGGCCATCGGCGACCACATGGCGGCGCTGACCAGCCCGACCTCCTGGCTCTTCCTGTGATAGACGATGGCGTGTTCGGCCGGGATGTTGCCTTCGATCTCCAGCCCGACCAGCACATGCCGCAGCGTGCGCTTGGCGCGCGCCTCGAAGATGGCGCGACCGCCGTTGAAATGGGCCTTTTCCAGGTCGATCATGAAGCCGAGCCCGATCTCGTCGGGCATGCGCAAGCGGTCGGCGCGGATGGCGTGTTCGGCTGTCGTGAAGTCGGCATTGGCGACGATCAGCCCGGCCTCGATCCGGGCGCGGTTGAGCGCGGTATAGCCGATGGCGCGGATGCCGCGCAGTTCGCCGGCCGCCATCAGCCGGTCCCACAGGCTCAGCGCCTTGTCGACCGGCATGAACAATTCATAGCCGAGGTCGCCGGTGAAGCCGGTGCGCGAGATGGTGACGGTTTCGCCATCATGCGGGAATTCGGCGAGGTCGAATGCCTTCAGCTTTTCGACATCGGCAAAACCGGCATCACGCAGCACGGCGAAAGAGGTCGGACCTTGCAGTGCCAGGCCCGCGACGGCTTCGGTCTCTTCCTCCACCGTCACATCGAACCCGATGGCGCTGTCGAGCAGCCAAGGCAAATGCCGCTCCTGCGAGCACAGCCGGAACCGCATCGGCGAGAGCCGGAACAGCGTGCCGTCATCGAGGACGAAGCCGTCGTCGTTGCACCACGCGGTGTAATGGACGCGGCCCGGCTTCAGCCTGGTCACGGCGCGCAGCGTGACGCGGTCGAGGAAGGCCTCGGCGTCCGGTCCCTCGACGCGGTACTTGGTCATCGGCGAGATGTCGAAGAGCGCCGACTGGCTGCGAATGGCGAAATATTCGAGCTCCTCGTCCCACAGCGAATGGGGGGCGCGGTAGCCCGCCCAGTTGTACCAATCCTGGGTCTTGGCCAGAGCATCGATGCGCGGCTGGAACGGCGTGCCGAGACGCAACGTGCGGAAGTGGGATTGGGCTTCGATGCGGGCGGATGATGGTTGCTGATTCATGCTGGCGATCCTTCGCCGTAGAATGCGACTGCCGCCAACTGAAACATCGCCTTACCCCTTCATCGCAATGATGCGTCGAGCGGCGTTCAATCCAGGTGCGCCGGAGACGCCGCCGCCGGGATGTGAACCGGCACCGGCGAGAAACAGCCCGTCGAGCGGTGTGTCGTAGCCGGACCAGCCCGAGACCGGGCGCGAGATCAGCATCTGGTCGGCCTGCAACTCGCCGTGGTGCCAGTGGCCGCCCGGCATGCGGTAGCGCGTTTCGATATCGGCGGGCGTCAAGAGCTCGGTGTGGCGCACCGTCTTGCCGATGCCTGGCGCGTAGGCTTCGAGCTGAGCCATGATCGCCTCCAGGAATTTCGCCTTGCCGGCGTACCATCCCTCTTTCAGCGCATAGGGCGCGTATTGCACCACCGCCGACAGCACGCAGGCGCCGTCGGGCGCGAGCGATGGATCGGCGAGGCTGGGCAGCGTGATCTCCATCACCGGTTCGGGCGAGAACGCGCCGTATTTGGATGGATTGAAGGCGCGCTCGACATGATCGGGCGAGGGGGCGATAACCAGCCGCCCCCTGTGGCCGGCGGCATTGACACCTGTGAATTGCGGCGGCCTGTCGAGCGCCAGGTGAAGCTTGGCGACATCACCCTTCATGCGGATGTTGTTCACCTTGCGCACGAAGCCGGTGTCGAGTTCGCGTGGACCGACAAGGTCGAGCAAAGTCGTCGCCGGATTTGTCGCGGAGACGATCGTCCTGGCGCGCAGCACCTCGCCATTGTCCAATGCGACACCGACGGCGCGGTCTTTCTCGACAATGATCCTTGCGACAGGCGCCGATGTGCGGACGTTCACGCCGGCCTTTTCGGCCGAGGCGCGGATGGCGGCGATCACCGCGCCCATGCCGCCCTTCGGCACTATCTGCGCGCCGGCCGCACCGCCGGCCTCGCCGGCTAGCCGGTAATAGAGGCCGAGCAGCGAGGTGGGCGAGCGCGGACCGAGATGGCTGCCGAGCGTCGCGTCGAAGGACAGCAGCCCTTTCAGCCTGATGTCGGCAAGCTGCTCGTCGAGCAGGTCGGCGACGTTCATCAAGAGCACGCGCAGGAAATCGCGCATGTCTTCCTTGCCGAGCCTTTTCAGCGCCAGTGCGGCCTGGCCGAGCGCCGCTGTCTCCAGCAGCGACATGCCGGCCAGCTCGGGCGGACGACGCGAGAGGAAGGGTTCCAGGATGCCGGCGTAGCGCAGCAGCTGCGCGCGCAACTGCTTCCACGCGGATTGCTCCGACGAACTTGCACCGGTCAGCATTTCGCCATAGGCGCCGTGCAGGACCAGCGAGGGGCCGTCCATCGACAGCGCAACCGACGGCGCGAAGTCGTCTGGGGTAATCCGCAAGCCATGCTTCTCCAGCTCCAGCGTCTTCACCACGTCGGGGTGCAGCCTGTTCAGCAGATGGGCGATCGACGAGACGTGAAAACCCGGCGCGAATTCCTCCGTGCGCGCGGCGCCGCCGAGATCGTTCCCAGCTTCCAGCAGCAGCACCTTGCGCCCGGCCTTCGCCAGCGTGGCAGCAGTGACGAGGCCATTATGGCCGCCGCCAATGACGATTGCATCATATGACGTCATGGGCCGGGCTCATATGTGAGATCGATTTGGCGAGATCGCGCAGGATCTCCGCCGCGGCATTGCGTCCGGGCGCGCCCATGACGCCGCCGCCGGGATGGGTCGAGGAGCCGCACATATAAAGCCCGCCGATCGGTGAGCGGTATTGCGCGTAGCCCGGCACCGGGCGGTTGAACAGAAGCTGGTCGAAGGTCAGTTCGCCCTGGAAGATGTTGCCTTCGGTGAGCCCGACCTCGGCCTCGATTTCGCGCGGCGTGCGCACCTCCATGTGGACGATGCGGTCGCGAAAGCCGGGCGAGTAGTCGGCAATCTGCGCGATCACGCTTTCGGCGAATCCGTCGCGATCGGCGTCGGACCATTCATGGCCGTTTACCTTGGGCGGCGCGTATTGCACGAAGCAGCTCATGAAGTGTTTTCCCGGCGGCGCCATCGTCGGGTCGAGCGTCGTCGGGATGACCATGTCGAGGAAAGGATCGGCCGACCAGCGCCCGGCCTTCCAGTCGTCATAGGCGCGCTCCATGCGCTCCATCGAATCGGTGAAATGCATGTCGCCGCGATAGACCGGCGAATCCTTCGGCAGAGCCGGGAATTCGGGCATCGAGTCCAGCGCGATGTTGACCTTGCCGGACGAACCTCGGATCTTGAAGTTCCTGACCCGGCGCAGGAAAATCTCGGGCAGTTCCTTTTCCTCGACCAATTTCAGGAAGGTTCGCTTCACGTCGGCGTTGGAGACGACGAGCTTGCCACGGATCTCCTCACCGCCCGCCAGCACCACACCCTTGGCCTTGCCGCGGCTCACCAGAACATGGTCGACCTCGGCGCCGGTGCGAATGGTTCCACCCGACGCTTTGAAGGATGCCGCCAGCGCTTTTGTCACCGCGCCCATGCCGCCGCGCGCATAGCCCCAGGCGCCGACCGAGCCGTCGACCTCGCCCATATAGTGGTGCAGCAGCACATAAGCCGTGCCGGGCGACATCGGACCGAGCGCCGTGCCGATGATGCCGGACAAAGCGAAATTGGCCTTGATGACATCGGTCTCGAAATATTCATTGAGGAAGTCTGAGATCGACATGGTCCAGAAGCGCAGCGTCAGCGCCATTTCCTCCGCCGACAGGCCCGCGAATTTCTTGCCCAGATAAAGGAGCTCGCCTAGATCCCGTGGCCGCAGACTGGTCGGGTCGGGCGCGGTGCGCATCAACAGCGGCTGGATGAAACGGCACTGGCGCGTCACGTCGCGCGCATAACGGTCGTAGGCTTCGGCATCGCGTTTCGAGAAGCGCGCAAATTCGCGCCGGTGTGCATCATGGTCCCGGTAATTGGCGAGATAGTCGCCATCCCTGGTGAACACCGCGCCGCCCTCATAGGAAATAACCTGCAGGCCGAAGCGCGGCAGTTCGAGGTCGCGCATGATTTCAGGGCGAAACAGCGAACAAACATAGGAACAGTTGGAATAGAGGAAGCCCGGCGTCAGTTCCCGGCTGGTGGCGGCGCCGCCGACCCAGGGATTCTTCTCCACCACCAGCACGTCGAGCCCGGCGCGCTGGAGATAGCAGGCATTGACCAGTCCGTTGTGTCCGCCGCCGATGACGATCGCATCCCAAGCTTTCATTTTGGCCCAGTCTTTCCATGCGATCCGCTGTTCATTTTGGCGTAATCCGTCCCCTCAATGCGCGAAACTTGGCATGGTAGTCGTCGTTTTGTCCAGCTATATTGAATGAATGTTCAACAAATGATGTTGCGTTTTCCCAGACATGGGCTAGGCTTTGCAGGCGTTCGAGACGGACATTCGTCGATTGGGGATCGAGGGTTGATGATCGAAACGGCCGAGGCCGAGCCGGAGTATGACGGAGCCGCCATCCGCTTCCTCGAGGCGCTGTGGGGCGACGGCTACCTGTCGCCGGGCGGGCCCGACGAAGTCGACCGCGTGCTCGAGGGGCTTTCGCTCGCAGGCAAGACCATCCTCGACATCGGCTGCGGGTCCGGAGGCATCACGCTGCATCTGGTCGAACGGCATGGCGCCGCGCACGTCACCGGCTTCGATGTTGAGCGGCCGGTGATCGAAACGGCCAGGCGGCGGGCAGCCTCCCGCGGGCTTGCCGACCGCGCCAGCTTCATCCAGGCGCCGCCTGGGCGGTTGCCTTTCGAGGATCAGTCCTTCGACGTCGTCTTCTCCAAGGATGCGCTGCTGCATGTCGCCGACAAGGATGCGCTGTTTGCGGAGATATTCCGCGTGCTCAAGGCCGGCGGCGCCTTTGCGGCATCAAACTGGATGATCTCGCATGACGGCGAACCATCACCGGAGATGAAGGCCTATGTCGCCGCCGAAGGGCTGTCCTTCGCGATGGCCTCGCCGGCGCGCTACGCACAGGCGATGCGCCAGGCGGGCTTTGCCGAGATCGCGGTTCGCGACCGGAATCCCTGGTACCGCGAGGTGGCGCGGGGCGAACTGGAAAGGCTGAAGGGGCCGCTCTATCCGACGGTCGCGGCGGCAGTGGGCGCCGCCTATGTCGACAAGAACATACGAACCTGGGAGGCCATGCAGAAGGTGCTTGACAGTGGCGAGCACCGTCCCACTCATCTTCGCGGGCAAAAACCGAAGATGGTCGGCTAGCCGGCGATGTGGAGCATGACCGCACCCATGAAAATTGCAGCACGCCAAGAGCAGTCCGCCGAGGCATCGAGCGAACCCGAGAAACGCGGGCGTAAGGCTTCCAAGGAGGTCAGGCAGCTTCAGCTGATCGAGGCGACGATCGATTCGTTGGCCAAGCGCGGCTATTCGGAGACGACGATGGCCGACGTCGCCGATGGCGCGGGCCTGTCGCGCGGCATCGTCAATTTCCATTTCGAGAGCAAGGAAAAACTGCTGATCGCGACCTTGCAACATATGTATGACGAGTACTCGGCGCATTGGCGCAATGCCTTGGAGAAAGCGGGGAACGACCCCGCCGACCAGTTGCGGACCCTGGTCGCGGCCGATTTCGACCGTTCGATCTGCAACAAGCGCAAGCTGGCGGCCTGGTGCGCCTTCTGGGGCGAGGCCAAGTCGCGGCCGACCTACCAGGCGCTGAGCAGCGCCCGCGATGCCGTCTACCAGAACATCTTCATCGAGCTTTGCGCGACGCTCAAGCAAAGCGGCGGCTATGCCTATGAGCCGCAGGTCATGGCGCTGGCGCTCAGCGCGACGCTGGAGGGACTGTGGCTGCGCTTGATGATGGGCACCGAAGACACTACCCGCGAGAGCGCCTTGCAGGCAGCCAACGAATTCCTGTCGGCCGCATTCCCCAAACATTACCAGGGAGCAGCCGCCACCCGTCGCAAGGCATGAAGCAATCGATAAATAAAAGAGGATGGAACAGCAATGAAGACATCAATCCAGCGGCTGACATTGGCCCGACGCCTGACATTGACCCTGGCATTGACCGGCGTGCTGGCGGCCTCGGCCGCAGCCCTGGCGGTTGCCGCCGACAAAGACCTGGTCGTGTTCGACTGGTCCGGCTATGAGGATCCGAGCTTCCATCCGAAATATGTCGAGAAGAACGGCGATTCGCCGACCTTCGCCTTCTTTGGCGACGAGGACGAGGCGTTCGAAAAAGTGCGCTCGGGTTTCAAGGCCGATCTCGGCCATCCCTGCTCGCAGAGCGTGGTGAAATGGCGCGAGGCCGGCCTGCTGCGGCCGCTCGACACATCGAAGATAACAGGCTGGAAAGATCTCAATCCCGGAATCATGGCGATGAAGGATCTCGCCACGACCGCCGATGGCAAGGCCTGGTTCATCCCCTGGGACTGGGGCAACACCCAGCTCACCTATAATTCCGAAAAGGTCGACGCCAAGGACGTGCAGTCGCTGAAGGCGTTCGCCGATCCGAAGTTCAAGGGCCGGGTTTCGATCGGCGACAATGTCGACGACGCCTATGCGCTGGCGAGCCTCGCCATCGGCGTCAAGGACTGGACCAAGATGACCGACGACCAGTTCAAGCAGGCGTCGGATTTCCTGCGCCAGGTGCATAAGAACGTGCGCTCCTACTGGACCGACACAACGGACGTGGTGCAGCTTTTGAGCGGCGGCGAGGTCGATCTTGCCTGGGCATGGAACGACGCCACCGTGCAATCGGTCGCCGCCGGCGTGCCGATCAAGGCCAAGAAGGACACGGACGAAGGCATTTCGACCTGGGTCTGCGGCTATGTGCTGTTCAAGGATGCGCCCGGCAATGTCGACAAGGCATATGATTATCTGAACGCCGTCAACGATCCCGAAACCGCCAAGGTGCTGGTCAAGGACTGGGGCTATGGCCAGGCCAACGCCAAGGGCATGGCCGGCGTCGATCAGGCCGTGCTGAAGGAAAAAGGCTATGACGACGTGCAGAAATTCGTCGACAAGACGCTGTTCCAGTCGCCGGTGCCGTCGCAGCTCAAGCTCAAGATGATCGCCGAATTCGAGAAGATCAAAGCCGGATATTGAGCCGGTTCGGCCGCCCGTCCGCCTGCGGAGATGGTGGGTGGGCTCGCCAAGAGAGGCGAATTCTCCTAACCTCGCGGCAGCCTTTTTGCGACGGGGAATTCGCACCATGAAGCCAGTGCTACGCCGTCTTGCCCTTGCCGCCGCCTGCGTGATCGGCGCCGGCGCCGTGTATGCCTGGGCGGAAGGTGGCGGCGACCTCGTCGTGTTCGACTGGTCCGGCTATGAGGACCCGCTGCTGCACCCCGCCTATGCCGCCAAATACGGCGCCGAGCCGACCTTCGCCTTCTTCGGCGACGAGGACGAGGCCTTCGAAAAGATGCGAGCCGGCTTCAAGGCCGACATCGCGCATCCCTGTTCGCAAAGCGTGGTCAAGTGGCGCGAGGCGGGCATGCTGCAGCCGCTCGACACGTCGAGGATAGCAGGCTGGAAAGACCTCAATCCCGGCATCATGGCGATGAAGGATCTCGCCACCACCGACGACGGCAAAGCGTGGTTCATGCCATTCGACTGGGGCAACACCTCGCTTCTCTACCGCACCGACAAGGTGACGCCGGAGCAGGCGCAATCGCTCAGGATCTTCGCCGACCCGAAGTTCAAGGGCCGCGTCACCATCGGCGACAATGTCGACGACGCCTATGCGCTGGCGAGCCTGGTCATCGGGCTGAAAGACTGGACCAGGATGACCGATGCTCAGTTCCAGGAGGCGTCCGCCTTCCTTCGCGACGTGCACAAGAACATCCGTTTCTATTGGACCGACGACACCGATCTCAACCAGGCCTTCATCGGCAATGAGGTCGATCTCGTCTGGGGCTGGAACGAGACCTATGTGACGCTGAAGGGGCAAGGCCTGCCGATCGCCATGAACCGCGACAGCAAGGAAGGCATCTCGACCTGGGTGTGCGGCTATGTGCTGATGAAGGACGCGCCGGGCAAGCTCGACCAGGCCTATGATTTCCTCAGCGCGGTCAATGCGCCGGGGGTGTCGGACTATATGGTCAAGACCTTCGGCTACGGCCATGGCAACGGTGCCGGCATGGCCGCGGTCGATCACCAGGTGCTGGCCGACCGCGGCTTCGACAATCTCGACAAATTCCTCGACAAGACGCTGTTCCAGCAGCCGGTGCCGCCGGCACTGAAGCAGCGCATGGTCGCCGAGTTCGAGAAGATCAAGGCCGGCTATTGAACAGCGGATCCGCAAGAGCCGATGTCGTCATCATCGGCGCCGGCTTCACCGGGCTGTCGGCCGCGCTCGAGCTGAAAAAGGCCGGCGTCGATTTCGTGCTGCTCGAAGCGCGCGACCGTGTCGGCGGGCGCGTCGAGTCGATGGAGATCGGTTCCGGCGAGCGCATCGACAGTGGCGGGCAGTTCCTGTGCGAGGACATGCCGGAGCTGATGGCGCTTGTCGACGCGCGCGGCAAGACGCTTGTCGAAACCCATGTCGACGGCGCGTTTATCGCCCAGCCGCCAATCTCCGCCGCCGAGGCGAAGCGAACCTATTCTGGTTCGATGGCGATCCGCGATCGGATGAACGCGATCGCGCCGGACGATCCCTCGATTGCCGGGCTGACCGTTGCCGCCTGGCTCGACCGGCAAGACGATGCCGATGCCGCCAAGGCAGCCTTCCGCTCGATGATCGAAGGCCTGTGGTGCCTGACGCTGGAGAAACTGCCGCTCTGGCACCTGATCGATAACGATCGGCGCATCACCAATGAGGTGCCGGAGCTCCAGTATTTCCTGCGCGAGACGATGCAGTCGGTGGCCGAGGACCTGGCCAGCGATCTCGGCGACCGGCTGTGGCTCAACGCGGCCGTTTCATGCATCGAGCATGGACCGCAAGCCGTTCGCATCGTCTCGGCGGCGGGTGTCATTGAAGCGCGGGCGGCACTTGTCGCGGTGCCGCCGGTCATGGCGGCGAAACTGGGCTTCGCACCCGCCCTGCCCGAATCCCTGGCGAAGGCGCTCGGCGTTTGGGAAAGCGGCGCCGTGATCAAGGTGCTGGTGCGCTACCCCGCTGCCTTCTGGCGCCGCCGCGGCTTGAGCGGCATGGTGATGTGGCGCGACCCGCCGGGGCTGTTCGCTTGCGATGCCAGTCCGGATGAAGGCCACGCGGCGCTGGTCGTCTTCGTCGGCGGCCCGCTCGCCTTGCGCTGGGGTGAGCTTGGCGAGACGGCACTGCGCGCCGAAGTGACCGGGAAACTGGTGGAAGCCCTCGGTCCCGACGCGGCCGAAATCGCGGGTTTCAGCCAGCGCGACTGGACGCATGACCGCTGGAGCGGCGGCGGCTACAGCGACCTCATCGTCGACGTCGCGGCGACCGATGCCGAACCTGTGCTCCTGGCCGGCGCGCCGCCTGTTCATTTCGCATCGTCGGAGCTGTCGCCGTCATTCCCCGGCTATGTCGAAGGGGCGATCGTTGCCGGTCGCATTGCGGCGCGAAAGATCATCGCGAACCGTCAATCCGCCATCGCCACCAGGGCTTCGGGATCGTAGGCAAGGCGGATCGAAGTGCCGACCGGAATATCGTCGGCGCCGAAATCGTTGGTCTCGGTTACCGACAGCGGCTTTTCCAGGCCGGGGATCTCGACGATCAAATGGGTGATCTCGCCGAAATAGTGGCGTTCGACCACCTTTCCGGCAACCTCGAACTTGGCCGTCGCGTTGTCCCACAGGACGCGCAGGCGCTCCGGGCGGATGCCGAGCGTGGCACCGCCGCCATTGCGCACGAAGGCCTTCGGCTTGTCGGTCTTCACACGGCCGAAGCCCAGCGTGTCGACGACCAGCGAGCCGCCGTTCTCCTCGACGATCTCGGCCTTGACGAAATTCATGCCGCCGAGGAAGTCGGCGACCTGGCGGTTGACCGGCCGCTGGTAGATCTCCTTGGGCGAGGCGACCTGCGCGATCCTGCCGCCGAACATCACGGCGATGCGGTCGGACATGGCCAGCGCTTCATACTGGTCGTGGGTGACCAGCACGAAGGTGATGCCGACGGCCTGCTGCAGGCGGCGCAACTCGACCTGCATCTGTTCGCGCAGCTTCTTGTCGAGCGCCGACAGCGGCTCGTCGAGAAGCAGCACCTTGGGTCGCATCACCAGCGCGCGGGCAAGCGCGACGCGTTGCCGCTGGCCGCCGGACAGCTCGGTGGCGAGACGCTTGCCGAGGCCGGTGAGAGAGACCTGCGCCAGGGCTTCCTCGACGCGGCGCTTCTCCTCGCCGCCCTGGAGCTTCAGTCGCTTCAGGCCATAGGCGACGTTCTGCTCGACGTTGAGATGCGGGAAGATCGCATAGCTCTGGAACACCATGTTGGTCGGTCGGCGATTGGGCGCAATGCCTTCCATCGGCTGGCCGCCGACCGAGATCGAACCGCTCGTCGGGTTGTCGAAGCCGGCGATCATGCGCAACAGCGTGGTCTTGCCGCAGCCGGACGGGCCGAGCAGCGAGAAGAATTCGCCCTCGCGAATGGTCAAGGAGGCATCGTCGAGCGCCTTGAAGGCGCCGTAGCTGCGGGTGACGCCGTTGATCTCGATCATCGTCCGTTCGGACAGGGTTCGTGCGGATGGGGCCTGCTCAGGCATAAAGCCCTCCCTCGTTCTGGGTGCGTCTGGCGGCGCGGCGGCGCAGGATTTCGGCGACGGTCATCAGCAGGAAGGAGGCGACCAGCAGCAGCGTTCCGAGCGCGAGCACGCCCGGGAGTTTGGCCGCGAAGCGCAACTGGCCCCAGATATAGATAGGCAGCGTCGCCTCGGTACCGGTCAGGAAGAAGGCGATGATGAACTCGTCCAGCGAAATGGTGAAGCAGACCAGCAGGCTGGAGATGATCGCCGGCGCCACCATCGGCAGCGTCACCCGCCGGAAGGTGCCGAAGGCGCTCTCGCCGAGGTCGGCCGAGGCCTCCTCGAGGCTGCGGTCGAAACCCTCGAAGCCGGAGGTCAGCACCGTCATCGAATAGGGGATGCAGACCAGGACATGGCCGAGCACGACGGTGAACAGGGAGAGGCTCAAGCCGAGCTGCAGCATCACCAGCAGCATCGAGATGGCGACGATGACTTCCGGCAGCACGAGCGGCGCCATGATCAGGCCGTTGATGGCCCGCCGGCCGGGATAGCGGTAGCGGGTGATCGAGCGGGCGGCGAGGATGCCGAGAACCGTCGAAAGGACGGACGCCGAGACGCCAACGATCAGGCTGTTCCAGGTGGCGTCGAGCAGCGCCGGCGTGTTGGGCAGGTCCTCGTACCATTTGAGGGTGTAGCCGGTGAGCGGGAATTTCGGCGTGGCCGCCGTGTTGATCGAAAAGATCGGCAGGAAAATCACGGGCAGATAAAGGAAGCCGACATAGAGGAAGGCATAAGCCGACAGCCAGCCGCCCGGCAGCAGACGTCGCGCCGCGCTCATCGCGCAAGCCTCTGGGCGGCACGGATGACCAGCACCGTGGCGCCGGCCATCAACGTCACGACCAGCATGGTGGTGACGGAAAGGGCGGCGCCCAGCGGCCAGTTCGAGGCCTTGCCGAACTGCGCCTGGATGGCGTTGGCGATCATGACGCCGTCCTTGCCGCCGACGAGCTTGGGGGTGACATAGTCGCCGACCGTCGGGATCATCACGATCAGCGCCGCCGAGATGATGCCTGGCGCCGACAGCGGCAAAGTCACGCGAAGGAACGAACGAAAGGGACCGTCGCCGAGATCCGTGGCCGCCTCCACCAGGGTCCGGTCGATCTTCTCCAGCGAGACGAAGATCGGCAGGATGGCGAAGGCCGCCCAGGCGTGGGTCAGCGTGATGATGACGGCGCTCGAATTGTAGAGCAGCGCCGTCGACGGCTCGTCGATGATGCCGAGGCCGATCAGCCCGGAGTTCAAGACGCCATTATAGCCGAGAATGACCTTCCACGACATCACGCGCAGGAGATAGCTGGTCCAGAACGGGATGGTGATGAGGAACAGCCACAGGCTCTTGTGGCGGCCGCCGTGGAAGGAAATGAAATAGGCGATCGGATAAGCCAGGACGACGGTGAAGAAGCTGACCGTCAGCGAGATATACAGCGAGCGCCACAACAGATCGCGATAGATCGGCTCGGTCAGGGCGACGCGGTAGTTTTCCAGCGTGAAGGTGCGGTCGATGGTCAGATAGTTCTGCGTCCAGAAGGAGTGGGCGATGACCACCAGGATCGGCAGGACCAGGAGGATGAGCGCGTAGAGAAAGGTCGGGCTGATCAGGGCAAAGCCCTGCACGGGTTCGGATTGCAGAAGGGCATTTCGTCTGGCCCGCGTCATGCGCAACGGGGGCGACCCTTCCGCCGCCGCCGTCATTGCCAGGCTCCGGGGGGCAGGGCTCCGGCTGTGGTCTCGGTTGCTGGCCTGGAGCGTCCCGCCATGCGGTATCCCATTGGACTGGCGCCGGCTGTTTGTTCCCAATTTTGTTTTGGAGCGCGATCGAACGCAAAACCGGTGACCAGTTTTGCTGATCGCGCTCCGAGCTTGCCGGCTTTCTTTCATCATGCCCGCATCCGCGGATTGAAATCAAGCGCTATTTCTGAGATATTGATTGAACAGACATTCAAAATGGTGCGGATTATGCCGGAAATTTCCGGCACTGCCGGCCAAATTTCGAAATCCTGAATTCGACGAATGATGTGGAGATGACAATGGCGGCTGCGAGGGACCTGAAGGCGAGCGAAATGGCCGAAGCTGGAGCCGCCGATGCCGTCGAGTTGGCCAGGCGCCATCTCGTCCAGCCCTGGCCGTATGCCGGTTCGGTCGGCGCGGAAGCGCGCGCGCTGATCGGCGAAGGCGACGGCATCTACATAACCGACGGCACCGGCAAGCGGTTGATCGACGGGCCGGCCGGCATGTGGTGCGTCAATGTCGGTCATCGGCGCGAGGAACTCGCCAGGGTGATGTACGACCAGGCGATGGCGTTGTCCTACAACACGCCGTGGTACACGATGAACGCGCCTTCGGCGGAGCTTGCCGGTCGCATAGCCGGTCACGCGCCCGGCGATCTCAGCCACGTCTTCTACACCACAGGCGGCTCCTCGGCGGTGGAGACGGCGCTGCGCTTCATGCAGTTCTACAACAACGTGCGGGGCCGGCCGGAGAAGAAGCTGATCCTGTCGCGCGGCGGCGCCTATCACGGCTCGACCTATCTGTCGGCCTCGCTCAATGGCCGCCCGCGTGACCGCGACTGGATGGACGGCGCCGACGAGCTGGTGATCAAGCTGTCCTCGCCCGATCCGTTCCGTCGTCCGCAGGGCATGAGCATGGCTGATTTCACCGACTTCCTCGTCGACCAGTTCCGCGACACCGTCGCGCGAGTCGGTGCTGACCGGATCGGCGCTTTCGTCGGCGAGCCGGTGCAGGCCTCCGGCGGCGTTATCGTGCCGCCGGACGGCTATCTCAAGCGCATTCGCGAGATCTGCCGCGACAACGATATCCTCTATGTCTCCGACGAGGTGGTGACGGGCTTTGGACGGCTGGGCCATGTCTTCGCCTCCGGCGATGTGTTCGGCATCGATCCCGACGTGATCACCTTCGCCAAGGGTGTGACGTCAGGCTATTTCCCGCTCGGCGGCGTCATCATATCGGAACGGCTGCTGGAGGAACTGCGCCGGTCGAACCATCCCGACGCGATGTTCGGCCATGGCCTGACCTACACCTCCCATCCGGTCGGCTGCGCAGTGGCGCTCAGGAATCTCGACCTTCTGGAACAGGGCGTACTTGCTCATACGCAAGCGGTCGCGCCCTACTTCCAGGCGCAGCTGAAGACGCTGGAAGAATTGCCGTTGGTCGGCGAGGTGCGCGGGCTGGGATTGATGGGCTGCGTCGAATGTGTCGCCGACCGCGAAAGCAAGGACCCGCTGCAGCTCGACAAGGATGTCGGCAAACGCATCGACGCGCATTGCCACGAGCTCGGCCTGCTGGTGCGGCCGCTGATCAACATGTGCGTGATGTCGCCGCCGCTGGTCATCACGCGCGAGCAGATCGACGACATGGTCGGCATTTTGCGCGAGGGCATTTCGCGCACGATGGATGATCTCAGGAAAGAAGGGGTGTGGCGGGGATGACGTTCTTTCTTCGCCCCGCATAGGACTGGGAGAGGAGCGCTCTCACCGATGGTTTCGCCAATTATCGGCGTCGCCTATCCACGCGACCGCAGCGCGTCGTTCAAATTCCACATGTCCTTTTCTTCCGGCGCCGTCTCGAGCCCAAGCACAGGGATCTGCCTGCGCAGGTGGTCGTGGTGGGTGCGCACGCCGTATTCGAGGTCGGAGAGGTAAAAACCTTCGAAGGCTTCCGACAGCATGGATTCGTTCGACCACACCGAAAGCTGGACATCCTCCGACATGGTGTCGCGGTCGATGCGGAAGGAGAGATAGCGGGCCGCAGCCTGCTCGCGGCTTTCGTCGCGATAGCGGTAAATGGCGCCGCGCAGCAGGGTCTCACCCGTCGACAGCGGGAACTCCTGATAGAACTGCACCGATTCCGGCATCACCGAGAGGACGGCATTGGGGAAGATGCCATAATAGACCCAGGCCTTCTTCAGATAGTCCGGCAGATGCGCCGGCTCCGGCGCGATCTTGACGTAGTTCCTTACGCTCCAGCGACGGCCGGCATGCGGGTTGTAGCTGGCGAAGGAGCGCGACACGCCGTTGACGAAGGGTTCGTCGAAATAGGTCGCGCCATAGAGGTCCTGCAGAGCCGGGTGCGCCATGGCGACGTGATAGCCCTCATTGTCGACGTCGCGCACCGACTTCCAGTTGACCGGAGTTTTCTGGGTCCAGATGCCCCAGGAGGGCACCATGTCGGCGGCCTTGTAGTGCGAGAATTCGGGCTCGATCGGCTTCATCAGCTCGGCGACGGAGGGCTGCGGGCCGCCAGCGCGGAAGCGAATGAAGATAAAGCCCATCCAGACCTCCAGATCGAGCGGCATCAGGCCGAACTCGGTCTTGTCGAGATCGGGAAAGGAACGCGGGCGGGCAGCGCCGCGCAACGTGCCATCGAGATTGTAGACCCAGCCGTGGAATGGGCACACAAGCGCGTTCTTGCAATTGCCCTGGCTGTCGGCGACGACACGGCTGCCGCGATGGCGGCACATATTGTTGAAACCGCGCACGACGCCGTCCTTGCCGCGCACGATCAGAGCGCGTTCGCCGACGACGTCCATGGCCAGGTAGTCGCCTGCGTCAGGGATGTCGCTGACATGTCCGGCGATCTGCCAATGGTTGCGGAAAACGTGCTCCTTCTCGAGTTCGAGGAGGGCATCGGAATGGTAGCTCCAGCCAGGCAGTCCCCGCCGGTCCCAATCGTTGGGAATGGCCACGTCACGGAGATGCGGGTTCATAAAACGTCTCTTCTTTTTATTGAATATCCGTTCAATATAATCATATTTTTCATTGAAATGCAATGGCTTGTGGAAACGAGCATATTTTCGAAAGAAAATTGGCGCGCCGATTTCAATCCAATCCGATGTGACGGCTGGCCCCGAAAACCCCGGAGAATCCGCGCGTTAGCCCGGGTTTCAAAGCTTGGTTCCGGCAGGGTTTCGAAGCAAATCCTGCCACGGCGGAAGCCGAGGCAAAAGGCGTCGCCGCGCGTCTTGCCCGCTTGCCGATCCGCCGAGCCGAGATCGGCAAGCGGGCGCGTGATGCCCAGTTGGTGGGGTCTGCCGCGGGTGCCGTTTCAAGGCGGTTACAATATCAGATTCACACCAGCTTTCCGCTGATACAGAGCGCGACTAAGTTCGTTTTATCAAAAAAAGAAAGTCAACGAAGGGGGTGATGATGCATGCGAAAGTTCAGATTGCCAGCAACGACCGCCGGTCCCAGGCTCCGGAGCGCGTTGGCCGCCGCCCGAAGCTGGCGTTGCGCCAGCGCGCCAGCGACCACCCCATGGCGATGTTCATGGCGCTGGCTGCTTGCGCCTTCGCCGGCATGGCGTTCGCGCCGACGGTCGGCCCGGCCTTTGCTTCGCTCAATCCACCGGCCAACGTCGTCGGCGGCGCAATGACCACCACCAGAACCGCACGCCTGCCGATGCCGATGGTCGACCTTGCCTGCAAGGGTCAGGCCTGGGGCGCCGAGAGCGCCGATTGCCTGCGGGCCATAGCCGAGCAGTCCGGAGCCCACAAAGCCCGTGCGGTCCGGATGATCGCCAATGCCGCGCCGCTGACCAATACGCCGAATATTTTCTGAGTTCGACTGAAACATGGTTCCGAAGCGGCTCCGCTTTGGAACGTGCCGCGGCGCTCCCCGAGCGCGTCCAGCGCTCCCTTCGGCTCCCGCCGCATGTCGGCCGGGGGCTTTTTTACCGGTTGGTGCGGTCTATCCCTTCGAAACCACCTGGTCGGCAATGGCGGACAGGACGCTGCGCACATCCAGCGTGCTGAACGGTTTCTCCAGGATCTGCGGACGCTGCAGTAGCGGCAGCGCCTCGATTTCGGCCTTGGCGCCGATCAGGTCGCCAGTGACCAGCACGAAACGCCGCGCCAGTTCCGGTCTTTCGGCAAGCAACTCTCGATAGATGGTCATGCCGCTTGTTCCAGGCATGCGCAGGTCCGAAAAGACGATGTCGGGCGGCATGTGGCCAGCCAATATGGCTGTGGCCGTGTCCCAGAGGGGCGCGATCCGTGACTTGATGCCCATCAGTTCGAGTATGTCGGAGAGCGAACCGGCGACGTCGGGCTCGTCATCGATGATCAAGGCGTGGCGCAGCCCGCTCGATCGCGGCTGGCTCTCGCCGGCGATGGCGACGCCGGCTACAATGGCCGGCAGCTGGACGACGAAACGGGCGCCACTTGGCAGCACTTCCTCGAACCAGACATTGCCATTGTGCCGCTCGATGATCGATTTCGAGATCGACAGGCCGATGCCGGTTCCGACGCCGACCGGCTTGGTGGTGAAATAGGATTCGAAGATGCGGGACCGGATCGCTTCCGGTACGCCAGGCCCATTGTCCTCGACCGAGAAACCGGGATCGCCGCGCTCGCTGCGGAAGGTCCGCACCTTGATCAGCCGGTCGCCGCCTATGCCTGCCAGCGCATGCTGGCTGTTGATGAGGAAATTGGCGGCCACCTGGGTGACGTGATCGGCATCGGCCATGGCCAGCAACGGGCCAGGCGCGAAATCGGTGTCGATGATGATGCCGCTCGAGCGCGCGCCGTAGGCGGTCACCTCGAGCGCCGCGCGGATCACCTGGTTGAGGTCCGTCTCGGCCCGCTCCGTCGGATGCAGCCGGACCATCGACAGGAAGCTCTTGACGATGCGGCCGCAGCGCTCGGCGGCGGCGCGCACTTTCTCGGCGCGAACCTTGGTCTGCGGATCGGAGGCGAATTCGTGCAGCAATGTCGACTGCGCAACAACCACGGCCAGCGGGTTGTTGAGTTCATGCGAGACACCCGCAAGCAGCGAACCCATCGCCGCCATCTTCTCGTTCTGGTGCAGCTTCTCGCGCTGGCGGTTGATCTCCTCCTCGGCGCGCAGCTTGTCGCGCAGGTCGCGGATGGAGCCGAAGATCAGGCGGCGGTCGGCGACCCGCATCTCGGTCGCCGTCAGTTCGATGGGGAAAATCTCGCCGGCGGCGTTCTGGGTCACCGTCTCGAGCCGCTGTCCGACCATTGGCGCGCCGCGTCCGGACATGTATTCGGCCCCCGACGCATAGCCCTTACGGTAATAGATCGGCACGATGGTGTCGAGCAGGTCCTTGCCGAGGATATCGCTGCGCAGGAAGCCGAACATCTTCTCGGCGGCCGGATTGAATTCGACGATCGAGCCGGTCTCGTCGATGACGAGGATGGCATCGAGCGAGGCTTGCAGCATGGTGCGGCGGATGACCTCGCTGGCGTGGGCGTCGGAGGGCGAGCGTTCGATCGCGTCGCCGATGGCCAGCGCGATGATGTGCAGCGTCGCTTCTTCCTCGTCGGTCCATTCGCGCTCCTCGATGCAGTCATTGACCGCCAGCGTCCCCCATAGGTGGCCATGCGCGAATACGGACACCGACAGGAACGACTTAATGCTCTGTTTCTCGAAGTCGGCTCTCAGGAAGCCCTCGAGGTCGCGCGTATGGCCGGCGAAAATCTTGCCCTGCCGTTCATCCTCCTGCAGCCGTTCCAGCAGCTGATCGGCGTTGATGATCGACTGCACGATCACCGTCGGCGAGGCCAGCTCGCCACCGACCACGGGATCGATCCAGTAGGCGGCCACCGACTGGGCAAATCCCTGGCCGGGCAGTTCGCGCAGGCGGAACAGGATGCCGCGCTGGCAGTCCATTGCGTGGCAAAGCGTTTCCAGTATGGCTTCCATCTCGCGCTGCCAGTCGCCGGCCTCGCGCAGCCGCCGCACCACGCGCACGGCCGCCATCGCCGCGCCTTGCCGGCCGTCTTGCATGTCCGTGCCTGCTGCTTCAGCGGTCATTTTCAGCCATCGTTGCGGTGCCAAGCGGATTTCATGCGCCGCGTTTCAAATCCTTGTTTTTATGCCTTGTCCCAAATCCAAGAGCGTTTTTGGGAGACAAGTATTGCGACGGGTCCGTCCACAGACCAGCACAGGCGCGGGAGCAATCCCCCGCGCCCACTTAGTGGCCGTCGCCGGCCGGCAGCGAGAAGATATAGCCTTCGCCGCGCACCGTACGCAGGAATTTCGGGCTGGCCGGATCCGTTTCTATCTTCTTGCGCAGGCGCATGATGCGAATGTCGACCGCGCGCGAGGATTCCGGATCTTCGGTGAGGCCGATCGCTTCGGAAATGGCAGCACGTGTCAGCAGCCGGTTGGCGCGGGTCAGGAAAACCTCCAGCACGTCGAACTCGCTCTTGGCCATGTCGATCACCGCGCCGTTGGCGCCGGTGACCAGCCTGCCGTCGAGATCAGCCTGGAAGGAGCCGAAAGCGACGGAGCGGCGGGGATCGCTCGCCTTTTGGCCGTGCATCGGCGCGTGCTGCGGAACCCGGCGCAGCACGCTGCGGACCCTGGCCAGCACCTCGCGCAGCTCGTAGGGTTTGACGATGTAGTCGTCGGCGCCGAGCTCAAGTCCGACGATGCGATCAAGCGCGGTGCCGGCGGCGGTGGCATAGATGATGCCGATCGGCAGTCTCGAGCGCAACCAGCGGCCGAGCGATAGCCCATCCTCACCCGGCATGGCGATGTCGAGGATGGCGAGGTGGAATGATTGCGTTTCGACCAGGCTGCGCGCGGCGGCCGCGGTTTCGGCGGTCGCCACGTCATAGCCGGCGGCGCCGAGATATTCGGCGACCGCCTCTCTTAGATCGGGCTCATCCTCGACAATTAAAATTCTTGCCCGCACGATGCGCTCGCTCCCACTTTCGGTGGAAAGTAGATTGGGTATAAACATGATGTCCAGCACTCATATCGGGTTGCCAGGAAATGGTTGGAAAACATGGCTGCACGCGCCGTTATCGGGCTTATCTGCGTCGCCGAAGTGGTGGCGACCGAACTCGCCGATCACCTTGAGCGGCGAGGCCACGACGTGCGTCAGGCGCGCCAGCCCTGGGAAGCGGAATCTATGCTGGCGGGAAAGGGCGTCGACGTCGTCGTCGTCGGTGACAGCCTCAGCCAGGCGGAGGGACGTGATCTGCTCAGACGTTATGGCAGCCAAGGGGGGGGCGGTGAAGGCGGACCGGATTTCATCCTGATCTGCCGGCCGTGCGACCTCGTCGACAAGGTGCTGGCGCTCGAGCTCGGTGCGGCCGACGTCATCGAAAGTCCGCTCAATGTCAGGGAACTCGCCGCCCGCGTCGGCGGCCTGCTGACGCGGCGGGGCAGGGCCGCCCAGGAACTGATCGTGTTGGAGAACGCGACCGTCGATTTGAGGTCGGCCATCGTCATGCACCGCTCGGGCACGGAGGAGCAGCTTTCGCCCGGCCAGGTGGCGCTGCTTCGGCTGTTCCTGGCCAGTCCCCGCAAGGTGCTGACGCGCGACGACATAATCGCGGCGGCGCCGGCCGAGAATGTCGACGCTTTCGACCGCTCGATCGATTCGCGCATCGTGCGGCTGCGCCGCAAACTCGATACGGAAGCCATCATCACCATACGCGGCGCCGGCTACCGTTTCGATCCGCCGGCGCAATTCGCCGATTGACGGCCGGGCGCTCACGCAGTTCCTCTGGTTGAGCATCGGATTTCCAAACCGGTTTTCACCTCGGGCCCGATTGCCCTGTGCTCAGCGCACCACCAGTAGCGATGGCCCCGGCGACATGTCGCTGCCTGCCGTGAACTCGCCTGCTTGCGCGCGCTCTTTCAAGAGCACGGTGGCGAGCCCGGCAAAGCCGAGCAGGCCCTGTGCGTAGAGCAGTGCCGAAAGCACAGAGGCTGCAAGTTTCGTTTTCATTGCGTCAATCCCCAGTAATTCATGTTGCGGCGGCTTGTTTTCCGAAGACCAACGCCCGTCTTGGGTGGGCGCGTGACGCCTCGGCATACTTCAGGAACTCCCGAAGTGCCCGCGCCGTCTACGGAGCCCCCCGTCACGGCGCGGGCCTTCGGTCCTCTCAGCAGCAAGTTGCCGGAGGGGCCGCGCAATGCCAGCAGCCGAAGGCCAACCCGCCAGTGGGCCTTGAGCCGGACGATGCGCAGGCTGGAACAATCCAGACCGTGGCACAAAACAGGACGGTATAGAGGGTTGAGATCTCACTCGAACTTATCGCCGCGAGGCTGGCCATGGAACCGTCGGCAACCGTGCCGGCGCCGCTAGTGGCTGCTGCTGCGATGCTGATCCCGAGAAACCAGGACCGCATGTTCGTTTTCGTTCCCGTGGTCGTTGCCGTCTGCTTTCGTTACGTCAACTCTGCCGGCGGCCTGTATCCGCTTCATGCCGCCGAAAATGCGCTTTGTTGCAGATTCTGTTTCGAAATAGGGCTCCAACCTTTCAAGTTTGGCCAATCCGAACTTTCGTTTCGGGCTGGATACCTATGTGCCTACTCCTGTCCAGGGTGACAGCGTCAATGTCCGCCATTTGGGAACTTTGGCCCGTTAACCAGAGGAAACATATTCGAAACACAAACGAGCATTTCACGAAATCTCTCCGAAACATGATGCATCGATAAGCCGCTCATCGAATTTGGGGCCGGCCAGCCCGGCAGAGAGAGGGACATCATGCATACTGCTATTTCCGCCAAGCTCATCAACATAACCGCCGCCGCTGCCCTGACGGGTGCGGCGCTTCTGTTCGGCGCCGGCACGGGTACCGCGCATGCCGCCAACAAGATCGTGGCGCGCGTCTCGCTTTCGCAACAGGTCATGGAAGTCTCGGTCGACGGCCGCCCGGCCTTCGCCTGGAAGGTTTCCACCGGCGACAGGGCGCATGTGACGCCGACCGGCTCGTTTAAGCCGACGCGCATGCATGAAATGTGGTATTCGAAGAAGTACGACAACGCGCCGATGCCGCATTCGGTGTTCTTCAGCGGCGGCTATGCGGTGCACGCCACCTATGCCATCAAGCGGCTTGGCCGGCCGGCCTCGCATGGTTGCGTGCGGCTGCATCCCGACAATGCCGCCGATTTCTACCAGCTCGTCGAAACCTTCGGGCCGGCCAACACCAGCATCGTCATCGTCAAGTAGCTGGCTGGCAACGGATCGGCACAGCAGCCATATCCGTTCAGGGCTCCCGCCGGAACATTTTCCCGCGGTAATCGAGCACAGCCAAAAAAGAGGCCGGGACGTTTCGGCCTCTTTCTTTGTTAGTTTTTGTTAGTTCGGCAATGCCGTTTCCATCAGCTCGGCAATGCCGGCATCAATTTGGGATCCGGCTTCTCGGCCAGCTGGGGCAAGTCCTTGCTGGCAATGAAGGTATAGAACATGGGCACGACGAAGAGCGTGAACATGGTGCCGACCAGGATGCCGGTGAAAATGACCAGGCCCATCGAATAGCGGGCCGCGGCGCCGGCGCCGCTGGACGTGATCAGCGGCACCACGCCAAGCGCCATCGCCGCCGTCGTCATCAGGATAGGCCGCAGCCGCACCTTGGCCGAAGCGATGATGGCGTCGCGCCGCCGCATACCGTGGATCTCGCGCTGCTGGTTGGCGAACTCGACCAGCAGGATGCCGTGCTTGGTGATCAGGCCGATCAGCGTGATCAGTCCGACCTGCGTGTAGATGTTGAGTGTGCCGAGGCCCAGATTGAGCGGCACGATGGCGCCGAAGATCGACAGCGGCACCGCCATCATGATGATCAGCGGATCACGGAAGCTTTCGAACTGCGCCGCCAGCACCAGATAGATGACGATGACGGCCGCCCCGAAAGCGATCAGGATCGTGTTGCCCTGTTCCTTCTCCTGCCTGGACTGGCCCGAATAGTCGATGAAGAAGGTGTCGGGCAGGCTCTCCCTGGCTATGTCCTCGAGGACTTTCAATCCATCGCCCGTAGTGACGCCGGGCAGCGGCAGCGCCGAGATCGTCGACGAATTCAGCTGGTTGAACTGCTCGATCGCGGCCGGCGACGCATTGGTCGAGATCTTCACCACCGCCGACAGCGGCACCATCTCGCCCGTTACGCTGCGCACGAAGTACTCGCCGAGTTTTTCGGGATTGTCGCGGAATTCTTTCGGCACCTGCGGGATGATGTCGTAGCTGTTGGAGTCGCGGTCGAACTGCGCCACTTCGGCGCCGCCGACCAGCAGCGTCAGCGTCCGGCCGATATCGGCGATCGGCAGGTTCAGCGCCGCGGCGCGGTCGCGATCGATGGTCACCGTCACCTGCGGCGCGTCATAGGCCATCGAATTCTGCACGACGATGAAGCGGCCGGAGGCCTGTGCCTTGTTCTTGATCTTCTCGGCCACGTCGTACACTTCCGAGGAGTCGCCGGTCGATCGCACCACCAGGGCGATGGGCAGGCCGCCGCCGGAGCCCGGCAGCGTCGGTGGCGCAAAGACGAAGGCCTGGACGCCCGCCACCTTGGCGAGACGGGCTGTGATGTCGGCCTGCAGCTCCTTCGAGTTGCGCTTGCGCTCCGCCCAGTCCTTGAAGGCGAAACCGACGAACGCACTGTTCGTCGTGCCGCCGAACGCGACGGCCGAGAACTGCGCCCGCGTTTCGGGAATATCCTTCACCAGACCGAGCATCTGGTTGACGTAAGTCTCGGTGTAATCGGATGTCGCGTAACGCGGCGCCGTTACAAGCGAGAGCAGGAAGCCCTGGTCTTCTTCCGGCGCCAGTTCGGTTGAGGTCTTGGTGAACATGAAGCCGGTCACCCCGACAAGCGCCAGCACGATGATCAGCGTCAGCGGGCGATAGTTGAGCGACCCGGTGACGGCCCGCTCATAGACGTGCTCGACCCGCGCGAAAGTGCCGTCGACAATGCGCTGGAAACGGCCTGGCGTGCCGGACTTCAGCAGGCGCGCCGACATCATTGGCGTGATGGTGATGGCGATCACGCCCGACAGCACCACCGAGCCGGCGAGCGTGACGGCGAATTCGCGGAACAGCGCGCCGGTCAGGCCGCCGGTGAAGGCCAATGGTGCGAACACCGCGGCCAGCGTCATAGTCATGGCGACGATGGCGGTGGCGATCTCGCGCATGCCGTTGAAGGCCGCCTGCATCGGCGACATGTGGTCCTCTTCCATGTGGCGGTGGATATTCTCCACCACCACGATGGCGTCGTCGACGACGAGGCCGATCGCCAGAACCATGGCGAGCAGCGACAGAAGATTGATGGAATAGCCCACCGCGAACAACAGGAAGCAGACGCCGATCAGCGACAGCGGGATGGTGACGATGGGCATCATCACCGAACGGAAAGAGCCAAGGAACAAAAGGATGACGACGACGACGATGGCAACGGCCTCGCCGATGGTCTTGAACACTTCGTCGATCGAGGCGCTGATCTGCCCGGTCGCGTCGTAGACGATCTCGATCGTCATGCCTTTCGGCAACGTCTCCTGGATTTGAGGCACCAGCTTGGTGAGCGCCGCCGCGGTGGTCAGGGGATTGGCAGCCGGGGTCGGGAAGATGGCGAGGAAGGTGCCTGGCTTGCCGTTGAAGGAAACCCTGGTGTCGGTATTCTCGGCGCCCAGTTCGACGCGGGCGACGTCGCGCAGCCGCACCACATTGCCGTCGGTCGAGCGCAGCGGCAGCTCGGCGAAGGCTTCCGGGGTCTGCAGCGTCGAGCGCACGGTGATCGAGGAGACGACATATTCGTTCTCGGTGTTGCCGGGCGCCGACAGGAAGTTGGAGTTGTTGATCGCCGTCAGCACTTCCGATGCCGTCACGCCGCGCGCGGCGAGCCTGACCGGATCGATCCAGACGCGCATCGAGTATTCCTGGGCACCGAAGATCTGCACGTCGGCGACGCCTTCGACCGTCGACATGCGGGGCCTGATGACGCGTTCGATATACTCGGTCAGCTGCTCCTTGGTCATGTTCGGGTTCTGCATCGAGATGTACATCATCGCGAATTGCTGGCCCGTGCCCTTGACGATGACGGGATCCTTGGAGGCGTCCGGCAAGGTGCCGCGCACGCCCTGGACCTTGGACAGCACTTCGGTCAGCGCGACGTCCGGGTTGGAGCCGAGCTTCATCTGCACAGTCACGGTGCTGGAGGACGGTCGGCTCGACGACGTGACGTAATCGATGTTCTCGGTCGAGGCGACGGCGCGCGCGATCGGAGCGGAAATGAAGCCCTGGATCAGGTCGGCGCTGGCGCCCGGATAGGCCGTCGTGATGGTGATCGCGGTTTCGTCAACCTTCGGATACTGGCGGATCGACAGGCTGAATATGCCCTGGAAACCCAGGAGCAGGATCATGCAGGCAAGGACCGTGGAGAGGACGGGCCGGCGAATGAAGAGATCGGAAACGCTCATTGCTGGTCGGCCTGCTTGTTCGCCGATTTGGTTGGGTCGATGGTGTTGTCGACGTTGACGGACATGCCGTTGAAGAGGCGATTCTGACCTGCCGTGACAACCTCATCGCCCGCCTTGAGGCCCTCGACGATCTCGACCATGCCCTCGTTGCGGCGGCCGGGCTTGACGAATACCTGCGACAGGACCAGGGCAGGCTGCTCGCCCCCCGTGGCCGGCTTGGCCTGATCGGCGGCGGCCTTGTCCGCTGGTTTTGCCGCATCGGCGGCAGGCTTCGCGGCTTCGGCCGGTTTGGCATCGGCCGCGGGCTTGGCGTCGGCCGGCTTGTCGGTCGCCGCCGCGGCGGGGTTTGTCTCCGGCTTGGTCGGCTGCGCCTCGGCGGGCTTTGCCGGGTGCACCACGAATATGTAGTCGCCATAGAGGCTGGTGGTCAGCGCCGTCTGCGGCAGCGCCAGCACATTCTGCTCCTCGGGCAGTTCGACACGCACTTGCACGAACTGGCCGGGGGTCAGCTTGCCTTCGGGATTGGCGACTTCCGCCCGGATGTTCACCAGCCGACTGGACGGGTCGATCTTGGGATCGATACCGCGAATGGTCCCGGCAAAAGGCATGTCGCCGCCGCTGAGGCCCAGCCGAACCGTCTGCCCGATCTTGAGCAGCGGCAGTTGCTGTTCGGGAACCGTGAAGTCGACCCGCATCGTGTCGAGATCCTGCAGCGTCACCACGGCGGTGCCGGGCGCCAGATATTGGCCTAGATCGATCTTGGGGATGCCGACGGTTCCAGCAAAGGGCGCCGTCAGCTGCTTCTGGTCGAGCACTGCCTGAAGCCTGTTGACCTGGGATGCCGAGGCGGACGCGGCCGCACGTGCGGTGTCCAAGGTCGAGTCCGAGCCGACACCGCGCTTGGTCAGTTCGAGCGCGCGGGTCAGCGATGTCTGATCGAGCGCCGCCTGCGCCTTCTGTGCCGCGAGATCGGCACGCTCTACGGCGTCGTCGAGCTGCAGCAGCACCGCATTGGCCGCCACTTTCTCGTTGGCATGGAAGGGGATCTCCTTGACGATGCCGGCGGTCTCAACCGTCAGGTCGACACCGCGCACGGCGCGGACCGTGCCGATCGCCTCGATGCCCGGCGTCCAGTTCGACGGCTTGACGATAGTTGTCGACACGGTTGCCGCTGGCGGCTTCATCGTGGCGAAATACTGCTTGATGCCGTTGTCACGCAGGAAATTGAACCCGACGATGCCGCCGACCACGATGACGAGCACGGCCAACACAACAATGATGATAACGAAACGGAGTATGCGCTTGAACAAGGAAGTCCCCTCAGTCGAAATCCGGCGCGAAGCGCGGATATCGGGACACATATCGACTGCGGGCCCCGATTTCAAATGACCGCGGTCTTACTGTACCGTCTGGACGGTCTTGTCAATTGGGCCTAAGCTTGCGATGGGAGGCGCCATGAAAGCCCAACGAACGAACTCGCGCGAGAGGATTCTCGCTGCGGCGGCGGACGTCGCACGGGAATCCGGCCCCGGTAGCCTGTCCCTGGATGCCGTCGCCAGCCGCGCCGGCGTATCGAAGGGCGGACTGCTCTACAATTTCCCGACCAAGGCCAAATTGATGCAGGGCCTGGTCGAAGGCTATCTGCGCGAGTTCGAGCAGGCGCTGGAGACCGCCAGCAGCAACGACAATGGCGCAAATCCGCTCGCCGTCTACATCAGGCTTTCGGCCAAGGATTGCGAGGACAAGCAGCCATCGGCGTCGTGGATATTTTCGGCGATCGCCGAGGATCCGGACTTCATGTCGCCCATAAAGACGTTCAAGCGACAACTCTTCCAACGACTGAAGAGCGAGACGCCGGATCTCAAATCGCTGCTGGTCTGCTATCTCGCCATCGAGGGCCTGCGCAGCATGAATCTGTTCGACGCGGATGTGCTTTCCCCAGACGAGCGGCAATTGCTGGTGTCGTCGCTGCTGGAAATCGCCGGATCGCCCGATGTCGGTCCTGCCCGGGCCAAGCGACCCTGACGGACCATCAGGGCCATTTGACCTATGGCCAGGGCGCCGCGGCCGAACTCGTCGCCATGGTGACCATCGGCATGGCCGACAGGCTCGGCCTGCCGGTGTCGACGACCCATGTGCTGTCGTCCGGCATCGCCGGAACCATGGCCGCCAATGGCTCGGGCCTGCAATGGTCGACGGTGCGCAACCTGCTGCTGGCCTGGGTGCTGACGCTGCCGTGCTCGATCACGCTGGCCTTCGTGCTGTTCATCATCTTTCACCAGGTGTTCTGAGCCGGGGCAGGCACTTTCAGAAAAAAAGGCAGGCCGGTCGCCGGCGCTGCTTTTTTCTTTGCGCGAGGCTCTGTCATTATCATGCTGCGACGCACAATTATATCGTCATCTTCCCTCCTACTTCTCGCGAGATCGCCATGGCTTCCCTGTCTTCGAAAAACGCCCTCGTCACCGGCTCGACCAGCGGCATCGGCCTGGCCATCGCCCGCGCCTTCGCCGCCGAAGGCGCCAATCTCACCATCAACGGCCTGGGCGAGGCCACGGCGATCGAGCAGGAGCGCGCCGGCATCGAGAAGGATTTCGGTGTCAAATGCCGCTACTCCGACGCCAACATGATGGACGGCGCGGCGGTCAGCGCCATGGTGCATGAGGCGGAAGAGGCGTTCGGCAGCCTCGACATCCTGGTCAACAATGCCGGCATCCAGCATGTCGCGCCGATCGAGGAATTCCCGGACGACAAATGGGAAGCGATCATCCGCATCAACCTGGTGTCGGCCTTCTACGCGATAAAAGCGGCGCTGCCCGGCATGAAGAGCCGCAAATGGGGCCGCATCATCAACACGGCTTCGGCGCATGCGCTCGTCGCCTCGCCGTTCAAATCCGCCTATGTCTCGGCCAAGCACGGCATATCAGGCCTGACCAAAACGGTGGCGCTGGAAGTCGCGCAGGACGGCATCACCGTCAACGCGATCGCGCCCGGCTATGTCTGGACGCCGCTGGTCGAGAAGCAGATCCCCGACACCATGAAGGCGCGCGGCATGACCGAGGAACAGGTCAAGCGCGATGTGCTTCTGGCCGCACAGCCGACAAAGGAATTCGTCGCCGTCGAGGACCTTGCCGCCCTGGCGCTGTTCCTGTGCTCGGATTCAGCCAGGCAGATCACCGGCACGACCTTGCCGATGGACGGCGGCTGGACGGCACAGTAAAGCCCAGGCGAGGCGTTCTGTTCCCGGCTGATGCCGCAGGCGCCGGCAAGCGGTTGCAAGAGGCACAGGACCGGTCGGTCCTCCTGTTTATGCACCACCCGCCGTTCGGCATCCACATGCCGGTGCTCGACGAGGTCACGCTAACCGACGCCGATGCCCTTCAAGAGCTATTCCAACGCCATGGCAGTGTCCGTCACATCTTCGCCGGACGTGTCCACCGGCTGATCGCCGGCAAATGGCGCGGCATTCCGGTCAGCACCATCATCCATTTCCACGATTTTCCGGTTGGCTAGCACTTAAGCAGGGGGCGCCCCTTCTCTCGCCATCAAGCGCGCTCACGGTTGAAGTTTTTCCGGGCCCGAATGCGTCGAACCGTCGCGAGCCGTTTGGTTGTCGGATTTGCCGGCTTTCCCACCTTGCTCGTGATGCTGGGAAGTGCTGCAAAAGCGCATCAAATCTGGACATTAGTCTTGACAGAAATACAGATGTTCAATACCCGTCAGGTGATTGAATAGCAGCATTACGGGAGGAATGAGCGATATGGCTTCCAATGTTTCGTTGACGGGCCTTGCCCGTGATCTCGAGGTGCGGGCCAAGTCGGGCAAGCCAATCCGCATCGGCTTGATCGGTTCGGGCGAGATGGGAACCGACATCGTCACCCGCGTCGCCCATATGTCCGGCATCGAGATCGGCGCCATTTCCGAGCTGAACCTGCCCGCCGCCAGCAAGGCCGTGGATATCGCCTTCCAGGAAACCGGGCATGCGCGCGAAGTGTCGAACGCCTCGGCGATGACGGCCGCCATGGAGGCCGGCAAGGTGGCGGTCACCAACGACGCCAGCCTGGTCATCAACAATGACCTGATCGATGTCGTCATCGACGCCACCGGCGTTCCCGTCGTCGGCGCCGAGATCGGCTTGCGCGCCATGGAGCACGGCAAGCACCTGGTGATGATGAATGTCGAGGCCGACGTCACCATCGGCGCCTATCTCAAGAGCGAGGCCGACCGGCTCGGCGTCACCTATTCGCTGGGCGCCGGCGACGAGCCGTCTTCCTGCATGGAGCTTATCGAATTCGTCTCGGCCATGGGCCATCCGATCGTCGCCGCCGGCAAGGGCAAGAACAATCCGCTCAACATCGACGCCACGCCGCCCGACTATGAAGAGGAAGCCAAGCGCCGGCACATGAATGTGCGCATGCTGGTCGAGTTCGTCGACGGCTCCAAGACCATGGTCGAGATGGCGGCGATCGCCAACGCCACCGGGCTGGTGCCCGACAAGGCCGGCATGCATGGTCCGGCGGCGACGCTCGGCGAATTGTCCAAGGTGCTGGTGCCGCAGAAGGACGGCGGCGTGCTGTCGAAGGTCGGCGTCGTCGACTATTCGATCGGCAAGGGTGTCGCGCCCGGCGTGTTCGTCGTCGCCGACATGTCGCATCCGCGCATTTCGGAGCGCATGGAAGATTTGAAGATGGGCAAGGGCCCGTACTTCACCTTCCATCGGCCCTACCATTTGACCTCGCTCGAAGTGCCCCTGACCTGCGCCCGCGTCGTGCTCTACGGCAAGGCCGACATGGTGCCGCTGGCAAAGCCGGTGGCCGAAGTCGCAGCCGTGGCCAAGAAGGACATGAAGCCGGGCGAGAAACTCGATGCGATCGGCGAATATTGCTACCGCGCCTGGATCATGACGGCGCCGGAAGCACATGCCGCCAGGGCCATTCCCTGCGGCCTGCTGCAAGGCGGTTCGGTGACGGCGCCGATCAAGAAGGGCGAGCTCATCACCTACGCCAATGCCGCCCCGGCTCCCGGCTCCAAGATCGCCGAACTGCGCGCGCGCCAGGACAAGCTCGTCTACGGAACCGTGGAGGCGTGATCATGGCCGCAGCCAGCAAAGCCGTCGCGGACAGCCGCGCCAACCTGCCCTTCGTCTATCGCCAGTACAGCGCCGAGCAGCTCAGACAGGTGCTCTACAAGATGTACCTCATCCGCCGCTTCGAAGAGGGCGCGGAGGAGAGCTACACGCGCGGCCTCATCCACGGCACCATGCATCTGTCGATCGGCCAGGAAGCCAGCGCCATGGGCATCTGCATGCCGCTCGGCGAGGATGACCAGATCACCTCGACGCATCGCGGCCACGGCCACTGCATCGCCAAGGGCGCCGAGGTCAAGCGCATGTTCGCCGAGTTCTTCGGCAAGACCACGGGCTATTGCAAGGGTCGCGGCGGCTCGATGCATATCGCCGACGTCGCCAAGGGCAATCTGGGCGCCAATGGTATTGTCGGCGGCGGCATTCCGATCGCTGTCGGGGCGGCGCTCTCCTCCAAGATGATGAAGACCGGCAAGGTCGTGGTCTCCTTCTTCGGCGACGGCGCCAACAATGAGGGCGCTTTCCACGAGGCGCTCAACATGGCGGCGATCTGGAAGCTGCCGGTGATTTTCGTGTGCGAGAACAATGGCTACGGCATGTCGACGTCGACGGCCCGCTCGACCGCGGTCAAGAACATCGCCGAGCGCGCCGCCGCCTATTCGATGCCCGGCGTCATCGTCAACGGCAACATTTTTTCGGAGGTCGCCGAGGCGTCCTACAGGGCCGTCGAGCGCGCCCGCGCGGGCGAGGGGCCGACGCTGATCGAGTCCAAGACCTACCGCCATCGCGGCCATTCCAAGAGCGACCGCAACCGCTATCGCACCAAGGAGGAGATAGAGGACTGGATGTCGAACCGCGATCCGATCACCCTGTTCGAAAGCGAACTGCGCGACTTCGGCTTCATCGACGACAAGGGCATCGAGGCGATCCGCGAAGCGGTGGCCAAGGAGATCGCCGACGGCATCGAGTTCGCCAAGGCGAGCCCGTCGCCTGACGTCAGCGAGACCGGAAATTATGTCTATACGGAGCAGGCGTGATGGACGCGATGGTGCGTGAACTGAGCTACGCCCAGGCGATCCAGGAAGCCATGGCGATCGCCATGGACATGGACGAACGCGTCTTCCTGATGGGCGAGGACATCGGCGTCTATGGCGGCGCCTTCCAGGTGACCGGCGATCTGGTCGAGCGCTACGGCGCGGACCGAGTGATGGACACGCCGATCTCGGAACTGGGCGGCGCCGGCGTCGCGGTGGGTGCGGCGCTTACCGGGATGCGGCCGATCTTCGAGTTCCAGTTCTCCGACTTTGCCACGCTCGCCATGGAGCAGATCGTCAACCAGGCGGCCAAGATGCGCTTCATGCTGGGCGGCGAGGTTTCCGTTCCCGTCGTGATGCGCTTTCCTGCCGGTTCAGGCACCGGTGCCGCCGCGCAGCACAGCCAGAGCCTGGAGGCCTGGCTCGGCCATGTGCCGGGCCTAAAGGTCATCCAGCCGGCGACGCCGCACGATGCCAAGGGCATGCTTTTGGCTGCCGTCGCCGATCCCGATCCGGTGATGATCTTCGAACACAAGCTGCTCTACAAGATGAAGGGCCCGGTTCCGGAAGGCTACTACACGGTGCCGATCGGCAAGGCCGATATCCGCCGCGAAGGGCGCGATCTCACCATCGTCGCCACCTCGATCATGGTGCAGAAGGCGCTCGACGCCGCGGCCGCGCTAGAAGCGGAAGGCATCGACGTCGAAGTCGTCGACCTCAGGACGATCCGGCCGATGGACAAGCAGACCGTCATCGACAGCGTCAAGAAGACGTCGCGGCTGATGTGCGTCTACGAGGCGGTCAAGACGCTGGGCATCGGCGCCGAAGTCAGCGCCATGATCGCCGAGAGCGAGGCGTTCGACTATCTCGACGCGCCGATCGTGCGGCTGGGCGGCGCGGAGACGCCGATCCCGTACAATCCGGAGCTGGAGAAAGCGACGGTGCCGCAGGTTCCCGGCATCATCACCGCCGCGCGCGACCTCGTGAGAGGGGTTCGCTGAGACATGCCGACCGAAGTCATTCTTCCCAAGGTCGACATGGACATGGCGACCGGACAGATCTCGCGCTGGTTCGCCGAGGAAGGCGCCCGGGTCAAGAAGGGCGACGTGCTGTTCGAGATCGAGACCGACAAGGCGGCGATGGAAATCGACGCGCCGGCCAGCGGCATCCTGCGCGATGTCTCCGGCAAGGAAGGCGTCGATATCCCCGTCGGCGCACCGGTTGCGTGGATCTATGCCGATGATGAAAGCTACGGGGCCAAGCAGGACAAGGCGCCAATCTCGCCCCGTGAGGGGGAGATGTCGACGAAGTCGACAGAGGGGGTTGCCTCAGAAGGCACCGCCAAGTCCTTGAGCACCACTCTGGCGCTGAGCCCGGTCGAACCGACCCCACCCGACCGGCCTTTGGCCGGCCACCCTCCCCTCGAGGGGGAGGGGAAAACCCGCGCTACACCCTTGGCGCGTCGATTGGCTCGTGAAGCAGGACTGAATCTCTCCGGCATACCAGGCACAGGCCCACATGGCCGCGTCGTGAAGGCGGATATCGATGCGGTACTCTCCTCCCACCTCGAGGGGGAGGTGTCCGCGACGCGGACGGAGGGGGTCGTCTCAGGAGGCACCGCTTTTGCGCCGAGCCCCGTCGAAGCAACCCCACCCGACCGGCCTGCGGCCGGCCACCCTCTCTTCAAGGGGGAGGGGGACGTGCTGCGCCTGTTCGAGGAAGGTTCCTACGAGCTGGTGCCGCACGACAATATGCGCAAAACCATCGCGCGCCGGCTGGTCGAGGCCAAGACCACCATCCCGCATTTCTACCTGACGCTCGACTGCGAGCTCGATGCGCTGCTTTCGCTGCGCACGCAGCTCAATGCGGCCGCACCGGTAAAGAAGACCGACAAGGGCGAGGCGCCCGCCTACAAGCTCTCGGTCAACGACATGGTGATCAAGGCGATGGCCATGGCCCTGAAGGCGGTGCCGGATGCCAATGCCTCGTGGACCGAAAGCGCCATGGTCAAGCACAGGCATGCCGATGTCGGCGTCGCGGTGTCGATCCCCGGCGGCCTGATCACGCCGATTATCCGCAAGGCGGACGAAAAGACGCTGTCGGTGATCTCCAACGAGATGAAGGACCTGGCCAGCCGCGCGCGCAGCCGCAAGCTGAAGCCGGAGGAATATCAAGGCGGCACCACGGCGGTGTCGAACCTCGGCATGTTCGGCATCAAGGATTTCGCCGCCGTCATCAACCCGCCGCATGCGACGATCCTGGCGGTGGGTGCCGGCGAGGAGCGGGCGGTGGTCAAGAACGGCGAGATCAGAATCGCCACGGTGATGTCGGTGACGCTGTCGACCGACCATCGCGCCGTCGACGGAGCGCTTGGCGCCGAACTGCTGGTCGCCTTCAAGAAGCTGATCGAAAACCCGATGGGCATGCTGGTGTAAGTCACGTTGATGTGAACCGGCGTCGAATGATGCGCCGGCTCACCACAGAATCGACTTGTCAGGCGCGAACCCTTCGCCCATGTTTCAGGTGGACTGTGATCAAGGGAGGTCCGCATGCCCGCATTCGA
Organism: Mesorhizobium sp. B2-6-1; assembly: GCF_006440475.1. Classification (NCBI taxonomy): domain Bacteria; kingdom Pseudomonadati; phylum Pseudomonadota; class Alphaproteobacteria; order Hyphomicrobiales; family Phyllobacteriaceae; genus Mesorhizobium; species Mesorhizobium sp. B2-6-1. Next base: position 68,670 of record NZ_VFUH01000019.1, read on the forward strand.
TCCATCCGACGTCAAGACCCTGTTCGGCAAGGTGATGGGCGCGTCTCCGTCCGACATCAAGCTGGTGGCGCAGCGCCTGCACGATCACGCTTTCGAGCCGCGTATGTCGGGGGACGAAACCAAGCAACTCGTCGCCAGTCTCGGCTATGAGAGCCTGGATGCGTTCTGCGCCGATAGCGGCTTGCCTGCGCATATCGCGGAGCGCTGGGGCCGCTTCGGCGTTTCCGGCGAGATGAAGCAGGTGTTCATGCTGCTGGCGGCCCAGCGCAGACGGGTGGCCGAGGCGATCGCCGAATTCGAATCGATGACCCATGTCGGCGTCGAGGATTTCTTGCGCGAACGTGGACTCATTTAGCTCGAGCGACGATCGATTCGAAAGCTCTCCTAGCCAGCCTTTGCCAGCAGCGCCGTCGCCGTATCGCTGTCGGTGATCAGCACATTGGTGCTGACGGCCTTCAGCGCGGCGAGGATCGCGGCCACCTTGCGTTTTCCGCCGGCGGCCAGCACGACATTTGGCACCTGGCCGACCGTTTTCAGATCGATGGCCATGATGCACCGGTTGACCTCATGATCGACCAGATTGCCGGCGGCGTCGACGAAATAGCACAACATGTTGGCGACGGCGCCCTTTGCCTTCAGTGATGCGATCAGCGATGACGGCACGATGCCGTGCCGGAAGATGGTGGCGTCGGGCGAAATATCACCCACGGTGAGCAGGGCGATGTCGGCCGCCGCCGCGCGCCGGCGCACGTCCTGCAGGGGCGGCTGTGCCCATAGGAGATCGCGAAGCGAAGGATCGTCCACCGTCACAGGCGCGGTGATCTGGTAGCTGTCGACCTCGAAGACATCGGCGACCTTGGCGGCGACGATCGACGGATTGATCCATTGCGAATGCGGCAGGCTGCCGACGAGCGCCACCACCGAGGCGCGCTTCAACTGCCGGCGGGCGAGAAAGCCCAAACTGGCATGCAGGGTCGCGCCGCCGCCGATCGCCAGGGTCATGCCATCCTGCATCTGCTCGCCGAGATAGGCCGCCACGGCATGGCCGATCGACTTTTCCAGATGCTCGTGCACCGAGGGTGTCGGGATGACGACCGCCGCGTTGAGGCCCCAGCATTTTTCCAGTTCCCGTTCGAGCGCCACCTGTTCGGCGGTCGGCGCGTTGATCATGGTGACGACGATGCCCTCGGCCGTGCACGCGGCCAGCGTGCGCATGACCTTCACCCTGGAGACATCGAGCTTCTCGGCGATCTGCTCCTGCGTGAAGCCCTCCACATAATAGAGCCACGCCGTCTTGACGTTGAGATCCGACGACACCATCGGCAATCCGGAGCGGGCCGGTCTGGGTTTTTCCACGGGCATCGCCTTTCGTCCTCATGAGCCTTGGCCTGGGCCCCGCATCGCCTCTTCGGAGAAAGGCCGGCCGCGTGTCAACTGGCGCCGGATGTCCGGCGTGTCGATTGTTGCACAGTTTTGTTCATTTGTAATTGACATCGAACATATGAACATATTTTGTATATCTCACGCGCTGTGTCATCCACCAGTCATATGCGCCGTGCAGGGAGGAAGAGACAGGGAACCGGCCGGGGCCGGACCGGTCGTGCACAGACAGGACAGGAGGTCTTATGAAGACGCTATTCATCAAGCTGCTGGGCAGCCAGCTGGCGCTCGCGGCAACTTTGTTTGCTGGCATAGCCGGCGCCGAAACCCTGACGCTGTATACATCCCAGCCGGAAGCCGACGCGGCCAAGACCGTGGAGGCCTTCAAGAAGGCGCAGCCCGGCATCGACGTGGCCATCTATCGTTCCGGTACCAGCGACATCCTCACAAAGATGGCGGCCGAATTCGCCGCCGGCAGCCCGCAGGCCGACGTGCTGTTGATCGCCGATGCGGTCTCGATGGAGTTGCTGAAGAAGGATGGCCGGCTGCTGCCTTATCCCGAGGCAAAGCTCGACGGCATCGAGCCGGATGCTTACGACGCCGACAAGACCTATTTCGGCAGCAAGCTGATCACCACCGGCATCGTCTACAACACCGCGGCTGCGCAAAAACCCGAGCATTGGGCCGATCTCGCCAAGCCGGCCTATGCCGATGGTCTCGTCATGCCGAGCCCGCTCTATTCAGGTGCCGCCGCCTACCTGCTTTCGGGCTTCGCCGGCGATGCCGACTACGGCTGGGATTTCTTCCAGAAGCTGAAGGCCAACAACACCGTCAGCGTGCGCGGCAACGGTGCGGTGCTGAAGTCCGTGGCATCAGGCGAGAAGCCCTATGGCATCGTCGTCGACTTCATGGCGATGAACGCCAAGAAGAAGGGCTCGCCGGTGGAATTCGTGTTCCCCAGCGAAGGCGTGCCGGCCGTGACCGAACCGGTCGCGATCATGAAGACGGCCAAGAATGTCGACGGCGCCAAGAAGTTCGTCGACTTCATTCTTTCGGACGAAGGCCAGAAGCTGGCGCTTTCCATGGGCTACCTGCCGGCACGGGCCTCGGTCGGCCGGCCCGAATGGCTGCCGGAAGGCGTCAAGGTCAAGGTGATGTCGTTCGACACCAAGGCAATCGTCGCCAAGACCGATGCCGACAAGGCGAAGTTCTCGGAACTGTTCGGCGGCTGACAAGGCTCGGCGATCCGGCCGGGATGCCGCTTCGGCGGCATTCCCACTGCGCGCTGGTCGAATTTCAGGAAAGCAACGATGCCATCAACGATCAGGGAAAGCCGGGGCCAGGAAATGGTCCTGACGGCGGCGGTAGCCGTCGTCATCGTGCTGCTGTCCCTGCTGCCGATGCTGCGCCTGATCAAGGAAATCGTGGCACCCGGCGGCACGGTGTCGACGATGGCCCTGGAGGCCGGACTGAGAAGTCCGGCGACCTGGATCGCCACCTGGCATACGCTTGTCGTCGGCATAGGCGGCACGGTGCTTGCCGTGCTGTCGGGAACGCTGGTGGCGGTGCTCATCACGCTGACCGACATACGTGGCCGAAGCGCGCTGGTGCTCTGCTACGTCATGCCGCTGATGATCGCGCCGCAGGTCACGGCGCTTGCCTGGCTGCAACTGTTCGGACCGGCCAGCCCGTTCCTCAAGCTGTTCGGCGCCGCACCGCCGCTGGGCACCAAAAACCCGCTCTATTCCACGTCGGGCATCATCCTGCTGCTCGGCGTGCAGTATGGCCCGCTGGTGTTCCTGCTGGTGCGCGCCGGCCTGCGCAAGCTGCCGCGCGAACTGGTCGAGGCGGCGCGAGCCGGCGGCGCGAGCTGGTTCACCGTGCTCGTCACCATCGTGCTACCCCTGATGACACCGTCGATCATGGCGGCAGCGGCACTGGCCTTCGTGTCCTGCGTCGGCAATTTCGGCATTCCCGCCTTTCTCGGCATTCCCGCCAATTATCTCGTGCTGCCGACCTTGATCTATCAAAAACTGGCCGGCGGCGGGCCGGCCGTGCTCGGCGAGACGGCGTTCCTGTCGGTGCTGATCGGCATCATCGCCATGGCCGGCATTATCGCCCAGGAGGTCATGAGCCGGCGCCGCGACTACCGCATCAGCTCCACCTCGCTGCCCGCCGAGCCCTACGAGCTTGGCCGCTGGCGTCCGGTCGTCCAGGCCGGCATGTGGCTGCTGGTCGTACTGGTGTTGTTCCTGCCGCTGTTCGGGCTGGTGCTGACGTCGCTGGTTCCCGGCTACGGCATCGCGCTCAGCGCCAAGACGGCGACGCTCGACAATTACCGTTTCGTGTTGTTCGAGCACGCTGCCGCCAGCCGCGCCTTCTTCAACAGCTTCTGGCTGTCTATCGCCGCCGCGTTCTTCGCGGTCCTCGTCGCCGTGCCGATCGGCTATCTCATTGCCTGGGGCAAGCAGCGCTGGGTGCGGCTGCTCAATCTTTCGGTCGAACTGCCCTATGCCTTGCCCGGCGTGGTGCTGGCGATCGCATCGCTGCTGCTGTTCCTGCGGCCGATCCCGCTGACCGGCATACAGCTTTACAACACGGTCTGGATCATCCTCTACGCCTATCTCGCCCGCTTCCTGGTGCTGGCCTTGCGGCCGACCATCAGCGGCTATCACCAGATCGACCGGACGCTGGAGGAGGCTGCCCAAGTGGCGGGCGCCGGCCTGTTCACGCGCATGCGCACCATCGTCTTTCCTTTGGTGGCGCCGGCGGCGATCGCCGGCGGCCTGCTGATCTTCATGACGGCGCTCAGCGAGCTCACGGTCTCGGCGCTGCTGTGGTCGTCGGGTTCCGAGACAATCGGCGTGGTGATGTTCTCGTTCGAACAGGGCGGCGATTCCAACTACGCGGCGGCGATGTCCGTCATCACGGTCGCGGTCACCTTCGTGCTGATGCTGGTGACCAACCTGCTTGCCCCTCATCTTCCGAGTGGAGTTCTGCCATGGCGCGATTGACCCTGGACCATGTGACCAAGAGCTTCGCCGAGTTCGATGCGGTCAAGGACGTTTCGATCGATGTCGGCGATGGCGAATTCCTTGCCGTGCTCGGGCCTTCCGGCTGCGGCAAGACGACGTTGCTGCGGCTTGTCGCCGGCTTCGAGAAGGTGACGTCGGGCGAAATCCGCGTTGGCAGCGAGGTCGTGTCGGGTGCAGGCGGCAGCGTTCCGCCAGAGAAGCGGCGGGTCGGCATCGTCTTCCAGAACTACGCATTGTGGCCGCACATGACGGTCGCCGAGAACATCGGCTATTCGCTCAAGGTTGCAAAGCTGGACAAGGCGGTCGCCCGCCAGAAGGTTGCCGACGCGCTGGCCCTGGTCAATCTACAGGGGTTAGGAGACCGTAGGCCGGCCAACCTCTCCGGCGGCCAGCGCCAGCGCGTGGCCCTGGCGCGCTGCCTGGTCGCCGCGCCCTCGCTGGTATTGTTCGACGAGCCACTCGCCAATCTCGACGTGCATCTCAGGGCCTCGATGGAGGACGAGTTCGCCGCCTTTCACAAGCGCACCGGCACGACCATCGTCTACATCACCCACGATCAGGCCGAGGCCATGGCGCTGGCCGATCGCATCGCGGTGATGGATCACGGTCGCCTGGTCCAGCTCGCGACGCCGCGCGAGCTCTATCATGAGCCGGCGAATGAAATGGTGGCCTCCTTCATTTCACAGGGCATTCTGCTTCCGGCCGACGTGCTGAACGCCGAGGAAGCCGGTCATTGCAAGGTCCGGGTTCTCGGAACCGAGCTGGTCGTCCGCTGCCGGGCAGGCGAGCGGCCGCGCGCCGGCGCAAGGATCTGCTGCCGGTCGGCCGATCTCGACGTCTCGCCGGACGGCCCCGGCTTCGATGGCCTCGTCAAGCGGGTGATCTACCAGGGTGGCTCGGCGCGCATCGAATTTACGCCTTCCGCAGGACCTGATCTTACCTTGCATTTCGAGCAGCCCGACCCGGTCGTGCTGGAGAGCGGAGCCCAGGCGCGCCTGCGCATTAAGTCCGGCTGGGTAATCCCGGCGGAGGCGGCGTCGTGATGAAGCTGGACCTGGCCGGCGGCTTCGGCGAAAAGGGCCGCACCAGCGTTGCCGTCCGCAGCGGAAACGATCGCATCCTGCTCGATATCGGCATCAAGGTCGGGGCCACAGGGGCGGAGTACTATCCGGCACTTGACGGGTCGATCGCCGACATCGACGCGTTGTTTGTCTCGCATGCGCACGAGGATCACGTCGGTGCTCTGAGCTGGCTTTTGTCGCGCGGCTATGCCGGTCCGATTTTCATGACGGCCGAAACCCGCGCCGAGGCTCCGGCCACGCTCGCCGGCTATGCCGATCCCGGGGATCTCAAGCGATTTCCCTTTCCGGAAGATCGCATCGAGATTTTCGAACCCGGCGATTTGCTGAAGAGCGGCAATCTCACGGTCAGGACGGGGAGGTCGGGACATGTCGTCGGCGGCGTCTGGTTTGCCGTCGACGATGGCAAGAGCCGCGTCGTCTATTCGGCCGACGTGGTGCCGGACAGCAATGTCTTCGTGATGGACGCGATCCCCGAATGCGATCTTCTCGTTCTCGACGCGTCCTATGGCGCCGATCCCGTGCCGGGTGCGGCGCGCGCCGAGGCCATTTCGGGCTGGGTGGCGCGCCATTCGAACGGATGCCTTCTGCCGACGCCGCTGTCGGGGCGGTCGCTGGAATTGATCGCGGCCTTGCCGGGACCCTTCGCCATCCACGCCGGCATGCGTGCTTCGCTCGAAGCGCAGATCGCCGCCACTTCAGCGCTGCTGCCTGGCGTATCCGAGATGCTGCGCTTGCGGCTGGGTAGTGCCGCAGACTGGACCGACGCCGACCCGCTGCCCTCGCTGCCCTTGCTGGCCGATGACGGCATGGGCGAGGCCGGGCCTTCGTCCCGCCTGCTGCCGCGCGCCGACCGGGCCGGCTTTCCGGTGTTGCTGACCGGGCATCTGCCCTCCGGCTCCCCCGGCGATCTGCTGCACAAGGCCGGCCGGGCGGACTGGGTGCGCATGCCCACCCACCCAACGCTGTCGGGCAATGTCGATATCTGGGAGAAGGCAGGGCGCCCGGAGGCGCTCGGTCATTCCTGCGCGAGCGAACTCCTTGACGATCTGAAAGCCCATATTCCGTCGCTGCGCCCGCAATGCCGCACCGGCCAGAGCATCACGGTGCGCCGAGGAAAAGAGACATGAGACTCCTGATCTGCAACGATGATGGCATCGAGGCGCCGGGCCTTGCCCGGCTGGTCAAGGCGGCCGGCAGCCTGAGCGACGATTTGTGGGTGGTGGCACCCGACGGCAAGCGCACCGCCGCGGGCGCATCGCTGACGATCGCGCGGCCGTTGATCATGCGGCGCGTCAAGCCCGGCTGGTATTCGTGTTCCGGTACTCCGGCCGACTGCGTGGTGAGCGCGATGGCCTGGCTGTTCGCGGATGGCCAAAAGCCCGACCTGGTTCTGGCGGGCGTCAATGACGGGCGCAACGTCGCCGAGGACCTTGCCTATTCCGGGACGCTGGGCATTGCGCGCGAGGCGACATTCTGGGGTATTCCGGCGATCGGCTTTTCCCGGGTGAAGAATCCGGACTTCAGCGGTGTCGACGACGAGTGGCTCGGCGCGTTGATCGCCTCGCTCTGGCGGTCGCGTGAAGAGTGGGCGGCGGATGGCCATTGGCTCAGCATCAACCTGCCGGCTTCGCTGCCGGCCGGGATTCGGCAGCCGCGCATCGGCCGCGACAAGATCGGCCGCAAGGCTGAAATCCTGGAGAGTGACGGCGACCGCACCGTCATCGCAGTCCCGCGCGGCCGCGCTCACGCAAGTGAGCCGGGCGACGAGAACGAGGCGATCGATGCCGGCTTCGTCAGCATCAACCGGCTGAACTGGTTTGGCGAAACGCGGCTGGACGGACGGTTTCTGGACGGGATCCAGTCCCAGCGGCAAGGCTAGTCACTCGTCACAGAACAGGGTCGTTGCGAATATTCAGGACGGTACGGTCGCTCGACCAGCCGTGCCAACGCCTCGACGGGCGGCGCGGCGGCGCGGATCATCCAGATCACCGAGCTGTGCAGCGGTTAAATTGCATCAATCCAAAGCCTATGCTTGAAGCCGCCGCTATTTCATTCCACATCGGTCAGCATGAAGGACGAGGCACGAGAGCGGCGTCGGGATCTGTTGTGGGCGCTGCCCGCATCGCTGATCCTGCATGCGCTCCTCGCAGCGCTGGTGTTCTACAACCTGCCGAGGCCAGCCCAAGAGCCGCAGCAGGACCAGCCGGTAAATGTCGCGCTCGTGCCTCCGCCCGATCAGCCAAAACCGAAACCTGCTCCCGCACCGCCAAAGGAGCCCAAAGCCGAGAAGCCGCCGGAAACGAAGGCTGAAGAACCGCCCGCAAAGCAGCCGCGCAAGACGCCGCCGATCGAGACCTTGAGACCTGTCTTTCAGTTCGGCGACAAGGACGCCGGCCCCAGGAAATCCCTGGACGGAGCCAGCGCTCAAGACAATTCGCCAGCGCCTGCCAAGGAGGAGACGTCGAAGCCGCCTGTGACACCTGAGCCTGCGGAGACCAAGTCTGGCGCGCCGGCGGCCACCGAAAAGCGGGCAGAGTTGCCCGAGGCCGGCGAGAAGCCGGCAACCGCCGCGAAGGATGCCGAGTCCCTGAAGGATGCTGAGGAGGCGGAAACCCCCGACGCCGACAAGCAAACGGCCGCGGCACCGCCGTTGGCCGCCGATGACGGCGACACTGAGGTCGAGCTTCCCATATCGGCTGAAAAGCCGACGCCCAAACCCGCAAATGCGCCGAAGCCCGGCTCTTCAAAGGTCTCGAAGTCCCCCAAGGGGAGCGCGGGAGACCCAGCTTCCCCTGATGTCGCCAGTGCCGCGTCGCGTCGCTATTCCGGGCTTCCGGGCGTTCGCAAGCTCTATTCGCAAGACGCTACCGGCGATGCGCTGGCCACGACCTCGATGGGCGGCGTGCCGCGCGCCCAGCGTGGTGCCAAACTTTGCGCCAGCGCATTGCAGCAGCAATTGCTGGACGCCTCTTATTTCCCCGACTTGATCCCAAGCGTGCCGCTGAAGGCCGGCAATATTCTCAACGCCCCGGATGTCGCTTTCCGCGCAACGGGCACGTGGTACCATCTGGGCTTCCGCTGCGAGGTCGACAGCGATGTGACCAGGGTTTTGTCGTTCGGCCTACGTGTCGGATCTGTAATCCCGCCCGACGAATGGGTTCGGCTTGGACTACCCACTCGCTAGAACAAGCTCTTAGGCGGGGACACCGAGCCCGGACAATTGCCGGCTGATCTCTTGCCAGTCGGTGCAGACGAAATCGGCGCCGGCCGCCTTCAGTCGCGCGCCATGCTCGGGATAGGTGTGGCCGCCGCCGGTGTAGCCGATCGCCGTCATGCCGGCGGCAACCGCGCCCTGGATACCGAAGGGCGAATCCTCGATGACGATGCAGTCCGCCGGATTGGCGCCCCTCTTTGCCGCGGCGAACAGGAAAATGTCCGGCGCGGGCTTGCCGTTCTTAACCATCGAGGAGCTGTAAATTGCGTCGCCGAAGAACCGTGCCAGCGCCGTCACTGCCAGGCTGTGGTTTATGCGCTCGACGGAGGACGACGAGGCAACGCAGCGGTCGCCCTCAAGCGCCTCCAGAAACGCGGCGATTCCTGGTGTCGGCTTCAGTTCCTGCGAAAACAGGATCCTGGTCTCGGTCCAGATGTCGCCATCCGCCGCCGCCGGAAACTGATGGCCGGTCAATTCCCTGATTTTGACGATGATGTCGGACTGTTTCATGCCGATGCACTGAGCGATGATGCCGCCGTGCACGCCCGGCATGCCGTGCTTTTCATAGACGCGCTCATAGGCCCTCGCGGCCAGCGGTTCGCTGTCGACGAGAACGCCGTCGCAATCGAAAATGATAGGCCTTGATCGCGCCACGCGCTTCTCCCCGGAGTTTTGCACTTTGCTACCGGCAAAAAGTCAAATGTTCAATAGCGTGGTGGTCGGGCGCCAAAATCTGTCAAAGCTGGCGTAGCGCATCGCTGGCCCGGGCCGACCCAAGCGCCCTTTGCATGGCCTGCCGCGATTGCGCGCGATCCGGCGTGATCCAGTTCGGTTCGGCGCCAAGGAAGCGGTCGAGGAAAGCCACGGCATAGGCCGGCATCTCGGTCACGTTCTCGCGATAGGACCACCATGTGCGCAGGTCGTCGGCGCATTTGTCGATGCTGGGCGCTGAGCCGAATTCCTGCTCGTAGATCGCCGAAATCACCGAAACGCAATAATTGGTGTAGAGGAACCCCTCAGGCCAGAAGCGGACGATTTCCAGCGTGCCGGCATTCTGCTCGGTCTCGACGAGATGGCTGAGGCCGGAGACTTCCCTGGCCGGCGCCTGCCGTATCAGTTCGCGCAGCACGAGGCCGGCGGCAAAGACGATGAAGTCGGCGCGGTCGATCGCGGCGAAACGCTTCTGCGCCTCCATGATCTCGACCCAGTCGAGAAAAGCCCTTGTGAGCCTGGCTTCGTCGATTTCAAAACGCACGCCGAATGTGTCGGACACCACCTTGGCGCTGCCGCGAAACGTGGCGCGGAACCAGCGCAATTGCCGCAACCGATGGCGAAGGTCGGGCATAAGGGCCAGTTCATCCCTGAAGGGCAGTTCCATTTCACATATCCCGTTTGACGACAGGCTAGCACAACCGTGCCGTCGCCGAAATCGGCCGACGGCCCTGTGGATGACCGTGACCGAGGTCAATATCATACATATTGACATTCTCGGAAACAAATGTTCTCACTTTGCTGTTGTCGCGCATCCGTCCAAGATGCGGTTCAATGAAGGCTTCGGGAGGAGAACCGAATGGCGATTTGGCAGTGGGGACTGCTTCTTCTGGTTATCGTGTGGGCGCTGCAGTCGCTCGGCGTCTGGCTGCAGATGCGGCACTATTCGGATGTCTTCCGGGGCGTCACCGACCAGTACAAGGATGGCTTCGTCGGGGCCGGCAATTTTCGCGGCCGGCTGGCCAAGGGCACCATCGCGCTCGTCGTGGTGACGCCGGACCTGATCGTGCGCCGCATGATGGTCATGAGCGGGCGCTCGGTGTTCACCAAATTCAAACGACATCAACAATTCGAGGGTGTTCCCCTCGATCAACTCCGGTCCAACCCTGCGATCATGGGGGAGGGGGAACCCGGTGTGGCCGAGGCCGTGAAACGGGCGATCGAACAGATCGACAAAGCACGGTCGGAGCCGGGGAAGAAGCCGGGCTTGTCCGGCTTGAACGTAGCAAGGGCCTAGAGGACGCCGCGCACCGGCCGGGATCAACCGGCGGGCGGCATAAGGAGGAGAAATGTCTGTATTTTCGTTATTGGCGCAGCATGCCGACATGGCCGTGCATAACCTGCATGTTGCAGGCACCATGGTCTCGGATGCTGCCTGGCACGGCAGGCTCGGCGTCGAGCATGCCACCGATCATCTCGTGGTGTTGGCGCAGGCGCAGACCGACAGCGCGCCTGTCACCGCCGATCAGCTGAAGGAACAGCTGAAAAATGTGCAGCAGGAAGAGCAACTCGGCTGGCTGACCGCAATCGGCAAATACTTCATCGGCATCTTCCAGAAAGGCGGCGAAGTGTTCGCCGGCTTCGTCACCGGCATCATCCCGACACTGGTGGTGCTGATGACCGCCTTCTACGCCGTCACCGAACTGGTCGGCGAGGAGCGCGTCCACGGCCTGGCACGCGGCGCCGGCAGGATCGCGCTGACCCGCTATACGCTGCTGCCTCTGCTGGCGGTGTTCTTCCTCACCAACCCGATGGCTTACACCTTCGGATCGTTCCTGGAAGAAAAGCACAAGCCCGCCTTCTATGACGCGGCTGTCTCCTATGTGCATCCGCCGCTCGGCCTGTTCCCGCATATCAACCCCGGCGAATACTTCGTCTGGGGCGGCATGCTGGTGGCGTTGCTCGACCTCGAGAAGCGGGGTGTCGTCGCCGGAGGTTATCACGTCAAGGTGGCAATCTGGTACGCCATCGTCGGCCTCGTCGTCATCCTGCTCAAGGGCATGCTGACCGAGCGCATCACCGCCATCATGGCACGCCGCCAGGGCATCGAGCTGTAAGGGCGGGGAGGACATCATGGCCAAGACATACAAAGCCGTAAGGATCTCCCGGGGCTCCACGGGCTGGGGCGGCCCGCTCGTCATCGAGCCGACCGGACAGCGCGACAAGATCGTCTCCGTCACCGGAGGCGGCATCCATCCCGTGGCACAGCTCATCGCCGACATGACCGGCGCTACGGCCGTCGACGGCTTCAAGGCGCCGCCGATCGAAAGCGAGATGGCGGTCGTCGTCGTCGACTGCGGCGGCACCGCACGCTGCGGCGTCTATCCGCGCAAGCGCATCCCGACCGTCAACCTGACGCCGGTCGGCCAGGCTGGGCCGCTCGCCCAGTTCATCACCGAGGACATCTACGTTTCGGGCGTGAAGCCGGCCAATGTCACAATGGCGGACGGATCCGAGGCGGTCACCACTGCGGGGGGAGCAGCATCGATGAGTCCAGGCAACAACACCGCGGCCGCGGCACCACAGCCGCTACCGAGCGAAGGCGGGCTGATCGGCCTGATCAGCTCGATCGGCCGCGTCATGGGCCGCGTGGTCGGCATCTTCTTCAATGCCGGCCGCCGTACGATCGACCAGGTGGTGCGCAACGTGCTGCCGTTCATGGCCTTCGTGACCATGCTCATCGGCCTGATCCTGTACACCGGCATCGGCGACGTGCTTGCCCAGCCGATGGGACCGCTCGCCAACAACATCGTCGGCCTGCTGATCATCTCGGCCATCTGCGGCCTGCCGTTCCTGTCCCCCATCCTGGGACCGGGCGCGGTCATCGCGCAGGTCATCGGCGTCGCCATCATCGGTCCGCAGATCGCCAACGGCACGATTTCGCCGGCGATGGCGCTGCCGGCGCTGTTTGCCTATAACACCCAGGTGGGCTGCGACTTTGTCCCGGTCGGCTTGGCGCTCGGTGAAGCCAAGCCCAAGACGATCGAAATCGGCGTCCCGGCGGTTCTCATCAGCCGCCAGATCATGGGCCCGGTCTCGGTGCTGATCGCCTGGGTCGTCAGCCTGATCGTGTTCTAAGCAAATTCCGGGAAAGCCTGAAACGGCTTTCCCGGAAAAAGGCGCGTAGCGCTTTCCCTTGGGAATTGCGCCAAAGCACGGAGATGGAGGGGTTCATGGTGTCCGTGAACCCCTCGAGGAAAGTAAGGAAATGAGGTTCGCCATATGACGGTTCTGCTGAGAACACGGGTCACTTCCATCGGGCCTGAGGTGGCGGACCTTGCCGAAGGGGGCGTGCTCATCCTGTTCGCGGATGGCTCGCCGCCGGAGCTTGCCGAGGTTTCCGTGCTCCACAAGACGGAACTCGGGCCCAGCGAAGGCGCGCCGCAGAAGGGCGCGTTGATCACCCTTGGACCTGTTTCCGCGACAATCACGGCGGTCGGCTCCAGCGCCTGGAGCAAGGTGCTCGAGATGGGGCATGTCGTCATCTCGTTCAATGGCGCCACCGAGGCCGAGCGGCCGGGCGAGATCTGCGCTTCGCAGGTCGACACTCAAGCGCTCGTGGCCGCCCTGAAGACAGACGCGATCATCACCATCGCCGCCTGAAGCATTCGCGCCGCGACCCATGTCGGCGCGGCGCCACAACAGAGTATTTGCCATGGAACGCTCGACCATCGTCAGAGTGCATGAAGGTTTGCACGCCCGTCCCGCCACGCGCTTCGTCAAGCTTGCCAAGGGTTTCGAATCCGATGTCGAGCTGGTCAAGGACGGCAAGGCGGTCAGCGCCAAGAGCTCGGTCAAGCTGATGCTGCTGGCGGTGAAGGAAAACCAGGAAGTCACCGTGCGGGCGAATGGCGCGGACGCCATCGAAGCGATCGAGGCGCTGATCGGCTATCTCGAGAACCCGAAGGCAGGTCTCGACGATGACGATCCGCAATCGGCCGCCAACACGGGCGAGGAAACTGTGCCGGCGTCCGAACCCGTACCGGCTGTTTCAGGCGCGGCCGGTTTGCGCGGCGTCGCGGCGAGCGAGGGCGTCGCCATCGGGCCTGCCTTCGCGCATTTTCCACCTGACATCGCTGGACAGGGCCGCATGCTGCGGGCGGAGGAGATCGCCGGCGAGATCGACAGGTTCCGCGCCGCCGTCGCCGCCGTTCAGGCGCGCATGGACAAGGCGCTGGCGCAGGACACCCTGTCCGCCGGAGATCGCGGCATCATCGCGGCGCTGCGGGACATCGCCGCCGACGACAGCCTGACCGGCGAGGCCGAGGAGGCGATCAAAAGCGGAAACGATGCGGTTTCGGCCGTCATCACCGTCGCCTCCACCATTGCCGCCGATTTCAGCGCGGTCGACGATCACTATCTCAACGCGCGCGCCGACGACGTGCATGCGGTCGGACGACAGATCTGTCTGGCGTTGCTCGGCCAGGATGACGCCAGCCTCGAAAATATCCCCGAAGGCGCCATCCTGATCGCCGACGATATCGGCGCCTGGGACCTGGCGCGGGCGCCGCTGAAGCGCATCGGCGGGGTGGTATGCGGCCATGGCGGGGCCACCTCGCATATTGCCATCATCGCCCGTTCGCACGGCATTCCGGCAGTGCTGGGCCTTGGCGACCAGATCAATGCCCTGCGCAGCGCGCGCGAAGTGGCCGTGGACGGCAATGGCGGGCAGGTGATCGTCGACCCCGATGCGGCGACCCGCGCGGACTTCGCCGCCCGCGTCCAGGCGGCGGCCAAGGAGCGCGCCGGACTGGCCGTGTTCAAGACCGTGACGCCCAAACTCGCGGACGGCAGGATCATCGAGGTCGCCGCCAATATCGGCTCGCTGGAGGAAATCGAGGCAGCGCAGGAAGCCGGCGCCATGGGCGTCGGCCTGTTCCGCACCGAGCTTCTGTTCATGCGCCATATGCATCTGCCCTCCGAGGACATGCAGGCCGAGACCTATGCGGCGCTGGCCAAGGCATTCGCGCCCTATCCCGTCATCGTGCGCACGCTCGACATAGGCGGCGACAAGCCGATCGCCGGCATCGAATTTCCCGACGAGGAAAATCCCTTCCTCGGCTGGCGCGGCATCCGCATGTGCCTCGACCGGCCCGACATCTTCAAGCGCCAGCTACGGGCGCTGCTCAGGGCAGCCGTGCACGGCAACATCAAGGTGATGTTGCCGATGGTCTCCGACATATCGGAGGTGCGGCAGACGCGGGTCCTGGTTGCCGAATGCGCGGCGGAACTGAAGGCGCAAGGCGTGCCGCATGCGGCGTTCGATCTCGGCGTGATGATCGAAACGCCGGCCGCCGTTCTGATCGCGCCGGCGCTGGCGAAAGAAGTGTCGTTCTTCTCGATCGGCACCAACGACCTGACCCAGTACATCATGGCCGCCGACCGGCTCAACCCGACCGTGGCCAAGCTCAATGATGTCGCCAACCCGGCCGTCATGTCGGCGATCGAGTTGACCGCAAAGGCCGGCGTGGCCGCCGGCATCATGGTGGGCATGTGCGGCGAGGCGGCCGGCCGCCCGGATCTCATCCCGGCCTTTCTCGAGATGGGGCTGACCGAGCTCTCGATGAGCCCGGCCTCGATCCAGCGCGCCAAGAAGACCATCACGTCCATGGCGGCCGGGCGATAGTCCCGACCGGAACCGGCAGCTAGGGCAGATGGGCAAGCAAGGTGGCGAAGACAGGTGTCAATTCATCGACCGGGCTCGCCTTGGCACAGGCCTTGACGATGCGGTCGTGACGGATGCCGGCCGCCAGAACAGCGGTCTCCAGCATGTCGGGCTCCGGCGCACCGTCGCTGGCCGTTGTGGCCAGGCCGCAGGCCAGGACGACAGGGGCCAGGCAAGCTATGTCCAGCGCCCGGTCGCCGATTGCATCCGGTTCGGCTTCGGCAAAGCGGACAGGCCGGTGGTTGAGGCACTCGACCAGCAGCCCCGCACAGGCAGCGGCGACGGCCGGCAGCGCGGCGGGGCCGGGTCTGGCGGGTATCGCGGCCAGCAGACCGGCGTGGCGTTTTCGCATGGCGGCGTGGACGGCGGCGAAATCCGCCTCGTGGATCCGGGCATTGTCGATCTTCAGGGCGGCGAGCACGGTCCTGGTCAGATAGTACATGTCGCGCCGGAAGACGCGCTCGGCGCTCGACCGGCGTTCCTCGTTGCCGGCCGGAAAATAGATGCCAAGGCCTTTCACGGTCGTTCCGTCGATCTTCGTCGGGCGGTCATGCGGGACAAAGGATTCGGCGATCGACAAGGCTTCGTCGACGGCACTGGCGGCATGGCCGAGCAGGCCTTCGATGCCTTTGCCCGGGAACGGCGGCAAATGGCTGGTTGCTTCCCGCACGAGATTGGCCTCGCTGTCGCTGTCGTGGCGGCTCTGGCGAATGATGTCGCGGACGTCGCGCAGCCGGTCCTTCAAATTGACGCGGACATCCCTGGAGATTTGTCGGAGCATCGCGAATCGCCTCGAAAACGTCTACCGGCCTCGGCCGCCGAGAGCCGGCCGCTGACCCTACATTGTTCCTATCGATTGGTAGATCAATAGGCGATATTAAACCAGCGTGGAGAATCGGCGAGGGACTCCTACATCGCCGAGCGGGGAGACAGACAGTTGGGCAGGCGACGGCAGGGCGATAGCGAAAACGGCGGGGCCGAGGCGCCCGAACAGGTCGTCAACGAGAGCCGTACGGACCGCCTCCGGATCCGCGCCGCCTGGATGTATTTCGTCGAGCAGATGACGCAGAACGAGATAGCCGACGTGCTCGGCGTCGGCCGCGTCACCATCGTGCGCATGCTGGCGGAGGCGAGATCCCGCAACGAGGTGAAAATCACCATCGAAAGCGAGTTGTCAGAGATCGTGCGGCTGGAGCGCGCGCTGGAGCGCACGTTCGGCCTGAAGCAGGCGCTGGTGGCGCCGCTGACCGCGCCCAATGCCGATCCGATTCCCGCGATCAGCGCGAAGACCGGGATTTTCCTGTCCGACACGATGAAATCCGGCATGCGCGTCGGCGTCGGCTGGGGTCAGACGCTTTTCTCGAGCCTGCCCTTCATCAGCACCAAATCGCTCACCGACTTCAAGGTCATTTCGCTGCTGGGCGGTGTGGGCGTCGTGCGCCGCTACAACCCGGCCGAGTTCGCCTGGCGCTTCGCCCAAATCTTCCAGGGCGACGGCTATCTGATCCCGACGCCGGCCGTCGTCGACAGCGTCGAGACAAAGATCGCGCTGGTCGAGCGTTGCGGCCTGCAGGAAGTTTTTGAGATGGCCAACGTGCTCGATGCCGTTCTGCTGAGCGTCGGCGGCATCGCTTCGGCCACCACCTTCTCTCGCGGCGGCTTTCTTAAGGAGGCGGACCGCGAGGCCTTGGTTGCGCGTGGCGCCGTTGGCGACCTTCTGTTCCATTTCTTCGACCGCAATGGCGATTTGGTCGACCATCCCGTCAACAGCCATGTGATGTCAGTGGAGGTCGATCGGCTGCGCAAGGCGCCGATCCGCATTCTCACGTCCGGCGGCGAAGAGAAGACAGCGGCGCTGCTCGGCGCCATGAACTTGATCGCCCCGACGATCCTGATCACCGACGAGGAGAGCGCAAGGCGCATGCTCGAGGCGGTCAACGGAAGCTGAAGGACTCCGTGACGTAGTCCGGCCAGGCCTGCTCCTCGTCGAAAACAGCGACAAGATCCGAAGTGTCCGCCAATATCCCGCTCAGGACCAGCGCCGTGGCGATGCCGGAGCCGTTTCCGCCCGCTATGTCATGCTCGACACTGTCGCCGACGCAGACCACGCTGGCACGGTCGGGCTCGCCGGCCAGCGCCAGTGCGGCATCGAAAATCGCCGGACCGGGCTTGCCGATGCGGGTGACGCTGCCGCCCAGGCTCTCGTAGAGATCGGCGATCTCGCCGGCGCCGAAGCGAGGCCCGACCGCCGTCAGCATGATCTTGTCGGGATTGGTGCAGAAGCATGGCACCTTTCGCGCCGCCGCCGGCGCCAGCAGGCGGCGATAATGGTCCAGGTCGTAGCGGTCGCCTTCGCTGGCCGCGATCAGTACCAGGTTGGCGGTATCGCCGGCTCCGGTCAACACAAAAGGCAGGCCCTCGATCGCTGTGCGGTCATTATCGCGGCTGATCAACAGGCAGTTCGTGCCGGGCCGCAACGCTCCGGTCGCCGCCATTTCGTGGAAGGATCGCCACGCCACCTCGCCGGAGGAAACGAAATGATCCCAGCTTCCGGCCTCGAAGCCGAGCCTCAGCAAACGGTCCTCGTTGGGCTTGGCGCGCCTGCCGGAGTTGGAGACCAGCACCACGGTCTTTCCGGCGCGCTTCAGTGCCGCCAAGGCCGCCACCGCGCCGGGATAGGGGGCCGAGCCGTCATGCAGCACGCCGAACTGGTCGACCAGGAAGACCTGGTAGCGCTCCGCCAGCGGTCCGATGCCGTCGAGGCGTTCAGCCAGTTTCCGGTTCATAGCAGCCCCGCCTCGTTCGCACCCTTCAACGCCAGCCGCGCCGTTCCGGCAGCGGCCTCGTCCGACAAAGCCGGCACGAACGCAACGCCGAGCTTACGCTGCCGGATCGCGCTCCACGCAGGATTTGCCGCGCCGCCGCCGACGCTGCGCACCGAAGTCAGCGCCGGCGCGCCGAGCTCGCCAAGCCGGCGATAGCCGAGCGCTTCGATCGCGGCCATGCCTTCGAACATCGCCTTGAGATAGTCGGCATCATCCACCGGGCGCGGGACGAGGCGCGGGGGGAGCGCCGGATCGGCGATGGGGAAGCGTTCGCCCGATGTGGCGAGCGGATAATAGTCGAGGCCGGTCTCGGTCGCCGGGTCGATCATGGCACTGAGCTCGATGATGCGCGCGAGCGGGAAATGCTGCGCCAGCACCTTGCCGCCGGAATTCGAGGCCCCGCCGGCCAGCCAGCCATTGCCTAGCCGGTGGCTGTAGATGCCGTATCGCGGCGCCGAAATCGGCCGGTCGGACAGGATCTTGATGGTAAGCGAGGAGCCAAGCGCCGTGACCCCGTCGCCGACCCCCGCGGCACCCGTCGCCAGGAAAGAGGCGCAGCCATCGGTCGTGCCGGCAACGACGGTCACGTCGCGGGCCAAGCCGAACAGATCCGCCATGGCCGCGGTGAGCGTGCCGGTCACGTCGCCCGGCTCGACGACGTCAGGCAGCAAATCCATGCGCATTCCGGTCGCCGCGATCCAGTCCGGCCAACGGCGGGCCTCGACATCGTAGCCGGTTTTCAAGGCGTTGTTCTCGTCGCTGACGTTGAAGCGGCCCGAGAACTGTCCGGCGATCCAGTCCGCCTGATGCAGCACCGCCGCCACGCCCGGTAGATGCTGGAAGTGAAGCGCCTTGGCGAGGCCTGAGGTCGCACCGTGCGCGGCGCTGCCCGCCGGCGCCTCGCGCGCGATCGCGGCCAGTATATCGTCGCCGGCGACCTTGTCGTTGTACATCAGCGGTTCGGCGAGCGGCCGTCCGGCACCGTCGACCGGCAGCAACGTGCCCGAGGTGCCATCCACGGCGATGGCGCGGACCGTGATCCGGTCGATGCCCGCAATCAACTCCGCCAGCGCTGCCCGGACCGCTTGCCACCAGGCCGCCGGACTGCGTGGATCCTGGCCAAATGCGTCGAGGCGGACGGCGGCTTGGCCGGCAATTGAAAAGTCCGGACGCATGGCTACGGCGCGGGCGCCCGAGGTGCCGATATCGACGCCGACGACGAGACGATCCGAGAGAGGCGAGCCGGCGACGGGCGACATGTCAGCCACCGGAGGCGTTCAGTTTCTGGCGGTACTGCTCGGCGTCCCAGTTGACGAGTTCGTCGTTCTCCGCCTCGGTAAGGTAATTCAACGTCGCCGTGACATCGACCCGCGCCGTCACGTCGGCAAGGCAACGCTGCATGGCGTCGGCGCCGGCGCTGGCATTGGCGCGCATCAGGACGCCGAGCCCCGGAAACAGGATCGACAGGGGCTGGGCGCCGCGACGCCTGACGACAGCGGCGACGTCCTCGCCGGGCGCAGCCACCACCGAACCCTTGCCGAGGAAGATGACATGGTCGGGATAGAGGCTGCCGCCCGATGCCATGCGGCGGCTGTCGGGATCGATGGCGACCGCGTGCGCCTCGGTGTCGACGGGCAAGCGGTAGCCGGAATTTGCGGCAAGCGCGGTCAGTGCCGCGATGTCGGGCGCGGCCGCGTCGCGCGGCGCCCTTGCCAGAAGCCCGGTCACGCGGCGCAACAGCGCCTCGGCCCCGGTGACGGTCTCGGCCGCGACGACGAGGCCGTGATTGCCCAGGATCAGGACATCGACGCCCGGCCGCAGCCTTTCGGAGATGCCCTGGGCCAGCGGCAGGCCCGGCCGGCGGTAGGGAACATAGGCCCATTGGATGCCTGCGAGCCGGCACGCGGCCAGGACCTCGCAATCGGCCTGCACCGCAAGCGAAATGGTGTCGACGCAGTGGACATGCAGGACCACGCGCTGCGGCATCAAGGCATGCACCGTGGTCTCGATCGAGGGACGCAGCCCGCGCGGGTTGAGCGCGCCGATGGCGAAGGCCTGAGGCTGGTCGGCGGCGGGATCGCGTCGTTCAACCGCCTCGAGCAATGGCGCCATCGCCACCGGCACCATGATGTCATCGGCGAGCGCGTCTTTCAGCCAGGTCCCGGAAGCCTTGATCCACAGCGTGTCTCCGGCTTTCAGCGAGTTGTTGCCGCCGGCGGCCTGGGTCAGATGCGGATCCTGTCCGATGGCGGCCGAAAGCGCCCGCAGCGCCGCCAATTCCTGCGCATCCGCCTGGGTCGCCATCACGCATCTCCTCCAACAATCCGCCAACCGTCGAATGCGGTGGTCGGGCATTCGACGGGTTGATATCGCAGATAAGAGTGAGTTCCGTCAACCGTGATCGAATACCGTCAGTTGTGGCTTGCAATCGAGCTAATGTTGAGTAAGTTACACCAACTGCCGTCGCAGAACGGCGTTTTGGAGGAAACAGTTGAGCGACTCCGGCCGCCAGCGTCAGATCGTCGAACTCTTGCGTGATCGCCCCTTCGCCTCGGTGCGGGAGCTGCAGGAGCGGCTCGGCGTTTCGGCCGCGACGGTGCGGCGCGACATCGACCGGATCGACGAGGCGGGCGAGGCGCGCAAGGTCTATGGCGGTGTTTCGGCGCTCGACGGCACGTCGCAGGCCGGCGTCGCCTATGCCCGGCCCTATGACGAGAATCGCGACCTCGCGGTCGAGGCCAAGCGGCAGATCGCCAACCTAGCCGCGACCATGGTGCGCGACGGCGACGCGGTTATCGTGCATGGCGGCTCGACCTGTTTCCATCTCGGGGTCAAGCTCGCCGAGCGCAGCATCCGGCTCTACACCAACTCGATGCCGCTGGCGGCGTATCTGAGCGATCATGGCCATTGCAGCCTGACCGTTGCCGGCGGCGACCTGCATCGCGAGCCGGGCATCATTCACTCGCTCACCCATCCGGCACCTTTCTACGCTTCGAAGTTCTTTCTCGGCGCGCAAGGCATCGGCCAGGAAGGCTTGCTGGAATCGCACCCGCTGCTGGTGCGCTCGATCGTCGAGCTTAGCCAGTGCGCCGACCAGATCGTCGTGCTGGCCGACAGCCGCAAGCTTTCGATCCAGGCCCGTAACGTTGCGCTGCCCCTGTCGCGCATCGGCACGCTGGTCACCGACGACGGTCTTTCCGATGCCGACGCGCGCATGCTGGAGGATGCCGGCGTCATGGTGCGGATTGCTTCGACCACGGGAGCCATCGCATGAAGGTCGCGGTGCTCGACTTCGGCAAGACCAATTCGAAGCTGTTCGTCTTCGGCCAGGACGGACGCATTCTCGACGAGCGCCGGACCCAGCCGAAATGGACGCGCCAAGGCGGCTTCAGCGTGCTCGATGAGGCCGACCTCCACGATTGGGCGCTCGGCGCCGTCACCGCTGTGATCGAAAACCATGGCGTGGAAGGGGTGATGGTGTCGGGCCATGGCTGCACCTTCGCCCTCGTGGACGACGCGGCGCTGACGCATCCGATCCTCGACTATGAGCAGGAGCCGCCGGCCGAAATCGCCGCGCGGATCGATCGCCGCATTCCGGACTACGCCGAGACGTTCTCGCCGCGGCTGCCGCTCGGTTTCAACTACGGCCGCCACATGCTGTGGCTGCAGGAGGCCGCATCCGACGCTTTCGCGACGGCGAAATGGATTCTCGGCTATCCGCAATATTGGAGCTGGCGCCTTGGCGGCAGGCCGGTTTGCGAAGTGTCCTATCTCGGCTGCCATTCGCATCTGTGGGCGCCGCGTCGTCACGATTTTTCCTCACTGGTCGACGCCGAGGGGTGGCGCCACCAGATGCCGGCCTTCGCGCGTGCCGGTACTGTCATCGGCGAACAGGACTTCGGCAGCGCGTCGCGGCCGCTCGCCATCCACAACGGCGTCCACGACTCGAATGCCGCGCTCCATGCCTATCGGCGGCAGGGGCTGGGCTCGGTGACAGTGGTTTCGACCGGCACCTGGGTCATCGTGCTCAATCCCGACTGTCCGCTCGAGGCGCTCGACCGCGATCGCGACATGCTGGTCAATGTCGATGTGGACGGCGGCCCGGTGCCGACCATCCGCTTCATGGGCGGGCGCGAATTCGCCGCCATCAGCGACGGCTGGCAAGGCCCGGTCGAAGGCGCGGCGGTGCAGCGGGCGATCGATGCCGGCATGATGGCATTGCCGAGCTTCGCGCCGGGCGGGCCGATGCCAGGCCGTTCGGGCCGGCTGGTCGGACGCACGCCTGATGCCGGCGAGCGTGCGGCCGTGGCACTGCTCTATGTCGCGCTGATGCTCGACCTCTGCCTCGACCTCATCCATTCCAGCAACACCGTGATCGTCGACGGCGGTCTCAACACTGGCGGCCTGCTCGCCAGCCTGCTGGCGCAGCTGCGGCCGGAGCAGGCCTTCATGCAGGGCGCTTCGCTGCAAGGCAGCGCCACGGGCGCTGCGGCCCTGGCTTTCGAGAGCGTCGGGCGTGAATTCGCCGCCGAGCCGCCGGAGCCGGTGAAAGCAGTGCGCTTCACCAGCCTCGCCGGCTACCGCGACGGCTGGCGCGATCTGGTCGCCGGGACCGCCGGCAAGGTCGCAGCCCGATGAGCGCGCAGGCCAGGACGGAGACAGCCGGCATGGGGGCGGAACGCCACCCGGTGCTGGAAATGCGCCATATTTCGAAGACGTTCGGCGCGATCCGCGCCCTGCAGGATGTTTCGCTTACCGTCCAGGCCGGCGAGCTGCACGCGCTGATGGGCGAGAACGGCGCCGGCAAGTCGACGCTGATGAAGGTGCTTTCGGGCGCCTATCGTCCCGATCCCGGGGGCGAGATCCTGATCGATGGCATGCCCGCCGCGACCGGCGATCCGATCAAGGCGCGCGCCAGCGGCGTCGCGGTGATCTACCAGGAACTGTCGCTGGCGCCCAATCTGACCGTGGCGCAGAACATTTTCCTCGGCAACGAACCGCGCCGTTTCGGCATCGTCGACCGCGACCAGTGCAACCGGCGCGCGACCGAGATCATCGGCCGGCTCGGCGTTTCCTTTTCAGCGCGTGCCCTGGTTTCCGGCCTGTCACTCGGCGAGCGCCAGCTGGTCGAGATCGCGCGGGCGCTGTCGACCAATGCGCGCATCATCGTGATGGACGAGCCGACGACGTCGCTGACCTCGCGCGAGACCGAGCGGCTGTTCGAGGTGATCGCGACGCTGAAGGCGCAAGGCATCGCCATCATCTACATCAGCCATCGCATGGAAGAGGTCTACCAGCTCGCCGACCGCGTCAGCGTGCTGCGCGACAGCGGCTATGTCGGCACGCTGGAGCGCGCCGACCTCAGCGCCTCGCGGCTCGTTTCGATGATGGTCGGCCGCGATCTCTCGGCGTTCTACAAGAAGGATCACCGCCCGCCGGGCGAAAAGCGCGCCGTGGCGCTGTCGGTGCGCGGCATGTCCGACGGCAGGCTGCTGAAGGACTGCTCCTTCGACCTCTATCACGGCGAGGTGCTGGCGCTGGCGGGCCTCGTCGGCTCGGGCCGCACCGAACTTGCCAGGCTCATCTTCGGCGCCGACCGGCGCAGCGCCGGCACGCTGGAGCTCGACGGCAAGCCGATCGCCATCGGCTCGCCGCGCGAGGCGCTCGATGCCGGCATCGCCTATCTCACCGAGGACCGCAAGGAACTCGGCCTGTTCCTCGACATGTCTATTTCCGACAACATCAACATGGGCGTGCTGGCCAGGGATGCGCGCGCCGGCGGCTTGCGGGACTTCGCCGCCGCCGACAGGCGCGCTGCGAAAGCCGTCGCGGATCTCTCGATCCGCACCCGCTCGGCGCAGGCCAATGCCGGTTCGCTGTCGGGCGGCAACCAGCAGAAGGTGCTGCTGGCCCGCCTGCTGGAGACCGAACCCAAGGTGGTCATCCTCGATGAGCCGACGCGCGGCGTCGATGTCGGCGCCAAATCGGAGATCTACCGGTTGATCGACAGTCTCGCCAGCAAGGGCATCGCCATATTGATGATCTCCAGCGAACTGCCGGAAGTAGTCGGCGTCGCCGACCGGGTTCTGGTGATGCGCGACGGCGCCATAGCAGGCGAGGTGACGGCATCCCGGGGCGAGCCGCTTCGCCAGGAAGCAATCATGGAACTTGCGACGGGAGCGGCCCAAGAAGGACCGAAGGAATGACCGACAGAACCACCACGACGACGACAGTGGACCAGGCGGCAGTCAGGAGCCGGCGGTTGCGCACGGCTTTGGCCGCGCTCGGCATGCTGCCGGTGCTGGTGTTGCTGGCGGCCGGCTTCCAGTTCATCAATCCGCGTTTTCTCACCGGCACCAACCTGTTGATCGTCACGCAGCAATCGTCGATCAACATCGTGCTCGCCGCCGGCATGACCTTCGTCATCCTCACCGGCGGCATCGACCTGTCGGTCGGCTCGATCCTTGCCGCTTCCGCAATGGTGGCGGTGCTGGTGTCGCTGGTGCCGGACTGGGGCCTGCTCGGCGTGCCGGCGGCCATTCTGGTCGGTCTCGGCTTCGGGGTCATCAACGGGCTGCTCATCGCCTATATCAGGCTGCCGCCCTTCATCGTCACGCTGGGCTCGCTGACCGCCGTGCGCGGCGTCGCCCGCCTGCTCGGTGAAGACACGACCGTGTTCAACTCCGACCTGCCGTTCGACTTCATCGGCAACGGCTCGCTGTTCGGCGTTCCCTGGCTGGTCATCATCGCGCTGACGGTGGTGGTGGTGTCGTGGCTGGTGCTGAAACGCACCGTGCTCGGCACCTGGATCTATGCCGTGGGCGGCAATGCCGAGGCGGCGCGGCTGACCGGCATCAAGGTGCCGCTGGTGCTGCTCTTCGTCTATGGCGTGTCCGGCCTGCTGGCAGGTCTCGGCGGCGCCATGTCGGCGGCCAGGCTCTATGCCGCCAACGGCCTGCAGCTCGGCCAGTCCTACGAACTCGACGCCATCGCCGCGGTCATTCTGGGCGGCACAAGCTTCGTCGGCGGCGTCGGCTCGATCTGGGGCACGCTGATCGGCGGCCTGATCATCGCCGTGCTGTCCAACGGTCTCATCCTGGCCGGCGTCTCGGACATCTGGCAGTACATCATCAAGGGATTGGTCATCATCGTGGCGGTCGCCCTCGACCGCTACAGGCTCCAGGCAGGGGCAAGAACGTGAGTGACCTTGTCGCCGGCATCAAAGACCGGCTTGTGTAACGCACCGTGAGAGGCGCGGGGCATCAGGAGGAAGTAAGCGTAATGAAGACCATCGCCAAACTGCTCTGCGGCGCCGCGTTCGCGGCCGTCGCCATTGCGCCGGCATCGGCCAAGGACCTGAACAAGGTCGGCATCTCGGTCGGCCTGCTCGGCAACCCGTTCTTCGTCGCCACCATCAAGGGCATCGAGGACGCGGCCAAGAAGATCAATCCGAACGTCGAGGTGACGTCGGTGTCGGCCGACTATGACTTGAACAAGCAGGTCTCGCAGGTCGATTCCTTCATCGCCGCCGGCGTCGACGTCATCATGCTCAACGCCGTCGATGCCAAGGCGATCGCGCCCGCGGTGAAGAAGGCGCAGGCGGCGGGCATCGTGGTCGCGGCCTTCGACGTCTCCGCGCCAGGCCCCAACGTCACCGTGATGACCAACAATGTCAAGGCCGGCGAGGAGGCCTGCCAATATCTGGTCGACCAAACTGGCGGCAAGGGCAACTACGTCATCCTCAACGGTCCGGCGTCCTCGTCGATCCTGGAGCGCGTGAAGGGCTGCAAGAACGTGCTTGCCCAGCATCCCGACATCAAGATCCTGTCCGACGACCAGAACGCCGAAGGCTCGCGCGACGGCGGCCTGAAGGTGTTCCAGTCGCTGCTGACCCGCTTCGACAAGATCGATGCGGTGTTCGCCATCAACGATCCGACGGCGATCGGCGCCGAGCTCGCCGCCAAGCAGCTCAACCGCTCGGAGTTCATCTTCACCGCCGTCGACGGCGCGCCGGACATCGAGAAGGAACTGGCATCCGGCAAGTCCATGATCAAGGCTTCTGCCTCGCAGGATCCCTACGTGATGGCCGGCCAGTCGCTGACGATGGCCGCCGACGTGCTTGCCGGCAAGAAGCCGGCGGAGCCGGTGGTGCTGCTCGATCCGAAGCTGATCACCGCCGAGAATCTGAAGGACTACAAGGGCTGGACCGCGGCCCGCTGATCAGTCCAAGGCGGACGCGGCCGGGCTGACCTGCCGCGTCCTCCTCATTTCGTCGCAAAACCGGAGACGATCATGTCGCGCATCGGAATCCACTCTTTCGTCTGGTCGGCGAGCTCGACGCAGGCCGAGCTCGAACGCACGCTGGCCAACACCAAGGAGGCCGGCTTCGACCTGATCGAATTCTCCTATCTCGACCCCGCCAATGTCGATATTGGCGGGCTAGCCAAGCGCATCGCCGATCTCGACCTCGGCGTGGCGATCAGCATCGGCCTGCCGGTCGACGGCGACATTTCGAGCGCCGACAACGCGGTCGCCTCGCACGGCATAGGGATCCTCAACGACACCATCGCCCTGACGCGCGACCTCGGCGGCCAGAAGGTCGCCGGTATCCTCTCGACCAGCCACGGATTGCAGACCGAGGCGCCGACGCGAGACCAGTGGAACCGCAGCGCCGGGACGCTGGCCAAGGTCGCCGAAACCGCGAAGGCGGCAGGCGTCACGCTCAACCTCGAGATCGTCAACCGCTTCGAGAGCAATCTGCTCAACACTGCCGCGCAAGGGCTGGCCTTCATCGAGGACACCGGCTCCGACAACATCTTTCTCCACCTCGACACCTTCCACATGAACATCGAGGAGGCCGATGTCGGGCTGGCCATTCGCCATGCCGCCGGCAAGATCGGCTATGTTCATATCGGCGAGAGCCATCGCGGCTTCCTCGGCACCGGCAATATCGACTTCGCCGCGATATTCGATGCGCTGACGGCGATCGGCTATGCCGACGATCTCAGCTTCGAATCCTTCTCCTCGGAGATCGTCGACGAGAACCTGTCGAAGAAGACCGCCATCTGGCGTAATCTGTGGACGGACAACATGGCGCTGGCCAAGCACGCGCGCGCCTTCATCGGGCTGGGAATGGAAACGGCAAGGCGCAAGGCGGAACTCGTCGCGGCGCGCCACAAGCCCTGAGGATTTCAGACTGAGGAGCAGCAGGAATTGCCAAATCGCCCACCCCAGGCGCGGACGCGCCTGGTTCCTGGTGCAAGGCCGCGAACTCAGCTTCATTGACTGTGAAGGCAGTTAATGCTACAAATTGCCTATGGTGCTGAGTCGCGCCAGGGACCCGCCGAGCAGGCGGGTTTTTTCGTTCAGAGCTCCGTCAAACAGTGCGAAGGCGCCGGTGAACCCGGATTGGTTGCCCTGGTCCCCCTGGCGGCATTGCCCACGCCACGCGTAACGGCTATCCGACGGTGCGACAGCGAAGCAAAACGGAGCCCCGGCATGACGAACAAGACGATCCTGAAATTCGGCACCGTCGAACACGCGGAAGCCGGCGACCTGCCTGGCTGGATCGCGGTCGAGGGCCGGCCGACGATGCAAACCGCCGTCCAGCACACGACCGCGGACGGCAAGGTGATCTCAGGAACCTGGCGGGCGTCGCCCGGTACGTATCACGCCACCTACACCGACTATGAGTTCGTGCACATGATCGCGGGCCGCATCATCATCACGCCCGACGGCGGCACGCCGGTCGAAGTCGGCCCCGGCGACGCCTTCGTGGTGGAAGCCGATTTCAAGGGAACCTGGAAGATCATCGAGCCGGTGACGAAGCATTTCGTGGTCAGGGTGGGCTGAGGCAGGCTGTCAGATAGACAAGCGGCCGCTCGCTGGCCTTTGATACCTTTCGTCGATCCGGCCATCCTCGCGCATGTCCACGCAACTGGCGGGGCCGTGACTGGCGCCCGGTTGGAGCGAACGGGACCAGAATGCCGGCAGGGCGAACGGTGTCCGCCTTGCTCATCGTGCCATCGCGTGAGACCCCGCGGCGAGCAATCTCACCATCGGAGCACGCAATCGGGCTACAGGACCCGCGGCCATCTCATTGTTTACTGAGAAAGGCCTTGCAACCCGGCGTGAGTTCGCTGAGGTGCTGTTTAAGGCAGCCTTGCGCCTTCACTTCGTTGTCCATGTGGCACACCCGCTTGGCGTCCGCTCTACAGGGAGTCTTGTAGGCATCTTTCGCTAAAGCGGCGTCGGTGAGAAAAAGCGATATACAAGCCCAAAGCGCCAGTTGAAGTGACTTTCGATTCCGCATGGTTGTGTTCCCATCGTGAGTGCAGAAGCGCGGTCTTTATATGCGTTAATGCTAAAGAATGGGAATCCACCATAAGGAGGAGGGTGCGAGCACCCGCGCAAAATCGGATGAGCAATGTAGCGCAAAACACGGCTTACATAAGCGCAGTGCTGACCAACTGTCTCGCGCACGGCTCAATCAAAAGCGCTAATATAATCGCCCGGTTTGTCGAGCTTGTTTCCAATTTTGTGTTGGAGTAACCCAATATCGCTTGGGAGCACGAAATGGAGAGGGTCGTCAGGCCGGGTGCGGGATAAATTTTTTCCTGCCATTTTTCTGAAATACGGAATTGTTCCTTGGCATCGGAGGGAAAGACTCTCCGTCTTGAATAAATAACGAAGCCGTGATTGCGGGCGTTTTATTCCTGATTGTCGATGACGCGAAGAATATTCGATCCGCAATCGAGCAGTTCTCGTATACTTATAAATGAGGGGCGAGATGTCTACCGTGTTTAGACGCGCGTACATCAAACCAGATTGGTGTTTTCTTCTCGTGGTCACGTCGGTTGCGTTCCTCATTTGCCTGGGGGGTGGGGAACTCACTGCGGGTGAGTTCAAGAAAACCAGCTGTTGGTTCGAAATTCCGCGGGATCGGGCAATGACGTGTGGGACCGTGAATGTTCCAGAAAATCGAAAGAAGACGGGTGGTACCGAGGTCGTCCTGTCCGTGGTCGTATTCGAACCGGACCGCGAACGGCACGAACCGGTAGTGTTTCTCACAGGAGGACCGGGGCAGCCTACCGACATTGCCAATAGCGACGACATCGATGGATGGTGGGAATTCATCGGCGCCCAGAGCTGGATGATCGGACGCCGAGTAATCGTTGCTGATCAGCGGGGCATCGGAAAGTCCGCTCCCGCCTTGGACTGTTCTCAATATTTCAAGCCCGATCATTGGAACGCCATTCTCTCGAGCGTTGAGGTCGAAACCACCTTTAGCAAGCTCAAGAAAGATGAAGTTCTTGCATGCAGGACGGCGTTGATCGCAAAGGGCATCGATCTTGATGCCTACAACACTGAGGAGAATGCGGAGGATATTGATGACCTTCGGAAGGCTCTCGGGATAGAAAAGTGGGTTCTTTATGGCGTCTCGTATGGCACCAGGCTTGCACTGGAAGTGATGAACCAGCACCCCGAAGGGGTCTCGGCGAGTATATTGGATTCAGTTGTTCCGCTGGACATCAATTACCTGAACGAAGATGGGCCGAATCTCGACCGATCGTTAAAATTGCTAGAGCGAGACTGTGAGGCAGCGAACAGATGCATGAATGGGATATCCAATGCTGTTCAGCTTATTGTAAGACAGCTGGATCGGCAGCCTTTGCTCTTGCGCAGCACAGATAAAGAGGCGCGCTACACATATGTCTCCGGGGCAGATTTCCTCGAGCTTATATTCGGCATTTTATACGATCGCGATGCGCTCCTGACCCTGCCGGAGCTGATCGAGAGGACATACAAACAGGATTTCAGACCCCTGGCGGAGATACTTTTCGATGCTGACGACCTGGAGATCTCCCAAGGTATGGACTTCTCTGTAAGTTGTTCCGACAGCGATCTCCCCGATCTGAATGGCAAGCAGAACAAATACTGGTCGAAATGGGTTGAGCTGAACGACTACTCCTGGGCATGCCCTCTTTGGATGCTTGAGAACGGGCCAGCATCGCAGGTGCAGCCGCGCCGCACTGACATACCCACTCTTCTGTTGTCGGGAGAATATGATCCAGCAACGCCGACAGCATGGGCGGACCACGCGGCGAAGACCCTTCCTTTCGGCCAGGTGGTGGTCTTTCGGGGGATCGGACACGATGTCATAGATTCCGATCCGTGCGGGTCGAAAGTAGTTGCTGATTTCCTTGCAAACCCCAAGCTCAAGTTGAAGACTGAATGTATCGGTGAGATGGGGGCCCCGCAATTTCCAAGCCCGCCAAAGGAACTGTGGTCGGGAGCGGAGGCACTACACTCTATATCAGCAAATCGCTCAAGGCAGGATAGGTTGAGATTTCGATTTGGGCACTGAAATTCCTCTTAGCCAAAATTGTAAAATCCGATATTTTGCTGCCGACGAAGTTAAGCTAAAGCGGAACTCGCAAATCAATTAAACACTACGGTAGCATCGCTTAAGGACCCCTCTCGTCTTGCGGGTGGAAGTCGCGTGCGTGTCGCATTTCGATTATCAAATTCCGAAGTTTCACAGAAATTGTAGGAGGATCGAACAGTGTTTACGTCTCGTCGTGTATTGCTTTCGGCCTTGGGTGCAAGCATCGCATACGCCGCCTTTGGTGGCATCGCGCGTGCGAAGGGCGGTGGCGGGGGAGGAGG